>QTVU01000001.1 GCA_003460745.1 Firmicutes bacterium AM55-24TS
AATTCTTTTTTGGGAACTTTATATTTATATTTAAACATAATTTATCAGCTCCTCTATGCTATAAACTCATATATTGCTCTAATTTTTCCCAAATACAAAATCATTTTAATATCCATCTTCAAAATTTCATAATGGTTTAACAATTGATACAATTAAACTATATTGACATAGTTGTAATAAAATTGCATAGCTATCTTGCACATTTTGCGCAAGGGCCTTTGCCGCTGGCTTGTGCTGCTGAAAGGGTGGTTGCTCTTGCATTTTTGCCGGCACAGCTTGCGCTGTAATGATATTTCTTTCCTGATGGGGTTACATATACTGTTGAACCGCGTACAACGCCGCTTGAACTTCCGCTTGAGCTACTGTTAGTTTTCGGCGGTGTATACGGTTCGGTATACCAACCTACTTTTTTATATGCGTCTACCTCTGACTTCAATGTATATCTTGTTCTTCCGTCCGCAGCATACATTAGTACAACAGGTTCGGTATACCAGCCGACTCCTTGGTATGCCTCTACTTCCGATTGCAATGTATATCTTGTTCTTCCGTCTGCCGCGTACATTAATACTACCGGTTCGGTATACCAGCCTACTCCTTGGTATGCTTCTACTTCTGATTGCAATGTATATCTTGTTCTTCCGTCTGCCGCATACATTAGCACTACCGGCTCTTTATACCAACCTACATTTTCGTATGCTTCTACTTCTGATTGTGCAATATCAATTGTTCTTCCGTCAGGTGCATACATTGTTACGGTCGGTTCATTATCACTGCTCGCCGCAGAATAATCCGAAGAAATTTTTATAGTTGATGTTTTATCATCCCACGCTACATTTGCATCCAAAGCTTGTGACACCGCTCTGATAGGAACAAATGTAGTATCATTCACAATAACTGGTGTAACGTCTAATTGTTCCGATTTTTCATTTTTCTACAAAGTTTGAGATCCGATTTGCAAAGTAATCTCGGTATCTTCCTTTTTAGTCGTAATTGTTTTAGTATCATTGTCCCAATCCACTTTAGCATTCAGATGTTCAAATATGTTACGTATAGGCACCATAGTATTTCCGTTTTCAATAAATGCAGGACTGTCACACTCAAGTTCTGTACCGTCAACATAAATTTTTATGTTCCTTTCAGCGCTAACCGAAACAAACGTGAACATTATTGCCAAAGCAACTAAAATACTTATACCTCTTTTTTTCATCAGTATCAACTCCTATATTATATTTTTTATACTGTTTCTTCCCTACTGCGAGCAAAATTCCCCAATGTTTTAAACACTTCATAATTTATTTTTTTAATTTATTTCCCTCATCCTTTCGCTTTGTAGATTTTTAGCTTTTATTCCAAATATATCTTACAACCAAAAACGTTTAAACATTTCGTTTAAACCGTTTCACATTCTAAATCTTATTCCACTTCATATTCGACTGTGGCAAGTTCATTCATTTCGATGTCATACAGAGTTGCCGTAACAGTTCCGCTCGGTGTAAAATCCTTTGGATTCATCACTCTATATTCGCCTGCGCCGTTTGTGATTACCTTTCTGTCTCCGACATTATCTCCGCACTTAAATCTGACTATATAAGAGGATTCTTCCGTAACGGTAATATAAACGCTGCCGTCTTTATAAGTAATACCATACTCCCAATCTTTCTTCGGCAACGTAATCTTCACATTGCCATATTCAGAGGTATACAGCACCCAACCTTCCGCTGCCATTGTCGCCGGTTTTGTATACTTTTTTGTCCACACTGATTCATCTGATAAATTCGGAATTGTTATTTCTTCCGTCACGTTCGGATAACCCTCAAGTGAACGCACTGCTTTTCCGCTTTCGGTCAGTGTCGGGTCTTCGGATATACTCCAAGCCCCCCACCAATGAGCATAAAGCGTTACATCATCACCGGAAATTTCTTCAAAGTTTTCAATCTTTGTTCCGCCGCCTTTTTCGGTATACCAACCGCCAAACGCAAAATTATTTCTTGTCAAATCGGCAAACGCCTGCTCGCCGTCTGTCCAATAGTTGTTAATGTATTTGCAGCTTGTTATGTTTCCGCCACTATAATTAGGGTCAAATGTAACATTGCGTTCCCTTATATCATTCGGAAGCGGAATAGTCTTCACCACATTCACTATATAAGGCATATTGTTTTTATAATAATCTCTTACAACCTCAATATTATTTCCTTTTTGTCTTATTCGGCAGAAAACAACATCTTTAATATTCTTGATTGCATATGTATAATATTTATCGGTTTCAAAGCTATAAAGATACACTGTGGATTGACTCGTTACAAAGCTCGGTCTAAAGAAACAAATATATTTGCTGTCCTCAGTTATAATATAGCTTGTCGGTTTCGCTCCGTTTTCTTCTGATGAAGGTGTAAGTGTTTCTGTAAAATCAGAAGTAGTTTTCACTTTGTCCATATCAATATAGTAGAATTTCTGAATATCATCATTCCATATAAATTGCATATAAAAACCGGTAAACATATCATATTCTTCATAAGTCGTATCCGTACAATGCGTAGCATAATCTCCATATCCTGATCTGTTCAATACAGTATCACTTACTAAAAAGTACCCACGACTCACTGTGCCCAGCATATCGGGAACAGGGTCATCTGCCGTAACATCAACATGATATTTTTTTCCGCCGATTGTAACGCAGTTCCAAGCATGAAGTTGCGGATCCTCACCCAAATGCACCGGTTTTCTTCCCAACACATACGTTGCCGTCACTCCGACTCTGCCAAGTAGGTCGTTATATGCATTAGCATAACCGTCGCAAACGGCATAACCCTCTACAATCGCCCCGTACGCAGTGTGTGCATTCGGTCTTGATACCGTCACATCATACTGACAATTCATCACAAGCCAGTCATGAAGTGCCAATGCTTTTTGAAGTTCCGTCATATCCTTGCCCTTATTTTTGCCGAGAGCCTCACGAAGTGCTTTATCGACCGCCGCCTCATATATGGTTTCTTTATCTTCGTCCGAAATGACATCTGTTACCGTAACGGCATCTGAAAGCGGGTTCATTGTTTCTAATCCGTCCCAATACATAACCTTGTCGCCGTTTTTTACATTAAGCACCGTACTGCTGCTTTCCGTCACATACTCTTTCACAACCTTTGTAAGTTTTCCGTCCTCGTCATACGATGCAACAATCGCAACGCCCGATGTACCGTTTCCGACAACTGCTTTGCCATCCACTACAATAATTGCCAAGTCTGCCGCCGAAACACTCACCGACATGACAAACAAACCTATCAACACCGCAATTACCGATATTACTTTCCTATAATTTTTCATATTTATCCCTCCTTTAAACGCATTAATATCATATTCTTTTATAATAATTATATCAGAAATTCATAAGATTTTCTACTGCTTTAATAAAAAAATATACAGGTAAGCCTTATTTAAAATAGACTTACCTGTTTCACATTTTATCTTCTGTCGTTCTTTACACCTGTCTTATAATCATAAAAAGAATATGCCTCGTTAAGAGCAAAATTTCCTAAAGTTTTAAAGACATCATCTTTAAACTCATTTTGTTTCATTTCGCCCTTTTCATTTATATATCTGTACATTTCGCCTTGATAAAAATACAAATTGTTTTGATTTGCCGCCGAATAAACAAGTCCAAAATACAATACATCATTATTAAAATAATAAATTCGATTATACTTAAAACCGTTTACACCTGACGGAATATCTATTCTCAGAATTTGATCTTCGAGAGTATAATACTTTACACCGCCGTCAATCTCTGAAACCTGAAGTGAACCAAGACTTTTATCTGTATTTTCTCTCAATTTATTGATTATGCTTGATTTCGTTCCGACGCCTTTTATCTCAGCCGACGGCATATTATTTTCATATGTATTTGGTATTTCACCGTCATTCAGCTTTACCGCCGACCACTTTATCGCCTCCGACGTCAAAATCGGATTGGCAGGTTTTTGTCCTTGATTGTGTCCGCTTACCAAAAAGTATCCCGCAAAGCCTGACGCAACCGCCAAAAATATAACCGTTACAACCACAATCACAATAATAGCGATTTTATTGTTTGGTTGATACCCCTCAGGATTAAATTGTTGAGATTGTTCATTGGTTTTTACAATTTTTTCGCCGGTCATTGGATCAAAGTTATAGTCATCTTTAATAATTTTTTCACCGGTCATTGGATCAAAATTATAGTCATCTTTAATAACTTTTTCACCGGTCATTGGATCAAAATTATAATCTTCTCTGTTCATATCATTATCCCCCTATCTGACGTATGCACTTGTCACATATCCGACCATACCGTTATAATTAACCTTATCATATCCGTTGTACGAGCCGAGATATTCAACTGCCGCTCCGACAGGAATTTCACAAATGTATTCCGCCGGCTCTGACGGTGTTTTTCTTAAATACACCGAATTTTGCACTCCTGAAATATGATAAATCGGATTTCCGCCTGTGTAGACATGAGGATCTGTTGATGTCAAATATTCCGCTTTTGCATAACCGATTTGTCCCTTATATTTTATTTTGTAGAAACCGTTTGTAACATCCTCAATATATCCTACAGGTTCACCCCAAGGGATTGTACAGATATTTTCCGAATTTTCTTCCGCATACTTTCTTAAATATATTGAGTTCTGTACATTAAAAACATACATTGTGAATTTAACCGATACATCGGACGAGCCTGTCGCATGTTGCACCGGTTCAGCAGGTTTGGCATTTTTATTGCCTGCCTGTTGAATTGCAATATTCGCGTCTTCCGTAAGATACTTTGTCATTACAAAGCCTTCTTGTCCGCCATACTTAATTTTTGAAAAATCATCATTTTCCTTTTTTACAAATTCAACCTGCGTGCCAAGCGGAATTGTGGTAATCTGTTCACCTTTTTGGTCCGGAGTTTTTCTCAATGTTACGCTTTCATTCACATTTACAATGTACATAACCTTTGTCGGATTTTCTGTCGGTGCCGGTGTTGCAAGAGTTTTATCGACAACCTTGTCACACAACACATATCCGTCCACTCCGTTTACTCTTATCTTATAAAAACCGCCATGTGCAAGTGCCAAAAAACTTACCGTTTCATTTGCTTTTGTCTGCATAAGCACTGCCGAGCCTTTATCGGGATTTTCATAAACATTCGTACCGTCATCTAAAATTGTATATGACATACCTTCATTAATGCTGTTTAAACTTACATTTCCGTTGCTTGCATTATTGAATGTTGACGCATACTTTTGATATGCAAAAACAACTCCGCCGACAGACAGCAATGCAACTGCCGCACATATAACGCAAACAGCGATTAATTTGTTCCTTGAATTCATTCCCCTCATCCTTTCGCTTAACAGATTTAAGTTTTTATTACAGATATACAAAATTATATAATAATAATTAAAAATATTATATCATTTTCGACAACAGTTGTCAATATATTCCACAAAATAAAAAACGGTTTAAATTTTTCGTTTAAACCGTTCTTCAAATTTGTACCACAGTTTCCATTGTACTTTTTTCAACAGTATATACGCATTGTTTCACCGTTATATCCTTTGTATTTTTACCTGCCATTTTGCAGTCCGCCACCTCTACCACTGCATGCGGCATATTTGTTTTTCTCCAAAGCTGCGG
Organism: Firmicutes bacterium AM55-24TS; assembly: GCA_003460745.1. Taxonomy (GTDB): domain Bacteria; phylum Bacillota; class Clostridia; order UBA1381; family UBA1381; genus Hominilimicola; species Hominilimicola fabiformis. The sequence goes on from QTVU01000001.1 coordinate 5,656, forward strand.
GTCAAAAGCGTCCTCCTTATACTTCGACTCAAACACTTTTGCATTACCTTCCGAACCGAAAAGTATAACTTTTTTATCAAAAGTCGCAAGACCCTCAACTTCTGTGGGACGGCCCACTCCTGTAAATACCGAAATAGAATATTGTCCCAACTAAAATAGCTGATAAAATCAGCTATTTTTTTAATTTTTTTCTCAAAAAAGCTTGACAACCACAGTTTTTCGTGGTATAATAAATATAGAAAGTGAGGTGAGGTCCGTTGAAAGACGAAGACGAAAAAATAAAAAAGCTTTTCAAACTCCTTACGGTAGTCGAAAAGCTCTTGATCAGATTGATTTCCATTGTTGGCTGGTTGAAAATTCTGATCGACATTATTACATAGAGATGGGGGTTTTCCCCTCTCTCTGATTTAATTATATCACAAGTCTTTCAATAGTGCAATATGAAAAAAATATATTTAAAAATCGCCCTAAAAGTATTTTATATTTTAGGACTATGTTTCTTTTTGTACTACCTTGTAAAATCATTTTTTTAGAGGTGGATTATATGTTAAATTTAAAAGCCATACGGCTACAAAAAGGTTATAGCGTTCCAAAGTTTTCGGAATTGACAGGCATACATCGCCGAACTATCGAAGACATTGAAAAGCGTGGTGACTGTAAAATTTCTACCGCATACAAATTTGCACAGATATTAGGTGTAACTTTGGAAGAACTATATGATGAAAAGACACCAGAGGATTAACCTCTGGTGTCTTTTCATATTTTTTTGATTTTTTTCAATTTTTTTCTTAAAAAAGCTTGACAACCACACTTTTTCGTGGTATAATAAAATCAAGAAATGAGGGAAACCTCAAAAAAAAGAAACAGAGATAATAATTTTTAGGAGGACAAAACAATGAAAAAATTTAAGGTAACAAACGAAATGTACAAAAACGGTAACGTAGTAGAAGCAAGTCGTGATAATTACGCAGGTGACTATGTAACTGCTGAAAGCGAAGCAGAAGCAATCGAACTATACAAAGATTTTCTAATTGAACAAATCAGAAACAACAACCTAAACGCTGAAATTATTGATGATGAAATCGTTGTAACCGATGATGACGAAATCGAAATCGAAAGATTCATAAACTTTGAAATTGAAGATTAATAAAAAAGTGGCTAAAAGCCACTTTTTTTATTCTATCTATCATACATACCACATCTGTACTCCCTACAAATTGCCCTTAGGTCTTTGTAGGACAAGCCAAGACAACCATCTGCATCGCCCTGTATCGCTCCGCAGTCCATAGCCGCTTGCACTGCCTTTCTCGCCCACTCCGGCATATTACCGTCATTATAGTTATACACCATTGTACTTTGCACTACGGCTTTTAACTCCTTGTTTTCTGCTTGCAGTGCTGAAATAGCTACCGCCTGTTTTTCAATTAATGATTTTAATTCATTATACTGTTCCATAGTTAGTTCCTCGCTTTCACTTAATTTTCTTTTGAATTTTTCCCACAATTCCGGTTTACGCACAAATGGCTCTGGACATTGTTTGTCCCACACGTCATAATGACGCAGTACATTCTGTGCCGGCACACCGTATTTATTCATCAAATACCGTGTTAATTTAATTGTCTGTTCCACAATTCCGTCACGAATATAGTATTTACCGTCCGCACCGATACGACTGCACATTTCAATCGAAATACTGTTCATATTCCTACAATACGGGTGTTTGTAAATTTTTGTACCACCGACAGCCCACGCCGCCCATTTATCGGGTACAGATTGATATATTCCGTCATCACCGATAAAATAATGTGCAGACGCACCACGATTTGCACTGCTGAAATAATTGCAGTTGTTCAATGCCGTATCGCCGTTATTTGACGTAAAATGAATGACGATATATTTAATATCGCCATTCCTATATGTGTAGCAATTAGACGTGTGGCACTGCGGACCCTGTTTGATTTGAATATCCATTGTTTATACCTCAATTCTTTTCTTGGATTTCAGGAAGACCTGCTATAGATGTTAGTAGAGAAAGTACACCTGCAAGTGCAGAAGCACTCGCTACAAGTACCCAATTTACATCTCCCATAGCTACCGCAGTACCTATAGTGGCAACTGCTGTCTGAGCAACTGTCTTGATTGCTCTTATTCCTGCCGCTTTAATCCATTCTTTCATTTTTACATACCTCCTAATTTTAAAATACTAAAAACCCAACATTTTAATAAAATAACCTATCAAACCGCCGACTAATGCCGTAATAACAGCAGTAATTACTGTTTCATATCGTTTGTTAGGTTTCTTTTCGATTTCGTCTACACGTTCCGTGATGTCATTCACATCTTCACGCATTGCCTTTGTTTCCGTAGCTATAATGTGAACGCTTTCGGTCAACTTGTCCAACGTATCAATTCTGTGGTGTGCCGACTTCGTGGACTGTTCCACGGCAGTCAGCCGTTCCCACATTTCTTTTTGCTCATTTTCCATCATTGCCTCCATTTTTCCGTATTATCACTACTCCTACTACATCACCCAGTTCCACAGTACCGAAATTACGGCTATCTAAACTGTGTCCCCTGTTGTCGCCCATTACCCACAATTCATTTTCAGGGATTGTAACGTCAATGCTTTCGCCTGATTGTTCTTGCGGATTTATGTATGTTTCGTTCTGCCATTCGCCATTTATCGCTACACTGCCATATGTGCTAATCGTCAAATGGTCACCGCCAATAGCAATAACACGTTTAATCAACATATCACCGCCATGCGAAATAACTACAACATCACCACGTTCAACATTTTTGAAAAACGGATTATACAGCAACCTGTCACCGTCATGCACTGTCGGCATCATACTATGTCCTGATACTGTAGTACAGCATATCAATCCCGATGTAACCAGATTAAATATTATCTGTGTAGCCGATAACCCCATTTTTTTCAGTCTATTTATGATTTTTTGCATTTCTTCCGCACCTCACTGTTTTTGTATTTCAACTGTCGTTCTTTGTATGCACACACCGCTGACATATTGATAAAATCAATAATTGAAAATGCAATGCAACCAATGAAATACACTGCGGTGCAGTCTGCTTTCAAACCCAATAATATAAATAATACTGTCGGGAATATGCTACTTACAATTGCCGCTATTGTACTGCCTTTACGCATTATATCACTTCCCTTCCGACTTCAACTTTGACTGTTCTATATTCAGTATCTGAAATTTTTTTCAATTTTGCTATGGCATAATCATAGCCGTCACCGTCCTGTCGTTTGATGCGGACATAAATTTCATAAATGCTATCGCTAATATGCTGAATTGTCACATTTTTAGACGGAATTTCTGTGCGTTTGTTGGTTTGCTCGTCCGTATAGAATATTTTATACGGTACTGATTTACAGTTTTCAATAATATAACCGACAGTGATTTTATACTGTTGCTCTGCTTCGCCATACGGATCATCAACCATTCTATTTGTAATTAATCCTATTGCAAAAATAATGATAACCAATCCCAACATCACCCAATATATCGGTGCAGGGCATAGGAATATACCAGCCCATACAAATTTAAAATATCTGCTCATTTCACTGTCCCTCCGTAATATTCAATATGCCGAAATATTTATTGTATCCTGCATATGTGTCACGAATGATATATCCGTATGATGATGACGATATATATACACGATATTTCCCAATCTCGGTGGGTGAAACCGTTGTATATTCATCCTCGTTCACATTGAATGTATCATCATTCGCAGAATACGTTTTATATTTCACATTCACGTCACATTGTTTTGACAATTCAACATTGAAACTATGTGGCTGTCCGTCGTATTTTACCGATTGGACTTTATCTGATGTTACATTAACAGCATTCACTGATATTGACATATACAAATCACATTCACCTATTCTGTAACACGACTTATCCGCCGATGTAATTCGTACATATCCTCTGTTTGAACCGCATTTTGTCATGCTCAAAACATCACTGCCGTTATCGTTGAAATAAATTTCAAATTCAACATCACTGTCATTAATACATTCTGCCGTGATTGTATGCGGTTGACCGTCATATAAAAATGAACGTTCTCCAGTCTGCTTGAAATTCAACGTTTTAGGTCTGACACTGATTAAAATATCTTTGGACAGTGTTTTTCCGTTGCTATCGGTCACTTGAACACCCCAATTATAGCCGCCTGTTTGCATTGGTGTTCCTGATATAGTTCCGTCTGATGTCATTGTGATACCGGGAATATTGGAACCCCAAGTTTGTTTCCAAGAGTACGGTGGACTTCCGCCCTGTGCAGTTAATTGCCCTCTACATTCGGTCTTATATTCGCCCAAATACAAATTACTTGTCGTAATCTCAAAACGCTGTATTTGACGGATTTTATCACCATATTCTGAAAACGGTGTATCATCAGGAACATCAACACCACCGTCTATAATTGCCTGTCGTATTTCCTGTTTGACCGCATAGCAGAATGTTATGCGATTATACAAATTGATTAAATACTGCATAATTGGCGATTTTTCAGTCGGATATTGATATTGGGATGTATATGTATCATTAGAATATAAATTTCGGATATTTTTAGCATAATCGGCATATCCACCAGTAACAGTACCACCCTTTTCAACGATAGCCGCCCTAATATTCGCAAATGATGCCATCATTAATTTGAATTTTTCGCAAATCGTCATGATGTTTCCTCCGTCACGCCATTTAATTCATCTAACATATCTGACATATTGCCTAATTGTGTATTCATTATTTGCAGTGTACTGTCTAATGAATTAATATTGGATGATATGTCTGACATTGATTTTGAAATGGCTTTGAGGTGTTGTTCAGCAGTTTCCACATTGTCTTTTACCATTCCGGGAACGTCTGCCTTGTCGGCATATCCCGGAATTTTAAATCCCTTTTCTGTTGTCGTTGCCATGCCAATCACCTCACATTACAGCTACTATATCACCGTTATCATCTTTTTGAATTAATCTGTGATATTCAAAATCGCCACAGTCTGAACTTGACGAAATTTCAGCAGAAAAAATATAATCGTCCGGTGGTTGTGGTCCTCTGCCCGATACAGTTGTACCGCATACCAACGATATATTGTTACTGTCATAGTCGTAACATATATACATATAGCATTTATCATATGATTGTGTAGGATAGGTTGCAGTACCTGATACTTCTTTTCTTGCTATATAATTCACTTTAGGTTTTACCACGATATTATAACCATCATGTCCTCCTTGACTGATAGAATATTCTAAATCAATTTTTTTGATTGAATTGATTTTTTGAATTGCTTTTTCCAATCCATCAAATTTTGTTTGAACATCATTATTTAATTTTGCCAATGTTATCGCACTATCTTTGATTTTTATATTCGTAACTGAATTATCAGCAATTTTTTCTGTGGTAACACAGCCGTTCGGATGATCCAACACTGTTGCAGTTTTATGTGTTTCAAAATCATCACGTGTAACCTCATTGTTTAGCGTGACATTCACATTTATATCTGACGCATTTGATATAATATTCAAAAAATCAATAGTTCTGTACACATGGTTGCTACCATCAAACACAGGGAATGCCTGTGCACCGTTACCGCAATTTGTGTACAAATATAGAATTTCACCCAAATCAGGGTCTTGTGCCATTATACCGATTTCACGCAGATAAAACGGTGTATCGCCGTTTTTTATTTTTAATCGCAGATTAGTCATTCCGGCTGCCACAACAGACACATTTGTAATATCAACTGTTGCAGATGATGACGTTACTCCGGTTTGATGCGATTCAATTTCAGATTTCAGTGCCGTCAAATTTGCTACGTCTTCACCGTCATCTAAATACCCCGTACCGATAACTGCACGGGTAATCTTCAGCGGTACACCTGTTTTCAATTTTGCTTCCAGCAGCAAACCGGATGCCGTAAATTTTATATTTGAAAAACCCTCAATCTTTTTTTCTTCTGCCATATTTACTCCTCCTTGTACAATAGCTCTGCATACGTTTTATTTTTCGCGGTTTCATAATCAATTTGTTGCATTTCTTCAAATGTACGGTATTTTGCCATTTGAATTTGTTCACCGGAACAACCGTCAATCACTGCGAATTTTTCAAAATTAGCACAATTTATAATCCCATCATCAGCCACATTATTATCAAATCCAACAGTTTCATAGGTTTTTGACACTGCACATATACAGACAACAGCAGTTTTATGTTCCTGTGGCTGTTGTTCATCTAATTCAATAGTGGTAGCAATATGTGCAGGAATGATTTCACTGACACTGTTTAAAATTTCTTGCAGTAATAACGGTTTGCAACTTTGAATTTTTATTCTGTAATTGGGATTATCTTCGCTGATACTCGCACCGTTATCGTATGCACGAACTATATTTTGCAGATTTTCAAACGTTGTAGTTGCCGTATGTAAAAATTTTGTTTTGATTTTACTACGCCGTAATTCCAACGTATCATCAGACAACGGTATTAAAAAATCTGTTTCAAAATCGTGAATGCCTGTTTCATCAGCGTCATCAACAGATAGATTTTTCAATGTTCTATCCAATTTATCGTACAATTTATCAAATTCAACATCACATGGATGTAATAATCCGTGCATATATTTTGAATTTTTATAGTATTTCGGCAACAGATTTTCAATGTTAGTCAATTTTCAACACCCCCAACACTGCAATCTGTGTTTCAGTTATCGGGACATTATTTGTAGATTGATTAACTGTCAAATTCGTATAGTCGGTTACACCATCAGTATTCAAAATAGCCTGTCCTATTTTCGCATAGGATACATAACCCTTTGAAAACGAAATTTTCGTCAAATATTCAGATATATTTTTTTTGATATTCTCTGTGACATTTCCCGTCATTTCGATTTTGCACGAAACATTGATTGCAATTTCTTCCGCTGTACCGACTGTCAAATCCGCTCCGACCGGTTTTAAATCGTCAATGTATTCTTTGACTTTTTTTACCAGTTCCGCAGGAGCTATTTGATTTTCTGTATCAACAATGATAACTTTGACCGTCCCCGGTCCATTCCACAGCGGAATACACTTTGCATCACCTACTCCCGGAACGGATTTTGCCCACGATATATATTGATATTTGTTACCACTTGTAACAGGTCGGGATATGTATTCATTATATCGTTCACGCAGTTGTGTATCTGTTTCGTCATTGCTGCCACCTGTGGTTGCGTGTTCGTTCGTAACCCGTAGCAATCCACTGATTGTAACCGGAAAACGATTAATATAGCCGGCTAAAACATTCCCCTGTGTTCCGGCTGTATCACATATGACCGGTGCTGATGCAGTTCCATCATCACCTATTGTCACCGTATCATTCACCGTAAACATGACATTTCCGGCTGCCACTTTGCTACCGACAGGCAACACTGCACCAGATGTTCCTGTGACCGTTATGTTCCCTGTTGCATACGTTGCCGATTTTCGATACAAACCAAAATGTGCAACGCATTTTTCTAAATATGTGCCACTTGCAGTCGAAACGTGCGATTGTTTTCGTACCGTTTCTAATTGGTCGTATGCGTTGTCAAATTCGACTGCAACAGATTTTTCAATGTCATATGTGTATGTACCTTCGGTTGTATCGTATTGTTCCGGCACTTCTGCCAGAAGACGTTCCGTTATAGATGTTATTGTTTCTGCCATTATAGTGCCTCCTTTAAGTCCGTTGTTCCGTACACTGTTGTAACAGTAAATTCAACTGTTAAATGCGTTCCGTCTACTGTTGCCGAAAAACCGTCCACACTGACAATATCCTTGTTTTTCTCTAAATTATCAGTAATTTCTCGCTGAATTTCTGATAACATATAGTCATGCGTGAATGTTTTACCTACAAATGTGTCTTTAATTCTCGTTCCGTATGATGTTCCGTTATATATCTTGTATCGTCCTTTTTGCGTTCGTAGTACTTTTCCTATCCAACTTCGTAGGCGATCCATACCGACAACCATTTTCGGACGACCGTTTATAATAACAAAATCACCACGTTCAAAATCAAATGCCGGTTCTGTTGTAACATAATCAGCCATCTTGTATCACCCCCAACACAATATAACTGTTATCGTTGTTATACGGTAACAGGACAACTTTCTTGCCGTTGTGAATATATCTTCCTTCGGCATCACGTTCATACAGATTTACAATGCTTACAACGTGATTTTTTGTCAGTTGTATATTGTTACTGCGTGTTATGATTAAATCCGGTAATTGCGTTATTCTGCCGAATACAGGACCATAGGTTTCACCCTTGCTTAAATTCTTCAGCATTTTTGCTAATTCTGTATATCCGTTATTCATATCATAATCGCTCCAAATCTAATTTATTGTAATGCACACCTTGTTTTATACTGTGCTGACTGCTATTTATCAAATACTTTTCATCACCGATAGCGATAACACTTCCGGCTCTGGTATAGCTGTTCAGTTCTTCAATAATTTCACCGGAATATGTTTCGCTTGTATTGTTCAGCTCTGACAACTTGCTTTTTGCCACTTCCTTTGCGTCTTCATTTTCACCGACTTTGATAACTTCTTGCAAAAAACCGAATTGTGCAATGCTGTTTTCATCTTTCAGCGTTGTTAAAACATCTGTATCTGAAATAACCTTTACGCTTGTTTTTCTGTCCTCGATGCTGGTTTTATGCTCAACGTTTCCGATATACTTTATCGAATCTTTCAATTCGGTGTTTGACGATATTCTGAATTGTGGATTTACAACCATATCCGCACAATTATAAATTCTGATGCCGTCAGGAACAAAATCAAAATTATGTACACCGCCACATAGTGTCAGTATGTCAGCAATAACATCTGATACCGCCTTGTCCACATAAATTTGCGTAATCAATAACGGTAATTCCGGTATCATCACAATAGGAATACACAAATCACCGCATATTTTTTTAATGCAGTCGTCAGCACGCATTGCAGTGAATTGATATGTATCACTGGTTTTGTTCAGATACTGTCCCACATCACCGGCAACATATTTATTAACGTAATTATCGCCGTCATCAACTTCGATAATTACACCCCTAAAATCTTCTTGTGTACCGCCGCTATAACGAATTATATCGCCCTCTTGCGGTTTGTACATATTGATGTACTTCATATCACCTGCCTTTGGTACGCTGAAATTAAACAGCGTTGCAAGCGTATCCTTGGTATTTTGCCACGATATATCGCCCACATATGATGATATATCAATATCGTTGCATAACACCGTTAAACCACCATTATGGCGGTCACACTGCATTGGTGTTTGTTTGAATATTGTCGGATGTATGGAAATTTTCTCGTTTGTATCAATAAAATGATATTCTTTTTCATTTTCTGCCGTTGTGCTTCCTGCACCGCCGTAGGTTGGTTCGCTGTCCGAAGTCCATATTGCCTTGATTCGTGCTGAACGGTTTATATCGGCGGCATTTAATGCTGATGTAAATTCATCATTATTTCGCACAACTGTTCTGTCAATAATGAATTCCAATACATTACGATCAAACGGATAGTCGTGATACATATGTTTGCTGTCTGTTTCACTGTCTTTTTTTTCGTCAGCCTTTACGCAATAAATCGTCTTCCCATCATCAAATTCCACTTTGATAAATGTTCCGTCCGGACCGTAGTATGAACCCATTGCTACACAATAGAATTCTTTGTATTTTCGTAGTCCACCATTTGCAGTTGTCGAATTACTGCCCCATAAATAGCTATATCCGCCTGATGATTTATCAGTGTATAACTGATATGCCATATATGCTTTTGTGGCTAAATCCCTGCCGATATTCGGTACTTCTCGTGCCGTCCAAGCGGCAGTCATTCCGCTACTGCTATCCAAATTAAAATGAACAAACGTCAATCCGGACATTGATAACGTTCTGGATCGAACCATATCGGATGAATTGCCTTCAATCGTTGTGATATTGGAACCGTCACACGATGCAACTATACCTACATGATTTGCCCAATCCGAACCATTGTAATTTATTAAAAACAAATCACCTGCTTCGGGATTTTTATTGGTGAAAACCTCACCATGTCCCTGATTTGCATAATGTGCAAAATAACCGGCACTTGCCGTTTTAGGCATTATGTCTGTTGTAATACCTGCTTTATCCGCACACCACGAAACAAATACCGCACACCAAGGATAATTACTTCCGTCTACTTCGTGTCCGTAAAACCATGTATTATATTTGACGTTATTCGTTCCGTTTTCCTTTGTGCCGTTTTCAGCCTGTGCAATTTTAACTAAATCCTGTCCACTTGCCATATTTAATCACCAAATGCTCCGGCTTTGTCTAAAATAACTAATATGCGAATCATATTCTTTGTCAGTCCCAAATCGTCATCATCAATACCGGACAAATAACCCTTTTTCTTGATTTTTTCAATCGTTGGTGCAGCCCAATCAGGAATACTGTCAACGGTATAACCCTCAAAACCGTTTGCATTATCTATCATCACGCACATTCTGATAATGTCCATAGTCAATCCCAGCTCGTTATCACCTGTGCCGTTCAGATAACCCCTATCCATTAGTTTTTGGATTGTCGGCTTTGCCCACGAGGGCATATTATCGTCCATATAATTATAGATTTTTTCGTTTTCCAATGAATCCAACCGTTTTTCGACTGCGTCCATTCTTGCCGCCAAATCATCTAACTGTGCCATATTTGTATCCTCCGTGTCATTTAACAGCTCTACTTCGCCCAATTCAATCGAATAATCCAAATCGCCAGTTGTGCCAACATCAAAATCTAATTTTTCTATGGCTACAGCCATATTTATGCTGATGTTTGCAAAACCGGTTGATGTAATCACTAAACGAACAGGCAATTTTCGTTTTTGCCACGATTTTAATTTTTCGTAGTATTCTTGACCGTCCATTGACGCATCACGTCTGAACGGATAGTCATGGACAGGAAATGTTCCGTCCCATGAAACACCTCGCAATTCGGTATTTCCTATAATTTTAATCCAGCCATATCCGGCTGATTCAAATGTTTCTGTTGACTGTGAATTTGTCACAGAAAAAGAGGGAGGAGTGACAGGAATATGCACTACCTCCTCGCTGTTATTTACGCTTAGGTAAAAATCTAACATTTTCCCTCACTCCTTTTATAAAATTGCATACTGTCGTTTTATTTCAGGTACAACTATATTTATAAATCGTGCCGCCATTTCTTCTTCATTCGCATTTCCTGCATTAATGGTGACGTTTATATTAATATCATTGTTTCCCTGACTTTTCTTTTGACTGTTTTCAGTGTATGCTTGCAAATTCCGCCAAAATGCCGAAAGTGGAAGTATCGCCTCAGCCCCTGCTTCGCCACCCATTTGAATCTTGCCGTTTGCAAATCCAAATGCAGTTGGACGTGTCATAATACCGCCCTTGGCGTTCCAATCCAATCCGAATTTTGGAATAGGTGTATCAACCCCCATCACCGTAACAGTTCCTGTCTGCACAATCTTTGGTGCTTTCAGCAGGCTTTTTATTTTGTCCCATACAGATGATACAGTATCAGAAATTTTAGTGAACACATTTTTAACTGTGTCAACTGCCGCCGTAATCTTTTCAACAATGCCGTTTTTTATGTTTTCAAAAATAGTCATTACGGTGTTTTTCACATTGCCAAATGCTTCACCGAATTTACTTTTTACGACTTCCATCTTCTCGCCGACTGCATTGATAATCTCGCCGAGCTTACCGCCTGTTAATTGATTAATTGCGTCATAGCCTGTCCTGTAGTATTCCTTGACACCCTCTATTGCCGCAAATGTAGCACCTTTCAGTCCTCCGCCGTGTGCGTCATATGCACTTTTTATGTTGTTCAGTTTTTCCGATACAGCATTTTTTACACCGCCCCATAATTCTGACGTTTTTTCTTTGACTCCGTTCCACATTGTAGACACTTTTTCTTTGACTGCTGATATTCCGTTTTTTATCTTTTCAAATCCGGCTTTTATTCCTTCCCATGCACTTGTAACAATCGCTTTAACTTTTTCCCATAGGTTGATCCAAAAATTTCGGAATCCTTCGGACTTATTCCACAATACAATAAACGCCCCTACCAATGCACCGATAGCCACAATGACAATACCAATCGGATTTGCTGTCATAGCTACATTTAACGCCCATTGTGCGGCTGTTGAAATACCCATAACAACATTTTTAGCCGTTTCAGCTGCATTCCACAACAAAACTGCACCTTTGTATGTGATTATCGCCCCTGCAACTGCTCCTATTACCGGAGATAATGCCTCAATTACCGATATAGCTCCACTGGCTAAATCCATAGCCGTAGATAATGCGTCACAGAATGTTGATATACCTCCCTCACAGAAATCTTTAAGCATTGGTCCAATGTTTGAAAATGTATCAGTTATGGTATTTTTCAGTCCCTCAAACGACCCTTTTAGCTTTCCTACAGAACTTTCACCGATTACATCTGTCATACCGTCAAAAATTGATGGTATTGCATCTAAAACAGCCTTTCCCAATGCAGGTAATTGGCTGATTAAACCGGTAACCAAACTCTTTGTGGCTGAAACAAGGTGTGGAAGTATATCGGATACCATTGACGGAAGTTCTGCTACAATTACAGGAGCCAAACTCTCAATTAACGAACCTACGCCACTTAACGCACCCGTTATTGCCGGTATAACATTCTGCCCGAACGTCTTAGCCGAATCAACCAGTGCATCCAAACTCTGATCAAACATTTCTCCGCCTGTTGTCAAACCGACAAGAGTATTTTCAAACGCCGCTTTCAGTGACCCCCACGATCCGCTTATTGTCGTGCTTGCCTCTTTTGCCGTTGTTCCCGTTATGTCCATTTGCGTTTGGATTGCATGAATAGCCTGTGTAATATCGGCAAATGATGAAATATCATACTTCTGCCCGGTAAGTTTCTGTGCATCGCTAAGCAGTCGTTTCATTTCAGCTTGTGTGCCACCGTAACCTAACTTCAAGTTGTCAAGCATGGTGTAATTTTGCTTTGCAAAACCTTGATAGGCATTTTGAATGTCTGTCATATTCGTGCCCATCTTATTTGCATTATCAGCCATATCCACCAACGCTGAATTTGCATAATCCGCCGCCTTTGCTGTATCGCCCTTTAAACTGGAAATCAGTGATGCCGAAAAATTTGTAACTGTTTCCATATAGCTATTAGCTGACAAACCTGCGGTTTTGTATGCATCATTTGCATATTTCTGTACTGCCGCCGAACTGTCTTTGAACAATGTATCGACACCACCTGTCAGCTGTTCATAATCAGCAAATGAACTGACTGATTTTGCTACCATTGTTCCTACTGCGGTAGCGGCTGCCGTTCCGGCAATAGCTAACCCTTTGCCCAATTTACCAACGGCACTGCCAACAACTTTAGCTTTATCTCCCAATTCAGAAATTTTTTTGCTTGTGTTGTTCAATGTACTACGCAGATTATTGCTTTCATTTTGGGCTTTTTTCATATTTGCAAAGAAGTTTCCGGCTTTCAACGACAGTGTTGCTCCTATGTTTCTACCTTTTGCCACATCAACCGCCTCCTGTCATTGCTTTTATCTTTTCAGCTTCTTCTTCGTATGCTTTTATCATACTGGCTCGTAAAAATGCCTTTTCATTTCCCGTAGCCCCGGCAATTCTATCCCAATCAAAACCACGTTGGACGTAGTAATGTATTAATTCAAAATCACCGTTGCGTTCAATTAGTTTTTTAGTTCTTCAACCGCCTTAACGCTATCATCAACATAACCTGCAAAACTTAATGCAGCCTTTGAAATATTCACTACCTCGCCCGGTTCAAATATTTTGTCAAGAATATCTAATGGTTCTTGGCAGCCATATGCCTGTTGCAGTTGTTTGTTTTTCAGTGGCGGTTCTGTCACACATTCATACACCAGATATGCATCCGATTCGCCTGAATACGCATCCATATTCATTGCGTCATTTACTTGATTTCTTGTTGGTTTTGTTATTGTGATTGTGCCGTCAAGGCTTTCAACGTACAATTCCTTTGTTTTATTTTTGTTCTTTGCTTCCTTTACTTGCTCTGAACGTCTTATCATTTCGTCCAACGTCAATCTTGTATGTTTTTCTTGTCCTGTCATTTTTATATCCTCCTAAAATGTTTAATCCTGTTCTATCGGTTCAATGCTTGCAAGGAATTTCAATCCTGTAAAACCGCCTTTGTATTCTTCTTCAACTACCTTACCGTTTTCACCGCCGGTTAGTGGTACACTCTCAACCCAACAATTAGTCAGTTGGATTTTTTCATATCCGCCACCATATGCGTCTGGGTCTTTTAGTTGACTAATCAGTGTAGAACGTGGGTCTTTTCCTTGCATAAACGCTTCCGCAAAACTCTTGCCTCGTGAAAATACCTTTCGCACTTTCATTGTGAACGTACCCGATACACTCATCAACTTGCTATCCTTGATCATATCACCCGCAAATGTGACATCTTCACGGTCAGTATCCAGTGTTGCTTCAAAACTTGAAATTTCATAAATGACCGAATCGTCCCACCATACCTTGCCGTGTGTACCGGAAATAATGTTAGGTGCTGAAATTTTTCTACTCATATATGTCTACCTCCTCGATTACATGTTTACAACGAATTTCAAATCTTCCGCTGCGTTTTGCATTTGAATATGTGCCGCCATAAACATAAATGTGCCTGTATTGGCTTGTTTGATTGCAACATCACTCATATTTGCAACGTCAACACTCTTGCTCGCCAAATACTCTCTTTGTGCGTCTATGTCGATTTCTGCATAATGTTCGTAACCGTCATATAGCACACCTTCCTTTGTCAGTGTTTCAAAATATTGATTCACTGCGGCGATAAACAGTTCTTTGTTTTCAATACTGTTACTTCTGCCGATATAGTTTTCTTTGAATGTTGTTCTAATGTCTTCTGCAATCAGATCCATTCCTTCAACTATCTTGATTGACTTCATATCCTCTGTCTGATTTGTTCCAACCGTTGTCAATGAATTCACACCTCGTGCAATTTCGACCTGCTCACCATCGTTGATTAAAATTAGCTTTCCGGCATCAACATCCGCATCGGGGGTTAAACTCTCTGTAATACTGTTGATTTCTGAAATGACTTTGCCTGTTACACTCTCATTCAGTGCAGTTCCGGCAATAATACTGGCAATATATACGCAAAATTCAGCGGTCGTATAGGTCTTACTGCCGATTTTTATATCATCGGTATCAAAATTTATAATACCGATGTTATTTGATACAGAATGCGGTAATACTGCCTTAAACGGTTTCTTTGCCGTTCGCTGTGCAATAATCCAATCTGCCACAGTCTTAACTTCACCGTCCTGTAATGACGGAACGGCAAGATAATTCCACTTCTTATTCGCCAAACGCTTCAATGCATCATCAAGACTTCCTTCTGCGGCAATTCTTTCGATAATCACTTTTTTGGGTGAACCTTTAAACGCCATATTTATGTAATTTAGATTGTCTGATGTCCAATGGCTCTTAACCACTTCCGTCTCATTGTTGTAAACGTATGTGGTATCTTCCTTGGTTTCATCCTTCAAAATCAGTGCAACTGTACCGTTTGCACTGCGTTTTACAGCGGTTTGTGCCGCTGCTTTAAATTCTACATTTATTGTTGATAATCCCATATTATATACCTCTCATTTCTATGGTTTCTGCATTGTCATAATCGTCACATTCATCAATGGACTGTGTTATAGGAACGTCATACATCACAGTTAAACGTTCTTCTTCGATTGTCATATCCATTGTTTCCATAGTTAAATGCCTGTCCTGTACATCAATCGTACTGTACATCAATGTTTCGCGAATTTTTTCCGCCGCCTCTGCACATTCTTGTGCAGTTTCAGTTTTTGGAATATACTTGATGGTTACACTGTAAACGTCATCCTCCAAAAATCCTCCGGATTTTGTAATTGATGATGGGTATACATAGATGAACACTGCCGGCTTAGGATAGCCTTCTTGAATTTCTGATGATATAACATTAAATTCTGCATTTCGTAGTTTGTCCGCTATAAATCTGCGTATATCCTGTGATTTAATCATTGTTAAATTCCTCCACTAATTTATCTAACATTTTATTTGCATCTCGGTCAAAACGTGATTGTGCCTCTTGTATTGCATTGCTTAACATATGCTTACCTTCAACACGTCCGTGCGATTTAATTCCTCTGGCGAAGCGTTGTACTCGGTTTAGTTTTTGTCCTTTTTCTCTTGTTCTGCCTCCCGACACCTGTTCGTGACCTAATTCAACCAAATGTCCGTGAGGTGCTCTCGTTTGAATTCTGACAACTCTGACTGTTCCACCCTTGTACAGTTTAACTTTTTTTAATCTCCACGAATTGCGGAGTTTTTTTGTCTTTACCGGCGTAAGCGATTTTGTCTTTCTATTGACTGCTTGTCCCTGTGCCATTAAAACTGCA
The DNA here is from genome assembly GCA_003460745.1 of Firmicutes bacterium AM55-24TS. Taxonomy (GTDB): domain Bacteria; phylum Bacillota; class Clostridia; order UBA1381; family UBA1381; genus Hominilimicola; species Hominilimicola fabiformis. Next base: position 22,187 of record QTVU01000001.1, read on the forward strand.
TCTGCCTTGTCCGGATAGTTTTTTTCAAAACGTTTGAACGATTTTTCCAATTCATCAAAACCGAATACATCTTTATTCTGTCTTGCCATATCTGTCCACCTCTGAACATACGATTTTTAATTCCCTGTGACTCTCATTTATATCCAATACGGATACTATGTCAAATACCTTTGCACCGTACAGAATTTTCATATTACTTTCAATGCCGTTAAAATAACGTGTTACCACGTTGTATGTTGTTTCTGCTCGAATTTTCTGTGATTCGTCATATTCTCTGCCTGTCGCAGGCGAAACATATGCACGAACACCGTAATTGGCAAACACATTATTTAAACCGCTTAAAACTCCGCTTTTAAAACGGATTTCGCCGTCTTGCGTAGAATATACATCATCACTTGCAGCCTTTGTCACCGGGTGGAACGGAAACCACCCGATAACTTGTTCTAACTGTTCGTTTATTTCTGATGTTGACGGCTTTAAAAATACAACTTTGTGCCTTAGCTTTGCAAAATCCATTATTTTTTCACCTCATCATCAGTATCTTGTGGTGTTTCCAACTGTAACTGCATTAGCATAGTTGAAACATTCTGACTATACTTTGCCTGCCCATATGGACTACGGTTTTCGTAATAGTCGCCCACCAACATCAGCATTACGGTATGTGCTTTGGGATTGTCCAGATCTACCTGCCTACCACATGCTGATTTGACGTATTCTTCCGCCGTTGATATGTATATTTCCAACAATGTATCATCATCGGATGTATCTAATCGCAGAAAATTCTTTACTTCGTCTAATGTTAGGGACATTCTTCACCCCTCCCATTCATTACGCAGCTGCTTTTGTCGTTACAGCCTTGCTTCCTGCTGCCGTTATTGTTCCGTAGATGTATGTAGAACTATCTGCCTGAATGACGTCATAGCTTTCGATCACACGCATAGTTGTCATATTTGCACCGAATTGATATTCAGTTGATACTGCAAACTGATAACCTTTCCTATCAATGAAATAACAACCGGCTTTAAGATTTCCGTAGAAAATCGGTGCTTGTCCTGCTTTGGTGTTTGGCAGTTGTGCATCTGGGAACACAATTACAGGTAGTCCTTGGAACAACTTTTGTGTCGGTGTTACATAGTCTTCCTTTAAAATTGGTCTGCCGACTGCGTCCTTTTCACTGTCCATAATGTCAAATCCTGTTTGGTTTGTGACAATAACTGCACCGATTCGGGCGGATGGGTCCAAATCTTTGTTGATTGATGATTTCAATTCATCTAATCCCTTTATTGCCTTTGCCGTTTTACCGTTTTGCAATGCTGTGAAAATGTCTGTATTTTCACTGATGATTGAATTTTTAACAAACCAGTTATTTAGGTATGATGTCAAACCAGCCTTTTCCGATTCCAATAGTATATTTGAAATAGGGAAAACCTTACCTTTGTGTGTAACTTGGAATTTTTTCTGTTCAAATGATGGTTTAGTGCCTTCTGTGATTGTATCGCCATCTTCAAAATCTGCCAAACCTGTCGGAACGCCCTTTTCAAATACAAAACTACCTGTCAATGATGATGTCGGTACTACTGTTACCAAATCTTTTGCTGACATATATGTCTTTCTTAATTCTCTGATTGTTGTATCAACATCTTCAGGAATTAGAAAATTCTCACCGTCTGTACCGTTCGTGCCTGTAACCAATGCATTTTCCGCTTCGGTCAATTTTTTTCTTAGTGCAATCTTTGCCATAACAGAAAAACCGTTTGCTGTTGTTTTGTTCTTTGGTTCTTCTGGTACGTTGTCCCTTTCCATTTCAAATAATGCTTTTTCATTTTCGTATGATGTTTGCAAATCCTTGATTTCGTCAATTAGTTGCTTTGCCTCAGCAAACTTACCTTCATTTTGAAAATTTCTTGCTTGTAGATTTTTCTCTTTTATTTTTGCTAATAACTCACGCATCTTCTTGTTCATTTTCTATTGCTCCTTCCATAAATACGAAATTGTCTAACATATCCAATTCGTTACTGTTTTTTTCTTTCTGTTCTTTCTGTTCTTCCTCGTCCGGATCTTCTTCCTCATCATCTTCATCCGTCTTTTTTGGTTTCGGATCTTCTTCCTCGTCCGGATCTTCTTCCTCATCATCTTCGTCATCATTTTTGACAACGACATTTTTAGGAATATTGTTGTAGGTTATAGACGAAATACACGCTGCCACATCTATGTTTTCATCTTCCTGTATTCGTGGGAATAATTCCGCCGCATCCTTTGCCGACAACCACGTTTCATCAGACATTTTCTGTTTGATGTCATCTTCGGTGATATTTTCAGCGACATTTTCCATGTATGTATCAACAATCGTTTGTTCGATGTTTTCCAATCTGTCCGCTGTTTCACGCAAATCGTTGGCATTTCCCATTGCATACGTCCACGCTTTGTGGATCATCAAATAGGAATTTGCCGGCATAATGATTTCATCACCTGCCATAACAATGACAGACGCAATAGACGCTGCCAAACCGTCAACATACACTGTTTTATGTGCCTTATGCCGTTTCAGCATATTATAAATAGCATTACCGGCAAATACATCACCGCCATTACTATTTACATAGATATTCAGCTGACTGACATTTTCACATTCTTTCAACAGTGTGGCTACGTCAGATGGGCATTTATCATCATTTCCCCACCATTTATCCCCATCATTTCCGACTATATCGCCGTAAAAATAAATATCGGCTGAATCATCGGTCTGATTTCGGATATAACAGTTAAAACTATTCTGTTTCTTATTTCTGTGTCTTGACATTTTTCTGATTTCCTCCTTCCATAGCAACTTTTAACGGTATCATATTGCCGTTAATTAGGTATGCATTACCGCCTTCGTCTTCGGAAATATGTGGCATATCTTCCTTACTGCGTATATCATTAGCGGATAACCAGCCGTTTTGTCTGGCTTTCGCATAACCTTCCATTCTTTGTGAAAATGTCGCTCGTAGCACGACATCAACATTGAATTTGAAAAAATATCCTTGTTGAAGTTCTTCCGATGTTAGCAGTTTACTTGCCAATTCTTCTTCCAAACCCTTTAGAATAACCAACATTGTGTCGGTCAAAAATGCTTGTTGCTGTGCTTCACTGTTTGCATAGCTTGATTTCTCATAATCATTTAATTGATTTGGTTTTATACCGAATGCTCCGGCAATCTGTAATGCCGTATATTTTTTCAATTCCAAGAACTGTGCGTCTGTCAATTTCAAATTTAACGGATTTAACTTCATTCCGGCAGGAATCGGAATAAACGTTAATGCACTGTTCGCCGATGTTGCCGTTTCAATAGTGCTGATTAATTTTTTTCGTAATTCCTCGTTCAAATCTGCTGTATATTCAACAGCGACTTTACCTGTCAAACCTGTTTCATATAAATTCTTGATAAATTTTTGACTGTCCATTGCTCCGTCAATCGTCAATGCCAGCACGTCCTTAACCGCCAATCCCATAATGCCGTCAAACGTCATATATGTTTTAAAATGCAATATTTCATCAGTGCTGAATTTATATACCTTTCCGGTTACCGGTTCTGAATATATATACCAAACTCCGCCGTTATCATCTATTAACTTCGCATTGTCATCATAGACAGTCATATATCGGTTATCCAATATTAACAACTCAGGCTCTTTGTTCCGTGCGATATATACATAACAATTTCCGTAATGATACATCACCGTTACAACTGTTGCCCAAAACGTTGTTGCAGTCATATTCTTATTCGGTCGTACTTTCAGCACATTGTATAATGCTGAATTTTTTGCCTTGCTGACACCTTTCGGTGTTTCCTGATACATCTTTAACGGCAACTTTGCAACCGCCTCAGACAACGTTTTTAGACAGGTGAAATATGTCACTTCCGACAGTTTACTGTTCCGTATACTGCCGTACTGCGTCCAAAATCGTTCATCTAACAATGATATTGTCGTTGTATCATGCGTCAGTGCATAAAATGCCGATTTTATTCTGTTAAAAAATTTCATTATATCTGACCTCTCAACATTTCTTCATATTCTGCCAGTTGTGCCGCTGCTATTGCGTTGACATCAACATAATTCAATTCATGTGTATATGCTCTGGTGTGTGCTATTATCAGTGCCATTGCAGGATCAATCTTATTGATACTTTTCGCCTTATTCGGTCTAACATTACCGTTTTCATCAAATGTAACTACTGTATTTCCAACCGCCCACTTCAATATCGGATCATCAAAGTGTATTAATTTGCGTTCCTCAATCGTTATCCCCAATTCTTTGGTCGGCTCTGATAATGTTTTAAATCCCTGTCGGACCTCAACAACTTTCATACCCTCGTCAATTAGGTGCGATTCCAACTGCGTTGCGTTCCACGGGTCCAAGCAGACTTCCAAAATGTCATACTTATCACGCATTCGCAGGATATAATCTTCGATATAGTCAAAATCAACAGCATTACCGGGTGTTGCCGTTATATATCCCATATCAATATACCGTTGATAATCAATGTGATGTTTCTGTGAATTATCGAAAATCTTGTCTTCCGGTATAAAACTGTGGTGCAAAACTGCAAAATACCTGTCACTCAAAGGAAATTCAAAAACGACACTTGCCAAGTCGTTACGGACCGCCAAATCGCCTGCGGCATAACACTTTTTACCGATTAAATCTTCTTTGGTGATTTTCAAAGTCGGTGGTTTATTGTACTGCTCCATATTTGCCCATGAAGCGGTATCAGTAACCCACATATTCAGTTTTTTACACTTGAACTCATTCAATTTTGACGGAATATTTTTAGATGCAGTATAAACACTTTCCATATCTTTTAGGTTGACACTGACATTCATATTCGGATTGGCTTTTATCCAATTCTGCGGATCTGTCCAATCGTCATTTTCGTCCAATTCTGCTATGTAAATGAAAATATCTTCATTCTCAACCGTTTCATTCAAAATATTTTTGTAATAGTCATATAATTCCTTACAAAAACAGTTTGGATTTCTGCCTGCGGTCGTTCCTGTTCCGATTAATGGCTGTGTTCTTGCACCTGTCGCACTGTCCAAAATATTGTACACATCACCTGTTTTGTGTGCGTGCAACTCATCAATCAATCCCAAATGCACATTTAAACCATCCAAAGTTTCACTGTCTGACGACAACGGCTCAAATTTTGATAATTGTGCGTCAAAAGTGATGTTGTTCCGATACGTTGTCAGTATAGTTCGTAGTTCCGGTGACTTCCCAATCATATTCTTAGCCTCGTCAAATATAATTCGTGCTTGGTCTTTTTTGGTTGCTGCCGAATAAATTTCAGCACCGTTTTCACCGTCACAAACAATAACATATAGTCCGATGAACGCCATTAACGTAGATTTTCCGTTTTTTCGTGCCACCTGAATGTAAAAATATCTGAATCGGCGTGTATCATCATCTTTACGCTTCCACCCGAATATAGAACCTACAACAAATCTCTGCCAATCTTCTAATATCAGTGGCTTGCCTGCCCACTTTCCTTTGCTGTGTCGGCAGTAATTTTCAGCGAATGCAAAACAATATTCCGCTTGCTCTGCATCAAAGTAGTACGGATAATCTTTTCTCTTAGATTTTTTTAAATCTTTCAGATGTCGCTTGCACGCTTTTTTTACCGAATCACCTGCAATAATCTTGCCGGCTACGACTTTTTTCGCATATGATGTTACCGAATCCATAGTTTACGCACTCCTGTTCTTCTTGCTGATGAATTCCATAATACTTGCTTTTTTGTCCTCGGTTTCTACTGGGTTTGTCATTCCGGCTCTTGATGACGGTGTCAATCCAAATTCTTTGGCAAACGTCAGCATTTGTTTTTTTGCAGTGTTTGAAATGCTGATTTCAGGTATTTGTTGCTCATATCCTTTGTCGGTGGCAAACGTCAGCGGTGCAGGAGAATTTTTGTCCGGTTGTTTTGCCTGTATCGCCTTTTCAGCTAATACCCACTGTGCATATGAATCGCAGTATGCGGCAAATGTTCCTACATCTGCATCCGTCAGCATTCCGGCATTGAATACAATCGGTGCTAATCGTTTCCACTCTTTTTTTGCAATTTTATTTAGGAACACCGGCGGTGACGGAACTTTTTCCGGTTTTGAAAATTGCAATCTGTTTTCAGTTTTTCTATGTCCGGGATTGCCGTGTAGTTCCTCCAGCTCTGCCGGTTTTTTCGTTGGTCCTCTTGCTCCCATTTTTGGTTTAACCCCCTCTCGAAAACTTGCGTGTGCGTAAAAAAGACTTGGGCGACGGTCTACCGCATATTCGCAAAAACAATTTTGATACCCCCTCCCGTGAAAAAAAATCTTCACGAAAGAAAAAATTTTTTAATATTATCTACCAAAACCGCCGTCTTCTGTCGCTGTCTTACGGTCATGGCATTGCTTGCACAGTGGTTGCCAGTTGTTCCTGTCCCAGAACAGCTGTTGATTTCCCTTGTGCGGTGTGATGTGGTCTACAACTGTGGCTTTCTCGTATCTTCCCTGTTGCAGACAGCGAATACAAAACGGATGTGACAATAGATATGTCTTGCTTGCTTTTCGCCAACGTCCGTTATATCCTCGCTTGCTCGCCGATTCCCTGTGGTCGTCATATTGTCGTTTCAAATGTTGATGTAATTCACAATATGTGTCGTGTGTCAGTCGGTGACATCCGCATTTGTTACATACGTGTAGTGCAGCCTGTGCCATTGTCATTCGTCCTTTCGGTCTATTATACATAACCTGTTATTGTGTATAATTGAAACAGTTCAGTTCCTACTAATAAATGCACACAAAAAACTGGGATTTCATTATACGTTGAGCATTTATGTATAACAAAGTTAGATTTTAAAGTTTTTCATAGCAGTTAATACACTGTCTTTTGTAACGCCAATATACCGCAAAGTATCACTGGCATTACGGTGATTAAACCATATTTGCAGTGTAACTATATCGTGTGTTTGTCTGTAATAGTGGTAGCCACACGTCTTCCGTAATGTGTGTGTGCCGACTTTGTATCTGATACCTACATGGTCCGCTGCTTCACGCAAAATCTTGTACGCCATGTCACGTGTTATCGGTTTGTATTCATTGTTTGGATTTGGTATCAATGCTTCTTCCGGTGTACGGTGTTCGCAGTAGGTTTTATATTCTCTCAACAGCTCATCGTTATATGCAACCGTGATTTCCTTTCCGGTCTTGCTCTGCCGGAACGTTGCAGTAGTACGCCCCTTAACGTCACCTACTGTCATTTTCAAAATTTCATTAATACGCAATCCTAATGAAATACCTGTAATGAACATAATGTAATATTTAATATCTTTTTGACGCAGATATTTTTTGATTGCGTATACATCACGTTTATCACGAATTGGTTCAACCGTATTCATACAATCACCCTTCGTATTCTCTTAGCCACCTACGCAGATCTCTTTCAAACATTCTACGTTTGTGACGACATTCACGCCATTTGCTGTTTCGTCTGTTCCATTCAGTGCAGAATTTTCTGCGTTTATATTCAAACTTCTTTTTTCGTAGATATATTTTTATTCTTTCAAACATAGTTTTATCCTTTCTACCGTTTATATATTGCTTACATCAATCTTGCCACTCATTAGCTCTGGCAATAGTGCGTCCCGAAGTTCTGCTAAGTATCTGTTTTCTTCAAGATTTAGATAATATATGTGTTGTTTCCAAGTATTAAATATCATCATAAGAATACTTGAAATGTTTTCTTTGTTGTTGTTTGCAAATATTATTTCATTTTTGTTCTTAGTTGTTTTGAAATAATCGTTTTTAACAATCTTTTCGCCACATATTTTTTCTGTCAATTTTGAAAAATCATTATTTGTACTGTTGTCCTGCTTAAACAGCTCAATGTCAAATCCTAAAGACTTGGCGATTGTTTCATTGATGGTTAGCTTGCAGTTGTTTTTTTCAGTTACAATTCTGTTAATATCCGCAACTATTTCGTTGTACGGTCTATGTGCATTTTCTATATTTTCAAATTCTATGTATCGGCTCGGTGTCAATACATAATCATTTTTTTTGATTTCTTCAATGCTTACTGCCTTGCAGTAACCCGCAATGTTTCCGTACTGTTCAATCTGTATCAATACATCTTGTATCTGACTTTCGGATATAACCTTGACTTCTTTTGCGTATGTCCTGTTAGTGTGACTTTTGCCGCCAAACTGCCCATTTTGCATTCGCTGTTCTGTTTCATACCTCTGTCGTAGGTCAATCATTTCTACTGTCGAATGCTGTTTATTTTTATTAAATGTTATAATGCACGTTGGTATTGACGTAACTTCAAACATTTTATCCGGACATACAATTATACTTTCTATGAAATTCATTTCAACTAAATACTGTCTTATTTGCTTTTCCTTTTGATTGTCAGTGCTTAACACGCCATTCGGCAATATAAAACTTGCCTTGCCATTAATTTCATCTAACGCAGTCAATATAAACGCATAATTCGCATTACTTTCCGGCGGTACTTCGCACTGTGAAAATCTATTCTGTAATTGTGCAAATACCGGCTGTTCCCATTTCATATTGTACGGCGGATTTGATATACAACAATCAGCTTTAAATTCACTCTTATCTACTTCTTTAACCGTTGCAAATCTATCACCCTTTTGCGTCCTGTATGTTTTGAAATTTTCATCTGACAATACATCACAATGGATAACTTCGGCGTCAATATTTCTAATTGCCAAATTAAACAACAAAAACGGAATAACACGACTATCATATTCTTTGCATATAAATTTTAAATCGTTATTCTCGTTCCATTTTTGGATTGTCAATGCTCCACTTCCCGCACACAAATCTAAACAAATTTTTTCATCTTTGGTTTTTGATAACTCTGCAACCGCTACCGCAAGGCTTTTCGGTGTGTAGTCTTGCATTTTTTCCTTGCGGTCGGCAAAATAATATTGAAATATCATTTGCATATAATCTATTGTTAAATCAGGACATATTAAAATCCAATCTTCACATAGCTTTCGACAATTTTCGGCATTTAACAATGTTGATTTTAATTCATCAACAACATCTTCAATTTTTTCTATGCTGAAAACGTCCTTGAATTTTTCAACTAATTGCAATAGCTCCATAATTATGTCCCTTTCTTTATCCAAAAATAAAAAACAGAATGTATATGCATTAACATATACATTCCGTATAATCAGCATAAACATGGTACGCTGAATACTTCAAGCGTGTCTATGCCTATCTTAATATCTCTATTCCCCTCTTTTACTTTGAGATATTTTTTCCCACTGCCTCACGGCAGTTCACCCTTCGATTCATATACTACCACAGGATCAATGTTACATTCTATTACATAATGACGGTTTTATGGATTTTTATAAAATTCCGCATACAAAAAAAGCCGGAATAAAATCCGGCTTAATCTTTTTCTAAAACTCTTTTGATTGCAGACAGTGCCTTGGGATGAAGAATATGTACAACGTGTTTGTATGAATAGTTTAGCTGTTCTGCAATCTTTTCCCACGTTAAATTTTGAATATACCTCTTAATCAACAGTCTTCGGAGTGTAGCACTTTCGACTTGATTCACAGTTTGAAGAATTTCATTTTTTATTTTGTACAATTCGCCAATTCTGTTTTTGATGTTTTGTTCATAAACTGCTACATTTATTTCGTCCAAAAATACAACCGGATTAACCGCCTGCAAATCAGCAATTTCTTCTTCAATCTCAATTCCTCTCTGTAACCATTCTTTTGTCGTCATGCTTTCACTCCCCCGTTTCGCTTATTGCTTATTCTTCGTCAAGGCGTTGTTGGTATTCAACGAAATACCATATCAATTCATCTCTGAATACTTCGATGGCTTCCTCCGCTTTTTCTCTTGTAGTGAAATATATCACATTATGCAATCGGATACAATGAAAATAGTCTACATACAATTTTTCAAGACCATAACCGTATATGATACACCACTTGTTTTTGCCGTTATCTTTCCAATCTTCTACCGAAATAGACTTGTCGTTTAACGCCTGCCATTGTCTTAGTTGACGGAGTAATCTGTCTGCACGAGCGTTGTTCTCGGCAATCATCTTGTCGCTATAATAGTTAGCGTTATTGTAATATTCTTGGTCCACCATATCTTTTTTGTCTATATCATTATCCGTGTCGTCTGACGAATAATTATAAAAATACGTGCTACCCTTTTCAACCCTCTCATATCCTGTTTTAGGTTTATCCTCAACCAGTCCCAACTCTTTCAGCTGCTCAAATAATCCCATTTTTTTTAGCTGTTCCTCGCTGATTTCAGCTTGAACGCTTTTATCGTTCACTTTCAACTCTACTTGCATTACTTTTCCTCCTGCGTTAATAAATATAAAGTATATTATCTTTTGGAATAATTGTTAATACTTCTTCTTTTCCCTGATTACATTCTTTTAATATAACTAAATCCGCTACATGTTCGACAGTATTACAACGATAGTTGAAAGAAAGATGTTCACCGTCTTTCAATTTTACCTCAAACCAACTATCTTTGCGTTTTGCTACTGTTTTTCCCGTTTCACCCGTAGGCTTTCTCATTGGTGGTGTAATAAAATTTTTATTTTTCATCTTCTTGTCCTCCCCAAAAATCATCATTATTAAGTGCCATCAGCAAAGCCATAAGTTCATGATATTTTTCTTTATCTGCATTATCTAAATGCCAATATTCTTCATATCCTTTTCTGATTATTGCTAATAGCACAAAGCCGAATATAATACATATTGTTGCAAACACTCTACTCAGTGCTGATGGTATCATCAGCATAAATGCTATCCGACACCATATTTCAGTGTGCTTGTCCCACGATTTGAAAATCATCTTGGATATATTTATTTTATGCTTTTTCAAATTTTATTCCTCCATTGACCTTTCACAATCATCTACTGGATAAACTTCATATTGTTCTCTTAATTCTCTTGTAATACCATTTATGCATTGTTCTATTTCCCAGTCACGCTTTCTGGTAAAAAAAATCTCACCATATACTTTTGCTATTTGGTTTCTTAGTTCTTTTTGCTCTGGTGTATCTTTGTTTTTACATTCATTTTCTTCGGTCAATATAGCAACAAGCTTTCGGAAATATTTTGTCCCCATAATATTGTTTACAATATTAGTTGCGATACTATGCCCTCCGAATTTGTCACGTTGTCGCAATAAACAAATTGACTTATCATTTAATCCCAATTCTTTATTGACATCTATATTTTCTCGTTGCATGACAGGTGACACACCGATTAAATACTCAACTGTAACATCATAGTATCGAGCCATACGGATAAGTAAATCGTATCCAGCGTCACGACCGTTTTCGTAATACGATAGATTTTGTGGACTTATGTTTAAATCTTCTGCTGCTTGTCTTTGTGATATACCTTTTAATTCTCTTACACGTTTCAATCTTTTGCTGAATACTCCAATCCTTTCTTCTCTCTGTATTCTCTTTGTATTTGTTTTTCCTAACAAGTAATCAGTTGAAACATCAAAATATTTGGCTATCGCAACAACAAAATCTATATCTGGCTGTCTTTGCTCATTTTCATAAAATGAAATAGACACACTTGATAAGCCGAACATATCCGCCAGCTCTTGTTGTTTCAATCCGTTTTTTATTCTTAATTCTTTTATTCTTCTTCCTATCATCTTAAATAAACTCCCTTCCGTATTGTTTCAACGATGAATGAACTGTACCATGAGATATTCCTAATGCCTCGGCAATTTTTTTTTGCGTAAATTTTTTATTTAACAAGTTTACTATCTGATTATGATACTCAAATGCTTTACTTTTTCTGCGTACTACTGCTGCCGTCCATTGTGGTCGTACACCATTTTTAATTGATTCCGTAACATTTCGCCATGCAGCACCTATACATACACCGGAACATAACTGAATATCGAACGGTTTTCCTGTGTTTTCGTCAATGTGTTCGTCCATCAAACGACCACACATACTACAATATCGTTTTCGCATTTTACTGTCCCCTTTCACACTATCACCGGCAACAACAATAATTCTGTATCACCGTCTTTTATTATCAATGCGTCTTTCTGTGATTTCAATTCCAAAACAACATTGTCGGACCGTATTGTTTTTATCATATCCATTAAAAAATCAGCATTGAAACCGATTTTAATATTGCCGGCTATATCGGCATCTATTTCATCTTTTAGCTGGCAGCGAATATTTCTGCCATTGCATTTCAAAACATCATCCTTCAATTCCAACGTTACCGGAACTTTTGTTTTACCCTGTTCCGAAACGAATTTACCGCGTTCAATCATCTGCATAAACTCTGCACGTTTTACCGTTGCAGTTATATCCGATTCACGATTCATCATATTGTCATATTTGACATAACCATTTTCATTAAATGTACTGGCGACAACTATAAATTCACTATAATCTAACAACAACCGCATATTTGTATTATCAACAACAATACGCAACAGCGGATTTTCACTTTCAATACGACACAGTTCCTTTGCCGCAGGAAGCGTTATTACAAACGACATATTTCCATATGTGCCAACAGGTGTAGTTATATGTGCCATTCGTTTACCGTCAGTTGAAACATTGTGTAATGTTTCGTTTTTTATGTCAAATAACACACCGTTATACTGCGGTCTGTATCCGACTGTCGGTGCTGCAAACGGCACAGTTTTAGTTAAAATTTCTCTAAACCGTTCCTGTTCTAACATCAATTCATTATTGCTTCCGGCATTGATATTTTCGGATAATTTTCCGCAACTGTTCCTTGCCATTTCTGCTTGTATGTTCCGATTTTCATTTCAATGACATTGTCTTTGTCGGTTGATATTATAACCTCCATGTTTTCACCTTTTGAAATGTTCATCAAATACTTTGGGTTACATACAACAGTCCCTTTCTGCTCAACGTCCGCATGAACATAATATTTGATTTTTATGTCATTTGAATATGCTGTCAATTCCACCATATCCGGTGCATTGGCATCTATCAGAATACCGCCCAACATCTTCATCGTTTCTGCATTGACAGCATGATTTATAACTTTGATTGCCCTAATGATGTTATATTTGAATGTTCTGAACTTCATTTTTGCTACTCCTTTCTTCGCAATAAATTTTGATTCGATTTTTTTATCTTTTATTCTATGGCTAATATTCAAATAAAAATAGTGATTATATTTTCGTAGAAACGGCTTAAAATCTGATGTCCTAAGCCGTTTTTTTGATTATAAAATCAATTATGTTTTTTTTCGATTTTATAACCATTAAAATCTGGTTATTTTTCTGAAATTTCATCAGCTTTCACTTTGTCATTTTTCCTCTTTTTCAGCTTCGCCAGTTTTTGCGTTTTCTTTATCATTTTCGTCCGGTTTGTCCCACACTGCCGCCGAATTTTTACTACGATTAAATGGGTCTTTTTTCACATTCCAATTTGAAAATTTCATGTATTCCGGTTGGAATTTTAAAAACATTGTTCCTGTTTGCGAAAACCTTGATTTCGGTAACAATATCTCAACTTTGCCTGTTGGTGGTTGTGATTTGTCTTTTCTATATGCGTCTTCGTTATGGATGAACATTACACTGTCGGCATCCTGTTCAATAGCCCCGCTGTCACGAAGATCGGCAAGTGTCGGTCTTTTGTCCGACCGTTGCTCATTTGCTCTATTCAGCTGCGAAAGAGCAATTATCGGACAACCTAATTCTTTCGTTAAGATTTTCAGCTCTCGGCTAACATCACCGACTGCTTGTGCCTTTGTGCAGTTTTTATTGTTTGGCATTTCAATTAATTGCAAATAGTCAACAATCACCGCCCCCAAAGAGCCATATTGTTTTTTTAACCTACGGCAAACTGAACGAATTTTTCGCACTGTCATCTTGGGTTCATCACAGATTAACAATTTTTTTGTTTTTTCTGATTGATTCATGAAACTGGCGAGTTTTGTCCAATCATCATCTTCCAATTCCCCATATCGCAAAGCAGAATATTTAATGCGTGTCATTGATGATACCAATCGGAGCATTAACTGTTGTGCACCCATTTCCAACGAAAAAAATACTACCGGTTTTAATTCGTTGTAAACTATATGTTCAGCAACATTTAACGCAAATGCGGTTTTTCCCATACCCGGTCTGGCACCTAAAACAGCCAATCCGTCCATACCGCCCATTTTCAAATCTATGTTATCAAATCCTGTTGCCTGTCCCGGAATACTACCTTTGTTTTCACTTGCTTTTGCAATGGTGTCATACGTCTGCATCATCAAATCGTCTGCGGTATTGACATTGATAGAATCGCTTTCTGTTGCCAGCATATATTCCACTTTGTCGGATATTTTTTCTATTGGCAATGTTGTATTGCCTGCCATAGTCAATATTTTATTTGACATATCTATGTACCAACGACGTTTCGCATATTCTTTTACGATTTTGCCATAGTAAATTAAATTATGTTTCGTTGGGTTGTTACTGATCGCATTTTTCAGAAATTCAATTCCCTTGTATTCTTTGGCGGTTTTTAATGTACTATCTACCGTTACTATGTCGATTTTATCGTTTTTGTCGTTTAGGTACAAAATGCATTTGTACACCAATTTGCAATCACTGAAATAAAAATCATCGGGTGTTAGATTAACTTCGGTGGTTAATTCATCCACATTGCCACCGATGATTAATGCACCAACGACTGCCTGCTCCGCCTCATAGTTGGCAGGAATTTGTTGTTGTTCATACATCGTTATCCCTCCTTCGGAGTCGTGCGGCATACTCAGGGTCTTCCGCCTCGATTGTGGCGATGTAACTATCATCAGTTTCCTCAGTCAAAACCGGCTGTGCCGGTGTGTCTAAGTAATCGACAAACGCTTGCTCTTGTCCCACAAAATTTGTGGAATGTTTAATATAGCGTTTGTCTGTGTGCTGTTCCTCTATTTCAGCGAGGTAGTTATTCAGTGCAGTCATCAACTGTTCGGCTGAATAGGTCTTTCGTGCTTTGATGTAGTTCTTCATGGTCTGTTGTTCATTTCGTGGGTGCGGATATTTTGAATACCACTCCTTGAACTCAGACGCCAACTCTGGTGACGAAGCAGTCTTAGTGTTTTTATTCTTAGTGTTTTTATTCTTAGTGTCTTTATTCTTAGTGTCTTTATTGTTTAGTAGTACCGAATTTTCCGTTATCGGTTTTTCCGTTATCGGTTTTTCCGTTATCGGTTTTTCCGTTATCGGTTTTTCCGTTATCGGTTTTTCCGTTATCGGTTTTTCCATTATCGGTTTTTCCGTTATCGGTTTTTCCGTTATCGGTTTTTCGTAAATATGATACTCATAACCTTTAAACTTTCCTGTTTCATCTTTGCCAAGTTTTCGTACTATATAGCCGTTTTCTATCAACTCTTTTAGTCCACTACTCAATGAATTTGCTTTGTCTGCTGCGTGTTGTACTATTTCTGCTTCGTAAAATTGCCAGTTATCCGGATAAGATAACAACAGGGCTAAAAGTCCTTTAGCTTTCAAACTGATTTTTTCATTCAGCAAAAAGGCTTTATCAACTATTACATAGTTATCCTCTTTGTGTATTCTGTAAATCGCCATTATTAATTTTCTCCTTTTCTTTCCTTTGTACACCGTACTTTTTTCGAGCGTACTCGAATAAACCCTACCTTTCCGCAGGGTTTATTTAAGTCAAATTGCACAATTATTGTTTTTTCTTCATCAGTGTACTTCCGGTGAAATACACTGATTCTACAACTATTTTGTTTGAATAGTGCTTAACACCATCTTTTTCGTAGTTGTTGTTCTTAATTGCACCTACAAATGCGACCATGTCACCCTTTGAGAAGTTTTTTTCAAGAAAATCCGCATTGTGTCCCCACAATTCGCATTGAATGAAATCTGTGTCATACTCATTTTTAGCATTTTTGAAACGTCTTTGCACTGCCAAAGACACTTGAACGACGGTACTGTCACATATGTACTTCTTTTCCAAATCACTACAAATACGACCTATCAGCATTGCTTTGTTCATTTTTCTCTCCTCCTTTGCTTGTCCAACCGTAGGAGCATTACGCTCCTTTTTCTTCGTTTTCGGTTGCCTGTTCTTGAATTCGTTGATTTACCGAACGAAAAACAGAAGACAACATAGGAAATTCCGACACATTGATAACTTTTCCTGCCACACTTTCAACTTCTTTTCCGTTCGCTAATATATGATGTATTTTCATTTTTATCACCTCGTTCCATATTTATGAATTATGTATTTTGTCCTATTCCGAAAGGTGCTTTTTTTGTCCTCTCATTATTTAAGTCCTTATTTTTCACCGTTTTTCTACCTTTTCATAAGCAAACGGCGGTAATTTTTTTAATTGTCATTAAAATCAATACTATAACCGCCTTTAATTGCACCAAAACTCTGCAATTCGGCAACTATTGATAGCATGGACGAAATATCGTCCATGATTTCACTGACACGAAAATCCTGCATTTTGTCTTGAATTTTCAATGCGTCATACAATTCATCTGAAATTTGCATTGTAAAACTCATACTTTTTTTGAATATAGTATCGTATTTGAATGTTACAGCTTTCATTTGCAATACGCCACCAAACTGCAACCAATGACGATACACGCCCAACCGATAGTTATCATTTTTATTTCCCCTTTCCGTCACAGGTTCAAGAGAGCCACCCATAGTCAAAACATTTTTGAAGGTGATATTTTGAAAAAAGATTTTTAAAATTTTATATATTTCTACATTCATATGGAGTGAGTGGCTCACCTCAACCTGTGATTAAATATTTTTCTGCTGGCATATGTAAGCCACCCTGAAAAAGAAGAAACACCGCTGACAAAACACTAAATCCACGGTAAAAAAACAAAAAACAGAGTGGCTGGCATATGCCAGCAGATTATTTTTAAAATAAGTCGTCTATTGTACAATTCAATACATTTGCAAGTGTCGGCAACTTATCACTTCTTGGCGATGCTTCGCCTGTTTCCCACTTTGCGATGGTTGACCTATCGACATTGATTAACTTTGCAAGACTTTCTTGTGTTAAATTTGCTTTTTCTCGTAGTTCTTTTAAATTATTCATTTTTTCACCTCCTAAAAGTGATGTTTCTTCACTTGTAATTTATATTATAGGTGAACTTTCTTCACTTGTCAAGACTTTTTTTAAAAATAAGTGAAATTTCTTCACTTTGCCTTGATATGTGAAGTTATTTCACATATAATATGTTTGAGGTGATTACAATGAACGTTCTTAAAGAATTGCGAACAAAAAAAGGCGTATATCAAAAAGACGTAGCAAAATATCTTGGTGTAGATAGAACCACATATGTTAAATATGAACGTGGGGTTAGTGAACCTAATCTTGACATCATAAAAAAATTAGCTAATTATTTTGATGTAACAGTTGATTTCTTGCTGGGCAAGGAAAAGAAAGAAAATACTTTGGATGAGCAGCTTGGAGAAATCGAATTTGCATTATACGGTGAAGTTAAAGAATTAACCGATGAACAAAAGCAAGATATATTAGATTATGCACGTTTCAAAAAAGAACAATGGAAGAAGGAAGAATAATGCTAAATCAATTAAATCAATATGCAATAAACCATAATATAGATGTCGATTTTTTTCCGATGAGAGCCACAAAAGCATTATCTATCCCCGGAGCTATTGCATTAAATCCATTAATGATTAATACAATGCCAGAATTGATAGACGCATATGCTCACGAATTAGGGCATCACGAAACCGGTTCGTTTTACAAAATCAATTCAAAATTTGAAACACGTCAACGAATGGAAGAACGTGCGATACGTTGGGCGGTGCAGGAACTAATTCCGGCTGACAAACTGTTATCGGCATTTAAAAAGGGGTATACGGAAGTGTGGCAGTTGGCTGAATATTTTAATGTACCCGAAAATTTTATAAAGGATACTATTAGAGTACATAGGGTGAAAGGTAATATTTAAGGAGTGATAACAATGCCATTTAATAATTACAGAGGAAGTGTTGAAAAATGAAAGAAAATAACTTTATTTATGAATTTTATGAATGGTTAAAACGTTTTCTTGAATTGAATTGCAGAGATGTTGCCGAATTACACTTAAAGAAAAATAAAAGCACAATTAATATTATGCTGAAAAATGATATACTTTTTCAGAGATGTTGCCGAATTACACTTAAAGAAAAATAAAAGCACAATTAATATTATGCTGAAAAATGATATACTTTTTCAGTTTAGAAAAACACACGAAGTGTATTTAAAAAAATAATAGCAAAACACTTTTAGATAAATTTAAAATCAGCTATTCAAAATCAACTACCAAAACTGATACTATACCGCTTAAAATTTTGATTCCTGATTTTGTTTTTATAAATGACAATGCTCAATTCTTATTAGAGTTATTTGATGATATATATTTAAAAAACAATCCCAACTCTTTTTCTTTTTGTAGCAAATGGAAACAATGTTGCGATAGCTTACAATGTGTTGAAACGGATGCGACACAAGCCTCGCTATGCCGTAGCAGAAAAAATATATTAAATGGTTTAATATTTAACGGTAAAAACAGTGTTTTAGATGAAAACGGTAAAATTTCAGAAGAAAAAGTAAGAGAAAACGTATCCAAAACACCTACATTCCAAATTACAAAGTTAAATTTGCCAACAACTTCCGAACAAATAACATTATTATAAGCGGAGAAAAACACAAATGAGATTTATTGTACTTGATATTGAAACAGCCAATTATAGTCCTGAAAGTATATGCCAAATAGGAATTGTAGTATTAGATGACTTTAAAATAACACAAAAAATTGAATATTTAATTAAGCCAACTCCAAATGTTTTTGTTGAGAAATTTTCAAATCTTCACGGAATTACTTCCGAGATGGTTGAAGATGCTCCGACATTTGACGTGGTATGGGATAAAATCAAACATTTATTTAACCGTTTTAATCTTTGTTTTGCTCATAATGCTCCATTTGATTTCGGGCATATAAAATCTACATTGCAGTATTACGGTTATAACACAGACGAAATTCCATTTCCGGTGTTTTGTACCTTACAGTATGCCAGATACAGTGATTTGCCTTTAGAGCATCACACCTTGGAATGTTTGTGTGATTATTTTTCCATCGAAAACAAAAACGCTCATTCAGCCTTGAGTGATGCTGTTGCAACATCAGAGGTTTTGTTATCTCTGATAGATTTCAATAATGATGATATAGCTACATTGGTTGGAAAATCCTACAAATATTCTTTTAACGATTGCGTATCAACCAAAGATTCAAAGAAAACACATAGCACTAAGCATGTCAGTCAAAAAGATATAGTATCGACAAATACTGAATTTAACAAAAATCATCCATTATATAATAAAACAATAGTTATAACAGGACAACTAAATTGTATGACACGCTCTGAGGCATATTTACATATAAAAAATGTCGGTGGACTTTGTGCCGATAATATTACGAAATCTACAAATTTTTTAGTAACTAATAGTACAGTTATGACCGGAAAAATGAAAAAAGCCTTAGATTATCAAGAAAAAGGGATTGATATTTCGATCATAACAGAAGATGAACTTTACACGCTTTTGGCATCAAAATAATTGATTAAAAACAAGTTTGAAAGGAGTTTTTCAATATATGAAGGTCGGAATATATTCAAGAGTTTCTACCCAAGAGCAAGCACGAGAGGGTTATTCGATCGGTGAGCAAGTAGAACGTCTAAAAAATTATTGTGCTGCTAAAGGTTGGATTTTATATAAAACATATACTGACGCAGGCTTTTCCGGTGCAAATACTGACCGCCCCGGAATGCAACAATTAATATCAGATGTTGCTGACGGTAAAATAGATATGGTATTAGTCTATAAATTAGACCGCCTAAGTCGTTCACAAAAAGATACATTATACCTGATTGAAGATGTTTTCATAAAAAACAATGTCAATTTTGCATCTATAACAGAAAATTTTGATACATCAACACCCTTCGGACGTGCTATGATTGGTATATTATCAGTATTTGCACAGTTGGAGCGTGAGCAATTCAGAGAACGTTCCATAATGGGAAAAGATGCAAGAGCAAAGGAAGGACTACATCACGGAGGCGGAGCACCAACAGGGTATGATTATATTGACGGTCAACTTATAATAAACAAAGAAGAAGCCGAATTGATAAAGGAAGCATATCGTCTATTTTTGGAAGATGATATGACTATGATGGGAATAGCGGCTAAATTATCAGTATTTTCAGAGAAATTCAAGTATGATCACCGAATCAGAAAAATGTTGACAAATCCTCTTTATGCCGGATGGACACATTGCCGTGACGAGCTGTACAAGGGGCAACACGAAGCAATTATATCTCAAGAAGTATTTGATAAGGTACAGACCAAATTGAAAATAAGAGCCGAAAATAATCCCCATTATCGTAATGCATTTAACAGAACATCTTTGCTCGCAGGTATTCTATGGTGCAAAAAATGCGGTGCAAGATATTTTAAAAGAGTTCGCCGATACGAAAAGGGCAGCAAAGTATATTATTATAATAAATATCAATGTTATAGTCGTAGTTCATATAAAAATATGGTCCGAGATAAAAGTTGTAAAAATAAAATATGGACTATGGACGTATTGGATAAAGCAGTAATTGATGAAATAAAAGCATTAGTGGCAAATCCAGCCGAAGTTGATAATATTATTAAACTAAACCAATCAAACAATAACATCACAGAAAAAAAAGAATTCTATAAAAAAAGAATCAAAGAAATAGAAAAACAAATGAATAAGCTAACTGATTTGTATAGCATAGACGGAATTGATATTGACTTTGTGGCAAAAAAAATCACTGCACTAAATACCGACAAAAAACGTATAGAAACAGAAATGAATGCGATTAACGAGCACAAACCATTAATTTCAGCTGAAGATGCAAAGAAAAGATTATCCGGTATATCCAACATCTTAGACAACGGAGAATTTACGGAAAAAGTTAAAGTTATAACATCATTAATCAACAGAATTGAAGTAGATGATGATGATATTTATATCTATTGGAACTTCGTCTGATTTTTATTTTACCCATTTCGGCACATCATTCAACCTCGGTTAATACTGCTAAGGTAACTTTAAAGAAATACTTCAAATCAACCGAATAAAAACCTCTGTTAAACGGCACAGCCTCAATATCCGTAAACACC
This sequence comes from Firmicutes bacterium AM55-24TS, assembly GCA_003460745.1. Taxonomy (GTDB): domain Bacteria; phylum Bacillota; class Clostridia; order UBA1381; family UBA1381; genus Hominilimicola; species Hominilimicola fabiformis. The sequence continues at coordinate 43,439 of QTVU01000001.1, forward strand.
CAAATCACTTCGGCTTTTGTGCATTTAACGTTTATTGCTCTGTCAACAATATCCTGACCGCACGAAGTCAAGTACACGCGTACATTTTCCAAGCAGTCTTTATCCCTGCAACTGTCATATATCTTATCAGTATGTACACACACTGCTTCACGGAAATTTGTATCACAAGGATATTTTCTTTCTCTTCCGCAGTCATTACAGCAATTTCTGTTACAATCAGCCATTTATTATCATTCCTTTCTATGTTTTTGGGGTTTTCCCTTGGTATAGAATATGAAACTCACCGAAAAGTGTTACTTTTACCGATTATTTTAAATTAAAGTCTGAAAATTGCAAACATTTATATTTGGATTATGATATAATATGAAAAGTTTAGAAGTATCACGAAAGGAATTAAAGCATGAACAAAATCACAGTAACCACAAACAAAAAAGCGTCTATGTCCGATTTTTACGGTATATTTTTTGAAGACATAAACCATGCCGCCGACGGCGGACTTTACGGTGAAATGATACGCAACCGAGCGTTTGAATTTTCACCTATGGACAATCCGTCATATCAGGCGTTGACGGCTTGGAAACGTATTGAAGAGGGCGGTGCGTCAGTATCGTCATTTGTATCAAACAAATCACCGTTTTCAAAGCGAAATCCGAATTATCTTATTCTTGAAATTAACAAAACAGGCACAAGAGCCGGCATAAAAAATCTTGGCTACAACAGCGGTATTGCGGTAGAAGAAAATGAAAGCTACAATTTTTCATGCTACGCAAAAAGTGACAAGCCTTGTGAAATAACAGTTTCAATAGACAACGCATACGGTGAAGTCATTACAGAAAAGTCGCTTAACATCACGTCAAACGAATGGACGGAATATTCATTTACATTAACATCACCTGTTGACGATTTTTCGGCAGTGCTTGCAGTCACATCAAAGCAAGAATGTAAATTCTGTCTTGATTTTGTATCATTATTCCCCGTTAAAACCTACAAAAACCGCAAAAACGGTATGAGAAACGACATAGCCGAAATGCTTGCGGACTTAAAGCCTAAATTTATGCGTTTTCCGGGCGGTTGTCTTATCCACGACGGCACACTTAATTCCGACGACAGAAACTCAATGTACCGTTGGAAAAATACAATCGGTGCTGTAACCGACAGACCGTCACGACGTAACAACTGGCGATACAATCAATCGTTGGGACTCGGATATTTTGAATACTTCCAATTCTGTGAGGACATCGGTGCAAAGCCTCTGCCTGTACTTCCTGCCGGATATAATCCGCACATGGAGCAAGCCGTTCCGCTTGACGAAATGCAGGAATGGATTGATGACGCACTTGACCTTATCGAATTTGCCAACGGCACTGCCGACACGAAGTGGGGCAAAATAAGATGTGATATGGGACACGCTGAGCCGTTCAACCTTGAATATCTTGCAATCGGCAACGAAGAAGTCGGTCAAGGCTTTTGGGACAGATATGACCTTTTCCACAAAGCTATAAAAGAGAAATATCCGCAAATAAAAATAATCAACTCTGCCGGACCGTTCCCGCAAGGCGGCGAATTCGAACGCGGTTGGAACAACGCAAAAAAGAACGGCTCTGACCTTGTAGACGAACATTATTACACATCACCCGAATGGATGCTTGCCAACTGCCACCGTTACGACAATATGCCGTCAGACGGTCCGAAAGTATTCTTAGGCGAATACGCGTCATGGGGCAACACATATTACAACGCACTTATCGAGGCGGCATATATGACAGGACTTGAAAACAACGCACACGCAATCGGTCTTGTATGCTATGCGCCACTGCTATGCAATGTCGACTACATAAACTGGCAACCCGATATGATTTGGTTTGACAATCACAGAGTATACGGCAGTGCGAATTACTATGTACAAAAAATGTTTATGAACTGCACAGGTAACAACCTACTTGATGTAAAGCATGACGGTTTTGACAAGCCTATCACTCTTGGCAGTAACAAAATCAGCGGTAATATTGAGATTGAAGCTGACAGATGCAGTGCGGAATTTTACGATATTAAAATCACCGACATCACAACAGACAATGTAAAAACATACGACAATCTATCATTCAACAACGGCGGTAAAGCCGTTATAGACAGCATAGACTCAAATCATTACAAAGTCGAATTTACCGCCAAACGTACTGCAGGTGACAAAGGTTTCCGCCTGTTCTTCGGCAAGTCGGACGATAAAAACTTAATTCAATGGTTTATCGGCGGTTGGCAAAATCAAGACACAGAAGTCAACGCACAAGTAAACGGACGCGGTTCGTGCCTTGACCACAACATTTTCTCCGTAATGACAGGACAGGAATACAAACTTTGCCTTGAAGTCAACGGCAGAAATATTACTACATATATAAATGGCAAAACCGCAAACACTGCAATCGACAAACAGCCTGTTATGGAGGAATTATACTACACCGCAAGCAGTGACGATAACAACATTTATATTAAAGCGGTCAATGTGCGTGACACCGAAATAACATCTGAAATATGCGTTGAAGGCGTAAACGGCATTAACGCAAACGTAACGGAGCTTTCCGGCAATTCGCTTGATGATATAAACGATTTCGATAATCCGAAAAAGGTATCGCCGAAAACATCGGCTTTAACCGCCGTATCAAATACATTTGAATACACATTCCCGCCGAAAAGTGTTACAATATTTACTATACAGAAATAAAACCATTAGACGACTGATAAAACAGTCGTCTTTTTTTGTAATCAAACCCCAAAAAGCAGAATAAATATAAACAAAAGGGGGTATCCGTATGGAAAGCTTTGAAACTGCTGCACCGATAATAGTTCTTGTCTGTTCACTTACCGCACTGTTATTTTCATTCATCAAATTTTACTCCGTAAAGCGAAAAAGCGAAGGTACGGATATGATGAAAAGCATCAGCGTCAAAATACGCAAAGGTGCAATGGCATATCTTAAACGGCAATACAAAACAGTCGGCATATTTTTTGCGATTATGTTTTTCATTTTGACCGTACTTGCGGCGAAAAGATTTTTAAGTCCGTTTGTGCCGTTTGCATTTTTGACAGGCGGATTTTTTTCGGGATTATCGGGATATGTCGGAATGAATATCGCCACATATGCCAACACACGCACCGCGAACGGTGTTCGTGACGGACTTAACAAGGGTTTAAAAATCGCGTTTGCATCAGGCTCTGTTATGGGGCTTACCGTTGTCGGTTTGGGACTTTTCGATATAAGCGTGTGGTTTATTCTTTTGAAATTTGTGTTTAAACTAAGCATAAATGAAGTTATGACTGCTATGCTCACATTCGGTATGGGTGCAAGTTCAATGGCACTGTTTGCACGTGTGGGTGGCGGAATATTCACAAAAGCGGCTGATGTCGGAGCAGATTTAGTCGGTAAAGTCGAAGTCGGTATACCTGAGGACGATCCGCGTAATCCTGCCTGCATTGCCGATAATGTCGGCGACAATGTCGGTGACGTTGCAGGAATGGGTGCTGATTTGTATGAATCGTATGTCGGCTCGATTATTTCGTGCGGAGCGCTTGCGTCGGCGGCAGGACTTGGCTTTAACGGTGTACTTGTGCCGATGCTTATCGCCGCAATCGGCATAATTGCGTCTATTATCGGCACATTTTTCGTTTCGACAAAGGAAGGTGCAACGCAAAAATCGCTTTTAGGCTCATTAAGACGCGGTACATACATTGCGTCAATCCTGTCGGCAGTCGGCTCGGCATTTCTTATTTTCACATTACTTCCCGACAATTCAAATGTAATTTGGGCGGTTATTTCGGGACTTATCGCAGGCGTGATGATAGGATATTTCACAGAGTATTACACGTCAGACTCTTACAAGCCTACAAAAAACCTTGCAAAATCTTCAAATACAGGCTCGGCGACAATCATAATAGACGGTATCGCACTGGGAATGTCGTCAACGGCGATACCTGTTATTATAATCGGAATTTCGGTAATTATAAGCTACTTTACCGCAGGAGGTATGGCAAGCTTTGAGGACGGACTTTACGGAGTTGGTTTGTCGGCAGTCGGTATGCTTTCAACGCTCGGCATAACGCTCGCGACAGACGCATACGGTCCTGTTGCCGACAACGCAGGAGGTATTGCGGAGATGTCGGGACTTCCCGATATAGTGCGTGAAAGAACGGACGCACTCGATTCACTCGGCAACACGACCGCCGCAACAGGCAAAGGTTTTGCAATAGGCTCGGCGGCACTGACCGCGCTTGCACTGATAGTTTCATACACCGATAAAATAACCGAAATGGGAATTGAACTTAATCTTTCCGTCACTAATCCGGCGGTGCTTATAGGCTTGTTTTCAGGGGCAATGCTGCCGTTTCTGTTCAGTGCAATGACTATGAGAGCCGTCGGACGTGCGGCACAAAAAATTGTTGTTGAAGTAAGACGACAGTTTAAGGAGATAAAAGGATTGATTGACGGAAAAGCAGAGGCTGATTATGAAACGTGCGTTGACATATGCACAAAATCTTCGCTGAAAGAGATGATTTTCCCCGCCGCACTCGGAATACTTGCACCGATAATTGTCGGATTGGTGCTTGGGTGCAACGGTGTTGTCGGTATGCTTGCAGGTGCTTTAATATCCGGTTTTGCACTTGCTGTAATGATGGCTAATTCAGGCGGTGCTTGGGATAATGCGAAAAAATATATCGAGGCAGGTAATTTCGGCGGTAAAGGCAGCGAAAATCATAAAGCCGCCGTTGTCGGCGATACGGTCGGTGATCCGTTTAAGGATACATCAGGCCCGTCCGTTAATATACTTATTAAACTTCTGTCTATGGTTTCAATCGTTTTCGCCGCACTTATCGCCACATACGGTGGTATGGGGTTGTTTTAGGCATACAAAAAGGCGGTTTTGCACCGCCTTTTTAAGTATTATTCTAATGTAAATTCTTGTGTTGCTATAACAGGCTGTAACATATCTGATAAAATAAATACTTTCGCCGACTCGGCATTATCTGTTTTGCCAACAGAAATATTTGTACTGCCCGATGTTTCAAGCGGAACACGATTAAAGCCTGTTAATAGACCGTTTTCGTCATACATAGCCGCATAAACATAACAATCTTCATATTTTTGCTCCGGCTCAACATTAAAAGTATATGCCTCCCCAACTTTTTCTGTTTTTATCGTTGCAGTTGTCAAAGGTATATCTCTTTTATAATGAATAGTTGCATTTTTTAAATCGTCATTATAATTGCCTATGTTAATTTCGTTCCATTGTTTTTTTGTGCCGTTGTAATATACGTCTGTTAAATCAGTACATTTTCTAAATGCACGTTCATTAATTTTTGTTACACTATTGGGAATTTCTATCCTTATTAGATTCAGACAATTTTCAAATGCATAATCGCCTATATTTTTTATACCGTTGGGAATTTTTATACTTGTTAAATTTTCGCAATGTTCAAACGTACCAGCACCTATACTTGTTACACTATTTGGGATCTCTATACTCGTTAAATTTTCGCAGTACTCAAACGCACCAACACCTATACTTATTACACTATCAGGAAGTTCTATACTTATTAAATTTTCGCAATGTCCAAACGCACCAGCACCTATACTTATTACACTATCAGGAAGTTCTATACTTATTAAATTTTCGCAATATCCAAACGCACCAGCACCTATACTTGTTACACTATTTGGAATCTCTATACTTGTTAGATTTTTGCAGTACTCAAACGCATAATCGCCTATACTTGTTACACTAGTGGGGATTTTTATACTTGTTAGATTTTTACAATATCCAAATGCATCAGCACCTATACTTGTTACACTATTTGGAATCTCTATGCTTGTTAGATGTTCACAGTACTCAAACGCACCAGCACCTATACTTGTTACACCGTTTGGTACTATATATGATTTTTCAGTTTTTCCCAATGCATACTGTATCAATATAAGTTTATCTTTGTTAAACAAGTTGCCGTCTATGGAATAATATTTTGAGTTATCTTTGTCAACATTTATGCTTGTTAGACTTTGACAATAACTTAATGCCCTATTACCAATGCTCATTACACTATTAGGAATCTCTATGCTTGTTAGATTGTTGCAATGTTCAAACGCGCCATCGCCTATGCTTTTTACACTATTAGGAATCTCTATATTCGTTAGACTTGAGCAATCCTCAAATGCATAATCGCCTATGCTTTTTACACTATTGGGAATCTCTATACTTATTAATTTTTCACAATTCCTAAACATATAATCATCTATACTTGTTACACTGTTTGAAATTTCTACACTTGTTAGACTTGAGCAATCCTCAAACGTAGAATCACCTATACTTTTTACACTATTAGGAATTTTTATACTTGTTAGGCTTCGGCAATAATTAAATGCTCTATTACCAATACTTGTTACACTGTTTGGAATTTCTATACTTGTCAATTTACCACATATTTCAAATGCAGAATTACCAATACTTGTTACACCGTTTTTTATAATGACATTTTTTATTTTACTCTGACCAAAGAAGTCATTATAATAATCATACATATCCCCCGTACCGCTGATTGTAAGTGTACCGTCCTCGCCAAGTGTCCAAGTAAGGTTTTCTCCGCAAGTACCGCTTGTTGCTACTTCAGCTGACGCTACAAGCGGCACAAATGCACAAAGCATGGACAATGCAAGAACAATGCTTAAAAGTTTCTTTTTCATTTGTTGTTTTCCTCCCACCAAAACAGGTTTTAAATAGTTAAAAATGTGGTAAATATATTATACCACACATTTCTATATTTATCAACATATTTACTCACAAAAAAGGCAAGCCACATTTGTGACTTGCCTAAAATTCAAATTAGCCTTGTGTATTGTAGCTGTAGTTTGGAGCCTCTTTAGTGATATAAATATCATGAGGATGGCTTTCCTTTAGACCTGCACCTGTAATTCTTACGAACTTACCGTTTTCCTTTAACAACTGAATTGTCTTAGTTCCGCAGTAACCCATACCCGAACGCAGACCGCCGAGTATTTGGAATATAGTATCAGAAACAGGGCCTTTGTAAGGTACACGACCTTCAACACCCTCCGGAACAAGTTTCTTTGAACCTGTTTGGAAGTATCTGTCCTTACTTCCGCATTCCATAGCCGCAATAGAACCCATACCTCTGTAAACCTTAAAACGTCTGCCTTGGAATATTTCAAATTCGCCCGGGCTTTCGTCACAGCCTGCAAGCAAGCTGCCAAGCATAATTACATCAGCACCTGCCGCAACAGCCTTAACAACATCGCCCGAATACTTAACACCGCCGTCGGCGATAACAGGGATATTGTACTTCTTTGCAACTTGGCTTACGTCATATACAGCAGTAATCTGCGGTACACCGATACCTGCAACGACACGGGTTGTACAGATTGAACCAGGTCCGATACCGACCTTAACACAGTCTGCGCCTGCGTTAATAAGTGCCTCTGCCGCCTCGCCTGTTGCGATATTTCCTGCGATTAAGTCCAAATCAGGGAATGCCTCCTTGATTTCCTTAACCTTATTTATGATATTCTTACTGTGACCGTGTGCACTGTCAAGTACAACAACGTCAACACCTGCATCATATACAGCCTTAACTCTTTCCAATGCATCGTTTGTAACACCGATTGCCGCACCGACCAAAAGTCTGCCGTTCTTATCTCTTGCAGAATTCGGATAACGGATAGCTTTTTCAATATCCTTTATTGTAATAAGTCCTTTTAAGTGATTTTCTTCATCAACTATCGGCAACTTCTCAATCTTGTGCTTTGAAAGAATTTTCTGCGCCTCTGAAAGAGTTGTTCCGACAGGAGCAGTTATAAGATTTTCGCTTGTCATAGCGTCTTTAATTTTCTTTGCAAAATCTGTTTCAAATCTCAAGTCACGGTTTGTAATTATACCGATAAGCACGTTATTGTCATCACAAATCGGAACACCTGAAATTTTATATTTACCCATAAGCTCATCTGCGTCTTTTAGCGTATGGTTTTCAGAAAGACTGAACGGATTGGCTATAACGCCGTTCTCACTTCTCTTTACTTTATCAACTTCCGCAGCCTGCTGTTCAATCGTCATATTCTTATGAATTATTCCGATTCCGCCCTCTCGTGCGATTGCAATAGCCATTGACGACTCTGTAACAGTATCCATTGCCGAACTCATCAGCGGTATGTTAAGCGTTATGTTTTTAGTTAGTTTTGTTGTTAAGTCAACTTCGTTAGGTGTAAAATCAGATGCTTGCGGTACAAGTAATACATCATCAAATGTAAGACCTTCCTTAGAAAATTTTTCTTCCATTCTTATAACTCCTCTCATTAGTATTAATTTTATTAATTATAACAAATTTTGCGGTTTTTTTCAAGACCTTTTTTACGTCATTTTAAAGTTTATTATAATTGATTAATATAGTCTGTAAGGCATATTCGCATTGTGGCAATATCACTAATTTTGAAAACTTCGCCCTTTAATCTCGACGAACCCGCAAGTCCCTTGATATACCACGCAATATGCTTTCTCGCCTCTTTTATTCCGCGGCTTTCGCCCTTTTCTTCAACAAGCATTTCAATATGTTCCAACGCTTGCGCAAGTCTGTCCTGAGGAGTCGGTTCAAAGTTCACTTTGCCGTTTTTCAGATATTCGTTTACCTGTCTGAATATAAACGGATTTCCCTCACAGCCTCTGCCTATCATAACCGCGTCACAACCCGTCATATCAATCATTCTTTTCGCATCCTCGGCACATTTTATATCGCCGTTGCCGATTACCGGAATTGAAACCGATTCTTTTACTTTCTTTATTATATCCCAATCCGCCGTTCCGCTGTAAAACTCTGCCCGCGTTCTGCCGTGTATCGCAATCGCCGCCGCTCCGCCTTGTTCTATAATCTTTGCAACTTCAACTGCATTTATACTGTCATCGTCCCAACCTTTACGAATTTTTACAGTCACAGGCACAGGCGACGCGGAAGAAACTTTATGCACTATCTCGCCTATTTTTTCGGGCGTCTTAAGCAATGCACTGCCGTCACCGTTGTTTACGATTTTCGGTGTAGGACAGCCCATATTTATATCTATTATATCAGGTTTTACCGCCATAACTTTCGGTATCACTTCCGCCATTAGATCAGCGTCAGAGCCGAATATTTGTATCGCACAAGGACGTTCTTCGTCATCTATTCGCATTAAATCGGCGGTTTTTTTATCGTTGTAGTACAGTCCTTTCGCACTCACCATTTCCGAATACACAAGTCCTGCACCGTATCTTCGGCATATTTTTCTGAAAGGTAAATCAGTTACTCCCGCCATCGGTGCAAGAAATACGTTGTTTTCTGTTTCAAAATTTCCTATTTTCATTGTTTCGCCTTTTATTTTTCCCTTTGTTTTTGATTATATCCAAAACAGACAAGCCTGTGTTGTGTTTTTGGCTTGCCTGTTGTTGTGTTGCCATCACTCCGTCACTTCGTGACACCTCTCCTCAAGGAGAGGCTTTTCGTACGGCTCCCATTGAGGGGAGCCGGCGGCATAGCCGTCTGTGGGGTGGCTTTGCCTTGCCTTTCGATTTGCTACCACTCCGTCACTTCGTGACATCTCTCCTCAAGGAGAGGCTTTCGTATGGCTCCCATTGAGGGGAGCTGGCGGCGTAGCCGTCTGTGGGGTGGCTCTTTTCTCTCTTATCTATTATCTGCTACGCGGGCGACCGATGATCGCCACTACATACATAAAGTTTTGCGTACGGAACGGCACCCTCGACGTCCCTTTTTCGTACCATACCCCTACGAACGTTAAATTATCTTCTTTTTGAGTATTCCAATATTTTATGATTATTTGAGAAGAACTGCAAATTTGCGTCAAAATACAAATGTGAAACTTCGCCCTTATTCATTTCGCCGTTTTCGATTTTATTTGCGCAATCCCATGTTGTATCGACAATCATCCACCTGCCGTCAACGTAAACTTCATTCCATGCGTGATTTTGTTCGTCAGTTGCAATACTTATGTCTGTCCACGCGGTATCATTACCGACACCAAGTGCGTATCCCGACACGACATTACACGGTATATCAATACTTCTGCACAGCGACGCCATAAGCGTTGCAAAACCAAGACACACTGCCTTACGGCTCTTTACTATATCCGTTGCGTAATACGGCGGTGCCTCGTCACTTGCAAGGCTGTCAACGTCATAATACATATAAGAACATATCCAATCGTGCAACGCAAGCACTTTTTCATAGTCTGTCGTTTTATCAGCCGTAAGCTGTTCGGCGATAGAGATTATACTGTCACTGTTTGACTGTACAGACGCGGTGTATTTAAGTGCCTCCTTAATTGATTTATCCTTTTCATACATAGCCTTATTATGTTCAAACACAGGTGACTGTTCGATAACCCAACCGCCGTTGCCGTCACGCACAAGTTTTACATAATTATACGCCCAGCTTTCAAACTGTCCGTAAGGCTTATCACCGGTATACACGTCAACACCTATAGATGAGCCGTCCGTTTTCGGAATTGATATTGTTTTATTGAAACTATTTTCGGAATTTGCCGTAATCGAAACCTGTTCAAGCGTTTCACCGTTTTCATCGATAAATGCCACAATCAAATTTGATTTACTTCTTGAACCGACAATTCCGAATATCTGTATTCTGTCATAATCCGCAATCATAGAAATATTTTCGTTCGGATAAAACGAAAGCATAGGACTGTTCTGTATATACGCATTGACCGCCACATCTGACGGATCAATAGGTAAATCCTCCTGTTTTATCATTGCCATAAGCTCGGACGGTGTAGGAATATAATCCGTCACCCTCGAAAGACGTTCGGACAATGCCGAAACCGACTCCGTAACCTCCGGACAATTTTCTTTAATATACGGAACATAACTTCCGAAATTCAAGAAAAAGTCTGTCTGCGAATTAATCACGGCTATTCCTATTGCTAATATCAAAAGTATGGCAAAAAATTTCTTTATCGTTTTCATATCATACCACCATACCAAAATCAAATTTTATATAAAAAATGCTGCGACCTAAGTATATTCTTAAGCCGCAGCATCTTCCTTATTGGAGGCGCCACCCAGATTTGAACTGGGGAATAAAGGTTTTGCAGACCTCTGCCTTACCACTTGGCTATGGCGCCGGATACAAATAACAAAAGACGCATATTTTTGCGTCTTTTGTCTTGTAGTAAATGGAGCGGAAGACGAGATTCGAACTCGCGACGTTCACCTTGGCAAGGTGACGCTCTACCACTGAGCCACTCCCGCATTTTTCACAATTCATAGAATTGTGAAGTGGTGCCTTCGGGTGGAATCGAACCGCCGACACAGGGATTTTCAGTCCCTTGCTCTACCGACTGAGCTACAAAGGCATATGGCGACCCGGATGAGGCTCGAACTCACGACCTCCAGCGTGACAGGCTGGCGTTCTAACCAACTGAACTACCGGGCCATAACACTTTATTTTCATAAAGTGTATTTGGTGGGAGTTACAGGGCTCGAACCTGTGACATCCTGCTTGTAAGGCAGACGCTCTCCCAGCTGAGCTAAACTCCCATTTGCGCTGACCTGTTGTGTCGGCCAACAACATTGACTATTATAGCAGACCTTTTTTACTTTGTCAACACTTTTTCAAAAAAAATTTTTATTTTTTTAAAAAAGATTTTTTTTGGTTATTTTTGACTGATATTTATATTTATTTTTATGTTTTTATGGTGTATAATATTACTAATATAAAATGTATAACTTAGAGGAGGAAACACTTATGAAGAAATATATAAAAAAGTTAATTTCAATTCCCCCTATATTGGCGATAAGCATTTCATTGCTTACTGCGTGTTCTGTTCCGCAGAGCGAATCGACTCCTTCTCCTTCGGAGAAATCAGCAAATGAAACCGTCTATGCTTTTGTCGGAAAAGATATACAAAATCCTTACAACCAAAAAGTTTTTGAGGGTTTTGAAACCGCTTGCAACGAAATCGGCATTGAGGCGGTTTACAAAGCACCGACTTCCGCAACCGCTGACAAACAAATTGAAATTATAAATGAACTTATAGATAATAACGTGGACGGAATCGCCATTTCCGCCAACGATGCCGACGCACTTGAATCTTCACTTACCGAGGCTCTGAATTCAGGCATTGAAGTAATATCGGTTGATGCACCCGTAAATTCAATTTCACGAAAAACACATATTCAACAAGCCGATCCGGAAGTACTCGGACGAAATTTTATAAAGAGTGCGTATGACGTTTCAAACGGTGAAGGCGGTTTTGCGATTTTAACTTCCACAGGCAGTGCACCGAATCAAAATCAATGGATACGCTATCTAAAGCTCGAAATAGAAGAAAATCCCAAAAAATACAGCAATATGCCTCTTATCGAAATAGCTTACGGCGATGATGATGCAACCAAATCTTACACGGAAACACAATATCTTTTGCAAAATGACGCTATTAAAACTATTATCGTTCCTACGACAATAGGCTTGAGTTCCGCCGCCAAAGCGCTTAAAGAATCCGGCAAGGATGTAAATCTTATAGGACTTGGTTTTCCGAGTGAATTATCCGAATACATAAAAGACGGAACGTGCGACAGATTGTACATATGGAATACGACCGATCTCGGCTACCTTACCGCCTACACGCTTAAAGCCCTTGACGAAAATGAAATAACAGGCAGCATAGGTGAAACATTTACCGCCGGTTCACTCGGCGAAAAGACAATCACCGCTGACAAGGACAATGCAAGCGAAATAATACTCGGCGACCCGATTATGTTTGACCGCACAAACATCGACTCATTATCGGATATATATTAGTATAAAATCTCAAAGAAACACATTTATATGCGTTTGTTTATTTGAGATTATTGCATTTTTTTGCCTATTATGATAATATAATTATGATTATTCATATTTTCTTTTTAGGGGAGGCATCAGAATATATGTATAAAAAAACAATATCAAAAAGTTTAGGTCTTTTAATTGCCCTGCTTATCACTATTGCTATTGTTATAATCAGCTACGCCAGTTATATTACCTATGCCGCAAATCAGCGAACTGTTTCTACTCTTTCTGAAATTTCACACCAAAATCAGACTATTTTCAGTCTTGAACTCGGAAGAGATGCAAAAATCATAGAAAATGCGGCATCTTATATAGAAAAATTGGGTTATGCCTCTTTTGACGATATTCTTACATTTTTAAAGCATAGCCAAATCGCTAATCAACAGCATCTTTTAGGAATTGTAACACCTGACGGCAAGCTTACCGACATAAACGGAGTCGAAATCGACTTATCGCAATTTCCTAATACAAAAGAGGCTTTTAACAGCGAAGAAACTAAATTCTTTTGCGATTCATATAATGATTTTACATTTCTTGTATGCACTACGCCCATAAGAATAGACGGCGAAAATAAATTCGTAATTTTCTCTACATATCTGACTTCCCGATATGCAGATTCAATTTCAACGCCTACATTTGAAAACGAAGGATATTCTTACGTCATTGACAGTGACGGAAAAAGAATTGTCGGCTCATCTCATGACGGTTCATTCGGATTGACATTCGACAATCTGTTTGACGAAATGAGTCAAGCGTCAAGCAAAAATGACAGTGCCATACAGCAAATGCAAGCCGATTTAAAAGAAGGTAAATCAGACGGAATAATAATGCTTAACGGCATTGAAAAATACATTTATTATACACCGCTTAATATAAACGACTGGTACATACTTACCGTTGTGCCAAAAAACGTTGTGACAAAGTACACAACTCAAATTCTTATATGCTGTTACCTGTTCATCGTATTTTGCTCAATCGTATTTTTCTACCTATTGCATACGGCAATCAAAGCAAAAACCACCAGTCAAAAGCAGCTTGAGGAAATGGCTTACGTTGACAGTCTTACAGGCGGTATGTCATATACAAAATTTGTTTTTGAGGCTGAGAAAATACTGAAAAACAATCCTGATGAAAATTATGCTTTAATTAACCTTGATATAAACAATTTCCAATATATCAATGACTTTTTCGGCGATGACGAAGGCGACAGAGCTTTAAAATTTTTGTGGTCTGCTATTTATAAACGACTTGAGCCAAAAGAATTGTGTTCAAGAATTTTTGACGACCACTTTGTCGCATTAATCACATACGACAATACGAAGTCGTTAGATAACGCTTGCGCAGATTTCTTTAACTCGCTTAAATTATACAGTCCGGCAGGCGGTGTATATAATATGACGGTATCTGTCGGAATTTATCTTGTGGATGACAGAGATATGAAGATAAATTCAATGCTTAATCGTGCAAGAACAACACAAAAGCATTTGAAAGGACAGTCCTCACAATCGCAATATGCAATATATTCTTCAAAGCAACGTGATGATATTATGATGCAGAAAACGATTGAAAACGGCTTTGAGGATGCTATTAAAAACAAAGAATTTAAGGTTTATTTCCAACCTAAATTCAATATTAACGCAAACAAATTCAACGGTGCAGAGGCACTTGTACGTTGGCAAAAGCCTGACGGAACAATAATTTCACCCGGTATGTTTATACCGCTGTTTGAAAAGAACGGCGATATTGTTAAGCTTGACAAATATGTACTTGAAGAAACTTGTGCCAAAATAAGAAAATGGCTCGATTTAGGCTATGACGTTTCGCCAATATCGGTAAACGTATCACTCTTGCAGTTATTGGACGAAAACTTTGTTGAGGATCATATCAAAACAGTTGAAAAATACGGAATACCGCTAAATCTGATTGAAGTTGAATTTACCGAAAGTATTCTTGCAGAAAACGAAAGCTTACTTATTTCGCTTACAAAACAATGTAAGAAGCATGGAATTAAAGTTTTGCTTGATGACTTCGGCAGCGGATATTCTTCACTTAATATGCTTAATCTTCTGCCTTGTGACATCGTTAAACTTGACAAACGTTTTGTCGATAAACTTGAAACAGACGATAAGTCAAAGGCTATTGTTTTGAGCGCAATATCGCTTGCACATACACTTCAAATGTCGGTTACGGCAGAGGGTATTGAAACAAAAAGTCAATACGATTTATTAAAAGAAATGCATTGTGATACAATTCAAGGTTTCTATTGTGCAAAGCCGATGCCTGAAAAAGAGTATGAGAACCTAATCAAAGGCTGATAAATTACAGACATTATAAAAGGCTGTCGAAATTCGACAGCCTTTGTTTTATATTTGCCCTTTCATCTTAAGCACTCGCTCTACTGCACTGTTTAGTGTCTCTTCGCTGATTTCACCGCATTTAACCGCATTTAAAATCTGATTATAACCTGTTTGATAATCGGTCGTTATAAGTAAGTCGTTACCCGCATTTACCGCTTTAACGTACACATTCTCCATATCTGCAACTGCACCCATAGCAATGTCGTCTGTCATTATAACACCGTCAAAACCGCACTCATCTCTAAGCATATTGTGAATTGTCGGCGAAAGTGACGCAGGGTTTTCACTGTCAAGTGCATTGACCGTATTATGTGCCACAAGCACACTGCTTGCACCTGCCTCAATTCCGGCTTTAAACGAAAGCAAGTCGTTTTCGCGTATGCTCTCGGCAGTTTTGTCGTCATAAACAGTGCCTTGATGACTGTCACCGCCTACACCGCCATATCCGGGAAAATGCTTTAATACGCTCATAATCCCTGCGTTATTCATTGCCGTTACCGTCTTTGAAACGAAATCAGCCGTAACTTCCGCATTTTGTCCAAGACTTCTGTCATACATATAATCAGACGGATTTGTCGAAACGTCCGCAACGGGTGCAAGATTCATATTAACTCCCAAGCTCAAAAGGAGTTCCGATTTTTCCGTTGCATTTTCAACTACTGCGTCCATTCCGCCCTCATTGTAAATCTCTTGCGGTGACTTGAATTTTTCGGGTGCAAGATTAGGGTTTGAACTTACTCTTACAACCGTTCCTCCCTCCTCGTCCGCACCGATTATAAGCGGTATGTCGCTTTTATCTTGATAACTCTGTATTTTTTCTTTTACTTCGTCTTTTGTAAGTCCCTCAAAGTCACGTCCGAACATCAATATTCCGCCCGGTTTTATACTCATTAAATCATCTGTTTGTTCGTCATCAACGCAACGCACAAACAGAATTTGTCCGACTTTTTCTTCAAGGCTCATTGTATCTATGAGCGTCGGCTGTTCTGTATCGGATACTTCGTTCTTCACACCGCCGCAGGACGCAAGCATTGCGCACATTGCAATACTTATAATTATAGATATTATTTTTTTCATTACTTTCCCCCTATTTCACATACAACATTCCGTTTTTATCCTCAAGTTCAAAATACGCAGGACGTTCAAGCGGATGCTTGTTCGGCGAATGTAATAATAACAGTAATTTGTCATCAAACGTTTTGAAAATCATACCGTGTCCGCCGTCTTTTTTAAACAGCAGTTCGTCACGTTGTACCCAATTACCGTCTATGTCGCCGTTATCCGACACTGCAATAGCCTCTGTATATCCTTCTTCGCCCATACTTGACCATAGCAAAAGTAATGTACCGTCAGCACATCTGTAAGGAAACGGACCGTCCGTAACGTATATACCTTTGTTTTTCTGTGCCTCGGCAATCCAGCTCGCCTCACTCGCTTTAAACAACAAAATCGGTTCACCGACTGCTCTTTTTAAATCTGCACTCATTTCAATCGCACACATTTCACCGTCATTTACCTGTACCCATTCATGGCAAAAAATCATATACGGCTTACCGCTTTTGCTTATGTATAACGTGCCGTCAAGCGATTCCCAATCCGGCGGTGTAATTGTACCCTCACTGTGTACCGTAAATTTGCCGTCCGGCTTGTCTGCCTTTAATACCATAGTTCCGCGACATCTGTCCGCCGATTTGAATGACGCAAACATATAGAACGCGCCGTTATACGCATAAACTTCGGGTGCCCAATAATGTCTGTCCGCCCAAAAATCTGCCGTTCGCGTAAATATCTCTTTTGGTTCAGACCAATTTTCAAGGTCGTCACTGACATATACGTCAAGCCCTGTTGCGTTGTCCTCCCACACTTCACTTCCGCGTGAGCCGTATAGGTAATATTTGCCCTCATACGGCAATATGAATGGATCACGTATGTTTATATCTTCTCTTTTCATTGTGTTTCTCCTTTTATTTTTGCCACCTCTCCTTTAAAGAGTGGCTTTCGTAGGAGCGATCATCGGTCGCCCTTACGGTTATCTTACAAGGGACATCGACGTGCCGTCCCCTACTTTCGTTATATCGCATCTGCCACCTCTCCGTCACTTCGTGACACCTCTCCAAGGAGAGGCTTTTGCTCCACTTCGAGGGGAGCTGTCAACATCAGTTGACTGAGGGGTGGCATTTTATTGTTATCCCACGTTATACCATATGAGACAGTCCGCTACTTTCCCTGTACTGCGGTCATAATTTGATTATACGCCCAATGATTTGGTGAAACATCACCGAACGGATTTTCTGCATTTTCCGCTATCGGATTACCAAGCACTTTATTCATCATTGTAACCGCCTCCGCGCGAGTTACTGAATTATCAGGCTTAAACGTGCCGTCCTCATATCCGCTTACGATATTTTCATCATACAACGACTTTATATATCCTGTTGCATAATAATCGTTTGGCACATCTGAAAATTCTGTACATATTCCATCTCCGTCAAATGAGCCGTATTTACTCAAAATAACCGTCAATTCTCCGCGTGTTATATCTATGTCAGCCTTAAATGGACCGCCCTCGTATCCATGAATATATCCCTTTTCAGCAGCATATCCGACATAATTTGCATACCATTCATTATCCGATACATCAGTAAAATCACTTGCATACATCTTATTTTCGTCAAAATCAGCCGAACATCTTGCTATAATTGCCGCCGTCTCAGCACGGGTTATTGTACTATCCGGTCTGAATGTGCCGTCCTCATATCCCGAAATATACGCTTTACTTCCACCGTTTCCTGTTTTAAGTCTTATAATACTGAATGAATCGGCAGGTGCATTATATGTAAAGTTATTGCTTGCGTTTGTGAGTTCGATTTCTTTCGGTACGATTGCATTTTTATTATCAAGACTGTTTTCCAAAGTTGTATCGCCCGACATAACAGTTGTCTTTGCAATATTTGACGTTACAGTTTCACCCGATACATTCATTCCGATATTTACGTCACTGTCCATTGTATTGACAACCTTAACGATAACGTCACCTGTTTCCTTATCATACACACTTGACGAATACACAGGACCGTACTCCTTAGGCTTTTTATATGAGCATATAAATTCATCATTCAAATATGCTTTGATTTCATCATCAGTCACTTCAACCGTAACGTCATACCATTCATTATCATTTATATGCACGTTACCGACATACGACTGTTCCGCAACGTTACCCGAAGAAGAACTTACACCGTTTAAAATGTGCTGTACCTTTGCGGTTGTATTGCCCCAACCGCCTATATTAACTCTGTAATAATTCAATGCATCATCTGCCGCAACTCCTATTTGGAAACCCTCGCCGCCGCTCAATTTGCGTGCTTTCAGAGTCAAAGTATAGTTACGCATATCAGGGCTTGCATAATAGCATACCGCACCCGTATTATCCGACATTTGAGAAATCACACCGTTATCGTCTATAGACCAGTCACCGTTTGTTGTTTTCCATTCAGACTTATCAGCAGTTACAGTTGAATTTTCCGTTTTTACCTCTATATCTTTAAATTCATTATGTGTTCCCCAACTTCCAACTGCAACACCGCCTTTAAGTGCGTCGTCTTTTTCGATACCGTTCAGCTTAACTTCTGTCGGCAAAGAATAATCACCTTGATTATTTGAGAACAGTGACTGAACGTAATAATTCGGTGTAAGAACGTAATCCGAATTATTAAACCAAATCATATCCGCCGCCGACCACTGTGTATTGCCGTACTTCGCAAACATAGGCGCGTAGCTCGCCATACGCACAACGTCCGCATTTCTTTCAAGACCTGTCATAAACGCCGCCTCTGACAGTGCGTTATACCACGCATTACCCTTTGACGCATATTCACCCAAAAATACCTTTGTATTTGTGTCACGTCTGTAATTATCATATCTGTAAGCGTGCTGTCTGAACCAATCGGCTGTTTCATAATAATGCTCGTCCATACGGTCGGCAAGTTCCTCGTGTTCATTCGCCCAATTCCATGCAAGGTCGTTTGAACTTCCGCTTGACGCAGTACCTGACGTTGTTACAAGGTTAATATCGGGATATTTTTCGTGTATCTGCTTTGCAAATTCTTCATATCTTTCAAAGTAAATATCGCCGTACTGCTCATTTCCGATACCTATGTACTTCATATTAAACGGCTCTTTATGTCCCATTTGAATACGCTTTTGCACCCATTCATTACTTTCATCAGTACCGTTTGCAAATTCGATAAGGTCAAGCGCATCGTCAATATACGGCTGTAATTTGTCCATAGGAACAAGGTGTTCTTCGTCCGTTGCACTTCCGCTGCGGACTTGACACGCAATACCGCAATTCAAAATCGGAACAGGCTCCATACCCAAGTCCTCGCACATTTGGAAATACTCATAAAAACCAAGTCCGTAAGTCATCATATACGGCTCTGTCGCAGACGGATTCCATATGTTTATCATTTCCTTACGCTCCGACACATCACCGATTGTATCTTTCCAGTTCCAAGCCGTATCCATTGTCTGTCCCTCAACGGCACAACCGCCCGGAAAACGCAAGAATTTAGGATGCATTGCTTCAAGCTGTTCCATCAAATCCTTACGCAAGCCGTGTCCTTTGTATGTATCCTCCGGCATAAGCGATACCATATCTACATCAAGGTCACTGTCGCCTGTATTTGTAACAATAATTCCGCTGCCGTCACTTTCAAGTTCTTCGTCAGCAGTGAATGTAACAGAATACTTTTTCCAATCGTCTTTTGAATTACATTTTATAACGGCAGCAGATTCATTAAAAGGTTCAACCTCAAAACTAACCTTATGTTCATCTATTACAATTCCCAACGACACCGTCAGTTCACCCTCGCCGCGTGCATATACCGAAAAATCATATTTTTCGCCATTTTTAAATTCCATTCCGCTGAAAGATGTACCTTTATCGCAATCCCATTCGGTTCCGTCATAAAAACCGTCATTACAAATCATTTCACCTTTCGGAATGGTAATATATGTAGGATTATTTTCGTTCATCGGTTTATCTGTTTTAACCTGTATATTTTCGGCGGTATAATATTTGCCGTCCTCTCTGTTAGGCTCTTTATATATTGAATACAGTCCCCAATTATATAAATGTCCTTCTTTTTCATCACTCTTTTCAAAAGAACGGTTTTGCACCATTTCCGCATAAAGTCCGCCGTCTGCGGCAGAGTTAATATCCTCAAAGAACAATCCCCACATATCGTCCGAAACGTCCTTACTTCTGTCCGAAGCGTCAATATCAATCGAATAAGGTTCTTCCTCACTGCCCGTCACATACAGTGTATACTCTCTTTCTGTGTTGCCGTATGACTGCACAAGTGTTACTGTTTCGGCGGTTTTATTATGCTTAACCGCACCTGTTTCGGTGTTTATAAGTCCGAGATTATCCGTTTCATTCCACACAATGCCGTCTGCCTGCGGTAAAGTTATACTGTCACCTGTCACAATCTGTTCATCGTCTATCGCATATGAATCAAGCATAACATCGGCATTTATTTCACCGTCAGACATAACTTTTAATATTTCGTCCTGTGAAAGTGCGGTGTTATAAACTCTGAAATCGTCCACTACCGCCGACAAATATGCGTCACCGTCATAGTGCGACTTACCTATATAATTAGCAGTGTTTGTAAGCTCGGATATATCCTTTATACCCGACTTACTCTTTATAAGTCTGCCGTTTCTGTAGTAAGAAACAGTATCGCCTTTAATTGTTATCGCATAGTTTACCCAATCTTTTGCGGTTTCCTGCGTACAATCCATTGTATCAACGGTTGCACCGTTTTTTATCTCCACTCTTGAAGCACCGCCGCTGTACGGTGCAAAGAAAAAGTTTTGATTTGAGTCAGTACCAAAATCGAAAACTCTGCCCCATGTTGTGAATTTATTAATCTTCACCCACGTTGTAATCGTCATATCGCTTGACAGAATATTATCCGGCAATTCGGCATAGCCGTCAGTACCGTCAAGCAAAAGACTTTACCCTTGTTACCGTCATCAGTTACACTTGCATCGCCCGACAGTTTCAATTCATTCTTGCCGTTTTGGTCGGCAAGCTGTTTGTTTCCGTCAAACGTGTACTGTACAACGGGTTTCGGTACATTTTCCGTCGCAATGCTCACACACGGTAATGACGTAAACGTCATTGCCAACGCAGATACCACTGCAATAAGTTGTTTTTTCATAATTTCTCCCTCTTTTTATATAAATTTTATCTGTGACTTCTGTAAATACATTCCGCAACATATTGTTCCAATGCATTCCAATCTTCAATACGTCCTTCTTTTATCGCCAAGTCAATCTCCGCAACTCGCCTTACCATCCAAACAAGCGAATCCTCCGAAAAGCCTTTTGCGCTGTTATATATTTTCTTGCAACGAACAACGGAACGCCTATTTCCGATGCCACCTCAGCTTGTGGCGCACCGTTCATTAATTTTACACGAAGCATTTTTTCAAATGTCGAAAGCATTAAATATATAAGCGTAAACACATTTTCTTTGACCGTTTTTAAATCGGCAAGCGTTTCCATTGCCTTTTGTGTATTGCCGAGCATAATCGCGTCAGTAAGTTCAAAAACGATAACTTCCATTGACTTTGAAACAACTCTGTCAATATCGGTTTTATATATTTCTTCATTACAAAAATCAATCAGCTTTTTAATTTCATTATTAATACTCGCCAAACCACTGTCACATATGGTTATAAGGTAATACGCATTTTCTTTTGAAATCTTCTTTTTTGCGTTCAGAAATTGCTTGACAACCCACGTCACAAGGTCAGCCTCGCTCAAATAAGTAAATTCAACCACTGTTCCGACCTTTGCCGCCGCCTTATACAAAGCACTTCTTTTATCAACCGCTGTTTCATCAAAAATCACGACCGTATCGTCAGATATTCTTTTAAACTTTTCGGTCCAAAATTCCTTTTTTTCTTCTGTCGATGCCTCATCTTTTCCGCTTTTCAACTGAAAAATACCGCTGTCCTTAATGTGTATCAGCTTTTTATCCGTCATCATCGGAAAGCTTTCCCATGCGTCGTCATATTCCGAAAACGCAACGTCACGGCCTTCAATTTTTATGTGGTTAAAGTCCGGAAAACCGCCGTCCGGAACGCAGTCTTTTACCCTATTAACGTACATTTCACGCAGGTAATCCTCCTCACCGTAAAACACATACAAAGGCGCTAAAATACCCTCTTTAAGCTGTTTTTTCAGTTTTAACAAATTTCCGTTTTTCTTTTCCGCCATTCTTATCTCCTATTATATATATCAGTTTCGGCACTGCCGTTTTTATGTATTATAAATTTTATATCGCCGTCATAATCAGTACGAAAAACCTGTGCATTTTTCAGTCTTTCAAGTACATCGTCATTCGGCAAATTATATGGATTATTCTCACCGACGCTTATAACTGCATATTCGGGAGTTAATTTTTCAACCCATTCTTCACACGTTGCGGTATTCGAGCCGTGATGTGCAACCTTTAACAAGTCCGTTTTGCCTGCTTTTCCGTCATCAATCAAATTCTTTTCGGCAAATGATGACATATCACCCGTAAATGTTGCAGAAAAACCGTTATACTCGACGTAATACACATATGAAGTATCATTTTCATCATCACTTAACCCTGTCTTATTTGACGGAGGAATAATTCTTATTGTCATTCCGTTATTATAAGTAAGAAGTGTTTCCTGTGAAATGTAATGCACTGTCGTGCCGTTTTCCCTTGCGGTATTTTCAAGTGCCGAACGCCATTCACTGCCCTCCATATTATCGGGCAGAAATAAATTTCTTACCTTTATATTCTCCATTGCCGCTATAATTCCCTGCACATGGTCTTGATGATAATGACTAACAAACGCACTGTCTGCCTTTGTTATCCCCTCTGTTTCAAGATAATCAAGGTACACCTTTTCACCGGGGTTGTAATCAGAATACGAATTACCACCGCCGCCGTCTATAAGCACATTAAATCGGTACGGTGCTTGAATTACCGCACCGTCACCCTGACCGACATTGACGAATGTAATTTCCACATTATTTGTACTAATCACTTCGCCTATTACATACGAAGTCATCAATGCCGCCGCAACAAAAATCGCAATACGCATTTGACTGTTTTTCTTCTTAATATATTTCACTCCGCAGACAACGGCAAGAGTGTATATAATAAGTAATAACAAATTCGGTTTTGCAACTGTATGCGATACAAGACCGAGTTTATATGAAATTGTCGGCACAAGTTTTAGTATAAACAGCACACAGTCAACCGCCTGTTTAAACAGCGGTGCGGTATTGAATACC
This sequence comes from Firmicutes bacterium AM55-24TS, assembly GCA_003460745.1. Taxonomy (GTDB): domain Bacteria; phylum Bacillota; class Clostridia; order UBA1381; family UBA1381; genus Hominilimicola; species Hominilimicola fabiformis. The sequence goes on from QTVU01000001.1 coordinate 67,030, forward strand.
ACAAGCATTACAAGCAAAATCGGTGCAAGCACCATAATCACCGTCACACAAGGCAACATTATTATTGACAAAACAATAGAATATATCGAAACAGCACCGAAAAAGTACGCTGAAACAGGCAAAAGTCCGATTGTACAAATTATGCCTATCGCAAAAAGTATGCGAATGTATTTTATATGTATAAATTTAAGTTTACCGTGCACACAGTCGTAAAAGTAATATATCATAATTGCCGACAGTACCGACATCACAAATCCTGCGTCAAACAGCATTATCGGATTTGCCGCCCCGACCGCAAGCAACGTTATACCGACTATATCCGGATAATATTTACGTCCGAATTTACTTTCGGTAAATATAATTATCGCTATCATCACAGCCAATCTGATCGAAACGGTATTGTTTGCATTGGCAAAAGCATATATAATAAGAAGAAACACCGTCAAAATATCGCGTGTCCTCTTTTTGAATATGCCCAAAACAAGCGTTATTAAGGACATTAAAAGCATTATATGAAGATACGAAGAATAAAAATATCTTTTCGTACCCGTTTTGGTAAGTATCTTATCAAAATCGTCCGAAAATTCTTTTTTATCCCCTATCAGCACAGCTTTCATTATCGCATTGTAATCGCCCTTGTAATGCTTGTCAATTAATTTTGAAATTGAGTTCTTAAACGAATTGTTAATCGCATATGGTGAATAATCTTTTATCACTTCGTCCGAAAGTTTAACTTCACTGCTGTATGATTTAAAGAAAATCCCCAATTTTTTATAATATTTCTTATAATCAAAGCCATTTCTATTCAATTTTTCAGGAAGTTCGTCGATAAATCCGCCGAAAGTTACGGTATCACCGTATTCCGGCTTATTATCGGAAGTAAGAAGGATTTTATCCCTTACCTTTTCATTATTTACTTTACGCACATCAATTACATATCGTACATTTTCATCTTCTTCGCTGTCCTGCGGTATCTCGCACACGCGCCCGACGGCAGTCACATACCGCCCTTCATACTTATACAAATCATGCGCATTTTCGCTTACTTGGTCGTTGCAAAGAACTGTGCCCATAACAAGCGCCGTCATCATAACAAGTATTTTTGTATTGAATTTATGTTTAAAAACCGACACAACTGTCAATACCATTATAAGGGACAAAAGAAAAATTAATGCAAACGCAATGTCTATACGTTCGTAAATATACACCCCAATCGAAAAGAATACGGCGATTTTAATATATTCAACCATATTTCTTACTCCTTGTATGCTTTAATTATATCAAATCGCAGTTTTCTTTACAACGGCAATGTAACTTTTGTAATCTTTGTAACGCGTTTGTAATATAAATGCACCGATTTTTACAAAGAAACATACTTTACTCGTAATCTGCCTGTAATATTAGGCTGAAATTCTGTAATTTTTGAATTATTTGAATTTTGTACACTTTTACATTATTTCACCTACAAAACGTACTGTTTATGCGACACATTGAACATTTTACCCCTCGTTTTATGTTACAAAAGCTACTGTTTTATTACTGAATTGTTACAAAAAGAATACGATACGATTAAAAAAGTGTTGACAAATGGTTTAATGTGGTGTATAATCCTGTTTGTAATGTTTTAGAAATATATTAGAAATACAAATGCAATTTAAGTAATCGTTAAGAAAACTTAAATCATTAGGAGGTTTTATTTTATGAAGAACTTTAAGCATTCACTTATTGCTGTAATAGCAGTAGCAATGATAAGTTCACTTGCAGTAGCACAAGCATCCGGCTTAAACAATTCAAAAACAGAAAGAGAACAAAGAATAAATGCGGCAGCAGCAGAGCAGAGCATAACAATCGCTCAAAAGGATATTACAGACGCAGTTAAAGGTACTGCCGAGATTTCAACAGAATCTACAGAGACTTCTGCTGAAAATACAGCAGAAGAAAGCGAAATCGCGGCAAAGAGTTTTTACCCTCTTGGCTATGTACTTATCTCAAACGGTTCACTTGACGTAAGAGAAACTCCGTCAGACGAGGCTAACGTTATCGACAAAGTCGAAGTATGTACAGAAGTTGAAGTTATGGAAAACTCAGAGGGTTGGTACAAAATAGCTTATAACGGCGGTAAGACAGGTTATGTTCCAAGCGAATCGATAACTCAAGATAAAAACCTTGCAGACGAGGCTAAAAAGAGTTATACTAATTACAGAATTGCTCAAGTTACACTTTCAGGCGAATCTGTAAGAGTAAGAAGTGCAGCAAACACTGACGCAGATGTTATAGAAGAACTTTCAGACGGTACTTATGTATATGTACTAAGCGGTGAAAATGATTTTATAAAGATTTGCTACGGTGATGACTATAAAGAAGGTTACGTTATCAATACTTCCCTTCAATTCACAGGCGAATGGATAGAAAAAGACACTATCGCACAAAAGCAACAGGAAATTGCAGACGCAAAGGCAGCCGCTGAAAGAGCAGAAAGAATTGCCAAGCAAAACGCAGCCGCAGCCAACGTTGCAACATCTGCACCGTCAGCATCTTCACAATCAGAAGAAACACAGTCGGCTCCGTCATCTTCATCAAAGGGACAAGCCATCGTAAACACAGCAATGCAGTATCTTGGTGTTCCGTATGTTTGGGGCGGTACTTCCCCATCAGGTTTCGACTGCAGCGGTCTTGTGCAGTATGTATGTTCAAAGAACGGTATCAGCGTAAGCCGTGTAGCGGCAGACCAAAGAAATAACGGAACTTATGTAAGTCGTGACAACCTACAACCGGGTGACCTTGTATTTTTCGGTAAGGGCGGAAACATTCACCACGTTGGTATCTATGTAGGTAACGGAAATATGATTCACGCTCCTCAAACAGGTGACGTTGTTAAGATTTCTTCAATCAATACAGAATACCGTATTTCTCAATACGCAGGTGCAGTAAGAGTTTACTAATTCGATTTAATTATACTGTCCTCTCAAAATGAGAGGACAGTATTTTTGTGTTATTTTACAGTTAATTATTGACATAAATCTGTTCGATATGATATAATTCGATTATAAATATTGTAAATTACGGAAAAGGAGATGTTGTTATGAAGAAAAAAATTATAAGCCTGCTTTCCGCACTTGCTCTTACTGCTCAAATCGTGCCATGCGCTTTGGCTGACAATGATGTGAAAGTGTATGTAAACGACACGGAAATGGTTACAGACGCACCTATAATTATCGAAAACGACCACACACTTGTACCTGTACGGGCAATCTTGGAATATCTTGACTACAATGTAGATTGGGACGGTGACGCACAAAAGGTTACAATCGCAAAAGATGAAACTACATTACATCTAATAATCGGTGACACGCAAGCAACTCGTGACATCATATATAAAGGTAACACACATAGCTATAAAAATCCTCTTGAAGTCGCACCGCAAATAATCAATGACTCCACATACATTCCGCTTTCCGATGTTGCAAAAGCATTTGCTTTAAACATCACTTGGGACAGCGACAACAGAGAAGTCCACATCACCCAATACAAAAAGGGAGATTTAACTCCGCTAATTGAATTCGGCATTATTTCAGATGACGATTTAAACAAAGGCGAATACATCACAACTCAAGAGGCACTCAACACAATACAAAAATTTTATACAATGCCGAGCGAGTCGTATTTTAATCGTTGGTATTCGTATGATAAATTTGAAAGCCTGAACAATATTGACGATTCATCAAAAAAGTTACTTATTCATCTTCATTCCCGAAACTTGCTGACATTTGATGATATAGCAGAATTAAAGCTTGAAGATAATCTTACCAATCTTCAAGCATTGACTTATGCCATACGAATGACAGGCAGTACATACGATTGCAGCTCTCAAATCAAAGAAATAAGACTGAGCGAGCCAAGCGATATTTACAGCACCGCTTACGAAAGAAGCTTTATCGATACAGAAGATACCGCAAACACACAATCGCCTATATCAAGGGCAGATTTTTACGAACTTTTGAATAAAATATTGTTCTTTAACTATTCAAGAGGTGGCGGTGCAGGTATATATACAACAAGTTTATATGAAACATTGCAAAAACAAATTTCGTAATTCATAAAAAACCTAAACTCAAAAGAGTTTAGGTTTTTATTTTGCCTATTGACAAAATTCGCATACAGAGTTATAATAGTTAGCAAGCTAACTATTAGCATACTAATAATAGAGGTGTTTTATGGATAAAAGTTTTCATTATATGATAATGGTAAACCAATCATTGTTTCAAAAAAAGGTATTGGACGCTCTATCCCCCTATAAACTCACGGCAGGTCAGCCGAAAGTGCTTGACTATTTAGGTAAGCATAACGGTTGCATACAAAAATCAATCGCCACAGGGTGTCAAATCGAGCCGGCAACGCTTACCGGCATACTGTCACGCATGGAAGAAAAAAAGCTTATTAAACGTCAAACAAAGGACGGAAACAAGCGTTCTTTATATGTGTATTTGACCGATGAGGGCAAACGGCTTCAAGAAATAGTGAATGATACTTTTGAAAAAGTCGAAAATGAGATTTTGGGCGGAATTTCAGAAAGTGAAAAGGAGCAGTTTATCAATACATTTTTTAAAATATGCAATAATATGACAAATACGGAGGAATTACAGTGACAGACAAAACAGAATTAATTAAACGATACATATTTTTACTTGCGGGACTTTTCGTCAACGGACTCGGCGTAAGTTTTATCACAAAAGCCGGACTCGGTACTTCACCGATTACAAGTATCCCCTACACTCTAAGTCTTGGTTTTACGCCGACAGTCGGAATGTTTACGTTGGTTTTTAATATTTTTCTTATAATTCTTCAAGTAATTCTTTTAAGACGTAATTTTCAACTTCAAAACTTGTTGCAGCTGCCGATTATCGCATTGTTTTCATTCTTTATTGACTTAACAATGTCATTGCTCGGATTTATTCAACCGGAAACTTATCTTTTAAAGGTCATATCACTTGTAATCGGTTGCTTAATACTTGGTTTTGGAGTGTTTATGGAAATGGTCGCAAACGTTGCAATGTTACCGGGTGAGGCAACCGTCAGAGCGGTTTCTGATGTGTTCAGTACCGATTTCGGTAAAACCAAAATCGCATTCGATTCGTCTATGACAGTAATTGCGGCAATTTTATCGTTTATAATGTTCAAACACCTTGACGGCGTCCGCGAAGGAACTATCGTTGCCGCTATTCTTGTAGGCTTTATCGCAAGACTTTTCAAAAAACATATCGGCGGAATAGAAAAAATACTTATTTCTTGATTTTAGTCTTGACATTAGAAGATATTTATGGTATTATAATTAGGTAATTTGCCGATGTGGTGGAATTGGCAGACGCGCGGGACTCAAAATCCCGTGATGGCAACATCGTGTGGGTTCGACCCCCACCATCGGCACCAAATTTCCTATATACGGCTTCCGGTTGAGGAGGTAGCCGAGAGGGCATAGAAGTACCGCAGAAACGGTACAAGCTATGTCTTACGGCATTCCGTATATCGGAGTATAGCACAGGTGATACAAAAGCTTTCGAGGGCATTTTAATATCACAAACACAGGGGACAGCCTAAAGAGCCGATAGCGCCAACTGTCGGCTTGTCTGTTCTCCCAACAATAGGCGTACACAGAGAACACAACCAACCCAGATAGATTTTAAAGAGTACATACTGTATTGCTCTTGACGGCTTTGCAACCTTGTCCCATAGGCAAAAGCAAGTTACCGAACAGACTTTATAGCGTCGGCTCTGTCAGACCCGCCGTTTTTTTCTTAAAAAAGGGCGCACAAAAAAAACTATTAAACTGTTGATTTTCTAATAGTTTTCGTGTATAATTTATATCAGCGAAAACATAAAGAACACAAAAACTGAATACTTCGGAGTGTTACCGATATAAGAAAAATGTTACACTTTTCGACTTGATTTGTCAAGTAGTGTAACGCATTTGTAACATAAGGCAAGTTTGAATTTACCCTTTTAAGGGAAATTTAAAAAGCAATGTTACGCATTTGTAATATAATTTTTCTTGTGGAGGTAATTTTTTTATGGGAAAAATCAGAAACAGAAAGAAATGGCTTGCCGAGCCTACGAAGTTTCATAGGGTTTAAAACTTGCACGAACAAAACATAGAGGGTTTACGCAGAAAGCAGTGTCGGAAGCGACAGGAGTGCCACGTCCGCGTATTTCAGAGTACGAAACAGGTGCGAAAATACCAAGCCCAAAAACTTTGGATAAACTTTTAAGGTATTACCTTGATGTAAGGCTTATATCTTTTTATGAGTATCCGAGAATTAAATCAGATTGGTCTGAAGCCGTAAGAGATAAGCACATTGCCAACTTCCCGTATATGAAAGATTGTTGACTACTGCGGTAGTAAGTGGTATAATAAACGTATGGCAAGCATTATGCTTAACACGTGTAAAAGGTCTGAAATTCAGCAAGTCCACTATCAAAACTACTGAATAAAAAAAGCACACCGAAGTGTGTTTTTTTTATGCAAAGGATTGCTCAAGCTGTTTAGTAGCCTTGAGAAAGTCTGTTTCGTCTATGCTATCGTAAATGTTAAGTGTTATTTGTACGTCTGCGTGTCCGAGCCAAGCAGAAACAACCTTGATAGGAATACCCGAACGGAGTGCAGTGTGGGCGAACGTGTGGCGCAGGACGTGAAAGCCCAACGGCTCATAAATGCCGATAGTTTCAAGATACCAGTGCCAGTTGTCAAGTACAGTACGATAAGAGATAGGACGACCTAAAGTGTTTGTAAAAACCATTTCAGAGCCTTTGGCGCGCCGTCTGCGCTTTGTAAGCAGAGTAAGCAACTCACCATACAAGGGAATCTGCCGGCAACCGTGCGCCGTTTTTACAGCTTGTAGTTCCCCCTTATAGTCTGTATGCTCGATACGCAAAACACCATTGAAGAAGTCAACATCAGACCACCTCAAGGCGATAAGCTCCCCCACCCTACACCCTGTAAAAAGTAAAGCTTTATAAAAGTCACCGTAAAACGTGAGATAAGAATTTTTTAAAAACCTGTTTATCTCATCGGAACGTAAAGGCTTTATTTTTTTCGGCTGTTTTTTTGGGAGATCTAAGTCCTCAAGCATAGACAAATTTTTAACCAAACCCAAAGATCGAGCCTTTTTTAAACTCTGCCGAACAAGTGTAAGCATATGCTTGATAGTAGACAACTTCAAACCGTCAACAACCATATTATTAATTAACTTCTGAATGTCTGAATTACTTAATTTTTTCAAAGACTTGTCACAAGTCACATGTGTAGCATATTGTAAATAGCTGTCGTATGTAGACTTCTTGACCATAACTTTTTTGTAGGTTTCAAGCCATTCGTAAACCCACTCATTTAATCTTTTTTTCATGAAATCACCTCAAGCAAAATTATAACATAGTCCGACAAAGGGGACACAAAACAGATAAAACAGTTTAAGAGTTTCGCTCCGCTCGCGCAGGCGAGCCGCACGAGTGCGCGGCTCTGTCTGCACGTCGCTCCGCTTCCCGCTTGGCGCGGCGCAACCTCGCCCACTGCGCTCGTCTGCGTCGCACTGGCGCTTGTGTAGCGCTTAGGGGAAGTCTTGCTGTGTCGAAGGCTTGCCCTGTGCCGTGAGCGTATGCTCCGTGGAAAGTCTGTCTTAGCCGTCCGCCGAAAAAGCAACCACGAAGCCTGCCTTGCAGGAAATAAAGGGATATTTATTGTAATTGGTTTTCGGCGCAATATTGCTTGAAAACCAACTACGAGGCAAGCAATAAATATACCTTTATTTTGCTTGCTTTTTAGGCTGTTTCTGCCCGCCCGTTTGGGGTGTATCTGCCACCGCTTGAGGTGTGGCTGTCGCTTTCCGCTTGCCTTGCACGTTGCGCACGGCTCGCTTGCGTAGTTCCTCCCCGACCACCACCCCTTTTTGACCGTCAAGGGGCGGAGAAAGTCTTTTAAAGGTAACTTAGTTCCTCCGCCCCTCGTCGGCCAAAATTACCGTAGCCGAGAATGTTTCGCAGAGTATTTGGTATTAATTCCGTTTACATAGTTCAAAACATCATATAAAGCCTTGAGTTGACCCTCTTTGTGTCCTTGCACAAAAGAATAATTGTGTAGTTCACTTTCTTGTGGAGTAGTCTTTTTTACTCTCTCAATTTCGTGGATAAGATAAGCGATTAGATCCTTTTTTAATAAAATATCTTTCATTTTTTCAAACCTCCAAACCACAGGGAACTCAAAATCCCGTGATGGCGACATCGTGTGGGTTCGACCCCCACCATCGGCACCACAAACCTTGTAAGCAGTAATGTTTACAAGGTTTTTCTTTTATTCCGACAGAATGTTTGCAAACAAAATTCGCCTGCAAAATTGTATAGGCTGCTACATACTATATCAGACGTTAAATCCCTAATCAAAATCACTGTGGCAATAACCCCACTCACATATTCATCTTTATTTTGAATACCCCAAAACAAAAAAGAAGAACCAAACTAATGGTTCTTCTTTTAAATTGTTATTCTTTTTTAATACTCGCAAGCCGCAAGAAGTATATCATTATATGCCCAATGTGTTTCAAGAACATCACTGAACGGGCAAGTTAATTTTTCAAGAATTTCAGGAGTCATTTTTCTATCAGTAATTCTGTTGATAATCGCGACTGCTTCACTTCTTGTAAGCTTATTATCAGGCAAGAATTCATCATTCTCATAACCCGTAACAATTCCCTTTTCTGCCAAGGCATTTATATACTTTTTACACCAATCAAGTCTTGCAATATCGGTAAATTTATCTTCGCCGTCCAACGGTTCAATATTAATATATCTTGCGATTATAGACGCAAATTCTGCTCTTGAAATCATATCTTCCGGACGGCATAAGCTATTTTCATCACCCGAAATATAATTCTTTTCTACTGCGAAATTGATATAATTCTGATACCATGTACCATCGTGTACATCGCTGAACTTATTAGCATATATCTTATTTACATCAAAGTCACCGTCAAGCACCGTCAATATCTTCGCCACTTCCGCACGAGTAATTGTATTATCCGGTCTGAATTGTACCACGCCGTTTTCTTCATAACCGCTTATATACGGTTCATGCTTGGTTATCGGCATTTCCGTTGGATTTGGTGTTTGATTTCCGTCATTCGGTTTAGGCGAATTCGTCGGTTCAACAGTCGTTATTGGTGTTTCGGTCGGAGTCGGTGTAGGAGTAGCTGATGATCCTTTATTTCCGCCGCTTGATCTCTTCTTTGTTATCGTTACATAATACTTATGTTCTACACCATATTTATTTTTCACTGTGTAGACAACAGGATTTTTTTCTGAATCTGTAAAGTCCTGCGCACCTTTTGGCGAATAATCGTCACCATGTATTTGCAAAACAGGTTCAACACTGTTAAGCTTTGCACTTGACTTCAACACCAATTTTACATTATCGTCTTCATACTCTGTTTCACCGTACTGTCCGTCAACAGTCAAGCTCTCCAAATACGGATCATCACCAACACGTTCAATATGTACCGTATAAGTTACATCTTCATCGGCTGCCGATGAAAGCGTATACTTAACAGGATTGTCCAAATTGCTGAAATCCTGCGCGGTATCGGCACTCGGTGATATTTCATCAGCGTCAAACGTGATTTGCGGTGTCACAGATGATAAATCATAGATATACGGTGATGATATATATATATCCGTACCATCTATCTTCGTTTCACCCTCTTGCACATCAGGCAATGTAAATTCAGTTATCTTACGAGTCGTACGTCTTGGAACTGTGATTTTTGTTTCACTTGAATAATTTGTATCAAAACCATCTATAACAAATTCAATTCTGTATTCCTGCTCACTTTCAGTATTGTAGTTAGTAGGAATATTAAGAGTTGCTGTTGCTGATTTATCTTCAAATGAAATTGTTTTTCCTTCTATCTTTGCACCACCGCTTATAGGCACTGCATACACCTTTACATCTTCAAAGAATATACCGTTCAAGCCTACTGTTACAAGTCCGCCCTTAAACGTTACCGGTGAAGTATAACTCACCTCGTTAATAGTAGGTTTACCATCTCTTGAAATATGTACAGTGTATTCTCTGTCCACATCATCCGCCGCCGATACCTTGTATACAAGTGACTTTGTTTCGTTATCAAAGTTCTGCTCCCCTTCCGGCGCATAACTGTCACCGTCAATTCTGAGATTCGGTGTAAGCTTGCTTATGTCAGTATCATACTGCACTTTTACATAAACATCCTTATCCTGTATATCAGCACTGCCAACTTGATTTTGAACATAGAAATTAGTTATAGTCCTCGTCTTACGTCTCGGAACTGTAACGGTTTTTAGCGGAACATACGATACATTTTCAAATCCGTCAACATCAAATACCAATGTATAATTCTTTGAATTTTCAGTATCATCATTTTCAGGCATTGTTATACTTGCAGACGCACTTCTGAAACCGTCCGTTACATCGCCGACAACTACATCATGGCATTCAATCTTGCTATTTCCGTCCTCCGATACGGCATAAACTTTCATACTTTCGTTGAAAATACCTGACATTTCAACCTTAACATCACTGCCCTTAAATGTTTCGGGAGCATTTGAAACCGATACACTTGTTATTGTCGGCATACCCGAACGCTTAACTGTTACAGTATATGTTTTTGAAACACCTCCGTCACCTGTCACGGTATATTGTACAGGATTTGTGAAATCCTGTGTTCCCTTTGGTGTGTAATCCTTACCGTCTATATCAACTTTAGGCGTCAACGCCGTTAAATCAGTCGTATAAGGCATATACAACGTGATTGTATTGTCGTCATCATTGATTTCGGCGTCCTTAGTCTGGTTGTTAATTCTAAAGCCTGTAATTCTACAGCTTTCTTTACGCGGTACTGTAACAATTCCCGACAGACCGATTTGCTGTTCTCTGCCGTTAATCGTTATTTTAAAGTCATATTTCTTATCCTCACTTGTATCATTTTGAGGTAATGTAACTTTACCGATTGCATGACCTCCGTAGCCGTCATATTCAAGCATTACCTTTTGAGTTTCTCCGTCACCGCGAGGTACTGCAACAACCTCCATTGTATCCTTAACCTCATCATCTCTTAAATACGGTATAAACTGACCTGTTATATCAACTGTTATATCAGTATCATTAAATGTTTTAGGTTGATTTATGTTTACGTTGTTTACCTTTGCAACGCCTTCTCTCAATACATTGATTTGATATACATTTTTTGTTCCGTCCTCTGCAATGACGGTGTATTCTTTTGTACTGTTCAAATCCTGTGCGTCTGTAGGTGTATATGATACACCTGTATGACTTACTTTAGGTATTACATTGTTTAAATTCGTGTTGTACGGTACATACAAGTACAACTTATTTCCGTTTCTTGAAATTTCACTTTGGTTTTCCGAAACAACAAAATCTGTCAATTCTTTTCTGTTCGACTTTCTTTCCGGAACGGTAAGCGTTGTATTTCCAGACAAATCCTGTTTTTCACCGCAAGCACTTACAGATAATTCATAAACTCTCTTTGTATCATTATCATTCTTCGGAACATTAAGCGTAGCAATGTAATTACCGGTTTCGTCAACCTGTGCGATTGCAGTTGATATACCGCTTCCTTCAGATTCACCGCTTACAAGTTTTGCACTTACGGTAATTGTTTTTTCATGGTTTAGTGCATTTGCCGCATTATCAAGATTATCACCGTTAATCCGAACCTGTACTCTGCTTTCCGAGTTTTGTTCAGGGTCTTCAAACGTTATGCTGTTCACTTGAGGTGCTGCCTGTTTTTCAACATGAACAGTATAATCCTTAGTTGTAACCTTATCCTCTGCTGTAACCGTATAAACTACATCAGATGTAAAGTCCTGCTCTGTAGCCGGCGAATATGTCGCATACATATCTTCAAGTTCAACATTCGGCAGCAATGATGTAATATCCGCGTCAAAAGGCATTGTAATGCTTATATTTTTACCTTGTTCACCCGATATTTTTGTATCGCCTATTTGATTATTGATTGTAAAATCATTTATACCGATAAGTCCGCGCTCTTTTCTCGGGACTCGTATAGTTGAATTAACACTTGTTTGTTCGGTATCGCCGATTTTAGCTTTTAATGTATATATTTTATCCTCTGTATCGCTTGTATTTTCAGGAATATTGATTTCTGCCGTATATATATCAACACCGTTTACAAGGTCATATGTTGCCTCGACAGGATCAAGTCCGTCATCAGAATAAATATATACCTTTCTGTTATTCTCGTTTTCCGCATTCTTTATACTGCTCAATGCACGTCCGATTATTTTTACCGTAACGGTAGAAGCCGCACTTGATGTTGGGTTTCTAAGGCTCAGAGATGTAATCACCGGAGTTGCCTCTTTATATATCTTAATCATATAATCGGCAGTCGTTGTACCGTCTTGAGCAGTTACCGTATATTTTGTTCTCGCATAGCCGTTTATATCAACAGTATATTGTATCGGTTTACCTTGGTCATTTGAAATTCTTCCGCCGATATATGTAAGTTTTGAAGGCGTATAATAATCTTGATACTCATGATCATATGGCATATAAACCGTGATTGTATGACTGTCTTCCGATTCATAAATTGTACTTTGACCAAGCTGACCGTCTATTTCAAAATCCGTTATACTGCACACACTTTTATCATAATCGACTATTAAGTTATTTTTAAGTTTTGTTTCTTTATTTTTAACAGCATAATATACTTCATATACAACAGGTTTTTCTGCACTTTGGTTTTCCGGAAGAGTTATCGACGCAACATAATTGCCGTCTGAGTCTTTAATAACGTCACTTTCTAAAACAAGAGGAATATCCTCCATGCTCTTTACTCTTATTTTAACGTTGCCTATAATTGACACACCTTTAACAGTAAAGTCAACTTTACCGCCTTTATTGTCTTTTTGCGAGCTGTCATAAGTAACCGACTCTACATATACGGAATATAAAATTCCTTCTGCCATTGCACTGTCAACTTCTATTGTACCTGAATAATCATCTTCGCTATAGCCTACACTCATATTATATGAACCGTTAGGAACCATTAAGCACAATATATGGTCGTCGCCAATATAATAATCTGTATCTTCATATGTACAAATATTTTCTGTTCCCTTTGCACCATTCAATGTTGCTTTTACTTGATAAAGATTATCTCCGTTCGCATTTTTAACTGTTGATGTACTGTTTTCGGCAATATTAATATACGTCTTGCTGTCTGTAATAAATTCACCGTCACCACCGACTGCAGTTCCGGTAACAGCAGTAAGATTTGTCGGTACACCTGTTATTGTCAGCTTCGTATTCGCCTCGGTATTTACTGCATTTGCACCTATTCCGCCTTGAACATCAAGCAGATTGGCAAGTGGATTTGTTTCTGTTGATTTTATAGTAGGCTGTGGATTGTTTGAATATGAATTTTTTACAGAAATGGCATTACCCATCATTGATCTTAATGTACAGTTACCGTCTATTGTTATATCAACATTTCCCATAATATTTATCGGAGTAGCAGAATTAGACATTTTTATGTCAAGATTCTTCAATGTAACAGGCGGAAGTTTCGTTGCCGAATCAAGGTTAACTATATTTTCTGTTGATGTTCCCGTTATTACATATCCTAAATCGTTGGTTTTATATTGTACACCGCCATAGGTTACATAAAGATCAGTTACATAAACACTGCCATTTGAAACATCATAAACATCGGCTTGCTTTTCGGTATGTTCTGAATCCAAAGTAAGATTTACAGTATACGTCACTTCACTCTTATCATTACCCGTTATTTTATACGTTGCTGATGTTGTATTATTAAATTTCATTGCATCTTTTTGAGTAAATGCACCGATAAATTCTATGTTAGGTGTAATATTTTTCAATATAATGTTATAAGGTACTTTTACAGAGATTACTCTGTTCTCATTATCTATAACAGTATCCCCGATTTGACCCGGAATTTTAAAAGAAGAAACACTTATCTCTGTATTGTTTGTACAATTAAATGTATTCTTTGACATCGAATCAACTTTTGAATATCTGTAATATATTGTACCGTTTTTATATACACGAATCCATTGATTCCCGGTATTTGCATACAAATACAACTTACCATTTTTGTCTGTACGTGTTTTTATTTTCTTTTCTGCACCCGTATCATTATCAGAAACAAGTGAGTATTCAACATCTTGCTCATCTGTTATTCCGTCAACCGTTGTTTCTACCAAATACTGATTATACTTAGTTGCAGGAATTGTTCCGGAATTATTAAACGCATCAAATGATGGGTCATTATTTGGTGTTGTTCCGAGAGTTGCGTCTACACTTCCGCCATTAATTGTAATAGCGCCGTACGGAGTCTTATTTCCACCGTTACCGATGCCGTAACCTGAGCCGTTACCGACAGCTTTAACATAACCGCCGTTTACAATGACATTTCCGCCTCGGCCGCTTGTTCCAGATGCACTGCCTGTACCGCCTCCGATACCTGCCGCATTACTTTCAGAATCATCATCGGCATATGCGTAAACATTACCGCCGTTTATAAGTACGTTGATACCCGAACCGTCCTTACCGCCTCCGATACCGGCACCACCATTTCCGCCATAAGCATATACAGTACCGCTGTTTACAGTAAATTGCTTCATATCTCCGATACCGGCGCCGTTTGCAGACTTAAATGTTATAACACCGTCATTATCACCCGAATCTTCAACAATAAGTTTGAAGTAGCCGTTATACCTCTTACCGCCGCAAGATTTACAGATTGTGACTCAATTTTATTTGTGCCTTTCAGTCTAAGGGTCAGCTCAACATCGTCACCTATCGTCAATGCATTGTTTATAGATGAACGAGATAAAATATTAATATTATCTAAAACAATGGTAGGATTCGCACCCTGTACCACTTCAATTACATTACTTGTTTGACTTGTTGATTGAACTATATATATTTCCATATTCTTTGGAATATCATAGCTTGTTGTACCAACCGTAACTGTTACTATATCGTTATTATCATTGTTTTTTGTTATTTTGATATTTCCTTTTGAAATATCAAACTGCGATTTATCATCACCCGTCAAAGAAATATCTTTTGAATTATTAAAAATATATCCATTTAAAGTTGCTGTTACCTTAACACGAATTTTATGAGTTCCCTGCTTATAATGTGCAACTATATATCCGTCCACAACTTCTGCCAAATCACTGCTTATTGCTGTTTCATTTTCGTCAGCTGTTGTTAATGTATATGTACAATTAAGAATATGAGTAGGATAAGTACAGTCACTTGATTTTTCAAAATCAGTTGTTAATTTGATTTTTGTCTGTCCGACAATTTTATTTACAGTTATTTCATCAGGTACAGATAATTTAATTGATGAATTTGCATCTGTACATGTACAGTCTGAACCCGAATATTCTGTCAGTGTTGTTTGGTTTTCTATATCGTCTGTACGATATATTTTACCGGCATATGTTACGGCATAGCCTGTTGTATCTTCTGTTACATATACATACAGCTTTGCTTCGCTGTCTGTTACTGTTTTCCATGAGCCGACAGTAACTTCTTTATTTGCCATTTCAACTGCATCCGGCATTGTCAGAACTACTTGTTTAAGTTTATTTCCATCCTTATCTTGAACTTTGTCATAATCTGTGCTTCTGAACGTACCATCTACACTGCCGCCGTTTATGTATATATTATTTACACCAAATTGTTCTGTTGTGGGAGTCATTCTTCCCGGTCCTATGGAATAAGTCACCGAAGCATCGGCTGTTGCTTTAATATATCCGCCATTTACGATAATCTCCGCATTAGACTGACGCTCCACACCGCCTATGGCTGTTCCGTATCGTCCTGCACTCGCATTTATGATACCGCCGTTTATTTCTATTGTACATCCGCTGACATTACCAGATGTTTTTATACCTCCACCTATAGCTGTACCTTTCATTCCTCCGACAGCATTAATAGTACCGCCGTTTATTATAATCTTACCATGTAATTGATTTAGATTCGCACCGATTCCCGATGCTTGTGCAGTACCTGTTACATTAAGAATACCATCACCGTCAACAGTCAAAATCGAATAATCCGACTCTATACTATTTGCTGCCACATTAATACCTGCCTTACCGCTTTTTTTAGCAGTAACGGTATTTGTGCCGTTTATGTGCAAATTAACAACTGCACCGGATTCAATTATAATAGGCGAACTTGTTGCAGACGTCATCGTTACATTTTCAACCGTCAAATCCGCCTTTACACCTGTTTTTACCGTCACAATATTTGTAACATCAACAGAACCGATATAATATGTACCGTTTGTATTAATTGTCACATCACCGTTTTGTAAATCTGAACTTAGATCTGTTCCGTCTGTCATAGGTGCAACATCATTTTTATTTATATTTACAGTATCCGTTGAATTATCCAACGGTACGTTCGTAGCCGCTATATTTTCTTCCGTACTTTTTTCATTCGGAGATGAAGTTGCCAAAACCTCAGTCTGCTCCGAATTGATTTCTGTTTTGATTTCATCAGCCGACACCGCAAAATTCAATGTCGGTAAAAGCATTGATAAAGCCAATATTATAGAAACAGCTTTTCTTTTCATTTTAATTCCTCTTTTCATATATCTTAACAATGTATAGCTATCCTTATTATATATTTTATAATACCACAAAGCACTTGAAATTGTCAATATTATACACTGAAAACGGCTGTTTTTAACACCGTTTCTCAACATTTTTAACAAAAAAGAGTTATGACAAATCAACTCCAAAATTGTTTCATCATAACTCCAATGTCAAATTATAACCAAGGATAATAAGCTTCCAATCTTACAGAGAATCTGTTTCTGATTGCATTAACATCATTATTGTCAATCCTGCCATCCTTGTTTACATCCCAAATACGCGCTTGTTTTACGCCGTTTGCATCAGCATCCTTACCAACAAGATTATTTGCATCAATACCGTTTACTGCGCCGTCACTGTTGACATCACCTATTCTTCTGTCCACAACTAACAAATATCTCTCCATAGTCGAATCATTGATTTGATATGTAACCTTATACAAGCCTTCTACTCCGGATACGGCACTGACCGTTCCTTTTATAGTATCAGATGTCAAACCGTCATTTATATTCACGCCCGGATCAACAAATTTATCAAGACCGCTTGTTATTACAGTATATTCGTTACCGTCTGCATCAATGTTATTTATAGGATTATATGTAATATCGGCACTGCAGTCCTTCGGCAAATAGTTTTCACTGAATTTGTGATTTGCCTTTAGGTAATCCAACGCTTCTTTCTGCCATTCCGCATCATGCGTCGTATCCTTATAAATCATAGCAGCCGGTGAATTACCCAAATTAAATGTATATGTAACATTAACAGTCATTGTTGCACTGAAAGAATTGTCTAAAGTATAGTTGCTGTTTGCAAGTTCAATTACTATATCATACACACCTGCATTTATAACACTGTTAAGTTTTGTTTCTGTATCACGTTTAACGTATTTTACGGAATACAAATCCGATGCCAAAGCCTCGGTCGGTGTAACCTTTGCGGTATGTTCGTTACCGTCATAATCAACTACATTGTCTGTAACCGTAAAATTAACTGTTTTCGGCATAACCGTTATTGTTTTCGATGATGTTTCATCTGCAATATAGTTGCCGTTCGGGAAAGTAATTATTATATCATATACACCGACATCCGTAATTTCAGTCAAGTCAGTTTCTGTACCTTGCTTACGGTATGTTATTGTATATTTACTGTCATCATACGGTGCGTCAACCGTCATATTCGGTTTGTGCGTCTTTCCGTCATATACCCAGCTTTCATCCGTTGTAAAGTGACCCGATTGCGGACTTATTGTAAGTTTATTATCATAATCATTTCCGATTGAATACACTATATCATTATCAAGTGTAATTTTTATCGTATAAACATCTGCATCGGTCGGATTTTCTACAGTTTCACCCTTTGAATTAGTGTATGTAACTTTATATCCAATGTCTGCGGGATCAGAAGAAACAGTTGCCTTATGACTGTTTCCGTCATATGTAAACGATGTATTTGTTACCGTAAAGTTTACATTTTCACCTATGATTTTAATTGTACATTCGTCATATATCGTTTCATAGTTAGGGTTTGTTGTATGCACCCTTGCAGTATATATACCGCTTGAAACAGGCACATCGGTTGTGTATTCACCGCCGTTTCTGCTATACTCAATAACATATCCTGCCGCAGGCGGTGTTACCGTTACGTCAGCTGCCGTAAGCGGGTGAGGTAATTGGTCATATTGATATTCTTTGTCACCGCTTAATGAAATTGACGCACCTTGACGTTCAATTTGAATATGCGTATCACCCTCACGTTCCGATATGATACAACCCGATACATAAACATCAATATAATATGTTCCGGCATCTGTTACCGACGAAAGATTATCTTTACCGTATCTTATAATCGGTACAGCGTCTGTCAGTTCGCCACCGTTCAAATCATAACATTTAACTGTCGCTGTATAACTGTTTCCGTCATATATAATATTCTTGGGAGCAGTTACATTAATCTTGATAGATCTCGCTCTTATATTAATCTTAAATGTAACATCTCTGTATGTACCGTCTACATTACTTATACGGATATTCATATTAGCATAATATCCGGCACTTGTCGGAGTACCCGTTATTGAACCGTCCTCGTTGACAGTAAGACCTGTTGGTTTAAAACCCGATATAAATTCAAAACTATATCCGTCATTGTTTCCGCCGCTCATTGTTATTTGTGCTGAGTACGGCTTATATGCCTCACCCATAGGAAGCGACGTTGTATCTACGCTAAAGTCAGCCGCATGAGCACATACACCTGCCATAAGCATTGCTATCATTATAATCAAAAATGCAGATATTTTTTTCATTTATTACACCTCTTTTCCGTTAAATCAATTACACAGCTTATTATTTTAATTGTTATTGCATTTCCGAAAGCATTGTCCAAAGATACGGACAATGCCATTGGAAATGCAATAACACAGGGCGATAACCGCCCTGTGTCATTACATTGCTTTATTTATCGCATTTATTATAATTCGATATTTATTAAGCAGCAGGAGTTGCTTCAGGAGCTGTTGTCTTTTCAGGAGCAACAGTTTCTTCAGGAGTTACTGTTGTTTCAGGAGCAACAGTTTCTTCCGGTTTTACTGTAGGAACTACTGCATTTGCGCCAACCATTCTTTCATTTACTGCAAGAAGAATGTCTGCCTCTGCCCAGTGACCTGCAATGTCATTAGGAGTAAATGTTACGATTGGTGTTGATTCTACAAGAACTCTGTTGATAATTGCAACAGCTTCAGCTCTTGTTAGCGGTGAATATGGACCGAATGTACCGTCTTCATAACCTGAAACGATATTCTTGTCAGCAAGAGTTTCAATGTAATCCTTAGCCCAATCATTTTCAGTTACATCTGTGAAGATGCCATTGTATGAAATCAAATCATATCTTTGAGCTCTTGCGATAACTGCACTGATTTCGCCTCTTGTGATTGTATCCATAGGTCTGAATGTACCGTCTTCATAACCGCTTAATACATCCTTATCTTCAAGATAACCGATGTACTTGTTGAACCAAGCGTCTGAATCAACGTCAGGGAATGATGCTTGATACATACCGTCAGGTAGATCGTCACCATAGCTTAGTCTTGCAATCATAGCTGCAAGTTCGCCTCTTGTGATGTTGTTATTTGGTAGGAATGAACCGTCATCATAACCTGAAGCGTATGGCTTTGTATATTCTGTGTTGATTACAGGTGCTTCTGTCGGCTTAACTGTTGGTACAGGTGTTGCTGTAGCTTCTTTAACAGTTACAGGAATATTTTTAACTATGCCGTTAACCTTAACCTTAACAGTTGCTGTACCCTTACCAACCAATGTGATGTTACCGTTTTCGTCAACAGTTGCTACATCTTCATTTGATGATGTCCATGTTGGTTTAGCTGTTGAGCCTGTTACAGTAGCTGTAACTTTAATCTTATCACCTACAACACCGGAAACAGTATCCTTATCAAGTTTAATTGATACGCTGCTTCCGCCACCGCCACCGCTGCTCTTCTTAGCGGTGTAGTAAAGATTGATATTGTCGTTGCTGTCCTTTGGCAAGTTAGCTACATCTGCTGATGTTGTGCAAGCTGAATCTGTGAAGTATGCTCTGAATCTTGAAGGTGTGTATTGAAGAACATTAGAATTGAACTTACCGAATGTAGTGTCATCCTTAACTGCATTAATTTCTTCATCATTTGTATAAACCTTATATTCAGGTTCTGAGCCGGCTGCTGCACCATTCTTATAAATATTTACTAAGTATTTATAAGTTGTAGCTTTTACTGTAGCAGCATCTGAAGCAGGTGCTGAAGTTGTAGCAGCTGTTCTTACAAGTATTGTGTATTCTTTATTTCTTACTGCATTTTCGATTGTTGTTGTACCTGCTGCTGCCTTAACCCATGTTGCACCATTGTCTGTTGAATATTCAAAGTCGGCTGTTGTATCGCTTAGAACGATATTGTTTGTCTTCTTATCAGCTTTAGCTGTTACATTTTCCGGAGTTGCCGGCTTAATTACAGCTGTTGAGTTGTTAATTATTGTTGAGCTTGCAGGTAGGTTAGCTTCATCAACAATTTCATAGTTTTCATTATCAGCCTTAATATTTGATACTTTGATTGTGTTTGTTCCGACATCTTTACCGTCAAATTCCCACTTAGCAGAAATATTAACTGTATCGCCTACTACAGTTACACCTTCCTTAACAGTTGCTGTACCTGTTGCAGTTGTTGTGCCGTCATATGATTTACTTTCAGGTTTGAATATGATGTCTGAAAGTTTGATTGGTTTTTTCTTTGCTGTTAGAGTAATTGTCTTAGTCTTTCCTTTATAAGTAATTGTTACTTCTGTGTCACCGTAAGGAAGAGGTTCAGCAGGTTTAAATGTTGTACCATCTTTCTTTGTTAGTGTGTAGTTTGTAACAGGAACCTTTATTGCCGAAGTACCTGTACCATATACTGCATTAACTACCAAGTCACTCAAGTCAGGTGTCAACTCAGGATATGTGTATGTTACCTTTGTAGGCCCTGAAATTTCTATATCTGAGAAAGCTTCTTGAGTTACGCTACCCTTAACATTTACTGTTGCAGGAGTGAATGAATAGTTAGCTGCATCTGTACCTGTAAGAGCCTTTTCTGTAACTTCTACATCAGGAGTACCCGGTGTCTTTACATCATTAGCTGCATATTTATATGTAAATGGAAGTGTTACGTTATCTCCTTCAACTATAGATGAATTATCCTTAGTTAGTACCAATGAGCTATCAGCAGTTACATCAGCTGTAGCATTAGGGTTAGCCTTAACTGCAGGAACTTTTATAGCATCAGCATTAACTGTAAGAGTCTTTGCTGTAATTGTTGCAGCTGTCTTAAGTGTACCGTCAGCATTAATCTTATCTGTATCCGGTGCAAATGTGTACTTACCGTTTGTTTCCGGTAGTGTAGTTGTTAGTTTAATCTTCTTATCTGTGCCTACATTTTTATCTGTATATGCAAATGTACCTGTAACTGTGTATGAGTCTTTACCTACAAATGCTGTAGCTGAATCCTTAATTGAAATTGTAGGTGGTGTTTGATCTGCAGGAATAGTTAATCCGCCATCATATACCTTTGTAATTGTTGCGTCTGATACTGTGTAGTAAACTGTCTTTGCAGCTACAGTAATCTTAGCTGATGAAGTAAGTGTTTTATCGCCATAGATAAAGTTAACTGTCTTATCTTTCATATCAGGTGTGATAACAGTGTCAGCTTTAACAGGTGTATCACCGATTTTAACTGTAATACCTGCTGCTGCCAAATCATTATATGAGATTTTGCCTGTTGAGTTATCATCATATGTAACATTCAACTTAAGGTCATCTGTCTTAAGCTTATCGCCATATGTATAAGCTGTCTTTCCACCGCTAATTGTTGCACTCTTAATCTTCTTTGCACCAAGTGTAGCAACTGAAACTACAGATTGTGTATTGCTACCTGCATTTGTGTAAACAACGTAAACCTTGTGATTACCATCAAGCATAGGTTCTGTAATCTTTGTGCTTGCTGTTACAGCTGTTGCTGTCTTAGCTTCTGTTTCGCTTGTTGCAATTACAACTTTGTAATTGCTGTCAAAGTTATCAAATGCTACATCAGCACCTGTTGTTTCTGATGCTTTCTTAGCTTTTACAACGATACCTGTTGGATCGAAGTTATCATCTTTGTTGTATGATGTCTTAGCAGCATTGTTTGTTGATGCTGAAATTGTAATATCATCATAATTTGATGTTACTTTAAATGGTGCACTCTTAACTGTTGTATCAGACTTAAGTGCTACTACAAAGTAGTTGTCGCCGTGAGCATATTTGTCAGCAGCTGTTACCTGAGCATTAACGGTACCAGCAGCATTAGATTTGTAAATTGCCAAGCCATTACTGACATTTTCATAGTTTGTGAATTTAAGATCAGTAGCTGTGTCTTTATTATTCTTTTTTACATTAACTGTTAAATTATTAAAATTAATATTTGTATCATCATAAATGTTAGTTGGTATTGTATTGTTGTTTACTGTGATTTCTGTAATTGTTACAGGTTTTACAACATATTTACCAATCTCAACAATTTTACCTTTATATTCTGCATACAAGACCTTATTGTCTATATCTTTTATTTCTGCTTGAGATGCTGGAACTGCAGTTAATCCAGTTGTACTTGTTGCGCCTGTTGCTCCGTAGTAGAACTTAACATTTGCCATATCTGTAGCTGTAAGATCTTTATCACTATTATCGCCATAGTGACCTGTAAGTTGTAAACCTGTTGTGTTAAGTGCACTTCCAACAAATTGATTTGGTATTGTATATGGTGCATTTTTAACTTTAATACTTTCTAAGCTTGCTCCAGCAATATTAGCATAAATATTGATAGCAGAAGTATCTAAATCAAATAACGTTCTTATATCAAGGTAATCATCATCATCACTTGGTTCAAATGAACCAGCATTACCATATTCACCAAAACTAATATTGTAGTCAGTGTCATCAAAACTCAATACATTTGGAACATTTACTGTTGGTGCATCTTTTGCCAATTTAAACTTTATCATACCAATATACTGATCATCAGATCCGTTATATCTAACTGACTTTGGCTTTATACTAATGTTGACACTATTTGGCGTTATATCAGAAGCATCGTCATTCAACAAATACTTTGTTGTTGCTTTATTAGCAAAAATAGCAGAAGTATTCTTTGCACCTATCAAGTATGCAAATCTACTGTATGAGTCACTCAAATAAGTATCTGCGGGTTTAATATACTCTGAGTTGAAGTTTAGCTTTACAAACATACTATTAAGTCCACCCTCGTCACCAACTGCAGCCTTAATATTTGTTATACCGGAAAGCTTAATTCCAACAAAAAACTCACTATCTTTTGTAGTATCTTCAAGAGCTGTCATTTTTTCCACAAGAGGTGTTGTGGAACCAGTTTGATTCTCTGCATTGTCATCATCAAAGCCTTCTTTATACTTAAATAATTCACAAGAAATTTTGGCTTTTGATGTCCCATCTACCAATCGATCATCCCCTGCTGCAAAGACATTGGGCATAATGCTCAACATCATTGAAACAGAAAGGAAAATCGACAAAACTTTTTTTAATTTCATCTTTTTTCTCTCCTTTTAATTTGTATTTGTTTGTGTATTTGGTAACTCACTGTACCATTCCTCTATAGGATTGTTATTAACCTTTTTATCAGCTGCTGACAAGCCCTTGTATTTATTCATATATTGATAAATAGGATTAACATCCTGTAGATTTACTGAACTTGTAGGATTTAAGTCAAGGCATCTGTATAAATATATCTGTCTTGCTGTTCCTGTAATAACATTACTATTACCTGTTGTGTTGAAGTACATATCCGGTTTATTAAAGAATTGATAAATTGGGTTTGCATCCTGTAAGTTAACAGAGTTAGAGAAGTTTGTATCGCCTCGAGATTGCAAAACAATCACATATCTATTAACCGTTATCGTTTTACCTGTTGGTTCATCAACGAACGAATATGTCATTGTGTATTTATCAGGTCTAATTAATGCGTCTTCAAAAACATTTGCTTTAAATGGTCTTGTTAGTTCCGTAATCAAATAATTTGAAGGCTGATCCACTATTTCAATATTTTGTTCTTTATAGTTACCATCATATATACCATTAATGCTCAAATTTTTAGTCATTCTCTGAACGGTTATCTTTCTGGTAACATTTGTTACTTGATTTCCTGCTGAATCTGTAGCAGTAAATCCAGGGTCTACAAAATACTTACCATTATAAACGAATATCGCATAATCATTTCTATCCATATTTATGTCAGGATTATTTAAGGCTACTAACTGTTCAGGTGTCATTGATGCGATACTCTTTGCTTCTACCCATGCTCTATATGAATAGGTATTAATATTAGTCGAAAGACCTGCTGTTGTTCCTGTTCCTGATTTTAATTTACTTTGAACCGCAGTCGGAATATACGGAGCTTTATAAATATTTTTTTCATTAAATGCTGATTTTGCTGCAGTTTTATCAGTAATTGCTGAATCCTTCATAATTTCACCATATGGTGAGTTACCATAGTTCAAAGTAATCTTAGCTTCAACAAGTTGTTGAACATGGAATGTATATGTCAATGTAGGTGCATCATTATCTGTACCTGCTTTTGTTGTAATAGTGATAGTATTTTCTGTTTGTCCCTTATTTGTAAGAGGAGCCTTAATTGTGTATGTACCGTCACCATTCTTTGTAGGTGTAAGAGTTGTACCGTCTGATGCTGTTATTGTTGTAGTATCAGGATTTGTAAGTGTTACATTAAACTGAATGCTATCAGCATCAACATCCGGAACTCTTACATAATAATCCTTAATTGCAGGAGTTTCCGCATTATCAAATGCTACATCATTCTTATACTGGCTATCTTTAAACAGTAATGCAGTTGAATCAACTGTTGAACCCTTGACAGAATTAGCTTTTATTTCTTTAATCGAAGGGTCATTTGCAAGTACTTCATAAACAATGTTTCCGCCAACTTTGGCATCTGTATATTCAGCATAGCCTGTTGTCTTACCATCATAAAGTAATACCGCTTCTGTTGTTGTTGACTTAACCGAATCAATAACATAGTTTGAATTAGCTTTTAATTCAACAGCAACTACATACTTACCAACCTTTGTAATGTCAGTAACTTCACTTAATTCACTCTTCTGAATATTTCCGTCAGGAGTAGCACCTGCGTCGGTCCATGTGTAATACTTAATGTCATATTCGCTTTTTCCGACTGTATTGCCTGTAGCATCAACTACAGTGATAACAGGGTCCTTACGAGATGAACCTGCTTTTTGTTTTTGAGTATCAGGATCTACATTTACTGTAAGTTTTGCTGATGTTACTTCAAATGTTGAATCCTGTACACCGATTTTATAACCGTTTGCATAAGTTCCGGCATTATCAATAGAAATTGCTATTGTATAAACACCGACATTTTGAATTGTTGTTGCAGCATTATTCTTATCTGTTACAGTTGCAGTAAAGCCTGCCGGAAGCGTTGCATCTTTTGCAATATCGCTGTCCGCTACTTTTGTATATGTAGTTTTGCTTGCATCATCATATTTAATTTGATAAATATTGTACTTAGGCGAAATAACTTGTCCTGTATATTCAGCATTTGCATTTACAAGCTCAACCTTCAAATACTTAAACCATGTTGCATAATAAGTTTTATCAGCGTCTATTTTTGTATCCTTATCAAACTTAGTACCGGTACCGTCAAACGCTGTCTTCCAGCCGTCAAATTCAAATGTACCGTTTGTTGGTTCTGTTATATCGTATCCGATTGAATCACCTTTGTATAGAGTGACTACACGAGGAGATGTGTCATTACCCTTAAGATCCAAGTTCTTGTTAAATGTAACATTAACTTTGTCAGATGTCGGAACTGAAGGATCTATATCCCATTGTGCATACAATGTTGTTTCATATGCAGTATTTGTACCTGCAATTTCCTTTAGTGCATCCTTAAGTGTCGCTTGGTCTATTTTTGTTGTCGAATCAACAGTTACACCGCTGCCATCAGCTTTTGTGTTCCAACCTTTGAATACATAATGTGTTCTTGTTGGTTGATTTGGCATCATATCGCCAAGTGCATCACCAAGATATGGATATACATACTTTGGATTTGCATCTGTCACTGCTGCATTTGTTTTGTTTCCTGTAACATTACTGTCAAATGTAACCTTTACACCATTGTTCTTAGGAATATCATCCGGAATAACATTTTCTCCCGGATTTACATTTGCAGCTGCCCAATATGCGTATAATGTTACTGTTGTAGGAGCTGATGCCTCACTGCCTTGTGCCGCAAGAGAAACATCATTCAATGTAGGATATTTTGCTGAAGTAACAAAATTACCTGATCCGTTAGGTTTAGTATTCCATCCTATAAATACATAATTTGTTTTTGTAGGATTCTGTGCAGGATCTGTATAGTTTGCTGTAGGCGCACCCACAACGTCATTATATGTACCTACACCACCATTTACATCATATCTGATTGTAATATCCGACAGCCATTTTGCATAGTAATCAGTATTACTGTTTATTGGCTTTGTCTTGTCAAATGCCGTAGTTGTCATTGACAACGAACCGCCTGTTACTGTACCTCTATACCAGTTATCAAACGTATAACCTTTGTTGGTCGGTGCTGTTACATCATAGCCAAGAGAGTCACCCTTGAAAATTGTTACTGTCTTAACGTTTGTACCACCGTTGCCGTCTTTGTTATCATTAAATGTTATTGTTACTTTATCATTAGCATCAACATTATCAGCAATATCCCACTGTGCATATACAACCAAGTTGTATTTGCTTCCATTAGCTGTTACACCGTCAAGTGTTGTTGTTATTGCTGTTGCATCTGTAAATGTTGTACCTGAGCCATCTGCTTTTGTATTCCATCCTACAAACTTATAATTTGTTCTTGTAGGAGCTTCCGGCATCAATGTACCAAGAGCATCTCCAAGATGCGGATACACATACTTCGGATTTGCATCCGTTACTGTTGATGAAGCACTTCCTGATGCATTACTGTCAAATGTAACTTTTACACCATTATCATTAGGTGTTTCATTACCCGGTAATTTACCCGGTGTTACAGGAGCATCTGCCCAGTATGCATACAATTCTACCGGATTTGTTCCACCGGCAGCTGTTGAAACATCATTTAATGTAGCGTAATCAGCTGCAGTAATGAATTTACCTGAACCGTTTGCCTTTGTATTCCATCCTACAAATGTATAATTTGCTCTTGTAGGGTCTGAAGGTGCTGTATAAGATTTTGAAGGTGCACCTTTGTCTGTAGCAAATGGTGTTGCCGGAGTTGTTCCGTCGTTAATGTTAAAGTTTACAGTAATATCAGATTTATATGTTGCCTTTACCGTTATATCTGAATTTACTGTTGTTGTCTTATCAAAATCTGAATTATCGGCTGTATTTACCCACTTATCAAAACTATAATTTGTTTTCACCGGTGTTGTTGGCATTGCATCGCCAATCGAATCACCTTTACCGACAGTTATAGTTGTCGGAGCAGTAGGTGATGTTGCACCGTCATAATCAAATGTTACAGTTACTTGGTCTCTGCCTGAATATGTCCAATGTGCATATGCTTTTTTATTTTCATTTAATTCAAATGGTGCATTAAATTTATCAGCATTTGACTGTGATAAACCTTCATACCAACCTTCAAATGTGTATTTGTCGCCTGTTGCTGAAGTTTTTGTTGGATCAGCCGGCATTTGATATGCGTAAATAGTGTCTCCCTTTACAACCGTAATTGATGCAGGCGAAACTGCTCCATCGCATCCTGTAGAATCAAATGTCAATGTTACTTGATTATTTTTATCTGTTGGTTCCCACATTGCATAGTAATCAGCGTCCGCTGAAACTGTCAATGCTTTTAAGTCATCATTTGTATATGATGTACCTGAACCATTAGCCTTTGTGTTCCAACCTGCAAATGTATAATTTGCTCTTGTAAATGTTGGAATATCGCTATCTGTTAGGCTTGCATCTTTGTCAACTGTCTTTTGAGTTGTCTTATCTGTTGGACCGTTGTTTTCATGGAATGTAACTGTTAAGCTCTGTGTCCATTGAGCATATACATCGCTGATTGCTGAAACGTCAGTTGCAGATGAAGTATTTGTACCATCATCAAATACGATTTCATCGCCACCGTTTGCTTGTGTAAACCAGCCCTTAAATGTATATCCTGCCGGTGTTTCAAAATCAGATCCCGAACTACCAACTGTTGGTTTTTGTGATTCAGCAATCGTAGCACCTGCTTTCGGTGATACTGTAACATCCTTGGTTGTCTGTGTACCTGATGGATAGTTACTGTTGAATGTAACCGTGTGACCATTAACATATGTGGCATAAACTTTTGTATCTGCTGTTATCTTTGTTGCTGTCGTAAATTCTGTTGCTATTCCTGTATCGCTCGGAATATAGTACCATTTATCAATAAACTTTCCTGAAGGCACTGAAAAATCTGCAGATGTAGGAAGTGATGCTCCTGAAATAGAGCTTAGGCTACTATCTTCAGCAACTTTTGTATCTTTATTTACTATATGAGTACCATATGTTTTTGTTGTTTCATCATAGCTGTCATAATATGATACTGTATATGTTGCCGGTGCAACATTTACTGAAGATGTATCAATATTAAACAATGGTCTGATATCAATACTATCATCATCTTCGCTGTATTCGTAAGAAGCTGATGAACCATTTGAACCAAAACCTATATTAAAGTCAGTATTATCACTCTCATGTTCTATAATTTTTGTGCCATCAGGTATTTCACTACCATCCTTAAGGAATTTAAAGTAAAATAAAGCAACATATGCATCACTATCACCGGTATAAGATGGTGTTCTACTTTTCAAGGCATAGGTAATTACATTAGCATTTATATTACCCTCTCCAACACCATAACCCATGGTAGAGCTATATATCGATTCCTGATTTTTTCTGCCTCCCAATCTATTTGGCATATCGGCAGAATAATTATTTTCTTCACCATCAACTAAAGCTATATATTCAGAATTAAAATGAAATGGTATACTCATATTAAAAATACCATCTGCACCAGCCCTAATACTTTTTAAATTAGATATTCTTATACCTAATACAAAAACATCTCCCTGATGTATATCAGCTCTATCAGGCGTGCTAACCTTTTCTGCCACTATCGATTTATGATCATTAGCATATGCCCCATCTGCATCCGTATATGATCCACCATTTCCTGCCAAATCATAATCAGATTTAAAATTCATATAATCATAGATTATATCTGCTTTTGTAGAACCATCTGTAAGACGTCCATCGTCCGCAAATGCTGTGATAGCATTCAAAGGAAAAATGCTAACTAACATTGACAGCACAATCATAAGTGCCATTATTTTTTTACTCTTCATCTTTTTTCTCCTTTCTTTTCCTTTGTCATATTGAATCCGGCAACTCAACATACCATTCCTCAAGCGGATTATTGCTATTTGCTTTATCTGTACTTGATAAGCCTTTATACTTATTTGTATATTGATATACCGGATTTGTATCCTGCAAATTAATCGAATTTGTAGGTTTTAAATCTAAGCATCTATATATATATACCAACCGAGCAGTACCAGTTATAACGTGATCTGTTCCCTCAGTTTTAAAATATGTATTAGCATTATTAAAATATTGATACATTGGATTTACATCCTGCAAATTAATTGACCCCGAAAAATTTGCATCTCCTCTCGGCTGTAAAACAACCACATATCTTGCAGTCTCTACCTTTTCATGTGTATTGTCATCTTCAAATGAGTATATCATCTTATATATATCAGGTCGTATAAACGCACTGTCAATATCACCTTTTACATATGGTTTTGTTATTTCTGTAAACAAATATTTTGACGGTTGATCTAAAATGTCAATATTTTTTTCTACATAGTTACCATCATATAAACCATTGATACTCAAACCCTTATTCATTCGTTGCACAGTTATTCTACGATCTAATTTATCCACTGTTTTACCTAATGAATCCTCGGCTACAAAGCCCGGATCAACAAAATATTTTCCATTATAAACAAATATTGCAGTTTCATTTTTATCCATATTGATATCTGGATTTTCCAAATCCTCAAGCTGTTGAGCTGTCGCTGTTTTTAAACTTGCAACATCAACCCATGCTCTATACGAATATGCATCTATATTAGTTCTCAAAGTAGTGCTATTTCCTGTTGAGGATTTTATTTTAACAGCAGCATCTGTTGGTATATATGGGGCTTTATAAATATTCTTTTCATCAAATGCATCTTTTGCCTTTTGTTTATCAGAATCAGCAATATTAGAAGCCTTCATGATTTCGCCATATGGCGAATTACCGTAATTTAATGTAATCTTCGGTTTCAGCAATCTACGGATATATACCGTATATGTTGTACCTCCGGCTGTAATTGTAACAGTATTATTATATCCGTCGTTTACAGTCTTGTCCAATTCAGCAAGATCAAATAAATCTGACGAATACTTTTTAGCGTCTGATGCTGTCACATTGACGCTTGCCGAATTAACAGTTACAGTCGGTTTTTCGGATGAACTTACGTCCATTCTGATTTGTTCCGTTTCATTAAGAACACTTACATAATACGTTTTAGTTTCCGCTTTAAACTTATCTTCTTTTAAAGTCTTGTCCGATGATAAATAATAAGTTGTATCCGGTGACGGAGTCGCTACCGGATCTGACGGAGTTTCTCCCGGTTTTACCGCAACTATATCATCTATTGCATCATTTGTTCCAAACAGACTTATATCGCCACTGAAATCAAATAAATTTTTAAGGTTAGTATCATCCGGAGCCGGATGTGTCGTAGCAAACCATGATGCATAAGGATTTGTACCGTCACTACCGGAACCGATAGCAAACGTATCTCCTCCTCGAACCATACTCAATACAGTAGGATTCTGGTCTGCCGCAGTTTCATCGGGAGCACTCAAAAGAACGAAAGGCAATTTCAACAAATACTGCTTTGAATTACTTGCCAAGTCTTTAAATCTTAACAGCGAGTCCCCTTTAAATACCACACCCACATAGCACATTTTCCAACCGTCTAAAGCACGTTGATTAGCTTCTGTGCTGTTTTCTCTATCACTTAACGTAGTATCTATATCGCATTCACGAACAGATGTAATCTCATATTGTGTATCATCCCACCAAGCACTGCTGTCGCCTGTTGAACTCAGGTTTCCCTTTACCAACTCATCATTCCAGCTTTGTTCCGCAGTTGAAGATGCAGTTGTTTTATCCCAATACGGCTTTACGTAATTCGGATCATATTCAAACGCTACATCTAACGAATAAACACCGTCAGTAAACAACGGTAAATCGTTTACATTTTCAACGCCGATACCTACCCAAAATTCAAGCGGATTGGTTAAGTTTACATCATCTTTGCTAAATCCTGCTTTACCGGGGCTTGCATCATTTGGTGTAGAACCTCTGCCCATAAAATCTACAGACAAAGTTCTGTTTGTTGCCTGTGTTTCTATATTTTCGTATTCATCCGCAGTAGCAGGAATACTAATCATACATACAGCACACATAGATAGTGACGTAAATCCTGACACTAAGCTTTTGAGAATCTTATTCATTACGCACCACCTCCATCATTAGTATAGAACTGAATCATTTTTTTAGCACGTATATTATTTGCATCTATCAAATTCACCGCTCTATCTTTATTTACATCGCAGATACGATATCTATTTATCAATCCGCCAACATCATAACCTGTAACATTTGTGTTGTTAGCTAAATCTGCGCTGAATCTGTTTCTTATTCTTGAAACATCTTTTGTATCTGCTTGTTTATCATTATTGACATCTCCAAGAGTATTAAGCAAGATTAACGGTCTTTTTATTGAAACGATTGAACCGTCAAAATCTGCAAACGAATAAACAAGTTCATATTTATCAGGTCGGATTCGTTCCGCATTTAATTCGGATATTGTACCGCTCGACGGCAGATTGATTGTCTGTGCATTGACAGATGAATAATCCGTAGAACCGCCATCTTGATATGCCGCATTTGTTTCCGTTAAAACATTTACCGTTATCTTTTTGGTGACATCGGTTACCGCTCCGCCAATCGAATTAATAACACTTTCATATCCCGGGTCTGTAAAAGTTCCCGAATTCAAAACAAACAATGCTGTATCATCCAAATCATAATTCACGCCCGACGTCCAAGCTTCACCGCAATAATTTACACCCACTGTTGCACCTGCCGGCGTATATCCTGCAGTAAATGTATAATCATTTTTGTCAAATTCATTTTTAGCCGTCGCCTTATCCGTTATTGCCATATCACGCATAATCAAGCCATACGGCGAGTTACCATAATTAAATTTCATCAATTTGGACTCTTCTATTTTTCTGTAAACGTGAATCTTATACGACCTTGTAACTTCGCCTTCATCAGGATCGTCATTAGGATCATCATATGTCATCGTCAATGTAAGCAGGTTATCAACAGGGCTGACATCAAGCTCTATATCCTCTGACTTATAATAATTATCCGTTGCGTCCTCCGTTGGCGTGGTCAATGTATCAGTTACAGAATTATGTTCACGCGAAAGAGACAGCGTCGCATTTTTTGCTTCATCTCTAAGTTTGAACCAAAGCTTTACTTTGTCAACACTATTTGGCACTGCAACATAATACTCACGTTTTACAGGGTCAAACTTTACAATTTTCCAATTCTGATCATGCAAATCCTGATCATTGTCATTTGTATCTTTAACCATAAGTTCTGTCGCTCTGAGTTTCGCTCCAAGCGACTCTTTAAAGTGAGCCGTTATTTTAACATTTTCTGCCAGCATTTCAAATGTCGTATTAGCCAATGTACTGTCTGCGAATGTCACATTACCGGTTTCACATGTCCATCCGGTGAAAACGCAATCTTCTTCGGGAGTTGCTGTTATTGAAACAGCTTCACCTTCACTTGCAGTATATAATCCCGAGTCCGTTTCCGCTTTACCATATTTTGCATTATCAGAAACAAGCTCTATTTTATATGTAGGAGCTTCCGTAACTTCAAAAGAGATTTTAAACGTTTTAAGGACTCCCTCATTTGATATAACAGAAACTGTACATTCATAAGTTCCTACATCAAGACCTATATTAGTTGTTATATCAAAGTCTACACTTTCACCTTTTTGTAAAATTTGAGGCAACTTTTTGCTGATAGTAAATGCTTCTTTATTCCCATCTTTACTCAAAGAAATAGCGGCTGTCAAGCCGTATATATCGGTTGAGCCTATATTTTTAACAGTAAATGAATTTGTTTGCAAATCGTTATAATCATACCCAACTTGTTTTTTGTCATATGTAAAATCGGGTATTACATCAATTTCATCTCTATCATCACCGTTGACAACCAAATACTTAATCTCAACTGTGTTATTATTCTCATTTACAACATTTCCGTAGTTTGTATATGACGTTGTTGAAAGCGTACCTCTTACAGTTACAACACTGCCAACCAATGTAGGGTCTCCGTCAATAACATCCCACGAATCAACTGTAAAGGTCGAAAGCTTACCTATTTCCGTACCGTCGTATCCATCATATGTTGTTCCAACAAAATCAGAAAGTACAGGAAGCGTTACAGTTGTCGGCAAACTCACACCCGCTTTGATAGGAAACATTGCCGATTGCAAATCCGAATAATCAAAAGTATAGCTGTCTAAATAAATATTTTTTCTCGGATTTGTACTGAATTCAGTATACGGTCCCGGATTTTTTCCCGGTTCCGTTGATGATATTTCAAACTTACCGGCTTTACTTCCAAGGTTTATAATCTGTGCAAGTTTCTTTTCAGAGTCTATTGCAATATCAGCCTTTACAGTAATTGTTGCCGTTCCGTCATCATTTACAACAGCATTATAACCCGACATTGAAGAATCAATAAGTTCTCCGCCCGGCATTCTCACATCAAATGTTGTACCTACAGGAATTGTGTTCCCATCTTTATTTTTAACTGTTATTGTCAAAGTACCGTCATCAGCCGTGACAGCACTTACAACCTCCAACTCTTTTGGAAGCTCACTCTCGTTATCAACAACATTTCTTATAAAGTTGACATCAGAGCTGTCCTTTACTGTAAGCCACGGATAATTAATCGATATTTTGTTTATATCCGCAATGTGTCCCAAAATTGTATATTTGCCTACCACTTTGTTTTTGATATCGTCAGGTATATCAAGCAGCTGCGATGTTTCAGTGCTAAGCTGGTACCATCCGATATTAAACTCCGGTACTCCGCCGTTTGGAATATATTTATCAAGTATCGGTTTTGCTTTTGGTGCAAGTTTCAAATCGTCTATTGTTGCAGGATAATCCGCCGCACCGGTCCAATACGTCAAATTCTCATTTTCTGCCGTGAAACCAATCAAATTAATCGGCGTCACATGTATTGTAACGGTTATATCAAAATCATCATTGTATTTTTGAACAACCGTATAGTCACCTTCTTTTGGGTTCCACGAAATCGAGCTTAGATTGCTTGTCGTCTTATCCCACTTAAACACTGCCGGTCTTTCGGAACCGTCTGCATATTGGAGTGATATAATCGACATTTTATCATTTATGAAATCAAGTAAATCATCTATCGTACCATTCTTATAGATGTCATAAGAAGTAACTGTCAGCTCCTCATTCAATGCCTTAACATTTGAAAGTGCCGCTTCAATCTCAAAATTACACTCAACATTTTTATCAGCTCTTGAGTACCATTTGACATCTCCGTCACTGCTGTCGATATAACCTATATGAACACCGTCATCATCTGTAATAGTATCGTCCTGCACTGTAATCATTGTCGAAAACGGTACAATTTTAATAACATCCTTAAGTTCGCTTTTTGAAAGCTTTGCAAACCTTGCAGGGTCTTTTATATAAAAGCTCAATCGTCCGAGTTTTAAATTTTTACCGTTTGCAAGAATAAGATGTTCGTCACGCCCTTTTACCGCAGTTATGTATTTAGAAGTTGTACCTTCTTGCGGTAAGAAGTTCATTATTGCTCTGCCGTTGTCGGCATCTGCAACACCAATAATCGGCATACTTACACCAATCATAGACGGTAATTTAAAGTCGCCAAAGCTTCCGATTGGAAAATCATCAGTATTTTGTTCAAAATAATCATGAGCAATATCATATGAATATCCGACGCTTCCCGAAGAAGTTGTAGGGTTTTTAATCGGTGTATTCGTCGCCACATCCGAAAGCTCTATGTAATTTTTATCATATTCAATACAATAAGATATTGCAGTTGAATCAATATTTTTCAGAGATATATCAACGAAGCCTTGAGTTGTTGAACCGTTAGCCACCATTTTTATGCCACTGAATGATATAGCTGCATTTGGGTAAGATGTTGCAGCCCAAACAATAACAGATACAAAAACAACCACAATAAGTGCGCTTATTGTGATTTTCTTTTTCCCAATATGCATGCTCTCCCCCCCTGCTACAATTATCCCTATTATCCCTATTATGAATAATTCTATACTTTAATTGTACACCAACTTATACCAAAAGTCAACATTTCTATTCAAGAAAAACACCGTTTATTCTTTACAGTTCATTATCGTATATTGTGTGAATGTTACAATTATTACTGTTTAATAAAATTACATAAAATGTATAAAGCAAAAAAAGAATCGACAGAATTAAATCTGTCGATTCCTTAAAGCTAATTAATATGCTTTTATTTTGACTTTGTCGGGACCTTGGTTATCCAATACAGGAGTCTTCTTTCCAAAATACATACCTGCATACAGAAGGTCTTTTGTTGTGATTGAGCCGTCACCGTCAAAATCACAATCAGCTCTTTCAACACGTCCGCCCTCAAAGTTAATCCAAGAAATTATCTTCTTGCCATTTGCTTCGTAATAAGCGCCGGCTATATTAGTGCCATCACCATATTGGATTTCTGTATAAGCAGATACACCTGCTACTGCTGTTGAAACAGAATATAATGATTCTGAACTCTTAGCACTGTCTGATTTGCTATCCGACTTACTGTCTGATGTCACACTGTCTGTTGTGCTATCCGACTTGCTGTCTGATGTCGCACTGTCTGTTGTGCTGTCCGACTTGCTGTCTGATGTCGCACTGTCTGTTGTGCTATCTGACTTGCTGTCTGATGATGTATCACCATTTGATGTATTATCACTTGATGTATTACCATCTGACGGTGTTTCTGTATTATCGGATTTATCTCCCGTTTCAGTATCTGATGATGTATTATCGCCCGTTTCACCCTTATTAGGTGTATCAGTCGTTGTACTGTCATCCTTACTGTCACCACTGTTTGTTCCATCACTTGGAGTTGATGGTGTATCCGGTGTTTCACTCGGAGTTTCAGGGTTATCCGGTGTTCCGCTGTCAGGAGTTGACGGTGTTGACGGATTATCCGTTGTTCCGCTGTCAGGAGTTGACGGCGTTGACGGATTATCTGTTGTTCCGCTGTCAGGAGTTGACGGCGTTGACGGATTATCCGTTGCTCCGTTATCCGGAGTTGATGGCGTTGACGGATTATCCGTTGCTCCGTTATCCGGAGGTTCAGGATTATCACTCGAATCGTCTTTCTTATCAGTATCCTTAGTTTCATCCTTGGTTCCGTCTTCAGTTGTTGTTATCGAATCCTTAATAATTTGTCCTGTATAGTCATTCATAATAATGTTATATAGGAATACATTTACTAAGTTAATATCAACATAATCTATGATGCCGTCACTTACATCATAATCTGTAACGTTACCCGGTGTAATTCTAATCATACCAAAGTCATATTTAGCTTTCACAAAAGTTTCGGTTGAAACAATGTTGGTGATTTCATAATCCAAATAACCTGTTCTGCTTATTACAATATGATATGTATCTGCATCAGGAAGCGAGATTTCAAAGTTGCCGTTCAGACCAACTTGGTAAACCGTATTTCCTGCTGCATCTACCGCAACAAGATTATTGCTGCTGTCATACATTCTTATTTCTGCAGTATCGTCACCTTGAGCAACCGAATGAACTCTGCCTGTTATGTAAGTTTGAAGTTCTGGAACTGTTTCGGCAGTATCTCTTGTAACAGTTACACGATACTTACCGCCGTTAGTTACCGTAGAGCTTACCTGACTTGCAATCTCAAAGTCGATTGTGAACGACTTTTGGTTAAGTGCAAGGTCAAACATATGTGTTAATTCTGATGCCGACTTACTTGCTACCTGCGTGCCTTCAATGCTCATATTTAGGATTGGATTATATTCTGTAGTCTTAATCGTAAATTCGATTTCTGTTGCAAGCGGATCTACAAGAACATCGTAGCTTATTACACTTGCATCGAACTTAGGATTTAGTTCTTCGTATCCGTCTCCATCAACTGTATCTGTTACGATAATGTTGCTTAGGTAAGCTGTGTTCTCTCTTACAATCTTAATTACATAAGTGTATGGAGTTTCAGCTACTGTTACGAATACATAATCTACAGCTTCACCCGCGTCAAGCTCAAATTTCTCACTTGCACTGCCGATTGATTCTGCCGAATTTTTACCCTTATGAGTAAATACTATACTGTCAGTTGGGTTTTTAGCTTCTGCTGTTACCGTAATATCTTCATCATAAGGTGAGATATTAACAACATAACTAAAGATTTCAGGGTTAAA
The DNA here is from genome assembly GCA_003460745.1 of Firmicutes bacterium AM55-24TS. Lineage (GTDB taxonomy): Bacteria > Bacillota > Clostridia > UBA1381 > UBA1381 > Hominilimicola > Hominilimicola fabiformis. The sequence goes on from QTVU01000001.1 coordinate 104,994, forward strand.
TACCTTTGACAAATCGAACTTATCGGTTGTCAGACTTGCAAGTCTTGCATCTCCGTTTGCTCTGTCATCACGAGTAATCTTCAATTCGTACTTGCCAATCTTACCGTCCTTATTTTCAACAGTTACCGTTACAGTTTCTGTTGAATGTTCACTGTCAAGGAAGCTTGACGGCAATGTAATTTCAGTGGCTGTGCCGCTTGTTACCGTTGTAACCTTACCGTCGCTTGTAGTAACGGCAAGTTTATCATTTGCCGGATCTTTAGCTGTTACAGTCAATGTAATTGTATTGTCTGTGTAATTAACCTTAGCAGAATATTCAGCATCTTTTTCTTCAAATGCAGGAGTCATTTCATATAATCCGTCGCCTGCAGCTGTTTCATCCTCAAGTTCAATGTTTTCAAGGAATGCCTCAGGAATTAACTTATCAAGACGAGTTACATTCAGAACATAAATTCCGTCTTTTTCGTCAACTGTTATCTTAACCGTTACGGTAAAGTTCTTAGTATCAAGAGGAAGTTTATCAAATGTTCTTACGTCACCGTCTACATAAGCTCCGCCGTCGATACTCATACTTACTTGTGCATTTTCATAAGTATTCTTTGTATGTACGGTAAATGCTTCGGTATCCTTACCTATTTCAACATCATAATTTCTTACTATCGGTGAGAACTTAGTCTTCATAGTAGCATTATCTGTCCACAAATCAGTTAAGATAGGTGCGTCTGTATTATAAACAGTTACTACATATTCATTAATAAGCTCGTATCCGCTTTCAGTAAACTTAGTTGCACGGAATGTGAATGTTGCCTGTCCGCTTTCGCCTATAGACTGTGCCAAGTATGAACCTATACCTTCTTGCAATGAGTAATCTCTCATTGTTTCATTGATTACTTCAATGTAAACATCCGGGTCATCGCTCTTAGCAAACAAGTACGGTGTAGCACCGTCATTAACGGCACTGTAAACAAATACTTTTTCGTCAAACGCTGTGAAGAATGTTGCATCCTTGCCTGTCTGGTTGATTGTCGGATCAATCATAATATGATTGATGAACGGTTCATAAGGCTTGTCTGCATCGCTTTCAGCATATACAACGAACGACTTGTTAATACCGCTTATTGCGCTTACAACATTAATGTCGAATCTTTCCTTTTGTGTTGACATTGCAAAGTCAATGTCCTTTCCGCTTTCAATCTCTCTGCCGTTTACAGTAATTATTGCATCACTGTCGGCTGAAGTTATATTAAGCGGAATTGTTGTTGTACCTTCCGGTACTGTTATTGTTTCAAGAGTGCTGTTTGTTATCGCATCTCCGTTCAATGTACCGCTGATACCGTTGATTGCAGTATCACGCAAGATTGTTACAGAATACTTCTGCATTGTAGCACCGTTTCTGACTGTAATAATTCTTACTGTCTTATTACCGTTCAATGCAAATGTTCCGATACCGCTTACGTTTGCAGAACTGCTTGCTGCCTTAGCATTTATTGTTACACGGGTTGTTGATGCATCTACATATGTGTAGTAGTTAAGCTCTCTTGCCGAGAAATCCGGAATTATGTCCTTACCGTCTACAGTCAAGCTGCTTAGGTCAGGAACATCGGCTGCCATATTCTTTCTGAATATATCCAATGTGTATGTTACTTCAGGCAATGAATCATCAGCTGATGCATATACCTTGATTGCAACTGAGTTATATACTCCGTCTGTCAAGTCTATATCCATAGCGCCTGTATATTCTGTGCCGTTTACTTTAATCACACTGCCCGGATTTAATGCAGCTGTTTCAAGAGTTACCTTATTTACCTGATAAGGAACTGTTACATAATAGTTCTTTACATCTCTTGTAAATGCCGGTACGACTGTACCCTTATTAAGAACAAGTTCTGTTAGAGCATTATCGTTATCCGAATCAGGACGATATACATTTACAAGATATACACGCTTAGTTATTGATAACTCTGCAGGAGATTTTGTATTATCTATTGCAGTTACAACAACCTTAATCTGATTCTTACCCTTCTTAAGTTCGATATTTTCTGATGCCATACCGCTTACAACTTCAAGGTTGTTAACAGTAATCTTCGCATCATTGGCAGTTGGGATAAGGTTAATGTATGATGTTGATTCATCTACATTAATTTCATATGCCGTCTTATCCGGATCAAATGCCGGTGACAATGCAAAGTTCTGTTTAACTGCCAAGTCGATAAGTTTAGGGTCAATGTCAGGTTGTTGACGATTGATTACCAATGTATAATACTCTTTATTTTCCTGAGCATTCGATAGTTCAATCGTGAATATGTTATCACCGTATTCAATAGGTTCAAAGATATTATTCCATGTACCGCTTGATATTACTCTGCCGTTTACTCTAATCGTTAGATTATCTTCATCCGATGGGTCATTTGATATAGCAGTTACCTTAATATCTGCCTTTTCAAATGTACTTGGAACACTTGCATAATATGAATGTTCATCCTTATCGAATGTAGGCGTTATAGCATAGTCATCAAAGTGTTGGTCTTTTAGTTCCAAACCTGTAATTTCAGGTATCGGAGTTTCAAACTTATTACGATATACCGAAACCGTATAAGTCTTTTCTGTGCCGTTTACTGTTCTTACAATGAATGTTACTACCGTTTCGCCTACAGCAAGCGGTGACAATGAGAATGTATCTCCGCTGCTTATCACCTTAGAAGTTCCGCTTGATGTAACGGTTATATCCTTTATAGCATCCGGAGTTCTTGCAACCGGTATCAAATCAACATTTTCATGCTCATAAGTATAAGTCAAATGATAATTTGTTTCATCACTGTCAAATATAGGAGTGAGTATACCGCCTGCTGTGTACTTAATATCTATTAGGTCAGCATTATCATTTTCACTGCCTCTGTAAATATTAATTACATAAACCTTCTTAGTGTTATTCCATGTTCTATTACCTGCTTTTGCAGTATTGTTAGGAGCAGTTACCGTAATAACAATCTTATTGCTACCCTCTACAAGCTTAATATCGGTGTTTATCGTACCAACCGCATCAACGTCAATATCTAAGGCTTCGCTTCTTACCCAAATAGCAGACATTGTATTTTCGGATTTAGCGTTAATCTTAATTGAATCAACGTCATTTGCAACAGTAATCTTATATGATGTTACATTCTTATCAAATGTCGGCGTCATACTTTGACCGCTTGCTGTCAGAGATGAAAGCAATGCGCTTGTATTCTTGTCTATTGCTCTGTTTATTGTAATTGAGTAGTAACGACTGTTGCCGTTGCCATCGCTTACTTTGACAATAAACAAGTTATTACCCGCATCAAGCTTAATCGGCGTCGGCTGACCGGACAACATAGTTTCGGTTGTATTATTGGCTACATCATACAATGTTGCAGTCATATTACCGTCTGTACCCGTAACATTTGTATTCGGAATTACTGTGATTGCTTCTTCTGTTTCCGTATTAGTTACATTTGAATAGTAGTTATAATCTACATCTGATGAGCTGTTCATCATTGTCAATGTATGATTTGCAAGAGATATACTTGATAAGAAGTTTTGCTTTGGATTGATATTAGCATTAGTATTCTTATAAAGTGTAATCTTATACTCTTTCATTACTACGCCGCTTGCCGATACATTGAATGCAACTTCGGTTGTTGATTTCTCAGTCAAACCGTCTTTGATTGTCACGCTTGTTCCCTTTGTGGTAGAACCGCCGTCAATCTTGTAAGCCACATCGCTTGCAGCACTGCTCGGTGTTGCTTCAATATTAATATCATTAATATTTTCACCTTCAACAATGAAGTAGTAATCCGTAATATCTCTGTCGAACATCGGAACTAAGCTGTAATACTTACCGCCGATAACGACTCTGATGTCGTCCAAAGTAGCGTCAGTATCAGGAATCTTACGATTTATTGTAACCGTATATGTCTTAGTTGTTATTCTGTCTTCAGATGTTACTTCAATCTTCAATATGTTGTTACCAACTGTCAAGTTATCAAATACAAAGCTATTTCCGCTTGTATGGTTGATAACCGGCTTTGAACCGTTGCTTGTAGATGTCATAAGCTTGATTGTAGCATTATTGCTTGCTGTAATCTTATCAAATGTCACCTTTGTAACAGCTGTATCTACATCGATTTCGTAGTTATGAACATCCTTATCGAATGTAGGTTTCATCACTACGCCGCTTTCAGGTTCAAGTTCAATAAGGTCTGCATCGCCTGACATTCTTGTTACGTGTACAATATATGTCTTGGTTATATCTGTTGCAACATCCTTTACAGTAACGGTTATATCTTGAGGATTATTCATCAAGTATGTCTTATTGGTAAACTGCTTTGTTGTTCCCGCATCAGGGTTTTGCTCAGCTAAAGTACCAATCTTAACCGTCTTACCGTCTGATAGAGTTGTTACTCTCATCATCGGTGTATATGTCGCATTATGCGGAATACCTATTTCAAAGCGGTTATTTTCACTGTTCCAAACAGCTGCAATAGGATTTGCATATTGACGAGTTGTATCTGTTACGAAGTCTCCATTGTCGACATCCATATAAACACTTAGAATATCTCCCGTCACACTAATCAACTTCAATACATAATCTCTGCTGATTGTATCTGTACCGGCTGTCAAAGAAACATTAATATCAACATTTGTAGTTACAGACGATATAGTCGGCATAGTTATCGTTACCCAACCGGTAGACGAAACATCTGCTGCGCCATTTGTCTTTAATGTTGTTGTTGCTCTTGAATCGCTTGCCATAGCCTTAACAATCGGATTTGTACCCGATTCAACATATGCAACATATGTTCCGTCCGGCTGCAAAGCGGCAGGCATATCATTTACCATGACATACTTAACGCTTGCGTCTATCGGCTTACGATAAATATGAAGTTCGTATTCCAATTCCTTAGATGTTTCACTTGTTACTTTTACATAGAATACGTTATCGCCATATTCAAGATTTACGTTTTGAGTAATTGTAACAAACGCATTACTCATCGGTTTTTTGTTTGAATCAAGAATTGTAACCATCGTCTTAGCACCATCATGATTATGATATGCCTTAGCGTAAATGTCTGCATTTGTCTTTTCTGATTCAACATTTACCGTATAAACGCCCTGTTTCTTTTCATCATCTGTTGTAGGCTTATTTATCTTATAATTATCCTTATCAAAGTCAGGATCCAAGTCGTAACCGATAACTTGTAAATCTGCAAGTCGGTTTTCATCGCTAGGGTCATGAATTTCTATATAATAAGTTTTTGTGTAGTGAGGAACTCTCAAGTAAATAGGTATTCTGAAGTATTCCGAAGTTGTTCCGTCTGTCTTCATACTGTTGACATACTGCTTAATATATTTACTCAAATCGTCGATTTGCTCACTGCCTGCGTCTGTAATCTTGATTCTTGTTTCATAATCATTAGGATTCCAGCCTTGTGTCTTCGCATAGTCAAGTAGTTTCTGATGTGTTTCATGTGCATTTGCATATACATCATACTCATGTAAATCATTTTCAGTCTTAATCGAATAAGTTGTAACCGTCTTTATAAATGATGAATTATAGAACGGTATCTTATTTGAATTGTCCTTCTTTGTGATATACAAATCATCAAGATATACGTCAACCGGAATATGCTTGATACGTAATGTATAATAGATTGACGGGCTGCCGTCCGACTTCTTAAGTTCAATCGAGAAGTAGTTGTCGCCAACCTTCAAATCTACGTTTGCAGTAAGCTGACCGCCCTTACCTGCTCCCAATGTATATGTCTGCGATACTGTAAGACCCGTCAACGTAATTGCGGCGTTTTTATCAACAGCATATATATCAACTTTAGCAGTTGGATTTTCTGCTTCTGAATATGAGTATGCCTCATATATAATCTTGCCGCTGTCAAGAGTTGTCTTAACTGCATCATTGTCATTTACACGGATTGCTCCAAGTGCTGCGTCAAGCATATCACGCTTAATTAAAATATTGTTAATTGTTATTAAGAATCCGTCTTCGTCATATACACGAAGCTGAACAATCGAATTAACTTCTTTTAGCTTAATTGTTGATTTAATAGTCTGCTCATTAGTTGTATCATCTACAAGTATCTTTTCACCGTCGTCAATCTGAACGTAATATTTATGACCTTGAGGGTCTGCCATATTAATTTGCATATCTGCATCGCTCAAGTAGAACGGAAGTTTTGTCGGACGTTCATAGTTTGAAATGATAACACCGTCTTCATTTGTAACCGGATCGCCGATTCTTTCTGTAAGTTCGTCATTTACGACTGTGTTCAAATCGAAGTTGTAGATGTACTGAACAATGTAAATCGTATAGTTCTGTGTTGCGCCTGACGGAGATTCTACCGTTACAGGAACTTGCGTAACACGACCGTTTAGTTTTACATCATCAATATATGTATTTACTGCGCTGTTCTGATGAACACCGTTTACATATATCTTAGCAAACTTATTCTCACTTATAAGTTTTACTACAGCTGTATCACGTCCTTGCGGAACTGATGCCAAGTAAGTTGTAAGACCTGTTATACTTGCATTCTTCAAGATTACTTCAGATTCATCTATAGGATAATCTTTGTATCCTTCTTTTCTCAAACCGATATTAACATTTTTCAACTGAGTACCCTCAGGGCTGTTAATAAGGTTGATTACATATTCCTGAGATGCGTTGTTGGTTCTCGATGTTACTTTAAATCTGAACTTATATAAATTTCTGTCTTCAATACTGGCGGCATCCGTTGTAGCACCTGCGAAGTTTACATTAGTTCCTTGAATTTGTTTATTATTGCTCAGTACATATGTACCATCTCTGTACTCATAGAACTGAATTACCGCATATGGGTCTATTGCGAATACAAACGGTTGTGCAATGTATGTATTCATCGGCATTTCAACTTTGTACGATATTGCCGTTGTATTAGGTTCCACACCCGCTTCATAACCTGTAACCTTACCTGTAACTCTTGTTGTCTGCTGAGTTTCAGTAGAAAGTCCGCCTGTAGCGTCAACATATACTTTGTCTATACCAAGTTCACTTGAAGCTTTCTGAATCATCAATGTGTAATCCTGTGTTCTGCCGTCACCGGCTGTTACTCTGGCTTTCAATATGATGTCATCTATACCTGACATTGATGCCTCTGTATCAACTGCCAACATTCCGCTCGCAATCGCAGGTTTACCAAAATCAGTAAAGAATTCAATCTTTGAACTTGCCGACTTAGTCTGTGACTTAACATATGCCATATTTGCCGTTGGATTAATATAGCTTATGTAATTATATGTATAAACATATTTGCCGTTTACAAGTGTCTTATCTTCGCTCTGCTTTGCAGCCTTTACATATGAGCTGTCAACTAACTTAATATCGCTGACAAACATATCAAGTTTCAAATCAGAACGCATTTCTTCAGGAGAAAGCTTTGTAATAATAAGCTTTGTTATTGCTATCTCATCAGGAGTTGTACCATCTGACAATAAATCAGGTGAACCAACCTTAATATCAATCGTTACCGATGACGATGTCGGAATTGTTGATACGTCATAATTCAAATATGAATTGCTTGAAAGAGCAAATCCGTTATTCTCAAATTCTACGTATTCCCCGGCGTTCAGAGCAGTAGCTTTGATTTCATTTACAAGTGTTTCATCTGCCCCTACATCAATTCTGAATGTATAAGGGTCGTTTCTGTCTTGCTCTGCATAACGTCCGTCAAGTGTAATTTCCTTAAGCTTTAGATTATTCATCTTTCTGATAATCTTAAGTGTGTAGTATGCAGGAGCAATATCACCTTCATAACTCCATACCGTTACCTGGAATGTTCTTGAACGTTCGCCTGTTGTTTCATCAACATCATCGTCATTACTGTCAAACGGAATATTTATCTTTAGAGTTTGATTTGTCGAAACAGTATCTACACCGTCTATCGTCATACCAACTCTTGCTGTTGAGTAATCAGCACCGATTTCAATAGGAACGATTGATGTACCGTATGTTATATTCTTTATGATAATCGGATTGTTTACAGTTATATTTTCAACAACTGACTGGAACAACTTACCCGTTTTATCTTCAGGATATGCATATACGTGATCAATTTTTCTGTTATTAGACTTTCTGATTAGGTCTACTATGTATTCCTTACCATCACCAACACCTGACAACATTTCATCCTGTGAACGTATTCTAAAGTACAATGTGTAGTTTTGGTTAGGTTCAAGATTTGAAAGTTGTACTTGTTTTTGATGTAATTCATAGTTATTTGTATATGATGATGTATATGGGTCATAAATATCTACGCCCGCATATTCATAATCTGCGATTACCTTCATGTCAACAGATGTTATACCTGTTTCAATTTCTACAGTGTATCTGCCTGTGTTCTTATCGTACTTAGCAGGCGGTATGCTGTTAATTGTTCCTGCAGGACCAACCCATACACTGTAATTATCACTTTCGGCATCATATTCAACATCTCTGTTTGAGTTATCTGCAAGATAAACTCTCAAGTCATATTCTTGCATTGTACCCGCTTCAGAGATAATTCTGAATTTAACCACATGAGGAATATCAGGATCTGCATCGTCAAACAAGTATGAGTGGGATACTCTGAACGGAATGTTGTATTTAGCATCATTTCCGTGATAATCAAAGTCGCCATCTTCCCATAGAAGTTCTGCTGTTGTATCCTTCGACTGAACAGCCGCCTGAACAACAACCGATGTCTTTTCGGCATTATTAACTGCTTTTTCATATACACTGTAAGGAATATAGCTGTTATAATACGGCAGATCCGAATCGCCCTCAGTGAACGGACCATATGCTTCTACACCATTAACCGTTACATAATCGGCATTAGTATTAATCGACTGAATTGTTACGTTTAATGCATTGTTTGAAGTATGTCTGCCGTCTTCTGATGTTACTACGTACGGAATTACCTTAACGCTTTCGCCATCCTTTACAGGAATCAAGATACCGTGAATATCTCCGCCGTTTACTACATTTGAACCACTTATTACAGTGTCATCATCTGTTATTCCGGTATATATTTTACCGTTTAGAGTAATCTTAGCCTTTGAATACTCTGTCTTGATATATACTCTTAAATACTTATTACCGTTTTCATCAACTGTAAGTGTTGATTCGCTTACTTTGTAATAATCTACAACATTTGGACTTGTTTCACCGTCATATCTTGTAGTTTCATTTACAACAGTTTCTGAGTTGTTACTGCTGTTATGAAGTACATTTGTATTTTCTGACAATCTGTAGATTACAACCTTATACTGATGAGTATATCCTGTACCTGCTTCAGGTATTGATACAATAGTAATATTTGTATCAGGAGTATCTTCAGATACTGATCTTGCCGTATTTACAGGGATTGTAAGTACGCCGTCTGTCGGATAATTATAATCAGATCTGTTTACAATTCCGTTTTCAGATACTGAATTTACCGATACTGTCGGATCATACGGAGTTGGTGCATGTTCATCAATGCGAAGTCCAACCTTTACAGTTGCATCCTTCACGATACCATATCTATAGATAATCTCATCGCCGACCTTTTCAGGATTTTTAAGCAAGTTACCGTCAATATAAATATCAATATCTGCATCAGTGTTCTTATACTTCTGACCTATTAAGAATGTATAAGTCTTAACAGTACCAATCTTTTCATCAATAGTTGCATCTGCTTGAGCCTTATAGTTATTAGCTACACCAACCTGAATCTTAACTACTGTAAATCCACCGTCTTTTTTGATTAGAGGAATCTTATAAGACTGGTTGCTTGTCTGACGCCATCCGCCATCCCATACAACGCTTGCATCGGTTGCTGAATAGTCGTTTGCTGCGGCTGTTTCATATGCTGCAACCTCCTTCTCATATTGAGCAAGTGCTGCTGCATACTGTTCATCTGTCATACTTCCCTGAGTAGGTTTTTCAGGTCTTGTCAAGTGACCTATTCTGATGTAGTTATTAGCATCCTTAGCCAACACTGATGCGATTGCACTTGGCAAATCATCAGTCTGCGGATCAAGACGAACAACATATGCATTTCTTGTGCTGTCCCAAAGAGCATTTGACAAGTTGCCGCCGCCGTAAGGTCCTGCCTGTACAGCTTCAAGATCAAGATTCAATCTATTGATATTAATTTTATACTCAGCAGTAGTATTTAATGAAGATTTAATCATTACATTAATAGTGTTCTTACCTGTTATTGTAAAGTTCTTATAAACATTATTATGTAATGACGAAGTATTATCGTCAATCTGTACTTCTGCCAACAGAGTTGATGCTATAGCCTCAAGATCTACTGTTGTAACATCAGACGGAATCCATAGCTGATATTTACCGTTTATATCCTTACCGGCTTCAACAGTTGTTTCTGTTCCGCCGTCATTGTAAGTTGCGGTAAATGTCTCAAGATTTGCATTATCACTCTTCTTGTAGATGTATAGATATGATACCTTAATTGTTTCTAAGTCAGCAGCTTTTGACTTGATTTCATAGATTGTTAATTCTTCGCCGTCAAGAAGTACATTAGTTGCTGTCCACTTATCCGAATTAGCTGATGTTGGGTCTGTTGCAGTTGGGCTGCCTGCATTTACAAGTGTATAAATATCATTAGCCTCTATCAAAATATCAACATATGTCTTATTTGTAAACGGAACATTACCCGGAGTATCAAGTTTAACTACATATACGTCTGCAGTTGCTCCTGTTTCTTCATCTATTACTCTGTTTTCAGCTGTCGGAGTATAAACATTGCTACCGTATGTTACCTTAACAGTCTTTAATGAATCATCAATACTCTTTCTTGTTAAGTGAAGTACATAATGTTCAACAACATTCTCTTCTGTTGTTACGTCAATCGGAATGTAAATATCCTTAATTGATGTATCAAGTTTATATCTTTCGATTTCTTGTACATTAGCCGAATTATACTCTGATGCAATGCTTACCTTTGAAGTAGAGTTTACAGTTTCAGCCTTAATATTGATATATTCAAGGTCCTTGGTAATTACATAGTTATAAACATTTTCATTTATATCTGTAACATCTGTATAACCCGAACCTACAAGAACATTGCCTATAAGAGTAAGCGGATCAACCTGTACATACTTCAAACCTGTATGATATTCAGCAGGTTTCAAGATTAACGGATATTCAACTGTTGAAAGTGCATTACCGTTTGTTACTCTCAATGTATAAGTTGTTGTAGTACCGACATTTGCAGGAAGTGCTGTATTAATCCATGTCAAGCCGTTCATGCTCTCATATGAAACAACATTTCTATCTTTGTCAAGTACTTCAACTGTACCTGATATAGGAGTAATTTCTGCATTTACAGAATCAGCTGACTTACCTATTTCTGCAACGTATGTGTTATTTACACGAGCAACTGTCGTTCCGTCAATAACAACGCTGTCAAGTGTTGCCAAAGTAGGTTCTTTAATAATTACAAGATTATGTTCCTGACTTGCACCGCTTGTTGATGTAATTGTAAACGGAATTATTGTCTTATCATTGATAAGTCCGTTTATAACACCTTCAAATACACCTGTATATGAACCGCCTCTGATTGCAATTGTTGAATAAGGATTCTGAGCCTTTATGTAAATATTAGCCGAATTCTTAGTATCTCTGATATATACAATATGTTCGCAGGTTGTTTCTCCGTCTGCAAACAAGTCAATGCTTTGTGCAGAAACTGACGAAGCCTTATTTGTAACTTGTAGCATTGGGTAGCTGCCTGATGTCATATACCATATATCATTGAAGTTCCAATCGCTAAAGATTGACTGAACATATAGGTCAGATGCAGCAATACTGCTATTATCATTTGTCGTAACGATTGATGTATCATTCTTAACAAACAATGCACCCATTACACCGTGTGTATGTGTAATTGTACCGTCACTGTTAATAGCAATCGATGCTTTATCAAACATTGAGCTTGACAGATTTGCGTTAGCGAATACATATCCGATTGTTGCACCGGCATTATTGCTTATTACTATACCTGCAGAAGCATTGTTGCTTACAAGTGCAGTTGATGTAATATATGAGTTTTCAATAGTACCGTTGTTTTCGATTGCAAAACCGGCTGCATTCTTAGCTGTAATCTTACCGCCCGTTTCAATTGCAACTTGTTCGATTGTACCGTTGTTAATGCCTGCTACCACAGATGCATTTTCAACTCCGTTTTCACCGATTGTCGCAACCGCAAATCTCAAGTTCTTAACAGTACCGTTATTTACAGCAAACAAAGCTGAATAATCTTGACCGTTTACGCTCTTCTGTGATGTAATCTTCAAATCGGAAATTGTAAATCCGTTACCGTCAAGACTACCTGTAAACGGTGTATCTTCTGAACCGATAGGATCCATTTGAATGTAATCCGAATTATACTTCATTGAAATATTATTCTTCAATACATAATGCTTTGTTAAGCTTTCCTCATCGTTACCGATGCTCTTCAATCCTGCGGCTGATGTGATTTCAAACGGACGTGCTTGGCTACCGTCAGGAATGTTAAGATTTGATATATCTGCATCAGCTGATTGGTTCCTGAATGTAGGATACTGAGCTGTCTTGATTACCCATGTATTTGCAAAGTCCCAATCATTGAATGTTGCTATATCTCCAAGCTTTTCAGGAAGAACTGACGCACTGTTATATACATTGCTGTTGCTTCCCACCTTGCTGTAGATTTGGCCAGGCATTACTGTATATGCATTATTTATTGTTGAGTTGTCAAGGTTCAATACAACAATCGACGCTACGTGTTCATCGGTTAAATTACTTGATGTTGAGCTTATTGAACCTACATTATATACATTCTTAACAGCGTTATGGTTCAATGCTGCAATACCTGCTGCGTACTCACCTGATGTAATTGTTGCTTTATTATATGCGTCTTCGATAGTACCACGGTTATCACCTGTTACACCGCCGGCTGCATATGAAGATTCAATATTACCTGAAGCTACGGCTACTCTTGAAATTACACCGTTTTGTTCATTCTTACCTGCCACGGCACCGATATATTGATATGATGTGCCTGCAACAGATGTAATATTTACATCTTCAAGTTTGAAGTCATAAACTTCACCCTTATTTGCACCAAACAAGCCGTATGCTGTATCATTTGATGTAGCTGTAATTGTTAGATTTGATATTGACTTTCCGTTACCGTTTAGGTTACCTGTAAACGGTTTGGAAGTTGTACCAACCGGAGTCCATGCAGTACCGCTTAAGTCAATATCATTCATCAATACATAGTATGCATCAAGATGATCTGACATAGCCTGAAGTTCTTCGGCCGTTGTAATCTGGTAAGGTGATGCCTTACTGCCGTCAGGGTCTTCAGGAAGGATAGTTGAGCCGCCGCCGCACGATGCATCTTTAGCTACATATTCGTCCTCTGTACCTCTTTCGGCGATTACCTTTTCTACACTTGTATTATTGCTGTACTTAACAATTACAAGTTCATATCTGCTTGTCTTTGTTCCGTCAGAAACAACAATATAGAATTTATTTACTGTTCCAAGGTTTGCAATATCAGGTACTGATAATTGACCTTGATCTTCACCAAGAACAACATCACCTGTGTCTGTTACTCTGATAAGTCCAAGTTTTGAATCGCTTCTTCTTGTTGCAATTACAATGCTTGCACTGTCATCTGTGCTCGGAATAGCTGTCTTATAATTTCCGTACTTATCCGGAGTTAGCTTTGTATAATCTCTTTCTGACTTGCTCTGAACCATTACATTTGAAAGTGCCAAAGACTGGTCTTGTCTTACAAGTGTAATTGTTTCTGCAATAAAGCTGTTATCGTCATACGGGTATGAGTAAATCTTGAATTTAACAGTTGTTGTCTTACCAGAATCAAGAGTTACTGTTTCAGTATTTTCACTTACCTTAAACTCGCTGTCACCAATCTGTACCTTTGAAACTTCGCTGTCTGCAACAACTTTAATATCTGCCGCAGTTGCTCCGTAAGGTACTTCATAAGTGTAACCGCCGCTTGTCTTTGTAAGCTTGGTTCCGTTGACATAGACTTCTTTTTCACCCGTATTGCTTCTTATAATATACAATGTGTATGCTTGCTCTGCCTTACCGTCCTTAGATGTAACGGTAAAGTCAACCTTAGATACGTTCTTTGTAACATTATAAGATACGTTCAAGACACCGTTTGTTGATTTATCGCTGCCAAGTTTAACTACTGCATCTTCGTTTGCCGCAGTTATTGTAAGTATGCCGTTTGTTACGGTACTGTCTGCTCTTACAAGATATGTATTAGACTTAAAGTCTGCCTTTTCAGCTGTTACACCGTCAAAGACAACACTCTTTAGAGCTACGTCTGAATCTTCAACATACTTAATTATTACTTGATATGGATCACTTACAACCTTACCGTCATAACTCATAATTCTGAAGTTAAATACTGTATCATTTTCTGAGTTAAGTGCAAGATTTTCAAATACATAACCGTGTGAGTTGTCACTTACAAGAATACCGTCAATACCGAATCCTGTAAGTTCTACCTTTGCCATGTTACCTGTAGGAACGATTGAAAGGTCAACCGGATTACGTCTGTTTACAACTGCTGTGTAGATACGGTCATCAGGAACTGAGAATAACGAAATATCTACATCTGTTGAGGCACCGGCTGTAAGTTCAGTCTTATTAAGTGAAACCGACTTGACATCTGTGTCTTCGTAATCAGTATATACATACAATGTGTATGTCTGCTTTACACTGCCTGATGATGATCTAATTGTAAATTCAAACTTATTTACCTTTGAAACATCGGGTTCATCAAGCATTCTCTTTGCAATAAGTTCACCGTGGGCTACATCGTAATCGCCTGTTTCACTATTCTTCATTGAGATTTCTGCAATACCGCTTGATGTATGTATTGTGATAGTTGCAGGGTTTTCTGCTCTTGAATCGCCTCCGTTAAGATCTGACGGAATTGCAATCTCATAGATAGTAGGATTATTCTTTCTTGTGATTGCTGCGATACCATTTACGATAACCTCGCCTATCTCCGTGTTATTACTGTTCTTATAGATACTTACTGTATAAGTCTTCTTAGCATTTGGTGTACGTACATCATCAACATACAACTGTGAACGAACTTCTACAGTTATAGTTGTTTCTTCTTCAGAAGACAATGTATATGAAGTATCTGACCATACGTTGATGTATGGAATTGAAAGTGCATTTCCTGCTACATTGACAAGTTTAGCATATTGATTTGCTGTAATTGTTACATCCGCCTCAGTTACGGTTGTCGGAACACTGAATGTATACTTCAAACCATTTGAGATAGGAGTTGTATTTACAGTATCATTAACCTTTACATTGTCAAGTGACAAGTCATCTGATGCACCCTTTAATAATAAGTAGTAGTTCTTAACCAACTCTGCCTTATCATTTTGAGGTTTAACGGTAATTCTCAAGTATCTCTTACCACCAATAGGAACACCGCCTACAACCTTATATCGGAATGCACCTTCGTCGGTCTTCTTTCTTGTGATGATGTCACCTGTCGAATCTATGATGTTTTCACTGTCATCAGGCAATGCTACTTCATGTATTGATTCGATTGTTGCATACTTATCTGTAAGCAGTATATCAAGCAATATATCGTGGTCAGGAACGTTTGCTTCATACAATACTGTCATTGACATATCAACATTGTATTCGCCGTCCAAACCTTTTTCTGTTGTTATACTCTTAATTGATGTATCGTCTGACTTTTCTCTGAATTCAAGAACATAGTTCTTCTTCGAGCCGTTTTCAGCCTTTACTTCGATTACATATTTACCACCGTTTGCATTTGCCGGCAATGTATCCTGCCAATTATTATCTGTTGTCCAACCGGCTGTATCGCCTGCTGTTGAAGCACTGCTATCGCCGTTATTATGCCACTTATTCTGTGAATCATAGTAACCTACTCTCAATATTGACTTAGGTGAAGTTTCAATCGTAATTTGAGGTACTTCTGTCATTGAGTCTACGAAGAATATGTACTTAACGTCATCACTGTTTTCTACAGGTTCTTCTGTAGCATCCACATTACCACGCTTGATGCTGATAATATCATTTTCACCGCTTCTTCTTGTGACGTGTAACTTATATGTCTTAATCGGCTGTGAAGTATTCTGCGATTGAACATAGATTGTATATATCTTAGCTGTATCAGTTGCTTCTGTAAGAGCGATTGTATAAGCCTTAGATGTTATACCCTTATCAACCAACGTTGGTGCAGGCTCACCATCTTCTGTAATCGCAAGTTTTGTAAATTGATTCTTAGCCTTTACTATAACATTTGCTATTTCGTCAGTTGTTTCAATACTTCCGTCATAGTAACCGCCGTTTGAAGCTACCCAGTTAGCTTCTACACCGTTTACTGTTACTGTAATATCGGTATCAGTACTCTGCGGCATAATGATTAGCTTAAATGTCTTCTTATAACTTGAGCCTGATTTAGCCACATCAACTTCATAAGTATATGGATTGCTTTCCGTCAAAGCTGACAAGTTACTAACCTGTAATCTATACAATGTTCTGTCAGGTGAATCAACAGTTATAATATTATTTACATTTGTTGTATTTCTTACTTCAGCAATATTACCGTTTATTGATGTTAGGTATATAGTTGCTGTGTTAGAAGTTGTAGGAACATATACAATATATTCGTTCTTGTCCTCTTCCTTCGCAATCTTTTCGTCATCGTATTCTACAGTCAATTCCATATCCATATCTGTAGGTGTTGCGATGATGTAGTAATCCTTTGTACCGCCGCTCTGCGATGTTACGGTTACAGGAATTGCGAATGAATCGTTTGTGCCGTCACCGTCAAAGTCGTAATCGGCTGTAAGTTTTGTAAATGTTGCCTTTGCAGTACCGCCGTTTGTATTTGCGAACGGTGCATTATCAATGCTTGTTACTGCCGCATTTACATCTTCAAGCTCGATTGCAAGGTCAAATACTGTATAACCCGATGTAGTTGACTTAGGAACATATACATGATATGCATTGTATATATTACCGCCTAAGTTTACACTGTCATCTGCTGTAGTATCTGTATCCTTGTTTTCACTGTCATTTGGATTTGCAGTTACCGACTTGATATTTGCATTGTTACTCTTCTTATAAATATATAGCTTATATTCGGCTGTTGCTGTATTTGTAATATCATCAGATTTAACTGTGATTGTTACTTCTGTGAAGTTACTGTTTATAGTATCTTCAAGGTCTGTTGTAACAGTTGCGCCAAGTGTCGGATTTGTGTTGTTATTGCCTGAAACGCCGTCTTTACCTGTAATTTCTACACGGTAATTTGCGTTAGATGCAAGAGCCCATACATCTGCACTTGTTGCTGTACCGTCTACATAATATACATATGAGCCGTCAAGGTTTGTTTTCTTAACAGTATTGTTATCAACCTTTACAGTCAATGCATAATCATCGCTCAAACGTTTTAGATATACAACGTTTTCATATGCAGGGTCACCGTCAGCTGTTCTGTACAATCTGAACGGTACTTCCATTTCGGTTACAGAGATAGGCATTGAAACCTTAAGCTCTGCATAACCGCCGGCTGTAATATCGCCATTGTTAATGCTTACGAAGTGGTTCTTGCTCGCTGCCGTAACACCAATCAATACTTCACTTGCGTTAGGAAGTACTTCAAGATATGTATATCTTGGTTCTGAATCAGTCGGTGCAGTTGCATCCAAACCGTTTACTGTTACGCTTTCAACAGAAGGAGCTTCGTCTGTACCCTTTATAACAAGCTTATACATCTTCTGTAGTGAGCCATCCTGTGAAACTACCTTAACATATCTAATCTCGTCGCCTGTCTGTAAATCCAAACCTGAAACGATTTGAGTTACATATCCTACGTTGCTTGGATTATTATCATATGCATTCTGTCTAAGTTTCTCAATGTCTGTAAGTTCTGCCAATTCATCAGATGCTTGTACAGTTACATTTGTAAACTTAGTTGTATCAGGGATTTCAACAGTCCATGTTTCACCGTTGACGTCTGATGATTCCTTAACTGCATAATATGTGCCAACCTTAATATACTCTACATCTGCATTTGTATCTGTATCTCTGATTATTAAGGTGTATTCTTTAGTTGTAAATCCGTCTTGTCCTGTTACTGTTATACGGTATCTGTTTACCGGCTGACTGTGTAGAGTTACCGCATCATTTGCCCATACATTCTGTGACTCGCTGCCCACTTCATTGTATGACAATCCATATGGTGACTTTGTCAAATCTCTTGTGATAGCTTCAACCTTAACAGTTGAATTTGCATCTTGTGTTGTTATTGAAACATCAGCAGTCTTATCACTCGAAATACCGGTCTTTAGATATGTGTAAGTACCGTTTGCATTGCTTACTGTAGTACCGTTTACAGTTACATTCATAAGGTCTGTGTTTACAGCAACCTTAGTAATTACAAGAGTATATCTCTTTGTTGTACCGTCTTTTGCCTTAACTTCAATCGTTGCAGTTGTTTCTTTACTGTTTACAACCACATTGCTCAAAGTAACAGCTCCGGTCGCTTCATCCTTGCTGTCATAGCTGCCGTTTATATGTACGTACTGAACAAGCGATGTTTGCGGAGTTGCTATAATATCAACTCTTGAAGTTGTATCAGGAATCTTAATTACGAACTTGCTGTTATCATCTGCATCATATTTTGCAGGTCTTACAACACCGTCTACAACAACATCAACGCTCTTAAGCTCAGGGTTACCTTCTACAGAAGATACCTTTACGAAGTAAGTCATTACTTGACTTCCGTCTTCTGACTTAATATATACAGGAATTGTTACACCTGCTCTAAGCTCGTCATCAGTTATACCTGTAAGGTCAACATTAACGCTTGCATCATTGCTGTTTGAATATGTTATTGCAGCTGAACCGACATATGCTGACGGTTTATAAGTTGTTTCGATTGCAACTGTTGACTGACTGTCCTTAGCCTTTACTCTGATAGGAAGAATTGTTCGGCCCGAATCTACATATGTATAGAATTCACCTGCGGTATTCTTGCTTAAGTCAGGGTCTTCATTTGCAATATAGATTGCTTTTACAAATTCAATCTCTGTATTATCAGACTTCTTGCGAAGTACAAGTTTATAATCCTTTGATGTAACTCCGTCTTCTGCTATTACTCTGATTGAAAGTTCAGTTGGACCATCATTCAATGACGGGTCAAGAGTAACTTCTCTGATTGCCTTATATGTTGCACCCGTTGTCATAGTTGAAGGCTGTTCTGTAGCAGGGTCGTAAATTACAACCTTTGAGCTTGTATTATTTGCTTCTGCAGTAATATTAATGCTTAGAGCTGTACCCGTTGTTATAATATCACTTGCATTAATACCAAGATAATACTCAATATTACCGTTTTCATCAGTAATCTGCTTTACCTTACCTGTGTAGTCAGGGCTTGCAGGGTCTGTTGTAGGTGTTGAATCAACCTTATACAGACCAACATTATTTGATGCATATTTAATAATAAGTGTCGGTATATTCATTGAGCTGTTGTCTATGACAATACCGTCTGCTCTCTTAACATACAACTTAGTTGTTGTACTGCCACTCGCTTCTTCTTCAAGAAGTTCCTTCGAAAGAAGAACCTTTGCAATACCGCCCTGTGTAGGATCGGCAGCGTTGATAGGTGTCGGAGTTACGAAGTTATTCGGTGTTCCGACTGCTACCTGCGAACGTGCATCAGCAGTTGTAACGTAAATTACAATACCGTCCTCCGAATAAGGGGCTTGGCCTTCATATGTGTTAATTGAAGTCTTATATGTTGCAGCAACCTTATTTTCTGTTAAGTCTACTGCCGTTATACCGTTTGTTTCAGGTAATTTCAAAATATTTACCTTAAACGTCTTTTCTGTTCCGTCTTCTGACTTAACATGGATATATACAGCATTTGCCTTTGGCTGAGTTGCTTTAACATCCATTTCATCTGTATATGTTGCATCGCCATTTACATAGAATGTACTGCTTGTTGAAATCGTCAGCTTAATGCTTTCATCAGTTGTAACATTATCGCCGTCTACAATAACACCCTCTGCTACAAGTTTTTGAGTTGTGTTATCTGTTCCGTCAGTTGACGCAGGCAAAGTATATTCATACTCACCGTCAGCATTCTGCGAAAGTTCTTCGCCGCCATATGTTACCTTTATTGCAGTATTAGCTGACATTCTTATAATATCAAGCTGATATACACCCTGTGAATATGATGTATCTGCCGGAGTTACAGCAATATAAAGTGTTGTTGTATCTGCTGTAATCGAAACATTTCTCATATCGAACGGCATTCCTGACATAGAGTCACTCTTTGCAGTTGCTTCATCAGGACGAATTGCAACCTTTGAGCTTGTGCTTGCCGCTACGGCATTAACCTGTACATAGTTAGTATCATACTTAATCTTTGCAACATACTTACCGGTTGTCTTATCATATGTAACATTGTAATTTTCACCGATTATTATACCTGTCGGCTTGTACTCAAGCTTATCAACAGTAAGGCTTCCCAAACGAGAATCTGCCGTTTTCTTGTAAATACGTAGTGTATATTCATTAACCGCACCCAATGTTGTTGTTACCTTTAGAGCAATATCCATATAACCCTTGTCATTGAAGTTCAAGGTTACATCTTCGGTTGTTGTATATGAATATACGTTGCCGTTCTCAATTTGAACTTGTCCGTTAGTTACTGCAGTTGTCAATGTTACAGACGCTGTCTTAGCATCGTCATCAACTGCCCATACATACATTAACTTTTCATTACCGTCTTCTTTTACAAGAGTTGAGTTAATATAGCCGCTGTTATCAACTGATACAAACGGATCACTCTCTTCATCAAGCTTGAAAATTGTAAGTATGTACGGAGCACCGTCAAGCGAATCGGCTGTCAATTTAATATATGTCTTATCTGATGTCTTTGTATTATCAAGGATAAATCCGTCATATGTGAATTCACCAGGTGTTGTTGCCTCCTTTACGGCATTTAGCAAACCATCAGGAGTGTATGTTACCTTTGCGACATCTCCGATCATAGGAGTTGTGATGATGTTAATATTAGCAACATCCTTAATCGGGATTACAACCTCGTAGTTCTGAGTATCACTCGGATTCTTCTGGTATGCGGTATATGTATTAAGCACATTTCCGCTTGCATCGACGATTTCTACCTTAATTTCCTTGATTGTTGTCGCCTCAGACTGTCTGTAAATAGTCAATGAATGGTTTGATACAGTTCCGTCTTGTGCTGTTACTTTAATAGGAATGACCTTATATGTTTCATTTGCCGACATTGTAATCTTCTGTACGTCATAGTAACCGTCATGACCGTTATCCTTGTCATGATCGCTGTTTACAGTTACATTCGCAATAGAGATTTTAGCTGACGGAGAAACTTGGCTATAGATATAAATATCTCTATCCTTAGCATCGCCGGTTTCCTTAATGATTGCATAATAGTTACCTGTATTACCTATCAGAACACCATTTCTTACATAATCCGATACTGCCGCATCTTTCAATTTAATATGGTTTTCAGGTTGGTCATAATAAACCCAATCAGCTACATCTGTAGCAGGATCGTTTTCACCAACTTTTACAATTCTCAAATCACCGTCATTTGAGTATCTTGTTGTATGAGCTTTATATATTCCGTCAAAGCTTGTGTTGCTGTTCTTAAACTCGAAGTAATAATTATCTTCAAGTTCACTGATCGGTACATCTGTAAATTCATAGTATCCTATAAACTTAGGGTCTTTTGAACCAATATTTGCGTCTGTCAACAATGTACCCATAACAGGATTTTGACCGTTCTTATCTACCATATAGATAACATCTGCGTCTACAATACTCTTAACGTGTACCGTTACAGTTGTAGCATTAGGAATTGTTGTTTGTACAAGACCTGTATAAACACTCTTTAGAGGATCAACAAGCTTATAAGACTTATCGCCTACAACAGATATTATCTCTGTATATTCATCACTGTCAAGATAACCCTTTTCTACTGCGGCTTGAGTTGCTGTGTCATCAAGTTTTGAATAATCAAATACGATTGCTTCAACATGATTATCGCTTGCATCGGCAACTTCTACATATGCAGTTTGTTTTGTACCTGTCTTTACATCTGTTACAACAAGCGTTGCAACACCTTCCTTAGTCTTTCCGCTTACTTTACCGTCTGAATCTACAGATACAAGTGAACCAGGAATAAGAGCAGTTACTCCATCCTTATCCATTTCATTCGTGATTTCCCATTTGTATGTGTCACCTGTTGTTGCATTATCTTTAATCAAGTTAAATCTATTGAATGAAACTTTCATCTGATAAGGTGCGGAACCGATATAAAGTTTCAAGCTTGAAGGAATAAGCTTCATAGTTCTGCCTGTTACAAGCACAGGGCTGAATTCGTTAGAATCAGATGCGTTTGTTGTACCAGGTTTATAGTGTGCAGGATCTTCACCCGCATAAGCATCACCCAACTGACCGTGTGTATTTTCACCGAAGCTCCATACAAATCCGTCTTCAAGTACAACGTATGATGTTGCACCACCTGTTGCAACCGAAATTGCCGACAGACTTCCGTCATCAACAGTTACTTCTACAGGAGATACTTTGTCATCAGATGTTGTTACATTACCGATACCCAAACGTCCAAGGTCTGCACTACCCCAGCTCATTACTCTTCCGTCTGCTGTTATCGCAATATTGTGCAATGCACCGACTGAAATATCAACTGCGTAGTTATTAGTACCGTCAAATACATCTACATAGTCAGGAGCGTAGTATAACAAGCTTCCGCTTTCGTCAATACCTTGTCCAAGCTGACCTTCGCTGTTAGCACCCCACGATATAATTCTGCCGTTATCAAGCATTGCAACAACGTGATATAAACCATCATACGTTCTTAAAATATGACCGTTAAATTCATCACCAAGGTCTATCTGTACAGGGTAAGCATAGTAACGATTATTTGTATTATCAATTTGGTGATTCGAGTTTTCACCCCAACCCCAAAGTGTACCGTCATAACGTACTGCCTTTGTTGCGCTACCGCCTGCACCGATACTAATGCTGATAACTTTGTTCAAGCCTTGTGCTACAACCGGAGTGCTTGATCTCTTGCTTGTATCCTTTGAAGGAGCACCAAGCTGACCTAAGCTGTTGTCACCAAAGCTATATACGTATCCGTCTGCACCAAGTACCATTGTATGTTGTTTACCTGCCGAGATAGATACTATTTCAGGCAGACTTTCTACCTTTTGAGGTGTTGATACGACTATGCTTGCATTACCCAAACCAAGCTGACCGTAATCATTATGACCCCATGTATAAACTTCACCGTCACGGGTAAGTGCGATTGAATGATATTCACCTGCGTGAACAGATACAATATCCTTACCGTTTAATGCTGTTACATTTATAGGTTCATATGCACAAGATACGCTGCCGTCACCAAGCTGACCGTATTCATTGTTACCCCATGTCCAAACTGTTCCGTCCGACTTAAGAGCGATAACATGAGAGTTACCTGCTGAAATCATAGGAGCTGTCTGTGCGTCTTTATCTATTACATGAACGATACATACTGATGTAAGGTTGCCCTTCTTAACAACGATATGAGTAATACCAATCTTATTACCTGTAATCTCGCCGTCATCACCAACTGCCGTAACATCTGCAATAGCTGTATTCTTACTTTCAAATGAGATACTTCCAGGATTAGCATAATCAGTAATCAAGTTGAACTTCTTACCTGAATATGTGTCAAGAGTAGCTGTTTCTCCGACATGAATTGTCATTTCATATTTAGAAATAAGTTCTGTTCTTTCACCGATTAGAACCGGAACATAACTCTTTGTTTCGTTTCTGGCAACCGGTGTACCAAGTGAATAGTCACCATAACCGTAAACGTCACCATTCCTTGTATAGAATACTGAATATTCATCACCAAGACTTACACCTGCGATTGCGAAATCGTTATATGATGACTTGATAGTATCAATAACAGCATTTGCAATAGGTATATTTCTTTCAACAGTGTCACCTATGCCAAGTTGACCCTTATTATTTTGACCGAATACATACATATTACCATCCTTACCGATAACTGTACTGTATTTATTACCGGCTGCTATGGTTACTGCATCTGTTAAAATCTTTGTGTAGGTATTTTTTGTTGCACTCGGTGTATTACCAAGCTGACCGTGTCGGTCACTGCCTGTTGCATAAACGCTTGATGTAAATGCAAGAGCAATACTATGGTCATATCCTGCAGCTATAGCAACTATAGCTTCGGTATCTCTTACTTCTGTCGGCAACCACAATTCACCTGTGTTATTACCGACTCCGCCTTGTCCCGAATCATTAGCGCCCATTGCCCAAATTGTTCCGTTTGAACGCAATAGCAATGCATTTTCACTGCCTGCCGAAATAGCAGTTACACTGTCAACTGTTGATACGCTCTGAGGAGTAGCATATGCCGTACCGATATTACCGATACCAAGTTGGCCCTTATTGTTGCTGCCCCATGTCCATACATTACCGTACTTATCAAGAGCCATACCGAACGCATCACCTGCTGCAACGTTAATTATGTTGCTTAGTCCGTCAATCTTTGCGAATGATGTACGAGCCGATATTGCTGTTGATGCAACTCCAAGCTGACTGCAATCATTCAGACCTGTTGAGTAAACAGTTCCGTCTGATGCTACAGCAAGTGCAAATTCTTCACCGACTGCAATATCAATAAACTTAACACCTGACGGTGTTACATCAGTAGGTTCATCAACAGATATTGTGTTGCCTGTACCAAGCTGACCGTTCTTGTTTATACCCCATGCCCAAAGAGTTCCGTCTGCTCTTAGAGCAAGTGAATGGTTACCCTTCGTTATAGCCTTAGGTTCAAATCCTACATTATTATTTGATACAATTACTTTTATGTATGCACTCTTTTGACTGTATTTGTTTTCAGCCGCAGAAATGTATGCCGTACCTGCTTTATTCGCAGTTGCAACGCCTGTTGACTTGTTGATTTCAAGTACACCAAGGTCACTTGAAACAAACTCAAATTCATTCATACTAAGTATGCCGCTCTGATATAGATTGAATACATTAAATCCTGCATCCAAATCCTTAACATCATCGACATTCATATAGATTGTGCCATAAAGAGCCGTACCGTTTTCATAAATAACAACTTCGTTACCGCCAACCATCAGAGGTACATTCTTATCAATTTGTGTACCGTCACCAAGCTGACCGTACTCATTACTACCTACAATCCAAACGTTTCCGTTTTCATCGACTGCCATCTGATGATTTGAGCCGCCTGCAACAAGGTCAAACTTCAAATCATCTGATGATTTAATAACCTTAGCAGGTACATACTTCTCTGTTGTGTTGCCGATACCAAGCTGACCGTATTCATTTGCACCCCATCTGTAAATGTCACCATTTACATCAATTGCGGCTGAAACGAATTTACTTGCTGAAATATCAACAATTCCCGCCAGATATGAATCTCCCGAATTTTGTTCGCCTTTATAAACCTTTACCGGAACAGTACTTGCTGTTCTGCTGTTTGTACCAAGTTGACCGTGTTCATTTGCGCCTAATGCCCAAACATTTCCGTTAGTATCAAGAGCAAGAAGATGGTTCGTACCGTGTGCAATCTTCAAGATTGAAAGTTCATTTCCGTTATCGTCCTTGTATCCCATTACCTTTGTAGGAATGTTATCCTTAGACATCTTCCAAACTTCACCGCTTATACTTAGAGCATAATTGCCGCTTACTTGAAGAATGTTATTCAAACCTGAAACGATTGATGCGTAATTTTGATTATCGTATTCTTCTCCAAATACTGCAACTGTACCGTTTGCAAGTAGGATATATGCTGTATTGCCGTGAGTTGAAATTCCAACTGCACCTTCTACATCTGTACCGTCTTTGTATTTAACTGTGTCAATACCGGTAGCCGATCTGTCATCATTACCGTTACCAAGCTGACCATTGTTATTATTACCCCACGAGTAAACTTTACTGCTCATTCCTATTGCAAGATTATACTTATCACCTGCCGCAATCAGAACAGCTTGTTCATTGTTTGCACCTAACGTCACCTTCTTAGGTTCAAGTGACATTCCGTTTTCTGTTTCATATCCAAGTTGATTTGAGTCATTCAGACCCCAAGTCCATACAGTACCGTCATACTTAAGGGCAAT
Source organism: Firmicutes bacterium AM55-24TS (assembly GCA_003460745.1). GTDB lineage: Bacteria > Bacillota > Clostridia > UBA1381 > UBA1381 > Hominilimicola > Hominilimicola fabiformis. The sequence continues at coordinate 131,322 of QTVU01000001.1, forward strand.
GCTGTGTCCTTTGCCGCCGTCTACCATCGGGTAGATACCACCGTTTTGACCTACGTAAACCGTTACATAACCGATTGTGTTTGAAGATGTCTTAACAACCTTCAAGATTGCTTTACCGTCTTTAACACCTGTTATTGTAAGTCCGTCGCTTTCTACCCTAACAACTGATGTATCAAGTGATTCAACTGTATAACTGTTATCGGTTGATGTAGTCTTACCTAATAGATTTAGATATTCGGCAATCGTTACCGTAAGTGCATTATTATTAGTGTCACCTACAGAAACATTAACGCTTGAACCCTTATCCAATCTGATAACCTGCGGTTTAACGCTAAGTTGCATTTTACCCGCAATTACAGGAATATATGCATTCGCATTATCCTGATTACCAAGTTGGCTGTATTCATTTGCACCGAAACTCCATACATAACCGTCACTGTCAATAGTTACTGTATGGTTAATACCTGCAGCAACAAAGATAATATTCTTTGCAGAATCAATGTATTCAACCTTTGAAGGGCTCTTATAGTCCTTCTTAATCTTCTGACCTGACTGATACTTTTCTTCATTGATACCCCATGCATATACGTCACCGTTTTCTGTTATGGCTACGCTGTAACGATAACCGGCTGCAATATCAATTACCTTGCCAAGTGTGCTTATAAATTGAATATCGTTTGTACCAACTGAACTTATATCGCTCAATTCACCGACACCAAGTTCACCGTTCTTGTTATCACCGAATGTATATAAGCCTCCGTCTCTTGCTATAAGAAGAGTATGGGTTGTATCAATATTAGTTGCGCTGCCGTCACCGATGTGGTCATTAGATGCAATCTTTATAAAACGTACATCTTTAGTATCTTTTTGAATTATTACCGATGACGCATTCTTATTAGGAATTTGCCATATTGTACCGTCAGCCTTTAGACCGTATTTACCTGAAATTTGAATCATTCTCTCGAACAAATCAAGCTGAATAGGTTTACTACCATAACCTGTATTGTTATTGATATTACCCCATGCGTAAATATGTCCGTCCTTATCAAGCGCATAGCTTGTTGTTTCGCCGACACCGATTTCAACAGCCTTTGTGCTGTCAGGAAGATTAACCTGTACAGGTTTATTAGAATTGTTACGTGTACCGTTTCCAAGCTGACCTAAGTCATTTCTTCCCCAAGTCCATACTTTGCCTGTATTGTCAACAGCTATAGTATGACCGTTACCCGTTTCAATTCTTGTAATATAATTTGAAGGATTACCGAAATCAAAAGTAATCTCTGTAGGTACAATTCTGTTTTCTTTGCCTTGGTCACCAAGTTGACCTAAGTCATTTTTACCCCATGTATATACTTTACCGTCTTTATCAAGTGCAACAGTAAATCCTTCGCCTGCAGCTACCTGCGGAAGGGTCTTATAACCATTCATAAGAACAGTTACTTCAACAGTTGTCTGTCTGCCGCCGCCTGATACGATAATCTGTGTCTTACCTGTTGATACAGGATTGATTGTCAAGCCACTTACAGATGCAATGTTTCCGTTTATTGAACTTGCGCTGAAGTTTACACTTGAATCTGTATTCTGTATTACATTGAAGAACTTATTATAAACCGGATTGATAACTGATGTTTCACCCTCATGAAGTGTTACAAAATATTCATCAAGTGAAATATAATCTTCACCCGTCTTTGCCGGAACAAGTTCATTTGTTTCTGTATCTGACGATTGACCTGCCGTACCGTTACCGATTTGACCAAGGTCACTTGCACCCCATGTATATACATATCCGTCTGTTAATATTGCAGAAGTATTTGTTCCGCCTACTGCAACACCCCAAACATTAGTGTTATTTACAGGGATATATGTCGGTTTAGATACCTTTTCTGTCTGGCTGTTATCACCAATCTGACCACGACTGCCCGCACCCCAAGTATAAACCTTACCGCTGTCTGTAAGTGCAGCTATATGTGTTTGAGCAGAACGCGAACCGCCAAACTGTAAATCAACAATACCGCTTGTTTCATTAGGTATGTTAATTTGAGATACTAACGAAACTTTTTCGCCTGCGGCATCATTCAATACTTGATAATACTGATTATTACCCCATACAAATGCTCTGCCGTCAGCAGTCATAAATGCTGAGTTATAAGGACCTGCCGAAAGTGCGGCTGCCTCAACTTTATCACCGGTTGAAGAATTTGCATCTACAGGTAAATCTACTTCTACAATAGTTGCAGTATATGTATTACCGTCTTTTGTTGTGTCAACACCAAGTTGTTTTTCTGTATTGTCACCGACTATCCACATAGTTTTGTTACCAAGAAGTAACATTGTATGTGCGGCGCCGGCTGCTATATCAACTACTCCGCCAAGTGTACCGTTACCGCCAACACCTCTCATTAATACCGGAGTCGGATGTTGAGAACCGTTTACATCTGCTGTTCCAAGCTGACCTCTTGTATTATTACCGAAGCTATATACATATCCGTTATCTGTTAAAACAACCGAATAATCAGCACCTGCAGCTACCTTTACCGCAAATACATTTGAAAGTGCCTTAACCAATACAGGCAATGATGCACTGCCATATTTATAAGCGCTTATACCAAGCTGACCATAGTTATTCATTCCCCATGCATAGACTTGACCATTCTTATCTACTGCAAGAACATGGTCCGGACCTGCCGCAATATCAACGATTGTTTCAGCGTCAAGGTCAAATCTCTGGTCATTATTAGGATTGATATATTGATCAATTCTTGTAGGAGTTGCAATTACAGGAGTTGCTGTATCAATACCTACTCTGCCGTTAGTATTTGAACCCCAACCCCAAATTGTTCCGTCTGCTTTCAATGCGATTACATAACCGTCACCAATTGCAATCTTAGGATTTGTAAATCCTTCAGAAACCGTGATATGAGTTGCAACAGTCTTACCTGTAAGTGAATCTGTTGCAATAAGAACAGTTGAACCTGTCTTAAGTCCCCTAACCTTTACAGTAGTCGATGTCAAACCGCCTGTTGCGGCTGAAGGAGTTGATGATACGATTTCTGCAATATTTGGATTTAGTATCCTCCATGTAACTTCGCTTGTGGTTGTTGTTGATGTATTAAATAATGAGAATACTGTAGCCGATGAAGTTGCAGTTACATCTGCTTCATCTGTCGGATGAAGTCTTAGAACCTTTGAATCAAGTGAAACCGGACTACTGCCGACAACTACCGGATAAGGACTGTTATCCGTTGTTTGGTCACCAAGCTGACCTTGATTGTTAAGACCCCATACGTATACTCCGCCCGTCTTAGAAACGGCAAGTACATGAGATGCATTATCACCCGATTCAACCATCATGATATTTGACAGTTTTTCTGTTCCGCTGTTATTCTTATCAACAAAAGTTGGAAGTGTTGAAATTCCTCCGGTAACTCCGTGACCTAATTGACCTACATGGTTATAACCCCATGCATATACATTTGCATCTGCAGTATTGGTAAGTGCAACATGGAATCTGTAACCTGCAGTAATTTGCGAAATATCCGTCAAAGGATTTGTTCCGTCTGTTGTTACTCTTACAGGATATACATTAGTCCAGTTTGTTGTATTTGTACCTGTAATGCCTTCTGTATTAATACCTGTAGAATATACATAGTTATCAAAAGCATCAGCAGAATCTGTTACATTGTCTTTTAGTTCAAATGTTACATATGCGCCATGATGGTCACCGCGGCCAAGACTTACAACACCCTTGAATTCACCGCCGTCAGCACTCTTCTGCATCTTTTGAACAAGACTCGAATTACTTGTATTACCTACACCGCGTTCACCGTATCCGTTATAACCCACTGTGAATACTGTTGAATCTCTGTTCAAAATTGCTGTTGAATAAGTACCAACTTCTGCATCAAATGCATTATTAACACCGATAATCTTATTTGGTAATGTAGTATTTGCACCGTTTGTACCTAAGTTACCATAATTGTTATAACCCCAAGCATAAGCAGTACCGTCATCCATGATTACTATAGCACTATGAACACCGGCTCTTATCTTAACAGCCTTGTTTGAAAGACCTGCACCGAAGAAACCGTTACCATCTGTACTCTTAACCTTTATCGGATAGTATTGATAGTAATCGCTGCCTGTACCCTGTCCGAGTGCAGCATAGTAGTTACGTCCCCATGCATAGACGCTGCCATCTCTTGTCAATGCATATGCTGCATAAATGTTAGCCGAAATATCAATTACATCTTCAAGAGGTGAACCGTTATCAAGGACTACCTGTACAGGAGCTCCTGATTGAGTAACTGTTTTGTCATTAATACCAAGCTCGCCGTATGTATTTTCACCCCATGTCCAAACTGTTCCGTCTGCCTTTAGGGCGATTGAGAAGTAATCACCCGCATCAATCTTAGGGAATACAGCTGTTCCGTTGTCAACTGCCGACTGATAGTCTGCAGGAAGAACATTAACCTCTATCAATGCATATAAGCTTGTATCCTTATCTGCAACAACAATGTTTGCCTTACCTACGCCAACAAACGAAAGCTGGTTATTAAGTCCGACTGTAACAACGTTTGTATCTGTAGATGCGATTCTAAATGTACCTATATCTGTGATATGGTCTTCAAATACGTTAAAGCCCGAAACAATACTCGGTACAAAGCTTCTTGAAGGAGCACCTTCATATGTTGTAATTTCATTATTTGTTATACCGGTAAGCTTAATCTTTTTAGTACCGACAGCTGTAGGATAATTGCTGTTATCAAAACCGCCGTTACCGATTTGACCTTGAGTACCAAGACCCCAAGCATATACGTCACCGTCTGTTTTTATAACTGCAGAATGATTGCCGTTGTTACTTGCATCTGCCCAGATTACTCTGTCAAGATTATTGGTACCGTTTTCATCTTTAACGTTTGTAAACTTGCTTTCTGACAGATTTGTAGAACCTACGCCAAGCATTCCGTAATCGTTCTTACCTGTTGCAAGAAGTTCCTTACCGTTTTCCTTAATTGCAAATGTAGCTCTTGCTCCGCTGATACGGATTACATTATCTATATTGTTATTCTTTCTTGGCAAGCCGTCTGAATTAACAACACCAAGCTGACTGTCTACACCTTTACCCCAAACATATGTTTCCTTGTTTTCGGTAATTGCAAATCCACTGCCGTAACCCGCAGCGATTGCTACAACTTTATCATCAATAGAAACTTGAGATTTTGCTACTACACTTGTAGAAAGCTTACTTGTACCGTGTTCAATACTGCCGTTATATCCCCAAGCATATACTCTGCCTGATTCTGCAAGAGAATAGCTTGTAGCATTTCTGCCGCCTGCTATTGCTATTGCTCTTGATACACCTGTATATATCGGTGAAAGGATATAACCTGCACTACCGCTCTTGATTTGTCCGTTGTAATTCTTACCCCAGCCATATACGTCCATTGTATCTGTAATTGCAAGTGCAAATTCATCTACACCTGAACCGCCAACTGAAATATCAGTTACAAGCAAACCGTTATTTACAAATGACTGAATCATTTGAGGAGTATTAAGCTGAACACTTGTTACCAAGCCTTGACCAAGCTGTCCATAATTATTTACACCCCATGTCCAAAGATGTCCGTCAAAATCAAGCGCCATTACGAAATTATCGCCTACAGCAATCTTTTTAATATTTGACATAACCTTTCGAGGTTCTGTTTCCATACCGCCTGTGTATCCAAGGCCAAGTTGTCCTGAAGCATTATTACCCCATGACCAAACTGTTCCGTTTGCCTTTAGAGCTACAGTAAATGTTTGACCTGCCTCTACTATCGGATATGTTACGTATTCGTCTTTATCAGGCACTACTGAAACTAAGACATAAAGAGTATTAATTACATTATCTGCACTGTCTTTAATCTTAATTTGAACATATGTCTGTCCGACAGTTTTACCTGTTACTATACCGTTTGAATCAACCGTTGCAACATTGCTGTCCCATACATCAAATTCCTGACTGTATGTAGCTGCCGCATCAGCTGATGAGAATAGGTTAAATGAACCCTTAATATCAATTATATTACCAATGTTTTGCTGCTTGTCAATCTTAGCAAGTATTTCTCTTTCCTTGACTAAAATTGTAGGCTCTGCACCTATCATTTGTGCAACATTGATTTTGTCGCCTGCATTTTGCAATGCAAGCTGTAAAGAAGTATTATCACCAACTGACCAAACGCTACCATTTGAATCAATATATAGTGAGTGTGCACCGTTTCTTGATGATGATGCACCTATTGCATCAGTTGCTGTTGTACCGTCATTCTTCGCAAATTCCGAATACGGAACCATTGAAGTTGAGTTGTCTTCAGAACCATTTGCAAGTTGACCGTGGTCGCCTAAACCTGATATTTTAAGCTGGCTGTCTTTATCTATTGTATATATGCTGTCACCACCGCCGATTATCGCTGTATTATCACGTCCAAGCATTTCTGTCGGAGTTCTGAGCGTTGATGTATTATTCGGCGAAATTGCATAGTATGCGTTATTACCCCATGCATATGTCTTTGTTGAAGGCTTACTTGAAGCATCAAGAGAATATGTAACAGCTATACCGTTTTGGTTACCTGCACCGATTGCCATTACTCTGTTATCAAGCGGTACTAATGTATATACTGAACCTGACGTTCCGCCTGTTCCGTATTCATATGCATAGTTCTTACCTAATGCATATACAAGACCGTTTGAAGTAAGCGTATAAACCGTTGCACCTCTGCCGGCTGCAACATCTACCGCATTAACTGCCGGAGATACAACAGGAGTATTGTAGCTTGCGTCATTTGCAATCTTTAATTGTCTGTATTCATTTGAACCGAAACCATATACGTTACCGTTTGAATCAAGTGCAACAACAAATATCTTCTCGTCATTCAATCCGCCTGCGGCAATCGCAACGATATTTTCAAGATATGTCTTATCTGCATTGCCTTGGTTCTGTTCACCCTTCAATACCTGTACCGGTACATTTGAGCTTACAGTTGTTCCGTTGCCAAGCTGACCGTTGTCATTTCTACCCCACGTCCAAACTGTTCCGTCTGTCTTTAGAGCTACCGCTGTCTGACCTGCTGCCGCAATCTTTATAATATCGCTTAAAGAGTCTATCTTTTCCGGATATACAACTGTTCCGTTTGATACACCGTTACCAAGCTGACCGTATGTATTTTGGCCCCATGTCCAAACTGTTCCGTCTGCCTTTAGAGCAACAGTAAAGTCTGTACCTGCAGCTACCTGCGGATATGCTACACTTGTTTTTCCGACCGTCAAATCTGACGGACGTACTTCTACCTTAACAAGACCTGTTGTTAGAGGGTCGTTTGCAATAGATACTATAACATATGTTGTACCTACACCCACCGGCGTAATTTCACCGGTATCAGGATTTACAGTTATAATATTATTGTTTCCGTCATATGTCTGCCATAGAAGCTTAGCATCTGTCTTACCGCCGTTATTTGAGTTGAATACATTAAACGAATCAACTGACGGTGCCGGAATTGTTACACTTCCGCCATTTACCTTTAATGAATATAGATATTGACTCATTGTCAGGTAAGATGCACCAACTCTTACAGGAGTCGACTCATCTTTATTTGAACCGTTGCCAAGTTTATAATATGAATTATTTCCCCAAGCCCAAATACTACCGTTTGACTTGATTGCATACATTGATTGACCCGGTCTTTCATCAGCTGTTACTGCCGCATTAATTATATCTTCAAGATATGTACCCTCTTCACCTGAGTCACCTGCAAGTACATTGCCTACTACACCGAACTTAGAATTCGGTCCTTGTCCTGTTGCATATATACCCGCTTGACCTGATGTATAAAGTCTTCCGTCTGTCATTAAAACAACCGAACTCAATGACGCATCTGCAAATACAGGAGATGCTGTAATTGTCGTTGACGGATAATTTATAAGTTTAATCAAGTAATCAGCGCCTATTCCGCTTGCTGATTCGACATGAACTTTTACAAGTTGTTCAAACTTATCATTACCTGATGTTGCGACATTATATGTATTCAAGCTTGCACCGGCATAGCTTGTGTCATCGCCCTCTGTAAAGACAGTACCATCAAGGCAGTCATTTCGACATTATAGAATTGTACTGTTGCATTCTTGCTTGTCGCAAATACAACCGGAGTTGCCGAAACGGCACCAAGAGGCAATTCAACTTCATACAACGCGTCAGCATCTGCCGGAGTTTCATCACTTAGTACACCAAGTGCCGTTGACGCTTCACCGTTCTTCATCACAAGATTTACAGATACCTTTTTCAATGAAGTATCATCACTGTCTTCGGCTTGCATTTCAATACTGTCTGCAGACATTATTTCAATCGCCTGCTCATAATTATGTTTGCTGTAATCTGCGACAACTGTCGGTTTTGTATTAGTAGTTGAATTACCAAGACCTGTTGTACCGTAGCCTGCATAACCCCACATCATAACCAAACCGTCAGTTGTAATTGCAACTGCATTATGCCAACCTTGTTTTGCATACAATGCTTTCTTACCGTTTAAGTCAGCTTGAGTAGTTGTAATTCTGTCAGATGTTGTTCCGTTACCTGCTGAGCCATATCCATTATATCCCCAAGATACAATTTGTCCGTCACTACGAAGAACACTGCCGATATGTCCGATTGCGTCAGAATTAATTCTAACTGCACCGTTTAGCATTGAGTTATTCTTTGTGATATTAACCGGTACACCTGTTACATATGAATCGCTTGTATTCTTAGGATCTATTACTGACTTATAGTTTCTGCCCCATGTATATAGAGTACCCTTTATATCAAGTGCCATTGAATATGATGCATAGTTACTGTATCCGCCTGCACCGATGTCTACGATAAAGTCACTGCCATTACCGTCACCAAGATATGTGTTTGTATTATTGTTGCTATAACCTGTACCGACAACTCTCATAGCGACTGTCGAACTATGATCTGAAGTATCACCGTCACCAAGTGAGCCATAAATACCCCAACCCCATGCATAAACTTGACCGTCTGCCGTTAAAGCAAGGTTGTGATATGCACCGACTGCGATTTTTACGATATTTGTAAGAGGTACATTATTTGAATCAGGATCAGACTGATTTTCCTTTCTAAGTACCTGTTCAGGATGATCATGGTCACCGCCTGCAGTACCTATACCTAATTCACCGTGTGCATTGTAACCCCATGCCCAAACTGTTCCGTCTGCTTTTAGAGCTACTGTATGATAGAAACCAGGCTGAACTTGAGGGTATGCAATATAATTTGTACCTTGCGGTTCAACGTTTAGTTTGAAGAAACCTTCTGCTCCGTTTTTATCCGTTACAACAATATATGTTATACCTGTCTTTTTAGCTGTCACAACGCCTGTCTTTGCATCGACTGTTGCAACTTCTGTATCAACCGATTTAAAAGTCAAATCATCAGGAGTATATGCAGACGCTCTCAACAAGTTAAATGATGATACACCGCTGATACCGCTTAAATCAATCGAAAGAATATCTCCCTCTTGAATTGAAGTTACAATTTTACTTGTATTCTGCATCTTTAATGTGTCGTAATATATTACAACATCATTGTCAACTCCATTGTTTGTCCATGTTGCTGTCGAGATTGTAAGTTGTGGCTGACCCATATCAGATACTACCTTAACAGGCGCTTTTCTTCTATCAGTCGTACCGTCACCAAGTTGACCGTTTATGTTATAACCCCAATCCCATACAGAATAGTCTGATTGAACAGAACCCATATGGTATCCGCCTGCATATAGACTTACTGTATCCTCAAGGTAATCTTTCTTTGTTTCGCCTCCAACTACACGTGTTGCATATACATATGTAGCATCTGACTTGTTAAGACCTAATTGTCCGTATGAATTATTACCCCATGCATATACCTTTGTGAATGGATCGGCAGATGCATCTTCAATAACGCGAGCTGACATTTGCTGCATACCTGCGGCAATTTCAACTACGTCACTAAGCTCTGTTGATGCGTCTGTCTTTACAACTGTCGGTACGTTTACAGTGCTTGCACTCGTATCTACACCAAGCTGTCTTTGGGCATTATAACCCCATGTATATGCTTTTCTGTCAGTTGTTACAACACCTGCCGATACACCGCCGGCTGTAATTTGTACCACATTTTGTAAGCCTTTGTCTGTATTACCATCGATACCTACAGGTCGAACCGGTGTTAAAGATGATGTGTATGATTTATTACCAAGCTGACCGTTAGAATTCTGACCCCAAGTCATAACACTTCCGTCTTTTCTTAGAACTACAGCGAAATCGTTAGTGCCGTTTACCCAGTCACCGCCTGCTGCAATTTGTATTACATCGCCCAAATATACTGTATATGCCAATCCGCCGCTTACTCTTACAGGAGCATTTGAATTGGTATTTGTGTTATTACCTAACTGACCTACATTATTTAGACCCCAAGTGTAGACATTACCTTTTTTGTCAAGAGCCATTGCGAATGTAGGACCTGCTGAAATTTGGATAATATCCTCCAAATAAGTGCTTGAGCTATCCTGCTCACCTGTAACAACCTGCATAGGTGTCAAACAACTTGTTTTACTTGAATCAGTTGGGTTACCTTTTACACCAATACCTAATTGACCGTAGCTGTTATCACCCCATGCCCAAACTGTTCCGTTTTCACGAAGTGCAAGAGCATAGTAACGATTACCACCGTCAAATGTACCTCCTGCTGCAACCTGTACTACATTTGTAAGGTATTGGTTACCTGTAGCGCCACCCAATACTTGTACAGGAATAAGTGAATCCGCTGTACTGTTGTTACCAAGCTGTCCCGAAACATTGTAACCCCATGTCCAAACTGTTCCGTCTGCCTTTAGAGCTACTGTTGACGATTGCTTAGCTGAAACCATAGGAGTTGCTACTGCGTCTTTCGGCTTAACTTGTACACGAATAATACCTACAAAGTTTCTTGTAGGATCTGTATCACGAATTATTACAACACCTGTTCCGTACTTACCGTTTTGGTTTGGAACAATTGTATTACCGTTCTTGATTGTAAACAAAGTCTCGTCAAATGAAGAAATTTCAATATCCTTAGCATTTGAATATGAAGAACTCTTGTCAGTGATAAGGTTAAATCCGAAGATTTGTTCACCGATTAGCTTTGATGTGTCTATAACAATCTGTTCATCTTCAGCGATTGCGTCACCGCCCGACAAGCTTCTCGGCATTGAAGAATCTTCATATTTGCGTACAGTAGTACCTGTTTCACTCTTCTGTACTTCTGCATATTGAACATCAAAGTTTGTTGTCGGAGGGTATCCGACACTTACCGGAATTGACGAATTTTTATTCTTTGAGTTACCAAGTTGTCCGTATCCATTGTAACCCCATGCCCACACGGTTCCGTCTGTACGCACGGCTGCACCGAAGTAACCATTTTGCGCACCGACAACTTGTACAACATTCTTCAAGTTTTGTACGTCTTGTGCTGCGGAACTGCTGGTTATCGTACCATTACCAAGCACACCATATCCGCCAAATCCCAAGCTTGATACCGTTCCGTCTTCTTTTAGGATATATGTAAATGGTGTACTGTCTGTTCCTCCAAGTGCCGCTCCTACTGCTGTATTTATATTACTTACTCTTATCGGAGATGTGAATCGTCCGTCTTTTCCTAATGCTCCATAATTACTATAGCCCCAACCATACACTTTTTTACTTTCTGTTACTGCTATACTTGTTCCCCAAGTACTGTCAGCTTCCGATGTAGCATCCAATTCTACTACCTTTTCAAGATATCCGCTTGCACTTCCTTGCTCTCCTGTTACTACCTGTACAGGGCGGTTGCTATTTGTCGTACCATAGTCACCAAGTTGTCCGTAACTGTTACAACCCCACGCATATACTGTTCCGTTTGCTTTTAATGCCAATGTATGCCACGTTGCTGCTTTTACTTCTACTATATCTGTTAAATATTGACTTCCCGATGCTCCTGTTACAACCCCACGCATATACTGTTCCGTTTGCTTTTAATGCCAATGTATGCCACGTTGCTGCTTTTACTTCTACTATATCTGTTAAATATTGACTTCCCGATGCTCCACCTAACACTTGCTGTGCCGTTGTTCTGTTTGTACCGTCTCCTAATCCCAGCTGTCCGGCATAGTTATATCCCCATGCCCATACTGTTCCGTCTTTTCTGACGGCAAAACTGTTATAATATCCTGCGGCTATTGAGACCACATCTGAAACACCGATTACCTTTACAGGTAATGAAGAATTATACGTTTTTCCGTTTCCAAGTTCACCATGAGGACCATAGCCCCATGCCCACACGGTTCCGTCTTTTGCAAGTGCCAAATTGTGATTTGAACCTGCGGCTACTTGAATAATATTTTCAAGATAACCTGTGTTGCTCTTTTGTTCACCGGTTTGTACTTGTACAGGATAATATTTAGTGTCAGTTGTTCCGTCACCAAGTTCACAATTTGCATTATATCCCCATGTCCATACTGTACCGTCTTTCTTTAGAGCAACAGTGTGTCTTCCTCCGGCTGCTACCATTGGTGCGGCAACGTCTGATGAAGATGTACGAACTTCAAGTTCGATTATACTCATCTCACCGTTGACTGTTCCGACAACTTGAGTTCTGCCGAATGCTTTGGCCGTAATTGTTGTACCTGAAGCTGAGGCGATGTTAGAGTTTATAACTTTAACATTTGAAACGCCGCTTCCAAATACTGTAGCTGCATTAAAGCTTTCGCCTACTGCAATTCTTTGGAAACGTTGTTCAAAGCCCGTTTCACTTTCAAGTGAAATATTTGCGTTATCATTCGACGCAGTTTCTGCTACCGAATTATCTGCCGCAACGTTTTCACTGTTTACAGTTTCTGTTACTTCAATCTTGTCGCTTGATGTTGCGTTTGATGAATTTGAAACTGAAGTTGATTTACTGTTATTTACAGTTGAATTCGTTGTGTTCGAGTTTCCTTTTTTTATACTTGAAGAACCGTGACCTTTTGATGAAGATACAGTCGACTGTGAATTTTTTTCAGCAGTCACTTCTTTTTCAACAGTTTGAGTTTCAACTGCCGACACTTCAACATTTACTTTTTCTGCCACATATTCTTTGATTTCTTCTTCACTGTATGTAGTAAATGAATCTGTTGTTGTTCCGACTGACGGTTCCGATGTTGTTGTGTATTCATTTACAGAAGTTGATGAATCAGTATTTTTTTCTACACCGTCAACACTTGTTGTTGTATCTGTAGTTACTGTTTCACGAACCGTATAATTTGTTCCGACTTGTTCTTCAACTGTTTCTTCTTTTGCAACAGTTTCTGTTGATTGAACTGTTGTAGTTTCCGATACAGTTTCATATTGTGTTTCGCCGGTTTCTTCATCTTCTCCGACTGCTACCTGTTTTTCAACTGTGACCTCTTTTTCGGCAGGCACTTCTTCATATACAGTTTTTGTCTTTGTTTCTACAATCGGTTCTTGACTTACGATTTCTGTTGTTGTAGTTTTCGTTGTTGTAGTTGCAACTTGTTTAGTCTTTGAAACTTCTTTTTGAACTTCCTGTTCAACTGTTTTTGTTGTCGGGACTTCAACTGTCTCTGTTACAGTTTTCGTTTCCGGCTCTGCTGTTTCTTCGCTCTGAACGGTTACAAAATCATCTTCCCCGACCTCGTCTGATGTCTTTGTTTCAGAATTTGTTGTATTGTTTGTTGCATCTGACAATACTTGTGTTGTTGTTTCTGTTAATTCCTTTGATGTTACTTCTGATAACTTTTCATTATCTGATGTTTCTGTCTTTGTTGTTTCAGTTTTCGCGATTGCTTTTGTTTCTGCTTTTACATCTGTTTTTGTGTTATCATTTGCGGCTGATTTTTCGTTGTTATCGATAACGCTTGTGTCCTGTTTTGTTTCTGCCTTTGAATCTGTGTTGCTATCAGCTTTTGATTCATTTTCGGAAACTTTTGACTGATTTTCTTTCCTATTATATAGGGCGTTATCTGATGCAGTTTCTTCAGACTTATCTGCATCGACCTTTGCATCCTTGTCTAAATCCGCAACTTTATCTGTTTTATCGGTTGTATTTTCTGTTGTTTCTGTTTTTGTATCTGACAGTGTTTCTGTGTTATCTTTGTTGTCAGCATTTTCACTGTTTTGCTTTTCTTCAAATGCCTTTAGAATTTCTTCGTCTGACATATTGCTGAAATCAGTTGCACCTGTGTTGTTATTAGTATCTCCAAGTAAAGATAGGTCATATACAGAGTTTTCCTGTGTAAGACCTGTCTTGTACATATCTTCCACGAAGTTTTTAACTTCTTCAGATTCAAACTCTTTCTTTGAACCTGCGTCTTGTTGTTGTTCTTCCTTTGACGGAACTTGTCCGTTTGAAAGATAGATTGTACCCGTAATCTTTTCGTAAGGATTTGATTTTAGCATTGCATAAAAAGGAGTTCTTTCCATATCTTCTACTTTTTCCTTATCCCATGTAATATCAACGGTACTCTTTGCACCATCTACTTTCGGTGTTGAAATTGAGAAGAACTTCGGTTCAACTTGCCACTCAATGTCGCTACCGTCACCATTTGCAGCGATTGCTGAAAATGTTTGTGTTTGTCCGAAATATGAGAATAGTGAGAAATCTTTATCAAAAGAAAGCTTATCGCTGTCGTTATCCTTTGAGAAAGGTTCAAGTACCTGTGAAGTACTTGTAGAATTATTTGAAGTATTAGATGATGATATATTGTTATAAGAAGACGATGAAGAGGAATTATTTTTTGCACCTGAAACAGACGAAGTGTTTGCTCCGCCTTTTGAACTGTTCTCTGTATTATTTTGCGCATTACTATCAGACGCAGCTGCCTGTTCGTTGTTTTCGGCATTTTCTGCGTCATTTTGATTTTTATTGTCCTCATCATCGGCAGCTCCAGCGTCCTTTGACTCTGTGCTGCCTGAAGCATCTTTTGCTTTGTCCTCCACAGTTCCGGCTACTATTGCACGCCCCGCGTTAGTAACCTCCGCTAATGTAGGAACTTGAACCGATGTTCCTACCATCGACACCATAATAAGTGCCGATAACACTTTTGTCATCATCTTGTTAAATTTCATTTTTAATCTCCACTAATTTGCCTTTAAGGTATTTTGTGTTTTATACTATATATAGTAGAAAGTATGTCGATTTTTGTCTTGACGGCACACTTCTCCCATTATGTTTATTATACCTCTTTAGGGTATATTAGTCAAGATGTTTATTAAAGTTTCGTGTATATTCTTACATTTTCTTTATATTTTTGTTAAAATTGTATTATTTTCATCGCTTGTAAAATATCTGTATTCCGGTTGAAACACTTCTGTAACGGAAATCGCATTTTATTTCATTTGTTTCATTTACGACTCGTTTTCTTTGCAATAATTGCTTTAAAATTTCACTTTTGTTATTTTCCCAAAAATCTTTGATTTTCTTTAAAAAAACTATTGACAAATGTAGTTTTTTTATATATAATCTGATAAGTTGAGTGTGTCATAAATAATACACTTGACAAAGTACAATTTTTCAGATACGGAGTGTGACAAAACCATGATTGGTGATGCCGAAAGGTCAAAGTTGCAGGTTGGTTATAAACAAGCTGTAAGAGCTTTAAATGAAAACAAAGCCTCTAAAGTCTTTGTTGCTGAAGACTGTGACGACCATATTAAAGACGGAGTAAGCAAAATTGCTATGCAAAGCAATACTCCTGTGTTCTTCATTTCTACAATGAAGGAATTGGGGAATATGTGCAAAATTGAAGTCGGTGCAAGCTGTGCCGTCGTATTAAAGTAGTTTATTACATATCTTAATGATATGCGATAATATATAAAAATTTATGAAAGGAAGTGTAACACGATATGCCTACATTTAATCAATTGGTTAGAACAGGTAGAAAGACATCAAAGAAGAAATCTACTGCTCCAGCTCTTCAAAAGAGTCTAAACTCTCTAAAGAAGAAGACTACTGATAAGAGTTCACCTCAAAAAAGAGGCGTATGTACAGCTGTAAGAACTGCTACACCTAAGAAGCCTAACTCAGCTCTAAGAAAGATTGCCAGAGTTAAGCTTACAAACGGTATCGAAGTAACAGCTTACATCCCGGGTATAGGTCACAACCTACAAGAACATAGCGTTGTGCTTATCAGAGGTGGAAGAGTACGTGACCTTCCTGGTACAAGATACCACATTATCAGAGGTACTCTTGATGCTCAGGGTGTAAACGGACGTCTTCAGTCAAGAAGTAAGTATGGTGCCAAGAAGCCAAAGGAAAAGAAATAATGCCGCGTAATTAACTAATACGCGCATATCACAAGTGCATATCGAGTTATATTATTATATATTCGAATAGCACCACGGGGTTTTGAAAGAATAAACTCCGAGTACCTGTGATGTCATTTGAAAAACAGAAATTTAAAATGTTTTTCACGGTAAAGCTTACAGTCGGAGAATATCGCATTCAAGACGCAGGTAGAATTTGATAAATATCAAGCACAAAACGCAGGAATACTCTGTGTATTCCGAGTATTTGTAACGCCGATATTTGCAAATTATACCAAGTATTTAATGCGAGATTTGACAGATGTAAGCGAAGAATATGAAGGAGGGAAGTAAAGTGCCAAGAAAAGGTTTTATAGCAAAAAGAGAAGTGCTACCTGATCCGATATACAATAACGTTGTTGTAACAAAGCTTATAAACAACATTATGCTTGACGGTAAAAAGGGTGTTGCTCAGAAAATAGTTTATGATGCATTCAATATCGTAGCAGAAAAGACAGGTAAGGACGCACTTGAAGCATTCCAGGAAGCTATGGATAACATCATGCCGGTTCTTGAAGTAAAAGCAAGACGTGTGGGTGGTGCAACATACCAAGTTCCTATGGAAGTTCGTCCGGAAAGACGCCAAACATTGGGTCTAAGATGGCTTACTCGTTACTCAAGAGAACGTAACGAAAAGACAATGAAGGAAAGACTTGCAAACGAAATCGTTGACGCTATCAACGGTACAGGCGGTTCAGTTAAGAAACGTGAAGATACTCACAAGATGGCTGAAGCTAACAAGGCTTTCGCTCACTACAGATGGTAATTTGTTTTTTAAACAAATCGCTTAACTTTGAAATTTAACCCGAAAATCGCATATAATAGGGGACAGGCACTTTTGCATTGCCCCTATGCGGATTTCGACAGATACACTATTTTTACCTTTGTTGAAAGGAGGAAATTATTTTGGGTAGACAATATTCACTTGAAAATACAAGAAATATCGGTATCATGGCTCATATCGATGCCGGTAAAACTACTACAACAGAAAGAATTCTGTACTACACAGGTATCAACCACAAAATCGGTGAAACACACGATGGCGGTGCTACTATGGACTGGATGGCTCAGGAACAAGAGCGTGGTATTACAATTACTTCAGCTGCTACAACATGTTTCTGGCAACCAAAAGAAGGTCCTTTTAAGGGTATAAAGAACAGAATTAATATCATTGATACCCCTGGACACGTTGACTTTACAGTTGAAGTTCAAAGATCTCTAAGAGTTTTGGACGGTTCAGTAACAGTTATGTGTGCTAAGGGCGGTGTTGAGCCTCAGTCAGAAACTGTTTGGCGTCAAGCTGATGATTATAACGTACCTCGTATGATTTTCGTTAATAAGATGGACATCATGGGTGCTGACTTCTATAATGTTGTAAACATGGTACACGAAAGACTAAACGCTAACGGTGTGCCAATCCAGCTTCCAATCGGTGCCGAAGATACTTTCGTAGGTATCATCGACCTTATGAACATGGACGCTGAAATTTATGATGATGAACTTGGAACAAAGTTCCATAAGGACGCTATTCCGGCTGATATGCAGGAAAAAGCTGAAGAATATCATCAGGCAATGGTTGAAGCAATCTGTGAAACAGATGAAGCTTTACTTGAAAAGTTCCTTAGCGATGAGGAAATTTCAGTTAACGAATTAAAGGCAGCTTTGAGAAAAGCTACTATCAATAATGAAATCGTTCCTATGCTTTGCGGAACAGCTTACAGAAACAAGGGTGTTCAAATGCTTCTTGACGCAGTTATTGAGTACATGCCTTCACCGGTAGATGTACCTGCTATCAAGGGTGTAAATCCTGATACAGACGAAGAGGACGAAAGACCGTCATCAGACGACGCTCCGTTCGCTGCTCTTGCATTCAAGATTGCAACTGACCCATTCGTTGGTAAGATTTGTTTCTTCAGAGTATACTCAGGTACTCTTGAAAAGGGTTCATATGTATTGAACTCATGCAAGGGTAAGAGAGAAAGAATGGGTAGAATTCTACAAATGCACGCTAACCACAGAGAAGACCTTGATATAGTTTACTCAGGTGATATAGCTGCAGCTGTTGGTCTACAAAATACAACAACAGGTGAAACACTTTGTGATGAAAAGCACCCAATTATCCTTGAGTCTATGGACTTCCCTGAACCGGTTATCCGTGTTGCTATCGAGCCTAAGACTAAGGCAGGTCAAGAAAAGATGGGTATCGCTCTTGCAAAACTTGCAGAAGAAGACCCAACATTCAAGACTTACACAGATGAGGAAACAGGTCAAACAATCATCGCAGGTATGGGTGAACTTCACCTTGAAATTATCGTTGACAGACTTCTTCGTGAGTTTAAGGTTGAGGCTAACGTTGGTGAACCTCAGGTTTCTTACAGAGAGGCTATCAGAAAAGCAGTTAATATCGAACATAAATATGCTCGTCAATCAGGTGGTAAAGGTCAGTACGGTCACGTACTTCTTAAACTTGAGCCGCTTGAAGAAGGTGCAGGTTATGAATTCGTTAATGCAATCGTCGGCGGTGCTATTCCTAAGGAATATATCCCTGCTGTTGACGCAGGTATCCAAGGTGCTATGCAGTCTGGTGTACTTGCAGGTTACAACGTAGTTGACGTTAAGGCAACTCTATATGACGGTTCATACCATGAAGTCGACTCATCAGAAATGGCATTTAAGATTGCCGCTTCTATGGCGTTCAAGGAAGGTATGAAGAAGGCTGATCCTGTTATTAAGGAGCCTATCATGCTTGTTAATGTTATCGTTCCTGACGAATACCTTGGTTTCGTTATCGGTGACCTTTCATCAAGACGTGGTATGGTTAAACAGCAAGAATCACGCAGCGGCGGTGTTACTCAGGTAACAGCTGACGTGCCACTTGCAGAAATGTTTGGTTATGCTACAGTTCTTCGTTCAGGTACACAGGGACGTGGACAGTACTCAATGGAACCTTCACACTACAGCGAAGTTCCGAAGTCTGTTCAAGAAAAGATTATGAACGAACGTGCAAAGAACTAATTGAATTTTATACGGTAAGTAGGATTTTTTCCTACTTTCGCCGTTTGAATTTTAATAATTTATAAATTTATTGAAAAAATACTTGATTTTTTCACCAAAAGATTGTACAATAAGTTTATTAATGTATATAAAATATTTTAAGGAGGAATTTCTACAATGGCAAAAGAGAAATTTGAAAGAACTAAGCCGCATGTTAACATTGGTACTATCGGTCACGTTGACCATGGTAAGACAACTCTAACAGCTGCTATCACAAAGGTATTGGCTCTTAAGGGTCAGGCTCAATTCGAAGCTTACGACATGATCGATAAGGCTCCGGAAGAAAGAGAAAGAGGTATCACTATCTCAACAGCTCACGTTGAGTACGAAACAGACACACGTCACTATGCTCACGTTGACTGCCCAGGACACGCTGACTACGTAAAGAACATGATCACAGGTGCTGCTCAGATGGACGGCGCTATCCTTGTTGTTTCAGCTGCTGACGGTCCAATGCCTCAGACAAGAGAACACATCCTTCTATCAAGACAGGTTGGCGTTCCTTATATCGTTGTATTCATGAACAAGGCTGACCAGGTTGACGATCCGGAACTTATGGAACTTGTTGAAATGGAAATCAGAGAACTTCTTAACGAATATGACTTCCCTGGCGACGATACTCCAATCGTTTCAGGTTCAGCTCTTCAGGTACTTGAATGTGATTCAACAGACCCTAACGCTCCTGAATACAAGTGTATTCTTGACCTTATGGACGAAGTTGACAGATATATCCCAACTCCTGAAAGAAAGTCAGACCTTCCATTCCTAATGCCTATCGAAGACATTTTCTCAATCACAGGCCGTGGTACAGTTGCTACAGGTAGAGTTGAAAGAGGTCAGCTAAACCTTAACGACGAAGTTGAAATCGTTGGTCTTACAGACGAAAAGAGAAAAGTTGTTGTTACAGGTATCGAAATGTTCAGAAAGCTTCTTGACTACGCTGAAGCCGGCGACAACATCGGTGCACTACTTCGTGGTGTTCAGAGAAACGAAATCGAAAGAGGTCAGGTTCTTTCTAAGCCTGGTACAATTCACCCACACACAAAGTTTAAGGGCGAAGTTTACGTACTAACAAAGGACGAAGGTGGTCGTCATACACCATTCTTCAACAACTACAGACCTCAGTTCTATTTCAGAACAACTGACGTTACTGGCGTTATCACACTTCCAGAAGGCACAGAAATGTGTATGCCTGGCGATAACGTAAAGATGGAAGTTGAACTTATCACACCAATCGCTATCGAAAAGGGTCTACGTTTCGCTATCCGTGAAGGTGGTAGAACAGTAGGTTCAGGTGTCGTTTCTGAAATCGAAGAAGCGTAAGCTTACTGATTTGATTATTCAAAAAGATGTTACTTCGGTAACATCTTTTTTTGTGTTCTTTTATTATTGATGTCAAGATAGGGGAGAGTATCTGTTTTACAGACTCATAGGATTTTAAAACAAGAGATTATATAAGAGCCACCCCTCAGTCGCAATGCGACAGCTCCCCTCAATGGGAGCCTTATGTATTGAGATAACATTTGTAGGGGCGACCATTAGTCGCACTCTTTGTATATCACAATATAAAGCCACCCACCTGTCGTAATGCGACAGCTCCCCTCAATGGGAGCCTTATGTATTAAGATAACATTTGTAGAGGCGACCATTGGTCGACAGCTTTATATATTTTATAAGAGCACCCATCTGTCGTAATGCGACAGCTCCCCTCAAGGGGAGCCTTGTATGTTGTATTTTAACGTTTTATCAACATTAAATCGTACTAAAAAATACTTTATCCACAATTTAAAGTTATTATCAACACAAAAAAAGAACCGCATCAGACTAAGCGGTTCTTATTTTTGATATGATTATTCAGCTACATAGCCGTTAATCTTTTTAGCACACTCAGGGCAAATATTCTTACCGTTGAATTGGAATATATTCTTTGCATCGCCACAGAATATGCATGAAGGCTCATACTTCTTTAGGATTATACAGTTATCTTCTGTATAAATTTCCATTGAATCCTTAATGTCGATTCCAAACTTTCTCCTTAGTTCTACCGGAATGACAATACGGCCAAGTTCATCAACCTTTCTAACGATTCCTACAGATTTCATTAAAATTTTCCTCCTTATTTAATATTCTTTTAAACGGTAAATTTATTATACCACATATGTAATAAATTGTCAACAAAAACAGAAAAAATACTAACAAAAATAATTTTTATAGAAATACCGCGTTTTATGCGGATTTTAGCGACAGCCACAGCGAAATGGCTTTTAAACTCACATATCGTGCCAACATATTTTTTGCTTTTATTACACGCTTTGACATATTCATCAAATAATCGGTATCATACTTAGCCGCAAGCTGTCTTAATGTATCTTTTTTATCAATATTAATAATCATATTCGGTGCTTGCGATTGCATAAGAATTATATCACGCAGATATGCAAGCCAAAAAACAAATATATTTTCAGCCTTATCCTTATTTTCATCAAGATACTTCTGCACAACGAATGCCGAACTTCTGTCTGTCGACAGTACCGAAAATAATTTTTTAAGTGAAGACGTTCTCACTGTTTCAAAGTTTTCATCATTTATAATATTGTCAGCTACTCCCGGCACACCTGCACAATACTTAATCAAAAACGGCAAACGTTCCTGTTCTTTGGGATATTTTTCGCTTATATAATTCTCCATAATCGCGTCAGACACAGACGGAAAATGTACAAGCGTAAAACGTGACAAAATTGTCTGCAATAGGGAAGTGGAGTTTTCTGTTATCAAGATAAATACTGCGTATTCCGGCGGTTCTTCAAACGTTTTTAAAAACGTGTTTTGTGCCTCCTCGGTAAGCAAAGACGCATCCTCAAATATATAAACCTTATGCTTTGAATTAAACGGCTTTACAGCCACATCCTCCTCAAGTTTACGCATATCTTTTGCACCGATACTTTTTTTGTCGGCCTTCGGTCGAACATAAATTATATCGGGGTTTGTGTCCGCTTTTGATTCTACGCAATTCTGACAACTTCCGCAAGGTGCGACACCTGTATTTTTGCACGTCAATGCCGCCGCAAAAAGTCTGGCGGAATTGAGTACACCCAAGCCTTTTTCACCCTCAAATATATACGCGTGTGAGCTTGCGCCGTTATGCACCGATTCTATTAAATTTTTCATCAAATCCTCGTGAAACGTTTCGTATCCGTACATAATCTGCTTCCTATCTACTCAAAATGAAATCAAATATCTTTTCCGCAACTTCATCTTTTGTCATCTTTTCAAGCTGAACTTCATCATCTTTTGTTATAAGCGTCACGATATTTGTATTACCGCCAAAACCTGCACCGTCTTGTTTAAGATTATTTGCGACAATCATATCACAATTTTTCTTTTCAAGTTTCTTTCTTGAATTTTCAAGCATATTTTCTGTTTCCATAGAGAAACCGCAGATAAATTGACCGTTTTTTCTTTCACCGAGAGTTTTTAATATATCGTCCGTACGTTCAAGCTCAATCGACATATCACCGTCCTGTTTTTTTACCTTTTCACTGCTTACGCTCTTAGGTCTGTAATCAGCCACTGCCGCCGCCTTAACAATTATATCCATACTGTCTGCACGTTCAATTACCGCGTCATACATATCTTTCGCACTCTGCACCTTAACCGTATTCACAAACACAGGCGGCTCACTGTCGCATTTACCCATAACAAGAGTCACGTCCGCACCTCTTAGCATTGCGTTCTTTGCAAGTGCAAAACCCATTTTTCCGCTCGAATGGTTTGTTATGAATCTCACAGGGTCTATAGCCTCTACAGTTGCACCGGCTGTAACAAGCACTTTTTTACCTGTCATATCTTTTTCAAATGCAATCTCTTTAACAATGTATTCAAACAAAAGCTCTTCATCAGGCATTCTGCCGTCACCCATATCACCGTTTGCAAGCATACCGTGCGCCGGCTCAACTATTTCATAGCCGTAATGCTTCAGCTTTTCAATGTTATCCTGCACAATAGGGTTATGGAACATATTATGATTCATAGCAGGTGAAACAATTTTCTTGCAAGGACAAGCCATAACAGTGGTTGTAAGCATATCGTCGGCGATACCGTTTGCAATCTTGCCGATTACATTTGCACTCGCCGGTGCTATCATAACCACGTCCGCTGCTTTTGCAAGTGCAACGTGTTCAACGCTGAATTCAAAATTACGGTCAAATGTATCTATAAGGCATTTATGCTTTGTCAATGTTTCAAAAGTTATGGGATTTATAAAATTAGTTGCGTTCTGCGTCATAAGCACGTGTACTTCACAATGCTGTTTTACAAGCATTCTTGCAAGATTTGCGATTTTGTACGCCGCAATACTTCCCGTAACTCCAAGCACGACTGTTTTTCCTTTGAGCATACTAATCCTCCGTTCAAATTATATTTATATACATTCTTCTATTATAGCACAATTTTTCATATAAATAAATATCAAATTCACAAGAAACGGAGGAAAGTATATGAATTATATTTGGTGCTTGATGATTATTGTGTCGATAGTTGTGTCAATTTTTAACGGCACTGTCGACCAAACTATAAACGGTGCGTTTGAGGGTGCGAAAAGGGCCGTTTTTACGGTATTGTCATTTGCGGGAGTTATGTGCTTTTGGACGGGTATTATGAAAATTGCCGAAAATGCGGGATTGTCACAGAAATTAGAGAAATTATTAAAACCTATAATAAACTTCCTGTTTCCCAATGCAGGTCAAAACGCAAAAAAATATATTGCCGTGAATATGAGTGCCAACATACTCGGAATGGGCAACGCCGCAACACCTATGGGTATAAAGGCGATGCAATGTCTTGACAAGGAAAACAACAATCCGCTTTACACATCAAAAAATATGTGTATGCTTGTCGTTTTGAACACCACGTCCGTACAGCTTATACCCACAACAATAATCGCTCTGCGTGTTGCGTCAGGCTCTGCAAATCCGTTTTCGGTTATTCTGCCGATTTGGATTTCTTCATTCACCGCCGCATTTATTGCTTTAACACTGACAAAATTACTATATAAGGAGTAAAATATGATTTATGTAATACCGCTCATAATTGCACTTGTTCTTATAACCGCAATGATAAAAAAACTTCCGTCATACGAACTTTTTATAGATGGGGCAGAGGACGGAATGAAAATAGTATCAGGCATATTTCCGCCGCTTGTAGCGGTGCTTACCGCCGCATATATGCTCCGTGCGTCAGGCACGCTTGACCTTATAGTATCACTTCTTTCACCTATCACAAATTTAATTCCTGCCGAAGTTATGCCTTTGGCACTTATCCGTCCAATATCGGGCAGCGGTGCAACGGGCATACTTACCGAAATTTTAAACAATTACGGTGCCGACAGCGAAGTCGGTCGAATTGCCTCCGTTATAATGGGCTCGACTGAAACAACTTTCTACTGTCTTTGCGTATATTTTGCGAAAACAAGGGTAAAACATAACTTGAAAGCTGTTCCTTTTGCGGCTGTCGGTGACATAGTTGGCATATTGACGGCGGCTATTTTGATTAAGTTGGTAAAATTTTAACGAATTTTAATTATATACTTGAAAAACAGATAATTTTTATATATAATATAATCAAGAAAAATCGGATAATTTTGTCCGCATAAAAAAGGAGAAATTGACTATGTACAACAAATTAACAGTTGAAGATGTTGACGTAAAAGGCAAAAAGGTTTTAGTACGTTGTGACTTTAACGTGCCGCTTGACGCTGACGGTAATATCACAGACGAAAACCGTATTGTAGGTGCACTTCCTACAATTAAGTATCTTATAGATAACGGAGCAAGAGTTATTCTTTGCTCACATATGGGTAAACCAAAGGGTGAGCCTGTTCCATCACTTTCTCTTGCACCTGTTGCAAAGAGTCTTTCAGAAAAGCTTGGCAAAGAAGTTGTTTTTGCCGCTGACGATAACGTAGTAGGCGACAACGCTAAAAAGGCTGTTGCAGAAATGAATGACGGTGATGTTGTTCTTCTTCAAAACACTCGTTACAGAAAAGAAGAAACAAAGAACGAAGAAGCTTTCTCAAAAGAACTTGCTTCACTTGCTGATTTGTTCGTAAATGACGCATTCGGTACAGCTCACAGAGCTCACTGCTCAAACGTAGGTGTATCTTCAATTCTTAAGCCGGCTGTTGCAGGTTACCTAATCGAAAAAGAAATCAACTTCCTCGGTAACGCAGTAAACAATCCTGTAAGACCGCTTGTAGCTATTCTTGGCGGAAGTAAGGTTTCTTCAAAGATTTCAGTTATTGAAAATCTTCTAAAGAAAGTAGACAAGCTAATCATCGGCGGCGGTATGGCTTACACATTCTTTGCGGCACAAGGCAAGACAACAGGTACATCACTTCTTGAGCCTGATTACATTGACTATGCTAAGAAAATGCTTGACGAAGCGGGCGATAAGCTACTTCTTCCTGTTGATACAGTAGTTGCAAAGGAATTTGCAAACGACGCTGAATCACAAGTTGTTGAAGGTGACATTCCTGACGGTTGGATGGGTCTTGACATCGGTCCTAAGACAATCGAACTTTACAAGAATGCTCTTAAAGACGCAAAAACTGTTGTTTGGAACGGTCCTATGGGCGTATTTGAAATGCCAAACTTCGCAAAGGGTACAAATACAATAGCTCAGGCTCTTGCCGATCTTGACGCTACAACAATCATCGGCGGCGGTGACAGTGTTGCTGCTGTTAACCAAGCAGGTCTTGGCGATAAGATGAGCCACATCTCAACAGGCGGCGGCGCATCAATGGAATTCCTTGAAGGTAAAGAACTTCCTGGTATCGCAGCTTTGACAGATAAATAATTATTAGATAACGGACTATTTGTGGTGATATAATAGTTATCTTTGCCACCCCTCAGTCGCTTTTGCGACAGCTCCCCTCGATGGGAGCCAATTAAACACTAATATGAAATATGAACATTTACCATACAATAAAAATCTAAAATCAAATGCACGAGATTTAAGAAAATCAATGACTAAGCAAGAACGTCATTTATGGTATGACTTTTTGAAAACATATCCTGTTAGGATTTACAGACAAAAAATCGTCCTAAATTATATTCTTGATTTCTACTGTCATTCTGCCAAACTTGGCATAGAACTTGACGGAAGTCAACATTACGAAGATGATACACACTTAAAAGACAATCAACGTACATTAATACTTAATAATCAAGGTATTAAAATTATAAGATTTTCTAATCTTGATATTGATACAAACTTTAATGGTGTATGTGAGTATATTCACAATACAATTCAAAATCGATTAAAGGAGAAATTACAATGGGAAAATATATAATTGCCGGTAACTGGAAGATGAACAAGCTTCCGTCAGAAACATATGATTACATCAAAGAAGTAATTGAGGCAACAAAGGGTTCAGAATGTGAAGTTGTTTGCTGTACACCGTTCGTATGCCTACCACAAGCTGTTGAGGCCGCTAAGGGTTCACACGTTAAAATCGGTGCTGAAAACCTACACTTTGAGGACAAAGGTGCTTTCACAGGCGAAGTAAGTGCAGAAATGCTTAAAGACCTTGGTGTTGACTATGTTATAATGGGTCACAGTGAAAGACGTGAATACAACAACGAAACTGATGAAACAGTTAATCTAAAGGCTAAAAAGGCTCTTGAAAAGGGTCTTATTCCTATCGTTTGCTGTGGTGAAAGTCTTGAACAGCGTGAAGCCGGTATCACAATGGACTGGATTGCTATTCAAATCAAAAAGGCATTTGCCGGAATCAGTGCTGACGACACTAAAAAAGTTGTCGTTGCATACGAGCCAATCTGGGCTATCGGTACAGGCAAGACTGCTACTGACGACCAAGCTGAAGAAGTTTGCGGCGGTATCAGAGAATTACTTGAAAACCTTTACGATGCTGAAACAGCAAAGGCTATTACTATTCAATACGGCGGCAGCATGAATCCTAAGAATTGTGCAGGACTTCTTGCTAAGCCAAACATTGACGGTGGTCTTATCGGCGGTGCATCTCTAAAGAGTGCTGACTTCGCTGTTATCACAAAGGCAGCTAAATAATGATTTTACAAAAGGGCAGGCATTATTGCCTGTCCTATTTTTAAACATAAAGGAGTAATTACTTATGGCAAAGAAACCAATCGCATTAATTATTATGGACGGTTACGGCATTAACCAAAATACAGAGGGTAATGCTATTGTAGCGGCAAAGAAACCTCATCTTGACAAGCTTTTAGCCGAATATCCACATTCACAGCTTTCTGCAAGCGGTCTTGACGTCGGTCTTCCTGACGGTCAAATGGGTAACAGTGAAGTAGGTCACACAAATATCGGTGCCGGCAGAATTGTTTATCAAATGCTTGTTAAGATTTCAAAAGACATTAACGACGGTAAAATTTACGAAAACAAGGCCCTTTCAGACGCTATGGACGCCGCTAAAGCTAACGGCAAGTCACTTCACCTTATGGGACTTCTTTCAAACGGCGGTGTACACAGCCACAATGAACACCTTTACGGTCTGCTGAAAATGGCTAAGAAAAAAGGTATTGAAAACGTATATGTTCACACATTCCTTGACGGTCGTGACGTTCCTCCTACATCAGGTGCCGAATTTATGGCTGAACTTGAAAAAGAAATTAAAGAAATCGGCGTAGGCTCTGTCGCTACAATTATGGGCAGATTTTACGCTATGGACAGAGATAACGCTTGGGACAGAGTCGAAAAGGCTTACAAAGCTATGGTTGACGGCGAAGGCATACAGGAAACAGACGCTGTTACAGCCGTTAAAAACTCATACGCAAATGACGTTACAGACGAATTTGTTATTCCAACTGTTGTTGACAAAAACGGTATGATTAAAGAGGGCGACAGTGTTATTTTCTTCAACTTCCGTCCTGACAGAGCAAGACAGATTACAAGAACTTTTGTTGACCCTGATTTTACAGGCTTTGAAAGAAAGTATTTCCCTGTAACTTCGTTTGTATGACTCAATATGACGAATCAATGCCAAATGTAACTGTAGCATATCCGCCGGAAACTCTTGAAATGACATTCGGTGAATACATCAGTAAGAAAGGTCTTACACAGCTTAGAATTGCCGAAACACAGAAGTATGCACACGTTACATTCTTCTTTAACGGCGGTGAAGAAAAGCAATTTGAAGGTGAGGAAAGAATACTTATCAAGTCACCTGACGTTGAAACTTTCGATATGAAACCTGAAATGAGTGCTTACGAAGTTACTGACGCAGTTGTTGACGCAATTAATTCGGACAAGTTTGATGTTATCATTCTTAACTATGCTAACTGTGATATGGTCGGTCACACAGGTATTATGGAAGCGGCTGTTAAGGCAGTTGAAGCCGTTGACGAGTGTGTAGGCAGAATGGTTGACGCTATTCTTGCAAAGGGCGGACAAGCTATCATCACTGCCGATCACGGTAACGCTGACTGCTTAATCGACCCTGTTACAAAAGCTCCGTTTACAGCTCATACAACTAACCCTGTTCCTATGATTCTTGTAGGTGCAGGCGATGTTAAGGTTAAGAATGGCAGACTTTGTGACCTTTGCCCGACTATGCTTGACCTTATGGGACTTGAAAAACCTGAACAAATGACAGGTGAGAGTCTTATTGTAAAATAATCGGATAATAAAAAAACGATGTATTCCGTAACAGGTAATACATCGTTTTTATTATGCAAACTTTTCTTTTATTCTTCTTATTTCATTTTCCATCATATTAATTCGGATAAGTGCCATTTCTTTTTCGTTCTCGACAGTTAAAGCTTTATCAAGTTTTCTTGACAAATCAAGATGTCCCTCTGCAATAATTTTGATATTACGGTTTGTTTCGTTTTCAAGGGTAAGACTGATTTCTCTTATTTCATTTTTCATTTTTTGAATATCCGCTTTCATTTCTGACATTTGATTATTAATATCATCAAACTTTGAATTAACATCATCAAATTGTTTATTCATATTATTTAGAGTTGAATTAATATTTTTTAACATTTTCAACTAATGAAACTAACATTTCTTCAGTTGTCATAGCCGACACCTCCTTGTATATCTTAATAATAACACAATATAATAAAAAATACAAGCACATTTCTTTAAATTTCCACTTGTTATATCGCTGTTTATACTATATAATTAGTAGAGAGGTGCAAAACACAAGAAATAAAAAGTAAATAAATCATAAATAAAGCTAAGCGAAGCAACAAAAGCGAATAATAGTTAAAAAAAGTGCATAGCAAACAAACCTAACGGCAAGGAACAAAAATATTTGGTTTTAAACATTGTCAGGTAAGTCGTTTTAAAGTTTTTACGCTGCGATAAGAAACGTCTT
>QTVU01000010.1 GCA_003460745.1 Firmicutes bacterium AM55-24TS
TAAATGATGTGCAATTCTATTTTCCTGAACCACATCAACCATGGCAAAGAGGTACTAATGAGAATACTAATGGACTTCTACGCGAATATTTTCCTAAAAAACAGGATTTAACAGAAATTAAACCATCATTAATTAGAGATAAAGCGCTTATTTTAAATCAGCGTCCACGCAAATGCTTGAACTGGAAATCGCCTTTTGAAGTTTATTTTGATATATCGTTGCATTTGACTTGACAATTCAAGCTTTTAATACAACTTCCTGACCATCTGCAACACCCTCGAAGTTTGCGGTAACGATTTCACCGTCCGAAAATTCTATATCAATATTCTTCCAATATGTATCGTGCGGAAAATCAGCTCTTAAATAAAATACTAATTTTTCAACTTCAACTTCTGTACCGAAATCAACATAATACTCCAAATCATCTCTTGCACCGCCTGCCCAAGAATGATACGGAAAATTTCCGTGGCCCTTATTTTCAAGTACGCCGTCAATCGCATTTCTTTCAAAAAAGCAAGGCTCACCGCGTGTTACATAATTCGCATATGCGTGCGGATAACATCTTTTTTGACCTTGCAAGTCATATGGATTAAGTGAAATATTCCTCTCGCCGTACGCTTCTTCGTCAGTAGCCTCCGATACACGTATTCTGTGTTCCGTTCCCGCAAAAGCACCTTCTTCATATATACGTTCCAACACTTCTGTCGGAATTCGATATTCAAAACTACCCGAAGGAGCATATACAACCGTTTCTTTTAATGCACTGTCAAGCTGTATTTTGAAGAAATAACAGTTATTTGCCGAAATATAAATTTTATCTCCTGCAGAATATTCACTCTCATATGTACAGTCAATTTTCAAGCCTTGTTTTACAAACAATTCATTATTATTTTTGTCTAAAATTCTTAATTTCATATTCATCTTCCTTTATATGTTTTTTCACATACATTAGTTTTTCATAAATATCTTCCTTTATATGTTTTTTCACATACATTAGTTTTTCATAAATATCCCTTGTGTATAATTTATCACATTTATTTCTTGTTGTCAATCGGTTTTATTTTTGATTTATACCGTATTGACATCACCGAATTTCTGTTATATTATGTACTCGTTATAACAGATAAGGAGCGGTCACATATGGCAAACGGATATAATCCCTTAAACGATTGGTTTTACCTCAATCGTCAAACACGAAAAAAGGGTGACAGGCAATCTAATTTGCACTATCACCATTCATATGAAATATTTATCATTTTGAGAGGTTCTACAACATTGCTTGCCGATGACAAACTTATTTCAGTATCAAGAAACGAAATTGTTCTGTTAAAGCCGGATGATCTCCACAAAAACAACGGCGGTACGGAACACGAAAGATATGCTCTTCATTTTACCGAACATTATCTTTCACAATATATGTTGCCTGATGCATACCAAAACTTGCTCAATATGTTTAACAATCAGAAAATACATTTGGATTCCGCACAATTCAGTTCTGTAATAGAAATAATACAACGTATGGAACAAAATCCGAATTACTCATATATTCACATTTGCGAACTGCTCACCATTCTTTCAAGCTATAAAAATACGGAAAAGAAAAAAGTTTCAGAAAAACACAGAACTATAGATTTAATTCTCGAATACATAAACAAGAATTATCAGACAGTTCAAAACCTTGACGATATTTCAGACGCCGTTCATATTTCAAAACCGCATTTGTGTAAGCTGTTTAAACAAGAAATGAACATAACAGTTTCGGATTATCTGAATACAGTGCGTATAAACAATGCCTGCGAACTTCTTAGAAACAGTAAACACAACATAACAGATATAGCTACCGCATGCGGTTATAATTCATCAACATATTTTTGTAAAACATTTCGACATATCGTACATATGAGTCCTAATGAATACAGAAAACATATAGATACAAACTAAAAAATGAGTTCACATGGAACTCATTTTTTTTACATTCCCGTACTTCCGAAACCGCCGTTTCTTTCGTCGGTAACATCATCATCAAAAGTAATTCCGTATTCTACAAATATTCCCTGACAAAATCCTGTACCTTTATTTACAGAAACGGTTTTATCTTCGTTTGTGTCGTTTGTGATTTTGCAGAATATATGTCCCTCATTATCGCTGTTATAATAATCACTGTCGATAATTCCGACGGTATTGTTCATCTGCACTCTGAACTTAAATCCCAAACCGCTTCTCGGATAAAGTTTCAGTACCCAGCCGTCATTGATTTTAACTCTGATACCTGTCGGTATTTTTATAGTTTCTCCAGGCTTTAATTCAAAAGCCATCGGTGCATAAAAATCATAACCTGCCGAACCTGCCGTTGCTCTTTTCGGAAGCTTTATATCTTCGTATATCTTTTCTATACCATCTGTCACATAAAATGTGTCTGCCCAGTCTTTTTTGAATTGTTCAAAGCTGACTTTTTCAAATTTAGCTACTCTCTGCATAAATTAACTCCTTTACTTAACCGCAAGAACAACCTTATCTATTTCAAGGCTTTTCTGTACGTCTATAACTTTTTGGTTTGTACTTCCCCGCCACAAAAGCTTATTATCTTTCAGACCGTCCACAAATTCGCCGTCCACCATTACGTCAACATATTTCATACACGGCAAATCTTTTACGTCCTGCCAATCATAACCGCTGTAAATCCAAATGGTTTTATTCGGGAATTTTTCTTTAATTTCTTCAATAAGTGCTCCAACGTCTTTTCGATTTTGTGTATGAAGAGGATCTCCGCCGCTGAATGTTATACCGGAAACATAATTTTTTTCAAGTTCGTCAAAAATCTCTTTCTTTGCAACCTCATCAAATTCCAAACCGCCGTTTATATCCCACGTTACGGGATTTTGACAATTCGGACAATGATGTTCGCAACCGGCAACCCACAGTACAACACGAAGTCCGTCACCGTTAAGCATATCATCTTTTGTTATATTATGATAACGCATTACATACTTTTCCTTTCCGCGATTTCTGCCATTTTTGCATTGTTAAGTCTTGTATCGCCCTTAACTCTCGAATATGACAAGTAACCGTTCATTCTTTCGATTTTAGTAAGATTTTTACTTCCGCACTTCGGGCACACGTCCATTTCAAGTTCTTCATATCCGCAGTCGTCACAATACGCAAGCGACAAGTTTACACCCTCATAAAATCCCATATCCATTGCACGTCTTACAAGAGTTTTTATAGCCTCTCTGTTGTAGCTTATAGGGTATTTTACATACTGAATTTTACCGCCGTTTGAAAGCTCCCAGAAACGTTTTTCAAGGTCTTGTTTTTGAATCGGAGTAATATCCTCCGTAACGTGACAATGGAAACTGTTTGAGACATATTCTCTGTCGGATACGTTTTCGATTACGCCGTACTTCTTTCTGAATTGTGTAACCTGAAGTCCGCAAAGTGACTCGGCAGGTGTACCGTATATGGCATAAAGTTTTCCGTCCTCAGCCTTGAATTGATTTACTTTTTCATTAATATGCTCAAGTGTTCTGATTGCAAATTCACCGTCTTCGACAAGTGAACGCTTATTATAAAGCTGTTGCAATTCATTAAGCGCCGTAATACCGAATGACGCTGTTGCAGTCTTTAAAATAGGCTTTATTTTATCATGTATTCCAAGATGACCGCCGTAGAAACCGCCCTCACAATATGCAAGCGGATTTGTAGACGCACGCATTTCGCCAAGATAGTCATATGTACGCAAGTGAAGTTGTCTGATTAGGTTTAAGTAATAATCAAGCACGTCAAAAAACGGTTTATTTTCCTGTTGAGCCTTTGCCAAAATCATAGGTAAATGAAGCGACACAGCACCGATATTAAATCTTCCGACAAATACAGGCACATCATTTTCATCAGCCGGTTTCATACCGCCCTTTTCGTACCAAGGTGACAAGAATGCACGACAGCCCATAGGTGAAACGATTTTACCGTATTTTTTATACATTGACGCAATATATCCCTCACCCGAAAGGCTTAGCCAATCAGGGTACATTGTCTTTGAAGAACAGTCAATTCCCGCCTCAAAAACATCTTCCAAAGGACCGCCCTCACCGTGAAGTTTTTCGTCATACAAGAACACTACTTTAGGGAACAAAACAGGCTTTTTATGTCCCTTTTTGCCTTGTCCGTTCTTTCTGACTTCAAGCATAGTCTTTGACGCCATCTTTGCAAAACGTCCCGTACCAGTACCGATAGTAACTGTTATGAACGGATAATCTCCACGGCTTGATGATACCGAATTGAATTTATATTCCCAACCTTGGAAACCCTGTTCAAAATCTCTTTGAATATCTTGCATTGCTATTTCTTTTGATTTTTCTTCGTCAAGTCCGATATTCTTATATTTTTCTATATAATATTTATATGACTTTTCCGCATACGGCTCTAAAATAAGTCTGCCGACGGTACTGTAAAGCCGCCATACTGCTGACTTGCCGCAGACAACACAATATCGCCTATAACGTCAAATGCAACGTCAAGAGTTTTCGGTTCGTTATACCAAAGATTACCCATTTCAAAACCGCCCTGCAAAACGCTTTGCACATCAAAAAGACAGCAGTTCATTGTATCACGTCTTGCCGACATATCGTGTATGTAAATATATCCGTCACGACACGCCTGAAGTTCTTCTGTTGTAAGGAAAAACTTCTTGTAAAGCTCTTTGTTAAGCTGATTGAATATAAGACTTCTCTTTGTCGAAACAAGCGCACTGTCAGTATTTGAATTTTCCTTGTCACCGATATACATAATCGACTGACTTTTCTTATAAACTTCATCAAGCATTTGTACGAAGTCCTGTTTGTAATTTCTGTAATCACGATAACTTTTCGCAACTTTCGGATTAACTCTTTCAAGCGCACCCTCTACAATGTTGTGCATTTCGGAAATTTCGATTTCTTCCTTGCCCATTTTTCTCGCCTCGTCCTGAACGAAACGACATATAAAGTCAATCTCCTCATCCGTAAATTTTACCAATGCACGAAAGGCTGATTTATTTACCGCAATAACGACCTTTTGCACGTTAAAAGGCTCTTTTGTATTGTCCTTTTTTACTACTTTCATAACTAAATTACTCCCTCAAATATCGTATCCCACTCATTTCAAACCACAATATATTGTGTTTGACTAACTGATTTCTAATTATAGCACCCTATATCTATTTTTTCAATTACACGTCCATTACTGCTTTATTACAGTAATATTACAATCATTTACCTTCCGATAGGTACGCCAAATTCTGTACTTCAACGCAAATATTACATGGTTAACTTATTTAATTTTGAAAATACTATAACTATTAACTTCGGGAGGTATTATATGAAAATACTGTTTAATTCAATACATCTTTTCTTTTTTTCACTGTATGTTGACTTTTATAAATATCGTTTTGATTGTGCCGTCAAAAAACGTTTAAAGAACGGAAAAAATATTTCCACAAAGAAACTTACGCAAATGTCCGATAAATGCTATTATCTGTTTAACAGTTTTATCGAAAAAGAAAAAAGACTTCGTTTGAAAATGTAGACAAAACCGTTATGGTTTTGTCTACTTTATTTTTGGGAGTTTGAGGTGCTAACCTCATTAAAAATCATTTCTGGCGACATGCGCGGCAGAAATGGCTTAAAATCTAAAGTTTCGACTTTGGAGGAACTTTACGATTTCTTCTCTGAAAAAATACTCAAAAATTACATCTATGATGTGATTTTTGGAGCTGGCGACAGAATGTCGACAGGCTCAAAAAACTATATACTCCCCTGTTTTTAGAAAAATATTCATATTTAACACAAAATATTGTGTTCCGCCCTTGATTTTGAGTTTCAAAAGTGATATTATATATATATGTATATATAACTAATACACATTAAAGGGAGTTTTCTCTCTTTAATAAGAGAAAAAAGAGGAGGAATTAATTCCGATGGCTAGAAAAATGAAAACCATGGATGGTAACAACGCAGCAGCTTACGCATCATATGCGTTTACAGATGTTGCCGCTATCTATCCTATCACACCATCATCTACAATGGCAGAAGTAACCGACAAATGGTCAGCTGCCGGACAGAAAAACATTTTCGGACGTACTGTAAGAGTGGTTGAAATGCAGTCTGAGGCCGGTGCCGCAGGTGCAGTTCACGGTTCACTTACAGCAGGTGCTCTTACAACAACTTATACAGCATCACAAGGTCTTTTACTTATGATTCCTAATATGTACAAGATTGCAGGTGAACAACTTCCTTGCGTATTTAACGTATCGGCAAGAGCTTTGGCATCACATGCACTTTCAATATTCGGCGATCATCAGGACGTTATGGCTTGTCGTCAGACAGGTTTTGCTATGCTTGCGTCAACTAATCCGCAAGAAGCAATGGACCTTGGTGCAGTTGCTCACCTATCAACAATAAAGGGTAAAATTCCGTTCATTCATTTCTTTGACGGTTTCAGAACTTCTCACGAATATCAAAAGGTGGCTTGTTGGGATTATGCAGATCTTGCAGATATGCTTGATTGGGATGCACTAAACGACTTCAGACGTAAGTCACTAAATCCTGAACATCCTGCTCAGAGAGGTACAGCTCAAAACCCTGACGTATTCTTCCAGGCTAAAGAGGCTTCTAACAAGGCTTACGATGCAATTCCTGAAGTTGTTGAAGAATACATGAATAAAGTAAACGAAAAAATCGGCAGTGATTATAAGCTATTCAACTACTACGGTGCAGAAGACGCTGATGAAGTTATTATCGCTATGGGCAGTGTCTGTGATACAATCTCGGAAACTGTTGATTACCTAAACGCAAACGGCCGCAAGGTTGGTCTTGTTAAGGTTAGACTTTACAGACCTTTCAGTGTTAAGCACTTGGTTGCAGCCATTCCTTCAACAGTTAAGAAGATTTCTGTTCTTGACAGAACAAAAGAACCAGGTTCAATCGGTGAACCTCTATATCTTGATGTTGTTGCGGCACTTCGTGACACAGAATTTGCTAATGTTCCTGTATACACAGGTCGTTACGGTCTTGGTTCAAAGGATACAACTCCTGCTCAAATCATTGCCGTATTCAAAAACACAGAAAAGAAGAGATTTACAATCGGTATCAACGATGATGTTACTAACCTATCACTTGCTCTTGATGAAAACCCTGACACAACTCCGGCAGGTATCACAAGCTGTAAGTTCTGGGGGCTTGGTGCAGACGGTACAGTCGGCGCTAACAAGAACTCTGTTAAGATTATCGGTGACCACACAGATATGAACGTACAAGCTTACTTTGACTATGACTCTAAGAAGTCAGGCGGTCTTACAGTATCTCACTTACGTTTCGGTAATGCTAAGATTACTTCAACATATCTAATCAACAAGGCTGACTTTGTTGCTTGTCACAAGGCATCATATATCAGACAATACAATATGGTTGAGGACGTTAAGCCGGGCGGTGTATTCCTACTTAACTGTTCATGGAATGCAGAAGAACTTGAAGAACATCTTCCTGGTCAGGTTAAGAAGTACATCGCTGACAACAATATTCAATTCTATACAATCGACGGTGTTAAGATTGGTAAGAAAATCGGTCTTGGCAACAGAATTAATACTGTTCTTCAATCAGCATTCTTTAAACTTTCAAAGATTCTTCCTGAAGAAGACGCTATTAAGTATATGAAGGACGCCGCAACTGCATCATATTCAAAGAAGGGTGACGCAATCGTTAAGATGAATCACGACGCTATTGACGCCGGTGCTCAGCAAATCGTTAAGGTTGAAGTTCCTGAAAGCTGGAAGAACGCTCAAAGCGAAGATCTTTCAGTTAAGCATGACGGTGAAGGCAAGCTAATCGACTATGTAAACGATGTACTTGTTCCTATCAACCAATTCAGAGGTATGCAATTACCTGTTTCTACATTCGAGGCTTATCAGACAGGTGAAGTTCCTCTTGGTTCATCAGCATTTGAAAAGAGAGGTATTGCTATCGACGTTCCTGTTTGGAATAACGAAACTTGTATCGAATGCGGTAACTGTTCATATGTATGTCCTCACGCTTGTATCCGTCCTGTAATTCTTACAAAAGAAGAACTTGACAATGCTCCTGAGGGTATCAGATACCAAAATGCAATGCAGCTTGACGGCTATTACTATGCTATGGCTATTTCAGTTTATGACTGTACAGGTTGCGGAAGCTGTGCTAATGTTTGCCCTGTAAACAACGCCGGCAAAAAAGCTCCTGCCCTTGTTATGACATCATTCGATGATGAAACAGCTAAGGAACAGGAAAAGTATGATTACCTTGTTCAGCTTGCAGAAAAGCAGGAAGTTCTTGACAAGTTCAAGATTTCAACAGTTAAAGGCAGCCAATTCAGAAAGCCTTACCTTGAATTCTCAGGTGCTTGTGCAGGTTGTGGTGAAACACCATACGCAAAACTTGTTACACAGCTATTCGGTGACAGAATGTACATTGCAAATGCTACAGGTTGTTCATCAATTTGGGGTGGTTCTTCACCATCTACACCATACACAATAGACGCAAACGGTCACGGTCCTGCTTGGGCTAACTCATTATTTGAGGATAACGCCGAATACGGTCTTGGTATGTTCATCGCTCAAGATACATTGAGAAATACAAACATCGCTAAGCTTGAAAAGATAGCTGAAGAAAATGCAGATGTTAAGCCTGTTGTTGACAAGTTCATTGAAACAAAGAATGACGCTGCCGCAAACAAGGTTGCTACAGACGAACTTCTAAAGGCTATTGCTAATATCAATTCTAAAGAGGCTAAGGACGTACTTGCCGATAAAGAATATCTATCAAAGAAATCTTGCTGGATATTCGGTGGTGACGGTTGGGCTTATGACATCGGTTTCGGCGGTGTTGACCACGTACTTGCATCAGGTGAAGATGTAAACATTCTTGTATTCGATACAGAAGTTTACTCAAATACAGGCGGTCAGTCATCAAAGGCTACACCGACAGGTGCTATTGCTCAATTTGCTGCCGCAGGTAAGGAAGTTAAGAAGAAAGACCTCGCAGCTATCGCTATGAGTTACGGTTATGTATACGTTGCACAAGTTGCTCAAGGTGCTAACCAAGCTCAACTTCTTAAGGCTCTGCTTGAGGCTGAAAGCTACCACGGTCCTTCTCTAATCATCGCTTATGCTCCATGTATCAATCACGGTATCAAGGGCGGTATGAGTATTGCTCAAACAGAAGAAAAGAAAGCCGTTGACGCAGGTTACTGGCACTTGTTCAGATTCGACCCAAGACTTGCTTTGGACGGCAAGAATCCGTTCCAGCTTGACTCAAAAGCTCCTACAATGGATTATGAAGACTTCATCATGGGCGAAGTTCGTTATAATTCACTTGCTCGTTCAAACCCTGAAAGAGCTAAGGAACTATTTGCAAAGGCTAAGAAGAATGCAGAAGAAAAGTATGCACATCTTGTTAAGCTTGCTCAAGGCGAATAATTTTAAATATTATAAATGGTTGGTTCATTTTGAACCAACCATTTTTTATTGCTATAACATTACTGAACAGGAACACAAAAAAAAAAATAACGCTGATAAACAGCGTTATTTTTTATATCTTATCAATTTTCATTTGTCCGTATGACACGTCTGTAAATCCCATTTTCTTATACAGCGATATTGCTTTTACATTATCTTTCACAACTTCAAGTCTGAAACGCTTTGCATCACTGTATTTGTCGAATAAATAATTAAAATACTGTGTCGCCACACCTTTTCCACGAGCATTTTCATTTACATACAAATCAATAATCTGTACGCATATACCGCCCACTTCAGTTTCATAATAAGTCGTCACGTAAGAAAATCCGACAACTTCATTATTTTCAAAGAATACAAAACCAATTAAGCCTTTATCTCCGCTTATTGCCGCATCAATATTTGTTTCAATAATATTCATAGGCACTTCGTGGTCAAGTGCATCACTGCAATAAAATGCTTTTGATAATTCAAGCACTTTATCTCTGTGACTTTCATTCATTATTTCGATTTTCATTTTAACCGCCTATCTGACATTCAAGTCCCGATTTTTTAGCAACTTCAAGAAGTTCTTGCATATACTCGTTAGGAATTAAATCAATTCCGTCAAGTTTGTATTCCCTACCCAATCCGTCATATTTGCCTTGTCCGAGTCTGTGGTATGGAAGTAAATGAAGTTTCTTAACGCCTTTCAAACTTGCAGCAAACATTGCAATGTCATAAATTTCTTCCGGTGTTGCGTTAAATGTCGGTATAACAGGCACTCTTATTGTCAAATCAACCATTCCCGACTCCGCAATTCTTTTTGCGTTTTCGTGAATAAGTTCATTGGGCTGAGTGGTAAATTCCTTGTGCTTTGCACTGTTCATATGCTTAATATCCATAAGCACATAATCAAGATACGGCAAATACTTTTCTATAAACTCCCAACGTGCAAAACCCGTTGTTTCGATAGCAGTATTTATACCGTAATCCTTACAGGCGTGCAAAAGATGCGGTCCGAAATTCGGTTGCAACAGAGCCTCACCGCCCGACAAAGTCACACCGCCGCCGCTGCGGTTATAATAAAATGTATCCTGTAAAATAGCCGGCATGACATCTTCAACAGTCACATCATATCCCATAACTTTTTCTTTGCCCTCAAACATCATAGTCTGTATATCAAATTCCTGTGATTCAGGATTACAACACCATCTGCAACGCAAAGCACAACCCTTTAGGAATACTATTGTTCGTATTCCGGGTCCGTCGTGGATAGAATATTTCTGTATGTCAAATATTCTGCCTTTCGCTTTCATATAATTTCCCATATTAATTATCCCTTATGCGTTAAATGCTTGTTCTGTTCTGCTGATAATATCGTCCTGAAGTGCCTTTGAAAGTGATGTAAACAAAGCACTGTAACCTGCGACACGAACTACAAGTGATTTGTAATTTTCCGGATGTTTTTGTGCGTCAAGAAGTGTTTCCTTACTTACAACATTAAACTGCATATGCATTCCCTTTTGGTCAAAGAATGCTCTTATGTATGACGCAAAGTTCTGAAGTCCTGCATTTCCGCTCAATGCCGACGGGTGGAACTTCTGATTGTAAAGTGTACCGTTTGATGCTCTGCCATGTTCAAGTTTTGCAACTGAGTTTGCCGCAGCCGTAGGACCTTTTGTATCAGCGCCCTGTCTTGGACCTACACCGTCCGCAATCGGTGTATTGGCAAGTCTGCCGTCAGGGGTCGCACCTGTCTGCTCACCAAGAGGAACGTTAGCCGATACAGGATACAATCCTGCCTGGAACATACCTCCGCGAGGATTTTTATGTTTTTCAAGTTCTTTTGCGTATATATTAGCCACATCACGGGCTAACATGTCAATTTCTTCAATGTCGTTTCCGTACTTCGGAAGTTCATTTATCATATCAAGTATTTCTTCATAACGCTTTCTCTTTGTCGGATCCTGTTCACCTGTAAGGAACATTCTGCAAATATCGGCAACTTGGCTTTCATTAACGCTCTTGCCTGCTTTAGCAAGATTTATAACAACTTCTTGAGTCGCATTTTTAGCCGCCTTAGGACTTAAACCTTGTCCGTAATTATGGATAAGTGCGTCTTTAAGTTCCGCCATTGTGACTTTCTTTTCATCAAATACAAGAGTCTTAACTGCCCAAAGTCCGTCTGCCATATTCGCAATACCGAAGCCTTGCGGACCTGTGAAGTTATAATGAGCACCGCCCTCTTGTACAGTCTTACCCTCTTTAACACAATCTTCAACCATACATGATAGGAACGGTAGAGGAACTCTTTCCGAATGTGCGGTATCTATCGCATTAATAGCATTAACCATAAGACCAATCATATAAGTTTCCTGTGCTTTATATGCGTTGTAGAATTCTTCAAATGTCGTCATATCTTCAACATTGCCTGTCTTGATACTGATTTGAGCACCCTTATCAACACCGTTTGAGAACACAAGTTCAAGCGGACGACACATATTAAAGAATGCCGCGTCATGCCAACCGTCTGTCTTAAACGGTTTCTGCGGTTCAACACAACCGATAATGCCGTATTCTCTTGCATCTGCAAGAGTAACACCTCTGCTCATAAGTGCAGGAATGATGACTTCATCGTTGTAGTATGCAGGCAAGCCTACACCAGTTCTTGTAAGCTCTGCACATTTAATCAAAAATTCATTTGGCGTGCCGTTCCATATTCTTACCGAGAATGACGGAGCAGGTAATTGAGTGTGCATTGACGCTTGAATACATAGGAATGACAAGTCATTTGTTGCGTCAAGACCATCTGCGTTTTGTCCGCCCGCCGTTAAATTTTGGAACAAGCTGTATCCTGCAAAGCCGTATGACGATGCCTCATCCCTTGCTTTATTAAGGTCGTTAAACTTAACCCAAATACAGTCAAGTATTTCCTGTGCAAATTCGCGTGTAAGCGAACCGTTGTCAATGCTGTTCTTATAATACGGATACAAATATTGGTCAAAACGTCCGGCAGAAATTGAGTGACCGCTTGATTCAATTTGAAGTAACATCTGTATAAACCAAAATGTCTGACAAGCCTCATAGAAGTTTCTTGCAGGATTTTCAGGCACGTTTGCACAGTTGTTTGCAATTACAAGCAATTCTTGTTTTCTTGTCGGATTTGTACACTTTTGAGCCATTTCATAAGCAAGATTTGCGTAACGTCTTGCGTAATTTATAACCGCGTTACACGAAATTATAATCGATTCAAGAAATTCGTGTCTTTTTGCATAATCAGCATCATACACGTTGCACTTATTCAATTCTTCCTGAACTTCCGCAATAATCCCCTTGTAACCTATTCTCATAACTTTACCGTAGTCAACTGTAACGTGTCCGATACCGTTATAGAAATAGTTACCCGGTGTAAAAATGTTGTGTTCAATCGCCGCAGCAGCCTCAGGCGCCATATATGAAAGTGCTAAATCGCTGTTTGTCTTGTTCTTCCAATAAGGAAAAATCTTTCTAAGTACAGCCTTGTTTTCCTCTGAAATATGGAATGGATCTGCCTCACGAAATTCGATAGTATCAAGTTCGCTTTCAAGCCATTCATACGAAAACTCAGGGAACACCTGACAGCTTCTCGGTGCTTTTGTCGAACTTCCGACAATAAGTTCATTATCTCTGATTGTAATAGGAATATTGTTAAGTATATGTTCAAAAGCCAAAGCTCTTCTCTTTACAGTTGGAAGTTGTTCAGTCTGCTGATAACTTTCCGTAATAAGTACCGCTCTGTCTACTTCGATTTCAGGCATTTTGCGATACAATTCTTCCTTTAGCTTTTTAATTCTGTCAGTCATAGGAATGTTTGTTGTATTAAAGGTTCTCATACTCTTCCCTCACTTAATTATAGTAATATCAATTTACTATAATTATATCACATATTTATTACATTTTCAATACTTTTTAATAGTTAAAGACCGTTAAATTAATAACTATATGCAACAAAAAACAGACAAAATCGTAATAACGATTTTATCTGTTTACAATTACATTTCAACATTAAAATATCTTTTTGCATTGTTAAAGCAAATATCCTCAACTATCTTTCCAAGTGTATCAAAATCATCCGGAAATTCGCCGTTTTCAACCCACTCACCAAGCATATTGCAAAGAATACGTCTGAAATATTCATGACGTGTGTATGAAAGAAAACTTCTCGAATCAGTAAGCATACCTACAAACTTATTCAATGCACCCAAATTCGCAAGTGCTTTCATTTGTTCAACCATTCCGTCACGTTGGTCATTAAACCACCATGCCGAGCCAAACTGCATTTTTCCTGCCGTTTCAGCTGATTGGAAGTTACCGAGCATTG
This sequence comes from Firmicutes bacterium AM55-24TS, assembly GCA_003460745.1. Lineage (GTDB taxonomy): Bacteria > Bacillota > Clostridia > UBA1381 > UBA1381 > Hominilimicola > Hominilimicola fabiformis. The sequence continues at coordinate 13,863 of QTVU01000010.1, forward strand.
TTGCAAGAACATAATTATCCTTTGGATTTAATGTATAAAGAATCGTTTTCGGCAGTCCGTCGTTACATTCCATTGCGTCAAGCAAAGCCGAAAGGTCTGCCGCAATTTCATAATCTGCGATTGAGTCAAAACCGACATCTGCGCCGAGTTTTTTGAACATAGCCGAATTATTGTTTCTCAAAGCACCGATATGTAACTGCATTGCCCAATCAAGTTCACTGTACTTTTTCGCAAGTCTTATAAGTGTTTCACACTTGAATGCGTTGATTTCATCATCACTCAAACTTTCACCGTTCATTTTCTTTGCAAAAACATCGTCTGCGCTATAATCTCTGTTAAACGGTACACCGTCAAGAGCATGGTCGCTTATACGACAACCCGCATTATGAAAATAATCAATTCTTTCATTGACTGCGGCTATAAGTTCATCGTAATTTTTTATGTCCCTACCGCATACGTTTCCAAGTGCTTTGACATAATCCGCAAAATCAGTCTTTTCGATATTGATCAATCTGTCAGGTCTAAATGCCGGTAAAACCTTTGCTTTTATGTGTCCCTTTTCTGCAATTAATTTGTGATATTCAAGCGAATCAATAGGGTCATCAGTTGTGCAAAGTACCGCAACATTTGATTGATTTATAAGTGTTGACGGGCTCATTTTTGTTTCTTTTATAACCTTGTTGCACTTTTCCCATATTGTATCGCAATTTTCCGCCGTAACAACTTCATCAACATTAAAATATCTCTTTAATTCAAGGTGTGTCCAATGATAAAGTGGATTGCCTATAGCATACTGCAAACAGCCACAAAACGCTTTAAATTTATCATAGTCGCTCTTGTCACCGGTTATGTAACTCTCGTCAATACCGTTTGAACGCATATATCTCCACTTATAATGGTCACCGCCCAAGAAAATCTGAGTAATATTTTCAAACGGCTTGTCCTCATACATCATTTGAGGGCTTAAATGACAGTGATAATCAAAAATCGGCATATCCTTTGCATAGTCATTAAACAGCTTTACCGCCGTTTCATTATTCAACATAAAATTATCGTCCATAAACTTTTTCATTACCATTACCTCACAGTATTATTTTATATTCTTATTATATACTCAAAACAGAATTTGAGCCACATATATTTTGCTTTAATTCAGCTCAAATCTTACAAATCTTGCTTAACATTTATTATATCACATTTTCATACAAACGCAACTCATTTTTGAATTGACCGCACACAAAAATTATGCTAAAATTATTTTGAGGTGAGTTTGATTGGAAAAGACGATACGACGCGTTATGTATGACAAATCTTATACATATACTTACAGAACAGGTATGTCCGAAGGACCAATTCTCGGCAATCATATGCACATATATTACGAATTTTTGCAACTTATTGAGGGCAATGCGCTTTACAATGTCGAAGGCACGGAATACGAAATTTCTTCGGGCGATTTATTAATCACCAATCCAAACGAATTTCACTTTATTACGTTTCCGAAAAAAAGCGTTTATCATCGTCAGTTTTTGCAGATACACAGCAGCTTTGTTTCATCAATGAATCCGCATATTTTAGACACTTTAAATGTCCGAAAATTCGGAACAAACAACAGAATACCAGCTGAAATATTCAATAAATACAATCTCGGTGATATTTTCAAAGGCGTTGAACATTACTCTGCAAACCCAACAGATGATACTGATTTTATGGTTTCCACATATGCCGCACAACTTGTCGTAAAACTGAGTGAAATTCTTAAAAAAGAATTTCTTGTAAACGACACCTCCTCAAAAAATAAACACATCAAAGAAATTCAAAACTACATTGAACAAAATTTCACACGCAATTTGAATATTGATGATATTGCGGAACATATGTTTTTAAATAAGTCATATATCAGCCGTCTTTTCAAAAGCGAAACAGGTCTTACAATATCCGTTTATATAAATATGCGCCGCGTTATGATGGCAAAAAATCTGTTGCTTGCTGGCGAAAATGCAATGGACATTTTTTATCAATGCGGTTTTAGTGACTACACCACTTTTTATCGTGTGTTTAAAAAATACACCGATATGTCACCCAAACAATTTAAGAAAAAGCACTCAAATATATAAAAAGCGACTTGATAGTCGCTTTTTTGTATTAAACATCAAATTGGTTTATGTACTTTTTAAATGCTCTGAAATCTTCTTTTGTTAGGACAACTTCACCGTAGCAATAATCCTTATTTCTTATCACTCCCCATATTCTTTTTACCTTGTCTGCAAATCTTCTTATAAAGTTTTCTTGTTTAGAATAAAACTTGCTTGTTAATAAAGTTGCAAACATAATTATATCAGCGTCCGCATCTTCTAAATCAACCTTAAACTTTATTGCATCATCACAACCACATTTACAATCCAAAATCAAATTTGTCTTATCCTCTGTCATAAATACCGCCATACTGTGTTTCCTCCTTACACATATTTTACTTATAGTAGTTTTTATTGTTTATATAATACACCAAACAAAGTCCGTAAAACAGGACTTTACAAAAAATGAGTCCGACTTTGTGCCGAACTCATTTTATATTTTATTCAGTTATATCTTCACTTACCATTGTAAGATTATCAAGACCTACCGTTCCGTTAGACTTTGCGGCTCTAAGGTAGAATGAGCCTATTTCCGTTATATCATTTGAACTGTAGAAATCCAAATCATTAAGTTCGGCTGTTATGTCGCTGTCATTTTTCAAAGTCACATTAATTTTCTTTGTAGCGAAATTAATTTCAGCGTTTAGGTGTATCCATGAACCGACAAAATCGCTTGACACTGTTTGACCGTTTACAAGCAATGTACTTCCGGAATTGTATTCAACCGCAATTATATGTCCGTCATATTTTTTACTTTTGTTTACAAAGCCGTAATTCACGTTGTTACTGTCAAATTTCGGTGATGTATCGCCGATTGAGAATTGACTGTTACCCGCAGTTCCCTTTGGTGCAAATTTAATATCGGCATTTACCGTAACCGTTTTATTTGTACAATCTATAGTATCAAATTTCTGCCATACTCCTACCGTTGAACCCGTTGACGCATAGCTTAAATAACTGTTTTCATTATCATTTGCAACAGTCAATTTAGGATTTCCGCCGCCGTATGTCAATGCACTGTCATCAATAGTATAATTTTCAAAATCGGCATAGAAATCATATTCGCCGCCTACATCATATACAAGAGTAAATATGTTATTCTCCTCAAGTTTATCTTCAGTATATACCGACTTTTCGGCATTATACTTATATGTGTACACCTTACCGTCACGTTTAACAACTTGGTCTTTACGGTAATCAGCAGAAACGGTATACTTATCTCCGACATAGAAATCGCCTGTTTCCGTTACGCTTTCCATAATATCATTACCTTGATTGTCTTTAAATTCAATCGCAATATCCGCCTTTGTTAAATCCATTACAGAAACCATTGGTACAGTGATATTTTTCGATTCGGTTGCCTGTGAAAGTTCAAGTTTTTGTCCTGCGTCACGGTAGCCGTCTGCTGTTGCACTGATTAAATAATCACCCTCGCAAAGCAAATATTCACCGTTTGAATTAGGTGTAAGCACTGCATCGCTTATACCGTCTTTAACAACAATATTTGCGTCAACACTTTCCTTGCTCTTTGAATCAACCGCACCGAATGTCATTTTATACTGCGGTCCGCTGACTTTGCCGATGCTTACATTATCAACAATACACGATCTGTCGGCATATCCATGATTTGAGCTGAAATTTATACCGCCAAGACTTCCTGTGCTGTCACCGATTTTGCCTGTAAATTCAGCAGTCTGTCCGCCGTCATATGATACGGTCACATACGCCTTATTTGAACCGAAATCAATTACATTTTTAAAGTGAGTCGGTTTATTTGATGATGAGCTGTTATTTCCTCTTGATATTGCCGCCGACAATTTTGAATAATCATCAAGAACATCATTACCGCCTATTTTAACATTCGTATTACCGGATAAATCATATGCACAAATTTGTGTTGATACGATTGCTTTACCGTTTGCGTCTGTAAGGCTGTATGACATTGTTTTACCGCTGTGCTTACCGAATGTAATATCAAATTCAACCGTCAATGTTTCGCCTTGTGAAGTTACTACAGGCTTTGCATACTGCATTGACGCACTGCCTGTTGAAGTACCTTTTGTTGAATTGTTCATCAAAATCTGACCGTTATTGTTTACCGTATCACCTGTCAATGTAAACGCATTTGCACCGTTAGTATCGTTTAAGTCGGTATCAAATTTCCACAGGCTTACTTGTGTTTCTTCGCCTTGAGTATCAGGAGTTATATTTTTTACAGTATTCTTTGTTTCATCATAAGTACTGTCCTTATCCACTCCGACACGAATATAGTATTTTCCTTCTTCTTCGTTCCACGGAATGTATTTGTAGCTGTCACTGTCAAGTGTTTCGCCGTATACATACTTAATATTATCCGCTGTAATGTCTTCCGATATTTCACAATCAGCTGCCAATACAACAGACTTTTTACCGTATAAAGAACTGAAATCTGTTTTTAGAGTGATATAATTATCCTCTGCTTCCGCCTTAATCTTACCGAATGTTTTAAACGGTGCAATCGGCTGCATATCTGTTAAATTATCTACTACATATATCGCATATGATGTTGCATTATCTGCCAAAGCCAAATTGACATTTACCGTTGTTTTGCCGTTTATTTCGGCTTTATTCATAGCTGTTGATACCGCATTGCCGTCCTTATCATAGCCGACAGTAAATACAACCGCATTTTGTGTATTTTCTGTTAAACCGATTAAATCAACAGTCTTTACATTATTATTTTCCACTGACACATTACCTACAACCGCCTTTGGCTCATATGTCTTGTCAATACCGCTGACTTCCGTATCTTCCGTTACGGTTGATGTTTCTTTTGTTGTGTTATATGTTGTGTTGTAGCTTTCAGGTGCGCCGAAATACGAATTTATATTATTCTTAGAAAGAAGCATTTTGTCTATGACTACGCCTGTTGACACATTGTACACTCTTACAGTATGATACCCCGCCTCAGAAACATTAATCTTTGTTGTAAGCTTTTCACTGTTGCACAATACGCCTTTTGACCATGCGTCCGTCTTGCTCCTGCTTCCGCTGTATTTATTAGTTCCGCTTAACACGGTAGGAGTACCGTCATCTATCGCTACCGCCAAACGCATAGTTCCGCGTTCGTTGAGAGTAGGCATACGATAAACGTCCAATGTGTATGAACCTACATTTGTGAAGTAAACCTTGTACTCCATATATGCCGCTGAATTGGTTAAATCACTTTCCTTTGCATTTGAGGCTGTTTCAGGATAAGCTTTCATTGTGTTTCCGCTTCTGCCGAAGTCTTTCTCTTCTTTCCATTCATAGCCGTTTACATCAAATTTATCTGTGTAGTGTTCAGCTTCTATCGAAACAACTCCGCCTGCCTCAACATATGTTTTTTCAGAAATTTGTTCTGTCGGATTTTCGATTGTTACGGCAATCTGCTTTGTATCAAGAACATTATCACCTATTTTTTGCTCAACGGTAACCGTTGCATTGTTTACTCCGTCTGCCGCCTTTGATTTATCAACACTTATATGCACTCTGTCACTGCCGTATGATGTTCCGCTTGTCTTGTCAAATACAAGTGCATTTGAGTCTGACGTAATTTCATAGTCAAGTCCGCCGTAACCTTTGTTAATTACGTCAATAAATTTATCATATGTATCATAAGTTGAAACTGTCATAGTCGGATTATCCGAATAATCCATCTGCGAATCGGTCATTACCGCAAGTTCGGTATAATCAAGCGATGATACTTTCGGTGCGTTAAGTTCTGTAGTTATATGTGCGTCACAACCTTGCAATTTTGACGGATTGTTATTCATAATGTTGTTCCACTTGCCGTCCAGCATAGAGTTGTAATAAGCCATATCCGTATTGATTTGCTTAACCGCATTATCAGCTTCTTCAGCATACTTATTAGCCGCCGCACCTCTGTTTTGGCTTACATACAAATTTGCTCTGTCGGTCTGTACATAGTCGATAGCCATATTTGTTGCGGTACGTATAGGGTACAATGCAAGTTCAAAGAATGACGCTTGCTTATCTGTCGGAAGTTTTTCGTATAGCTTTTCCGCTCTTGCACAAATATCTTTATATTCGTTTATATATCTTTCACCCTCATCACCGTATGCAGTCATCGAGAAATCACCTGTTCTTAAAAATTCAGGTCGCTTTGCGTTTGCAATTTCATAATACTTATCCATTATATCAGCATATTCTTTTGCGTCCGTTTCATTCATATTAAAATCACGTTTTGCGTTCTGCTCATATATTGAAGAGATTTCTGTATTTGATGTTGACCATACGTTTTTAGCCAAATCGGCAAAGTATTCAATTTCTTTTTCAGCCGGTTTCAAGTCACCTACGTTTAATATCCAAACCTTATTTGCACCCATATCATATGACTTTTTAAGTTCTTCACGAATAAGTCCCGGCTGTGTGCTTGAAAGCCACAGATAACTCGTAGGATAACCGTAATAAGAAATATGATAGTAGATACCTGTTTTACCTGCTCTTGCACGTTCCGCATCATCCGCATTTTGACGTACATATCCGTAGTTGTCATCTGTCCACATAATTGTTACATCATCGGGAATTTTTAACGCTCCTGTGTTGTATATCGCTTGTACGTCTTTATACGGAATGAATATTTGAGGTATATCCTCGATTTTACGACCGTCTGTGCAAAGTTCTTCTTCAAGAATTTTTCTTTGTGTTGCAATAATTTCGTTTAATGCGGTTGTTGTGTCCATATTTGTTGAGAATGAACCGTCATGAACACCACGCATACCAAGTGTATAGATATTTTCGTAACTGCCGTTTGTCTTTACACTGTCACGCCAGTAATCAGCTAAAAACTCCTTATTATCAACCGCATTACCGTCACCGTCATGATCAGTCCACATATATGAAACCGATCTGCGCTGTCGTCCTTTGTATTGATGTACAGCTTTTTGTCAGGGTGATCCGCAAGCCATTGTTGCTGATACGGATAAAGTTCACCAAGGTTATTTCTCAAAAGCGGCTCAGCGTGTGAGGATCCCATAACTATACCGTATTTATCGGCAAGCACCGCATTTTCGGCGTCCAAATGGAATGCGTTCGAATACTGGTGCATCGCAGGCCATAGAGTGTTAGCCTTTAAACGAAGAATAAGCTCGTATATTTTTTCATACGTTTCCTTATTCATATTTCCGTCACCCATTGAGGTTGACCATTGGTTTAAGTTGTATTCATCATTTAGGAAAATCCCTCGATACTGAACACTCGGCTCATCTTCCGTATATCCATCTTTAGGAAGATTGATATATAATTCGTCCGCTTTTTTGGGCTTTACGTCCGCCCACCATTTCCATGGTGACACACCGATTTTTTCACAGAAATCATATATGCCGTAAATCGTACCGCGTTTATCCGAACCGGCAATAATAAGATTACCGCCGTTTTCTTGAACGGTAAAACTTTCCCACTTATCCTTTATTTCTGAAACGTCAATCGCTCCCATTTCCGCAAGCAAATCTATCGCCTTACTGTTTCCGAGTGTACCGACTATAATATTTGCATCGCTCCAATCATTATCTGCCGGCATAGTTGCTTTCGGCGTTTCGGTATATGTATAGCTGTTTGCGATCGGTGTAACAGTCAATTTGTCATTTTCTGTTTTCCACGCAAATGCTTTTACCGTTTTACCTTCAAAACTCGGAAGTTCTTTAAAATGCGCCGTTCCGTTTGTACTGTTTATGTTGTCCTCCGATATAAGCACCTTTTCTATCGTTCCGTCAGTGTTGTACACCGCAATAATGCCTTTGCCGTTTTCCGTAAGCGACTTGTAACCGTCAACAGACATACTTGCCGATGCAATATTAATGCCAGAAATTTTCACTTCATCTGACATTGACTGAATATCTGCATTAATCGTAACAGTCTGCCCCGATACGTCCGATAAATCGTCTTTCATATCTCCCACTGCACGAATTACACTCTCATAATCATTGCTGTCAACATAAATTTTAGCTTGCTTGTCTTTTCCGATAAGCTTAACACCTGTATCAGCAGAAATGTAACCCGATACGGAATTGTTTACCGTATTGTCTGCCAACGCCGTCATAGGTACGGCTGTCGGTATCATCATTGCCGTCACAATAAGTGCTGAAATAAACTTTTTCATATACCTTTCCTCCATCATATATTTGTTAATCTAATTATATATTAATAAAGATATATTTTCTATGACTATATTTGCATATTAATAATTTTATTTAACTATATTATCATTTGGTGATTTTAAGCACAAAAAAACTCAGATTTCATAGAAATCTGAGTTTATGGTAGCGGTAAGTGGATTTGAACCACTGACACTGCGGGTATGAACCGCATGCTCTAGCCAACTGAGCTATACCGCCGTAACAACAAAATCTATTATACACGCATTACATCATTTTGTCAACACTTTTTTTAAAATTTTTTAGAAAATTTTAAAAAAGTTTGATTTTTGATGAAATCTGTGTTATTATGATACACGTTAATGTTTAAAGCAATATATTTGAAAGGATTTATTATATGGAAAGAGAAAGTTTAAAATCGAGATTGGGATTTATTCTCCTGTCTGCCGGCTGTGCGATTGGTATAGGCAACGTTTGGAGATTCCCTTATATTGTAGGAAATTACGGCGGCGGAATATTTGTGTTATTTTACCTGTCCTTCCTTGCCTTAATCGGCATTCCTGTTTTGACAATAGAGTTTTCAATAGGTCGTGCAAGTCAAAAGAGTACCGCTAAAGCATACCAGGAGCTTGAGCCGAGAGGTACAAAATGGCACTTACATTCTAATTTTGCGATTGCCGGCAATTATATACTTTTGATGTTCTATACCACAGTAGCCGGTTGGATGTTATATTATTTTTATAAATTTGCCGTCGGCGGATTTGTCGGTTTGGACACCGCTAACGTAAAAAATACATTTAACAACCTTTTAGCCTCCCCCGCTACCATGACATTTTGGATGTTGGTTGTTGTTGTTTTGGGATTTGGAGTTTGCTCATTGGGACTTCAAAAAGGTGTCGAAAAAATTACTAAAGTTATGATGACCGCACTGCTCGGACTTATTATAATTCTTGCAATACACGCAGTCAGACTTGACGGCGGTATAGACGGTGTAAAATTCTATCTTCTGCCGAACTTTGAAAAAATACAGGAAGTAGGATTTTTCAAGCTTATAACAACCGCTATGAACCAAGCATTTTTCACACTTAGCATCGGTATGGGATCAATGATGATTTTTGGCAGTTACATTGATAAATCACGAACTCTTTTAGGCGAATCAATAAATATTGCTCTGCTTGATACATTCGTTGCTATAATCGCAGGACTTATCATATTTCCGTCATGCTTTGCTTTCAACGTTGAACCCGACAGCGGTCCAAGCCTTATATTCATAACATTGCCTAACGTATTCACTTCAATGAAAGGCGGCAGAATTTGGGGCAGCTTGTTCTTCCTGTTTATGACTTTCGCGGCATTTTCTACGGTTATTGCATTGTTTGAAAATATACTGACTTGTTGCGTTGAAAAATTTAATATCACAAGAAAGAAAGCCGTACTTATTAATATAGTAATTATATCGGTGTTGTCATTGCCTTGCGTGTTCGGATTTAATATATTATCATCACTCCACCCATTAGGCGGTGAGTCAACTATTCTTGACTTTGAGGACTTTCTTGTAAGTAATCTTATATTGCCTGCCGGCTCACTTATGTACTTGTTTTTCTGTATATCAAAACGCGGTTGGGGCTTTGACAATTATCTTAAAGAGGCTAATACCGGTGTCGGTCCGAAAATTCCAAGATGGATTAAATCGTATTATAAATACGTTATGCCGATTATTATGCTTATTCTGTTGGTGCAGGGAATTGTTAATACATTTATATAACATAAAAGGGAATCGTTTGAATGCGATTCCCTTTTGTTCTCAAAAAAACATCTGACTAAAGTGTTTCTAAGCGCCACAGGCACTCTCACAAAAAGGTGGTAGCGACTTTGAGCCGTTGTAAGTACGTTTACAAGCGAACAGGCGAAACGAGCGTGCATTTTTTGTGACTAAGGAGAAGCAGGGTAACATAGCGAAGTTTTTTCTGCCAAAGAAAAACGGAGCAAAGCGAACTTTGCTCCGACGTGGCGCGTCTGACAGGATTTGAACCCGCGACACCAAGAATCGGAATCTTGTGCTCTATCCAACTGAGCTACAGACGCATATATCAATATTAACATATGCGTCTTACTTTGTCAATCAATTTATGAGTTCAACCGTACTTCCCGCAGAGCCTTTTTTTACAACAATCTTTTTATCGATTCTGTCTTTCAATTCTGAAATATGCGATATAATACCTACCATTCTGTCACTTTCCGAAAGCGAATTAAGCACTTCTATCGCCTGTTCAAGTGATTCATTGTCAAGTACACCAAATCCCTCGTCAACGAACATCGACTCCAATTTAACACCGCCTGCATTCCGTTGTATAACCTCCGAAAGTCCGAGTGCCATACATAATGACGCCTTAAACGACTCACCTCCCGACAATGATTTAACGCTCCTTTGCTTGCCGGTATAATTATCAAACACATCAATATCAAGACCGCTGTGAGATTTCAAATTACTGTCGCCGTCATGCTTTACAAGTTCAAAACGACCGTTTGTCATATACGAAAAACGCTTATTGGCCTCATTTAGAATTGACCTAAAATATGCCGACTGAATGTACTGCTCAAACGCAATTTTTTGACGTTTTGAAAGTTCACCGTTTGCCGTCTGCGAAATATTCAGATATGTAGAATATCGTTTTCCGCTTTCGTCAAGTTCCGTTTTCAACTTCTGCGTTTCATCCATTATACGCTTATTTATACTGATATTAGCAGTCAAGCTGTTCTTTTGTTCCGTTACTTCCTCCAACGAATTTTCTGTTTCTTCTTTATCTGCCTTTAATTTTTCAATATCAGTCTTTTCTGCCTTACCTATGTTTTCCTTAAGCATCTTTATTCTCTCATTGCAAGCACTTAATTTATTGTCATACTCCTTGATTTCATCACGCATATCTGATATATTTTCAATATCACTTACCAATATTTCAAGAGTATTTTCATCATCAATGCCGTACTTTTGCATTGCTTTTTCAAGCTTTTCTTCCTGCTTTTTTATACGTTCGTTTTCTGTTTTAGCCAAAGGCTCGTTTTCGTTTATAACAGCTTTGGCATTGTCAATGACTTTGACACATTCATTATAGTTTTGTTCGGCAATTTCAAAACTTTTTTGCATTTCATCAATCCTGTTTTCTAAATCGTCAAGCACCTTTTCCGCCTCGGACTTGTTTTTACAACTTATCATTTTTTCAAGTGCCGTTATTTTGTTTTCGTCACCGTTTATAACCGTTTTCAAATCATTGATTTTAGCCGTAATTTCTTCGATTTTCTCATCGGTTTGATTGCATTTTTCGGTGTATGTGTTTAAATTTAATTCACATTCAATTCTTTCTGTATTGCGTTTTTCAACAATTTCAAGCTGTTCTTTTGCATTTGCAAGCTCATTTTTGATATTTTCCGCAATTTCTTCGACTGTATTTTCAGTTTCAATATCCATATCTTCAAGTGCGGTTTTAATTGAATTTTCAATTTTTTCACATTCATTCTTTTCTTTACTTGCTTTATCGGCAATTTTTCTGCACTCGTTATCTGCCATATCGGCACGTTGTTTCATTTCGTCAAGTTCATTTTCCGAAGGTGCGGTATCACTTTTTTGAGCAATGCAAGGATGATCTGTTGAACCGCATACGGGACACGGCTCATTTTCGTTCAAGCACTCTGCCAATATTCCCGCCTGCTCTCGTAAAAATAAACTGTAACCGTTATTATAAGTTTCTAAAGTTTGCTTATATAACTTTTCAGCATCTGTATATTGCTCCGAAAGTTTCTTATGTTTCTTTTGATGCTTTTTCAAACTGTCACAGTCAAGCATAACCTTTTGTATTTTAAAATTATGCTTCTCTTTTTCTTCATACAGGCTCTTTACCTTTTGCAGTTCGACTTCGGTTGATTTCAATTCAGAAAGTTTAATTTTTTCGTCTTCTGCTTTTTTCTTATCATCATTGAATGTAGCCTTTAATTTTTCCGACTCGTCATTAGCCTTTTTCAATGACTTTTGATTTTTTGCGGTTTCCTTTTTCAAACTTTCATATTCATCATAATATTCAAGTTCATTTTTCAATCCGACTGCCTTTACCGAAAGCGTTTTCCTTTCATTTTCTCTTGCTTTTTCATCTTCAAAGATTTTCTTTAATTCGTCGTGTTTTTCTGTATTTTCTTCAAGCACTTTTTTGTTTGTCGAAATACTTTTTTCAAGTTTTCCGACATTTTCGCGATACGATTTAAGCATTGTTAAAATAGGTATTACGTCCTTATTAACACTTTCAAGTCTGTCTGTATCTTTTCTTAAGCTTTCGATTTTTTCACTGTCATCATTTAGCTTTTTCAGTGTTTCTTCTTCCTTTTCAAGCGATTCGATAAACTTATTTGTATTTTCCGCCAAACTGATTTCGTCTGAAAGTTTCTGCGATTTTGTTTTTAAACGTTTTTCTTTCGCCGTAATACTCTTTTTATCTTTTTCCCAATCGCCAAGCAACTTCATCAGTGCATTTATAAATTCGTCTGTCCTTGTTGAATCATATAAAATCCAATCATCTTCATTATCGCTTACAACGCCTTTTATTTCACGTTCAATACTGCTTTTTACAGTTTCATAATCACGTTTTGCATCATTGGCTAACATTTTCGCACGATCTTGAAAACGCCTGTATAAATCGGTATTAAATATTTTTCTGAATATCTTTCCGCGTTCGTCCGTTCCTGCAAGCAACAGTTTTAAAAACTCACCTTGCGCTATCATTGCAATTTGAGTAAACTGTCCGCAGTCGATTTTCAAAATATCCGTAACTGCCGCCGTCACTTCTTTTACACCCGATTTCACACTTCCGTCGGGATATGTAATTTCCGCTTTCGGTGTTTCCTCTGTTTTCAAGCCCTCACGCTTATATCTCGGATTTCTCTTTATTTTATACACTTCACCTCTGTACATAAACTCCAGCTCAACAAACGTCTTTGTATCTTTTTTTGCAAAGTCACTTCTAAGCATAGTATTTTCACGTCTTTGTGTTGCCGCCTCTCCGTACAAAGCAAAGGTTATTGCGTCAAATATCGTTGATTTTCCCGCACCTGTGTCACCTGTTATAATATAAAGACCGTTTTGGTATTTTTCAAAATCTATTGTCACTTTTTCAGCATAAGGTCCAAATGCGCTCATTGTAATCTTTAACGGTTTCAATTTTCTTTCACCTCCTCTAAAATCGAATCGACCAACTCGGCTTTTTCACTGTCTATTTCCACACCGTTCTGCAACTTATAAAAATCATAAAAAAGTTCATTATCAGGCTTAGTTCCGACACCTGTCGCCTCATATACACCCTTTGTATTTCCTTTCATATCACGTTCAAATTCAAGCTGCATAACATTCGGATACGCACTTCTCACTTTGTCCATTGCATCTATTATATTGTCTTTGTCGGTAAGCGTGATATGTAAATAATCATCAGAATCCGCCGCATTTATTACTTCTTTAGACAATATATTTTCAATACTGCCCTTAATCATTCGCATATCGTGCAAAGGCTTTAACGGTATTGTTTGCACTGAGAAATCATCTGCATCGACTATTGTAACGGTTTTATCGTATTTTGCCTCAGAGAATGAATATTTCAGCGGTGAACCGCAATATCGCACTTTTTCACTTAACGACTGCGGTCTGTGGATATGTCCCAAAGCCGTATAATCAAAATCATCAAACACCGATATATCAATATTATCAAGACCGCCTACAGATACACTTTCCGAATCACTTCGCATTGTTTCCGCACCTGTTTTTGTAATAAATTGATGTGACAGTATAATGTTTTTCTGCGACTTATCAATATCCGTATTCTCAATAATCGCCCTTACCGCGTCCTCATACGTTTCGACTTCGGGGTAAAACCTTCTTACCATTATCGGCTTTACGAACGGCAACATATAAAAATTGACATCATCAATTTTCACCTTGTGAAGTTCACCGTCAAAAACCGAATATATATGCACACCGTTATTCTGCATTATTTTACTTCCGAACCCCAATCTTTCCGGCGAATCGTGGTTGCCGCTTATTATTAATGTCGGTATATCTTTTGCGGCAAGCTCCGTAAGAAAATCGTCAAATACCGTAACCGCCTCGACCGCAGGTATCGATTTATCATACACATCGCCTGATACAATAACCGCGTTAATTTCTTCATTTGCGATTATATTAAGTATTTGTTCAAGTATGTATTTCTGGTCATTTATCATAGAAAACTCATTCACGCGTTTTCCTATGTGCAAATCGGATAAGTGTATAAACTTCATTGTGTTTCTCCTTTGCTTTAATTTGTTATCACCATTTTAACCCGACTTTCAATTCTTGTCAAATCAGCGATTTTTTATTTTTAAAATTGTTTATTTGCACACAATTTTAAAATATGTTATAATAAAAGATTACGCAAAAAGCAGTGCTTTACACACTGCTTTCATTACTCTCATCATTGTTATTTTCTTTTGCTTTTTTCTGTTCAAGACGTTTATATGTCCATTCTCGCACGAGCGTATATATCACCGATGTAAACGGTATAAAGAACAGCATACCTGCCACGCCCATAAGGCTGCTGCCTATTGTAACAGCCGCCAAAACCCAAAGTGACGGCAAGCCGACCGAACCGCCGACAACTTTCGGATAAATTAAATTACCCTCTATCTGCTGAAGTACAATGAAAACAATTACAAATATAAGCGCTTTCATCGGACTTACCATAATCATCAAGAATGCACCCACAATACAGCCGATAAACGCACCGAATATCGGTATAAGTGCCGTAAAAGCGATTAAAACTCCAATCAAAAGTGCATACGGCAATCGTATTATTGACAGTGTAACAAAGAACATTGTACCCAAAATCAACGCCTCAAGGCATTGTCCCGTTATAAAGTTTGAAAAAGTTTCATTGCTCAATTTTGCGACATACGTTATTTTATTCACTATTTTTTCAGGCAAAGCCGCCTGCATAAACATATTGACTTGTCTTTGAAGTGTTTCTTTTTTCGCAAGCAGATAGAACGCAAATATCAAGCCGATAAAAAATGCCGTTATTCCAGATACAACAGCTTTTGCCGCCGTAAATGTACCGTTTAAAACATTTCCCGCACCGTTTTGTAAGAAATTTATCGCCGTATCCATAAGTTTGTCGGTATTGAACTGCAAACTTGCAATCCAATCGTGGATTTGCGTATTATTACTGAACATATCCTCTGCCCATTTCTGTACTTTAGGAAAAAATGCTTCTGCCGATTTTGTAAGTTCTCTCACAGTTCCGCCTATTTGCGGCACAACAATAAGTATCACACCCGCAATCACTCCGATTACAAGCAGAAAAGTTATAATCATACTGAGCGGTCTTGCGTATTTCTTTTGTTTTCCGTTTTTGCTTTTGAACAGTAGCTTTTCAATCGCTCTCATAGGTATATTAAGTATAAAAGCTATTATTCCGCCCAAAACAAACGGAAAAATTATTCCCCACAAAAGTCCTATAGCGTTTCCGACCTTTTCGTAGTTCTGCACTATAACCAACACTACAACCGTGAACAATATTATTCCGCAAATTTTCTTTACATTTTCTTTGGTTAAATTCACATTTTTCACCCTTTCAGATTATGATTTTATAAATGCAAATAAGCTGTCACATAAAAATGCAACAGCTTAAATTTAATTAGCCCATCATTTTCATAGCGTCTTGCAGCCACCATTCACCGATGTCAATAGCCTTATAAAGATTTTCTCTTTCGCACTTACGATAAACCTGACCTTTGCCAAACTCGCCTGTGTTGTCCATAATCTGTACCTTAACTTTTGTAGATACGTCCACATCTTGCTTTTTACTGCTTTCCACGATGTCAAGAGCAAGAATAAGCTTATCTTCCAAATTTCCGTAATAAATTCTGTTCCCGCATCTTAAAAGCGGCTTACCTTTGTACATAAGACCTTTTTTCTTTTTTACCGCTGCCATAACCAAAATCCTCCTTTTAATCTCTCTATACTAAATTATATCCTTCTTTTACGGCTTTTATATTCATCTCTATAAGTTTATGCTTGTTTTCCGGCAAAGATTTCTTCATTGTGTATTCAATTTCATCGATTGTAAACAATTCCGTTTTCTTTAACACAGCACCGAGCATAACCATATTTGCAAGACCCTTATTACCTATATTATGAGCCGTTTCGGTAGCATTCACGCAAATTTCGTTTACGTCCTCTCTTTCCACCCTTCTGTCTATAAGCGATGTATCTATAAACACATATCCGCCGTCCGAAACCGTATTTTCAAATTTATCAAGTGACGGTTTATTCATTGCCACAAGGATATTCGGTCTTGTAACAATCGGCGAGCCAATCGGCTCATCATCTATTATAACGTGACAATTTGCAGTACCGCCACGCATTTCAGGTCCGTATGACGGTAGCCAAGAAAGTTTTTTGTCTTTAATCATTGCCGCAAAGGCAAGCATTTTTCCTGCAAACAAAATTCCCTGACCGCCGAATCCGGCAAGTATCATTTCACAATTTTTCATTATTTATCCTCCTCGACGTCCTCTATATCTTTAAAAACACCAAGCGGATAATACGGAATCATTTCATCTCTGACTCTCTGCATAGCCTCAACAGGTGACATTCCCCAATTTGTCGGACAAGTCGAAAGCACTTCGACTATTGAAAATCCCTTACCGTTAATTTGATTTTCAAATGCTTTCTTTATAGCCTTTTTAGCGTCCTTTATATGCGGTACGGAATCGGTCGAAACTCTCGCAATATATGACGGTCCGTCAAGTGTGGCAAGCATTTCGCACACTCTTACGGGATTACCTTGTATTTTCGGATCACGTCCGTAAGGTGATGTCTGCGTAACTTGTCCCGGAAGTGACGTTGGTGCCATTTGACCGCCTGTCATTCCGTAAATTGTATTATTGATGAATATAACGGTTATATTCTCGCCTCTTGCGGCACTGTGTACTGTTTCGGCAGTACCTATTGACGCAAGGTCGCCGTCACCTTGATATGTGAACACAACCCTGTCCGGCAGTGAACGTTTTATACCCGTTGCCACTGCAGGTGCTCTGCCGTGCGCCGCTTGTACAACATCAAAGTCAAAATAATTATGTGCCGTTACCGCACAGCCTACCGGCTCAACCGCAATGGTTTTGCCGCTAATATCAAGTTCATCAATGACTTCACATACAAGTCTATGCACAATTCCGTGCGAACAGCCTGGGCAATAGTGAAAAACTGTATCGGTTAATGAATTTGGCTTTTTAAATATAGTTTTCATATTATTGTACCTCCTTCATTATGCTCTTAACCTTTTCCGCAACCTCATCGGGTGTCGGTATAATACCGCCCGTACGTCCGCAGAAATAAACAGGTGCACTGCATTCACACGCAAGCTTAATATCTTCAATCATTTGTCCGGTACTCATTTCAACGGACAAAAACGCTTTCGGTTTAACCGTTTTAAAAATCTTTTCAGGGAACGGCCAAAGTGTTATCGGACGTATAACGCCCACTTTTATTCCCTCTTCACGAAGTGACTTAACCGCCGTTTCGACAACTCTTGAAGTAATACCGTATGACGATATGATTATATCGGCGTCATCAATATCATGTGCCTCATATCGCTGCAAATTTTCTTTGACAACGTTATACTTTTCCTCACGCTCCAAAACTTTCTTTTCAAGTTCTGACGCCTCAAGATAAAGTGTTTCAACGACGTTTTTCTTACGTTTATTATCTGTTCCTATTGCCGCCCAAGGTTTGTCGGCGTAAATCGGCTCAGGTATTGCATCTAAGTCGACAGGCTCCATCATTTGTCCCAAAGTACCGTCACCCAAAATCATAGTTGGGATTCTGTATTCATCGGAAATATTAAATGCTTCGGCTGTTAAATAAGCAAACTCCTGTACGGAATTAGGTGCTAAAACAATTAAATGATAGTCACCGTGTCCGCCGCCTTTTACAGCTTGGAAATAGTCTGACTGTGCCGGTTGGATACCGCCGAGTCCCGGACCTCCGCGAACTATATTTACAATCACACACGGCAAATCTCCTGCCGCAAGATAGCTTATTCCCTCAGCCTTTAGACTTATTCCCGGACTCGATGAACTTGTCATAGCTCTCATTCCTGCCGCAGCCGCACCGTATACCATATTTATCGCTGAAACTTCACTTTCCGCTTGAAGAAATACTCCGTTTATTTTCGGCATTTTCTTCGCCATATATGCCGAAAGTTCCGTCTGCGGTGTTATCGGATAACCGAAAAAGTGACGACAGCCCGAACGAATTGCCGCCTCTCCTATTGCCTCATTACCTTTCATTAAAACCTTTTCACCCATCTGTCAGTCCTCCTCAATCGTGATAGCCGCGTCAGGACAAATTGTCGCACAAAATGCACAACCGATACATTTATCTTGTTCAAATATTTCAGCGGGTTTGTAACCCTTTTCATTCATTTTATCGTCCGATATTCTAAGAATTTTCTTAGGGCAGACACTTACGCAAAGTTCACAACTTTTACAACGTTCTTCGTTGAAGATAACTTTCTTCAAAAAAATCAACTCCTTTGTTGGGTTTTCACTGTATTTCCCACGGTCTTAAAATACAGATATTCATACGAAATACAGTATCCTTCAAATTCGTCGGAACGTTTGAAAGAGCCTTATCAATTCCGCAATTTTTTGTTATGACTATACCCATTTTCTTTGACAGCATTTTAATTTCATCGTATTCCGAAAATAAAGTATTTTCGTCTGTTTGGTCGGATAAATTCGTATTATTGTATATATCCGTAAATTTCAAACGTGATGCACTCTCTATTCTCTCTGCGATTTCAATTAATTCATCATTCGTTCTTGTCAGAGGACGTTTTGTATTAACAATAAAATGCATCTCATAACCATATTTATCAAAATATTGTTTATACTGTCCTAAAGCCAATGCACCGTCATCGTCACCGCCGACGTCGAAAACAACAACAGAATTGTCATTACTAAACACGCTTAAAATATCAAGCGGCATTGTCGGCATATCAACATTTGACGACGCATAATTATTTGCAACAACTTTTATTCCGTTTTTCATTAGTACATTTCTTGCATCATTTGTTCTGAAATAAGGGTTTACAATATCCAAATCAACGATTACAACATCTTCGCCCTTCTTTTTCTCTTGTAGAGCAAAATTCAGTGCCACCTCAGTTTTTCCGCTGCCGAAATGACCTGTAAATATATGAATTCTATTTTTCATCTCAACTCCTATAAATAACAAATTCGTCAAAAATATAAATATATTATACCATAGCTTTTATAAAAATTCAACAACTTTATATGAATTATTCCTCTTTTTCGTACATAAACTCTTCAATTTTTTCTACAAATTCAAACTTTTTACTTCCTGCAATATATCCGCAATATGTCGCCAATATTGGCACTATAAGCATTAAAATACCCGAATAAATCGTATATGTTCCATTCGCCAATCCCATTATGCCGTTATACGGGAAACTCCAATAATAAAAAATTACATTAATTATTGTAGGCACAACTCCGTGAATACCGATTTCGTCACTGAACTTTGCCCATACAAATGCAAAAAGTGCCATCAAAATCGCTGTAACAACGGAAATAAGCACACCGAACATAGCACCTTTTAATTTACTCGGCTTTAGCGGTGTATACGATTTGTTATCTCTTATTGCAAAGTTTTTCGCAGGTATATACAGCATTGCAAAATTTACACCTATGAATATAACAGAAATTATTTCCTTGGCAATATTCATTGACAGGAAGTACCAAAACGCAACCAATCCAAACACAAATGCCACACCTGATGCCGCAACTTGCATTAAAAGCATATATACAAACTGATATTTTACAGTTATTTTCATTGAATCTTTCATATAAAATACACTCCTTATATTATTTTCCTACGGATATTCCGGCAAGATACCCCGACGACCACGCCCACTGCAAATTATATCCACCGCAGTCACCGTCTATATCAAGTACTTCGCCTGTTGCGTATAAACCGTTTACAAGCTTTGATTCCATAGTATTCGGGTTAAAATCGTCCGTAATCACACCGCCTTTTGTAACCTGTGCATTGTTCCACGACATTGTACCCGTAATTTTAAAATTCCATTTTTTTATTGTTGAACATATACGTCTGATTTCCTTTTCACCCAGCGTTACCGCATATCTTGAAAGCGGCTCAATTCCGCAATATTTTAAAAGTGCCTGTCCGACACGTTTGTTAAACATTCCGACAAAGAAATTTTCAAGCGTAATTTTAGGGTTTTGATACATTCTTACACTTATTATATTATATAATTCGTCCTCTGAATATTCGCTCATTATATCAAGCGAAATTGTCTTTTGATTTTTCAGCCGTGACGAAAGCGAAAACACCGCAGGGCCTGATAAACCGTATTCGGTAAACAAAACTTCGCCGTATTCTTTAAAGTTACCGAGCGATACATTTGCATTCAGCTTTATACCTTTCAACTTCTTAACAACGTCCGTTTCTGTTTTAATCTGCACAAGTGACGGTGAAAGCTCCGTCACCTTATGACCGAAACTTTCTAAAATTTCATATCCGACACCTTTTGAGCCTAAATTCGGTGCGGCTTTTCCGCCTGTTGCGACAATTACGTTGTCGGCATATTCGCTCTGTCCGTTATATGAAATAACATTAAAACCGCTTTTCTTTTTCTTCACTTTTTCGACTTCAAACGATGTTACAATCTTAACACCGAGCGAATCAAGTCTAAACCTCAAAACATCAAGCACCGCAGATGCTTGATCCGAATACGGATACACCTTTCCCTCATCTTCGGTTTTACTTACAATACCGAGTTCAGAGAAAAATTCAAGTGTTTCTTCCACCCAAAATTTATTTCTTGCATCCATTATAAATTTAGGATTTCTGCCGTGATAATTTTCAATATCGGCATTCATATTAGTCATATTACAGCGACCGTTGCCAGTTGCAAGTATCTTTCTGCCTACCCTTTCACCGCTTTCATATATTGTAACGCTGTTTCCGTTTTGTGCCGCAAATATCGCCGCAAAAAGTCCGGACGCCCCTCCGCCTATAACCGCAATTTTCTTACTCATTATTTTCACTTTCCTCTGACATTTTCTTCATTTCTCTGGCCGTAAAATAGTCCGACATAATCGCACGAATTATCGCAAGAACAGGCACTGAGAACAACATCCCCATAAAACCGAACAATGCGCCGCCTACCGTAACCGCGAAAATAATCCACAAAGGTCTGATTTCAAGCGAATTCCCCATAATCTTAGGACCTAACAAGTTTCCGTCAATCTGTTGAAGGACAAGCAAAACAACACCCGTCCAAACACCTTTCCACACACCGCCTGTGATGAACGTTACAATCAGTGAAATAACAAATGATATAATCGAACCGAAATACGGTATCATATCCATTGCACCGATAAACAGACCGAGTATAAGCGCATACTTAACCTTCATAATCATAAGCACGATACTGCACACAACAGCCATTATAACACTGCACATAAGTCGGCTGTAAAGATAATTTGTAAAAATATCATTTATACGTTTTGCGTGTTCCGTAATTGAATTTGCACGCTTTTCTTTTAGGAATATTCCCATCAAACGAAAAATACCCTTTTGCAGCCGTTCCTTGTCAATAAGCATATATATTGACGCAATCACCGCAACAAATATATCAAACAATCCCGTTGTCATATTGTATACACCCTGTGCGTACTTGCCGAACTGCGACATATCTATTGACGTAACTATCTTATTCATCTCACTGTACAAATCAATACCATTTGCAAACAGGCTTGATTTTTTGATAATTTCAAAGTTATTGATGTAGTCTTGGAATGAAGTTATATAATTCGGCAAATTGTTATACAAATCCATAATATTCTTGTACAATGCCGGAATTAACATTCTCAAAATTGCCAGAACAGCCATAATCGCCAAAACATATATCGTTATAATACTTATGCCGAGCGTATGTTTTTTTATAAATGACTTTTTCGATTTAGAAAGCCATTTTTGCATACGTTTTGCGGGTATGTTGAGGATATACGCAATTATAAATGCGATGAAGAACGGCTTTACCGCGTCAAAAATTTTAGCCAAATACTGCGTTATATTATTAAAGTTATCAAAAGTTTTGTACACCGCGATAACTGCCACACAAAATACAAATGCAATTATCCATCCGTAATATTTTTCAAATTTCTTCATTTTTTCTCCTTAATAATAAAGGACGGAAACACTTCCGCCCTTTTATCTAAAGCATATATTATTCAGAAACAATAACAACAAGCTTACCGATAAATACGCCGCCTGAAATTGTACCTTTAATTTCTACCTTTTGTCCGACTTTGATGTCTTTCATTTTCTTTGCAATACCTGCAGCCGTTACAAAAGTTGTATTTCCGTCTTTGCAGAATGCTTGTTTTGAATCTGTTGATCCCTCCGGCTGTACACTGATTACGCCGTAAGAAGTATTAATTCCCGTAACGACACCGGACATTGAACCCGATGATTCTTGAGTTGATGTTGCGACAATCTTTGTTATTGCGTCACTTTCAACTGTAAGTTTTACAATATCGCCGACTCTAAAATCGTAAAGCGTCTTTTCTTCACCGTTTATAAGAATTTGTACACCGCTCGGGATTTCATATGTCTGTTCCTTATTGTCAACCTTTACAACCATAATTGACTTAGTTGCAATCGTAAGTGACTGAATTGTACCTTCAATAACCTTTGTGCTTGAAGTTGCGTTGATTTGTGTGATTACACCGTACTTCAATGTAAGTGTAACCTTATCGCCCTTGTATATACTTGAAAGGTCAACAGTTGAAGTATTTTTCTTTACGACAACGTCACTGCTTACAGCATATGTTTTACCGTTGTAAGCATCATTTCCGTGGCTGATTGTTATTTTAATATCGTCACCGATTTCCATATTTTCGATTGTTGCACCGCTTATTGTAGTTGTCTTTGATTCGCCTGCAAGAGATGCGATTTTACCGTTTACAAGATTTACTGTTACAACGTCACCGTCTGCAAAACTTCTTACAGTTGCCGGTGAGCCGTCATATGTTACCGATATATTCGACGCACATTCATAAGTTTCGTTTTCTTCCGAATCGTCAGGCTTAATCTTTATTGATACAACGCCGGATTTAACAGATGAATTAACAAATCTGCCTGTGATTGTTCTGTCCGGTTCACTTGATACAGTGTCAACGCTTACAAGTGTGTTACCCGACTTCACGAACACTGCCTCAACACCCGAAACAAGTCTTGACGCTTGTATTTCGTCACCAAGGCTCTTTATAACTGTACTGTCTGTATATGTGTATTGAGTTTCCTTGCCTTTTGAATTTGTTGCCGTGATTGTCTTGTTTTCGGTATCAACAGCTGTTATCTTATTCTTTTCAAATGTATAGTTTGTCTTGTCTACAGTTCTCGAAAGCATAACTGCCATTTGACTTCTCTTAACGGCTGTATTAGGTGAGAATAGGCCCTCTCCCATACCTTCCATAATTCCAGCGTCTGTTGCATAAGACACATACTGAATAGCATTTGACGGTACTTCACGTGCGTCTGTGTAATCAAGCACTACACCCAATTCTGAAAGTGCTTTTTCTTCGCCGCCCATTGCCTTAGTTATGATTATAGCAGCCTCATAACGTTTCATCGGTGTATCTTTTTCATCATCTTTTAGGTATGTATCAAGGTCTGTTTTCTTCAAAGCACCCTTATACATCAGATATGCGATTTCATCAGTACCCCACTTTAAGCCGTACTCTTTTATAACACTGTCGAACTTATCGTGTGCGATTTTCAATAATTCAGTATTGGCAGAATCATTTGAACCCATTGCTCTTGCGAAAAGCGACAATGCCTCAAGTCTTGTTACATCATTGTCGGGTCTGAATGTATTGTCCTCATAACCGGAAATAAAGCCCTTGCCCGCCATATCATTAATATATGACTTTGCCCAAGCAAATTCTTCACTGTTAATATCAGTAAAGCGAGTTGATGTTGACGGTGCTGCTGTAGGTGTAGCAATAGGTGTATCTGTTGTAGTATCTGTATCTGTCGGTGCCGCAAATGCAGGTGTTGTCATAGCAAGTGCAAGCAATATTGCCGACGCTGTTTTTATTACTCTTTTCATTATAATTTCTCCTTTTCCAAACATAACATTGGTTTACATATATCAATTTTAACATATCAGTTTTATTTGTGCAATAGCTTTTTGCGATTTAAACAAAAATTAACAAAAAATTAACTTTCGTAATGTTAATTATTGAGAACAAAACTCAGTTACTTCTATAATATAGTCCGAAAACCTTTCACATTGTCAAATATTACAGCTTGAAACTTACAGTGTTATACTGTATTATCTCACTTGTGGTTGATAACAATTCACCCATTTGCTATTTAGGATAAGGGGCAACCCCAAAGGAGGTAATTTTTAAATGAACAATTTAAAAAAGCAGATTTTATCTGTCGCAGTTGCGACAAGTACAGTTCTTTCCTGTGTTCCTGTAAGTATGGCGGCTATTCCGGCTGACGTACAAGGTACACGTTACGAAGAACCTGTACAAGTTCTTTCGGCACTTAACATTATGGTCGGTGACGAAAACGGTGCTTACAGACTTGATGATACCATCATTCGTTCTGAAGTTGCCAAAATGGCAATACACGCACTTGGACTCGAAGATGCGGCAGAATCTTCAAAAGGTCAGACTATGTTTGACGACGTTTCAGCCGAACACTGGGCTAACGGCTATATAAACCTTGCAGTATCTCAAGGCATTATCGAGGGTGACGGTGACGGTAATTTCAGACCTAACGCACCTATTTCATATGCAGAGGCAATGACTATAATGGTTCGTGCAACAGGTTATACGGTATCAGCCGAAGAAAACGGCGGTTATCCTCACGGATATATGAAAACCGGTACTTCAAACGGTCTTGCAAAGAATGTTCAAGGCTCATATTCAGACAAAATTTCAAGAGGTAACGTTGCATACCTTACAACAAACGCACTTGAATCAAAACTAATGGAACAAACAGGTTTCGGTTCTGACGGCAAATATGAAATTACAGAAAAAACACTTTTAAAAGACAAGTTAAAAGTCACAAAAGATACAGGTCGTATCACAGCAATAGAAAACACTTCCCTTACGGTTCATCATCACTTGCAAAGGGACAAATCAAAATTGACAACAAAACTTACGAAACAGCCTACAATATGAATAATCTATTAGGTTACAACGTAACTTACTATGTGAAAAACGAGGGTAAAAACGATGAATCGGTTATTCTTGCAATGCCTATTCAAAATCAAAACAATGATTTGACAATCTCATCAGAGCTATTCTCAAAACTTACAACAAAGAACGGCAACACAGCCATTGAATATTTCAAAGATGAAAACACTTCAAAAACAAATACCGCTGAAATTTCATCAGACGCCACACTTATTTATAACGGTAAGTATCAGGCTATGGACAAAAACTTGATTGACCTTACAGATAAGTCGGGTAACATTACACTTCTTGACTCAAACAAGAACGGTAAATACGATATTGTTTTTGTAAAGAATTATGAAAATATCGTTGTAGACACTGTTTCTTCAACAGGTAAAATTGTTGATAAGTATTCTCAAAAGGTGTTAAAGCTTGATGATACTGTTGACTTCAGAATTACAAAAGGTCTTGAAGAAATAAGCGTTTCAGATCTTGCGGAATATGATGTACTTTCAGTTGCGGCAAGTCTTGACAAAGAGCTTTACGAAGTTGAAGTTACAAATAAAACCGTTGAGGGCAAAGTAACCGGTAAAGACAGTAAGGGTGTTCTTATCAACGGTACAAAATACAAAGTTGCGGCAAACTACACCGATCCAATCGATATCGGCAGTGAGGGCGTATTCTATCTTGATACAGACGGCAAAATTGCGGCGTTTGACGCTTCAAAAACTCTAAGTTCAAACTATGCTTATTTGATGAAAGCATACTATACAAAGAATACAGAAAAAGCGTCATTCAAGCTTTTCACAAAGGACGGAAAAGAAGTAACTCTTGACGCAAACAACAAGATAAAATTCAACGGTAAAAGCAATGTTAAAGCACTTGACGTTGTAAATTCACTAAACACATCTGAAGATGTAACAGCAAGTCAGCTTGTAACTTACAGCACAAATGCAGACAACAAAATCACTGCCATAAACACTGCCGTTGATAACAGCGAAAGCGGTGCGGTAAACACTGACAAGTTCACAAAGAACTATGACCTTACAAACGCAAAATTTTCAAAAACTCTTTCAAAAGTAGGCAATGTAAGAGTTGATGACAATACGGTTATATTCGATATTACAGAAAATACAGATGATTATGCAATAAGAAATATCGCTATGTTTGAGGACGGTCAGACATACAATGCGTCAGTTTATGATATGTCTGAAAACTATACCGCAAAAGTTATGGTTGTTACAAATTCACAAATTAACGCAGCAGCCGATTCTTCAATCGCAGTTGTTAAAGATATTGTGAAAGCAACAAATAATGATGATGAACAAACAGATATGCTTGTAGCACTTGTAGACGGCAAGGAAGTATCAATTTACGCAGAAAGCGAAAATATCCTTGTAAACGGTGACAGAAAGCTGCAAGAGGGCGACATCATTCAATACAAAACCAACTCAAAAGGTGAAATCGTAAGTATTAGATTACTTCTTGATATAACCGCAAAGAATAACGAATTTACACTAAACCCAACCGACAAACTTGAAATAGTATACGGCAAGGTTACAAAGAAATTTTCAAATTCCGTAAACGTATCTGTAAATAATTCAAATACGGTAAACTACACTATCCCAGCTGAAACACCTGTTTACAGCGTGGATACAACAAAATCAAAAAATCCAATTACAGTTGCTGAAATCAGCGATATTCAAAACTTCGATTCAGACGAAAATAACAGAATCTTCATAAAAATTTATGATGATATAGTTTCTGAAATCGTAATTGTCAAGTAATAACATTTAATCTATCGGCTTAAAAATATCTTCTCTTTACACGACAAAGCGGGTGTTCTGAATGAACACCCGCTTTATTTTAATTTTACCCTTTTATCTTGTGTTTTCCTACAATATAATTATACAATAAAAATTTTGGTAAATCAAACATTTTTGAATGTTGTAAAAAAAATGTAAGCGTTTCAGACATTGTTTGTAATCATAATGCAACATTCTACGACATAGTTTTCCAAAGTCCGTGTAAATTGCAATATGAATACACCGTAACAGGCACATTTTCCGGTACTTCAAACGTTGCAATCGGATCGTCACCTTTTTTCAACGTGATACGCTGTTCAAGATATTTACTCTTTACTTCTATCCACTGTATGCTGTGTTCCTTACTCATCGGATGAAGCACACGCCCCACGCATACGGTTAAGTTATTCCCCTCCCTTTTGACTATCGGCAAATGTTTTTCTTCCAGAGCAATCAATTCATTCGCCTTTAATAATTCCATAGGCTTTCCGCAGCAAGTCAAATCATCACAGCAATGCGGTGTTATCGACTCCAATATCGCGTCACATACACCGCATTTATAAAATTTAGGTTCATAAAGCAATTTTGCCCTCGCCTCCTTTTTCTTTAGTATTTTCTAATTTTAGTAATTTATACTAAAACCACTCCGATAAAAATATAAACGCAAGTGCTATCAAAAGAAGTTTGTCGTCGCAATCGTCAATAAGCAATACCAATGCAACCACAATAAGTATTAAATCGTCAGTACCCAAACCGCTTAAAATTCCGCCGTTGTCGGGTTTGTCACATTTTTTCTCAATTTTCTCCTCTTTACATTCTATTTCTTTTTTGGGTGGCGGCATAGGTTTCCTCATATCCTCATTACGTCGTTGTACCGGAATCGGCATATCATTATAGCTATACGTCCTATACATCTCGCCACCTCCAAAATCATATTATTTCTTCAGCATTTTTGTTACGTTTGTAAGCCCCAAAAGCCTTACCGCCGAATCAATAGAATGTTTTCTGCCCTCACGCATATACGGCTTTAACGAAAGGAGTAAATTTGTTCTCGGATCGTTTTTGTTCACCGCCATACTGTCCATAATATTTTTTATCTGCATAATTTGATTTAAACCGTTTGAACTGTCAATCCCCTCCGATGTATTATCCGCAGAAGAAAGTGAGTTCATTACAGTTTTAATTTTGTCTTCCGCATCATCACCCAATATATTTTTGAGTGTATCCATTGCGTCTGCCATTTCACTCACCTCTTATAAATTTTTCATAATCTTCATTAAATCAGCCGTACTGAGTCCCGATATTCTTTTTTTTACTTCATTTGGATCAAGTTTTGAAAATTCCTGCAATAATTTATCCTTGTCTGTTGAATTGATGTGACTCTTTAATCTTCTTCCGTCTGCCGAATTTAAAAATTTATTTATCTCTCTTAACTGATTTTCATCAAAATCCTTTAACATTCTCTCTAATCTGTTCATAATCCACCATTCCTCTCTTAAAATATACTATGTTACCTCCTTTTATTATATTCCGCAATAAAAAAAAATGAGTATGTCCAAAAACATACTCATCTAAAACAGTGTTTTATTCAACAACTTTTACGCTCTTTATGTCGCCGGAAGTTTTAACATACTTTGAATACAAATCTACATTTCTTCCGACAGACAATTCCGTACTGTCCTCAAGGATATAGTTATCGTCCGATTCCTTGCCTGTTGCTCTGATTGTCACATAGCAAGTATATCTTCCGGGCAATTCAGGGTTTTTAAGTTCACCCGACGCTGTTGTTGACTGCAATGTTGCATTTTCAACCTGTACATCAACAATTTCGCCCAAGTCTTTTTCAGACTTTTTATCTGTAACCTTGCCTTTTTTCTCAAGTGCGTCAACAGTATACTGTCTTACGCTTTCAACTTTAAGTACATATTCAAACTGTTTATTTGATTTAACCGCACCCGTAACACTGCTGCCGTATCTTGCCACAATCCCCACTATTACGGCAACGACAAGCACAACAACAAGAATATCAATAATGCTTACTTTTCCGCCGATTTTTCCGTTCTTATCCACGATACATACCTCCTTTAGTCATCTATTCCTATAACATAGCCTGTTGACGCATATCCTTTACCTCTTACAGGTATTTCCGCGCCGACTTTAACTGCCGTACCTCCTGCCTTTATAGCAAGATCAGAAACATCCGTATCAGCCTCAATCGTCACATATACGTCATATTTACCTTCTATAACTTCGTTTGAGTAAGTACCGTCAATACTGTTGTAAACCATAGTTACAGCCGGTTTTGACTCAACATTTTTCACAACTCCGCCGTCTTTTTCCGTAAGGCTGATTGTTACGTCATCACCTATCGTGATTGCATTTGCAAAGTCCTCGTCTTTGTTTTGAACCATAACTGTAAAATCAACCTTTTCTTTTTCACTTCCGCTTGTAAACGACGGAAGAATTTTAATTGCACCAACAACGATAACCGCAAGTATAACCAAGATTATTATTGCGTCTATCGCAGTGAATTTTGCTTTCTTCTCTGACATTTATTTATCCTCCTTATTTCATCAAATCAAGATATACTTGTTCTGTTTGTTTCGTCATCGCCTGTGCCGTAAAAGTCTTTTGGAATATCTTTTTAGCACCTTGCGACATATAATCGTAAAGTTTTTGGTCTGTAAGCAATACTTCAAGATTATCAGCCAAAGCCTTTGAATTTTGTTTCGGAACGATATATCCGTTTTGTCCGTTCTTTATAACCCCCGGATTACCTCCGAAATCCGAAACGACTGCCGGTATTCCAAGACTCATACCTTCAAGTAAAGCAAGCGATGTAGCCTCTGTACCGAATGATGCATTCGCCTGAACATCGGTTATACTCATAAGTTTATCTACATCAGATATAAAACCGGTAAATATAATCTGTTCCTGTCTGTTCATATTTTTAACTTTTTCTTTTAAGTGATTTTCATATGAACCTGTACCGGCAATATAAAATCTTGCTTTTATTCCTTTTTGCAAAAGTCTGTCCGCCGCCTCGATAAAATAATCGTGACCTTTTATATCCTCAAGACGTGCAACGATTGACACCGCTTTATATCCGTCGGGAAGATTGAAGCGTTCTTTTATAATTCGTTTTTCGTCTGTCGAAACAGGTGTAAGTCCGTCAACGCCGTTTAAAATGACTTTAATCTTGCTTTCCTTAACACCCGTATCAGTAAGGTTGTCCTTTGCCGCCTCTGCAACGGCAATAATACTGTCCGCATAATGATTGTTAATCATTCCGTTTATAACCTTGCCGATACCTCTTGATATTTTCTTTGACGGTTCAAATACGCTGTGACGCGTATAAACAACCTTTGCCCCCGCTTGTTTTGCCGCAATTCTTGCTGACATACTTGCATGAGTATGAACAATATCGGGTCTTTCACGTTTAAATATCATTCTAAGTTCCTTTACCGCCGCAAAATCAAGCGACTTATCCGCAATTCCGTCAACCTCGATTACAGGTATATTCATCTTGTCAATATGCGGTTTTAAAAGGCTGTTTTTCGGAAGAACTACTTTTACGTCAAATGTGTTGTAATCAAAATTTTCAAGCAGTGTAAGAAGACATTTTCCCGCACCGCCTATGTTTGTATCCGAGGACACTTCTATTACTTTTATTTTTTTCATAGATTACTCCTTTCACAGAAATTCCAAACTAATTTAAAAATTGTTCACAGTACCGCTTTGCGGCTCACGGTGCCGTACATAGGTACTGCCCCGAGCAAAAAGTGGTGCTGCGGGCAATTTTAGTCAGTCGTTTTTAAGTGTTTCAACGCTAAACCCAAACCTAACACCATAAAGAATACTGCCATTACTCTGTAGTTGTAGAATGTATAGTCAAACATACTCTGTGCCAAAAATCCTATTACACCGCTGCCCAAAGCCAATGCAAGCATTGAGTCCATGCTCTTTTTATCATCCATTCTGTATACATCAGACATTTTCTTTACAAATACAATTTGCATTACCAAGAATACTCCCAGTCCGCTTATGCCTGCCTCAACAAGAAGTTGTAAGAACAAGTTATGTGAATGAGGTGCTATGATAGCGTTGTATGAGAAGAAAGGATATACCTGTGAAAATGCCGCCTCGCCCATACCTATACCGCCGAGCCAATAATGTTTCATCATTCCGAGCGTACCCATCCAAATATATACACGATACGATGTTGACGAGTCCTCCATATTGCCGACACTCATTATACGGTCAACAATAGTCTGCGGTATGATAAACGGCAATATACACAACACAATCGGTATAAAGCCCCACCATTTTCCTTCATAGAATGTTACGAATATAACTACGCTCAGCATAAATCCGATCCAACAGCCTCTTGACTGTGTAAGTACCAGACACAACGCAAGCACAAGGAACATTAATCCGTACGCCCATTTTGAAAGTTCTTTCCACTTGTTTTTAAGCATATATACCGCCGCAACAGGAAGTACCAAAAGCAAGTATTCGCCCAGTACGTTCGGATTGCCGAGTGTTGAATATACACGCATTGTTGCGTCTTCAAACATTTCTTCATCAATCCACGCATTTGAAGTTGTCCAACCGAATGCGTACTGCATTACACCGTAAAGTGCAACAAGTGCACCCGATATAACAAATATCTTAAACAATCCGTAAAGCTGTTCCTTTGTCTTAACCGTATTCACTACAACAAAGTAGAATGTTAGGAATACAAGATACATCGCCCATACTTTAAGACTTCCCATTCTTGCGAATGATGCAAGTGACGATACAAGCAATACTCCCAAAAGAAGTAATATACACATACCTACACCGTCAAACTTCCACTTGAAGTTTTCGTCCGAAAGCGATTTAATAACAAGTGACAAAGCCGTCCATAAACATATACCGGCAAGTATCATTGTCGGCATAAAAGGTGCTAAAAATACCGCCGCATATACACCCGTAATCGGTGCATACATAACAAGCACCATACCGAACAGAGCAAAAGGTATTGCCAAGCCGTAAAGCTTTGAAACGCTCATTACCGCTCCGACAATAATACCGCACAAAAGTGCAAGTACAAGTCTTAGCTTGCCATTTGTATTCTTTTCATCGTAAAATTCAAAATCAAGATTTTTAAATCCTGCCGCACTTTTTATTACACTTACGACCTTACTCGGATTTAAAAACGACATAAGATTGAAGTTAAACACACTCATAATCGCACCGATAACACCGACAATCAAAGCGATTTTCGACAGGCGCATACCTACAATACTGTAACATACAACCGTTGCAAGAATCATTATACCGAAAAAACGTGTATTCACCGCCATAAAATTCTGTATATATACTCTCGCCCAATGACATATAAAACTGTTTTTTATGTTGCTTTCCACAAATTTTCCGATTTTCTTTTTTATAAAAGTTAAAAACGTAAACGGACATCTGACAATTCTTACCGCAACACTGTTTGACTCGTTTTGACCTATATTTCTGATCCAAGTCATAACAGAACTGTTTTTCCAAGAACCTGATATTCCGTTATATATCTTCATAAGCAATTTGCAAAGTCCGCTTTTTCTGAACGCATTTGCAAAGCTGTGACAAAATGCCGCTATTGAAGACAGTATAAAACTATTCATCTTCTCACCCTTTCTTTTTTATAATACTTTTTATATCGTCCTCGCCCGTAACAAAAATCATAATACCGTATATTATAACTCCTGTCACACCGCATATACCGCAAGTGAGGATATTTCCTACAACACCGTCAAATCTTGCACCTACAAATCTGTAAACGAAGAATACGCCTACTCCCATAACAGCCGCCGATATAACGGCTTTTATCATATTCAAAATATCTCTGCCTTTTATCATATCGGGATACTTTCTGTGCATACAGAACCAGTTCAAAACCGCATTCACGATTGAACCGCCTGCCGCCGCAAGTGCAAGTCCGTTGGTTGCCATTACATTATACAGTACATACGCAAGCAAAATATTTATGACCATACTTATAACCGAGTTTCTCATAGGCGTTCTGCTGTCCTGCAGCGAGAAAAATGCTTTTGACAAAATCTCATTAAGTCCGAGTCCAAGCATACCGACAGAATAGAATTTAAGCAATGTGCTTATTGCCTCAACATCCTCTGCACCCATTTTGCCGTAGCCGTAAATAACAGACGCAATCGGTTTTGAAAGAACTATAAATCCTGCCATAAGCGGTGCTATTACAAGCACAATCGCACGCATTGAGCTTACTGTAAGTTTTTTCGCCTCATTGTCGTTTCCGTCCGCAACCGCACGTGCAAGTTTTGGGAATATCAAGTTTGTAACCACAAAACTGAATACTCCGACAACGATTATATACAGTCTGTTCGACTGCTGAATATATGTTACCGCAGAATCGATATTTGACGCAAATCTTTGATTGACTATTGAATAAAGCGGCTGTACCCAAGTTGATATAAGCATAGGTCCTGCAAGCAAAAGCATTTGCTTTATATACGGATCTTTAAACTTAAAATCAGGTCTGTACTTTACTCCGAATTTTTTTATCCAAGGTATCAGTATTATAAACTGCAAGCTCCATGCAATAACCATTGTTACCGACAAACCGTAAATACCGAACTTCTTGCCGAATACCACATAATAAAGTATAATCGCCAAATTCGATACAAGGCTTATTATTGACGGAATATTGTACTCGCCGAATGACTGCAACAATCCGACAAACGAAAACGCCAGTCCCGTAAATATTACCATAGGGAACATTATCGCGGTAAGCTGTGCCGCAAGATTGTGCTTGTCGGCTGTATAATTCGGCGCTTGTATGTTCACAAGTACATCTCTGAAAATTATTCCGCCCACAACGATAAATAAGGTTATACAGACAATAAGCGTTACGAACTTATTGACAAATTTCATTGCCTCGTCTTTGCCTTTTTTCGACATTATATCGTTGAAAACAGGTATAAATGCCGCAGATATAACTCCGCCGATTATGACATCAAACAACGTTGTAGGAATAGTTGACGCGGTTAAAAATGCGTCCGACTCCAAGCCGGAACCGAAATATGCTGTTAAAAGCGAATCTCTTACAAGTCCGAGTACCTTTGACAAAAGCGTTGCCATTGCCATAAAGCCTGCCGTCAGGAGCATTTTCTGTCCGGAAGTTTTTTCTTTCACAGCGTCACACTCCCTTTTTCATAAAGCTCAATCGCATATTTGCCGTTAAGCTTTGCTTTTTCTTTTAAATGGCTGTAATTTTCTTTTAAATCCTGCTTTATCGTGTCGTAATTTGCCACACATTCATCAAGCATTTTCTTTAAATTTTCATCTGTTACTTCATTTACGTCAACGTAGTGTCTTTGATGTGTATATTCCATAAAGCTGTTTATCTTAGGGTCATACACCAGGCCGATAAGCGGTACTGAATTTATCGCCGCATAAATTAATGTATGAAGTCGCATACCGATACACATATCAAAGCATTTAATAATTGAAAGCATTCCCTCAACGGAATAACGTTTCTTGATAATTGCCGATTCATGTTTCATTTTGCGTTTTATGTTCTGCATTATAGCTGTGTCACGACTTGACTGCATAGGAAGAAATACCGTATAGTAGCCGTATTTTTCGTATGCGTAGTCACAAGCGTTCGCAATTTGAGTTTCAAAGTCACTGCCTAAGTTCTGCCACTTTCTTACCGACACTCCGAGCAGTTTTTTATCACTCGGAACACCCTCATTTTTCAAAATAGCCTTTCCGAGCTTTTCGTCTGCAATATCCAAATCAAGTGCAGGATCGGCTGTAACCTTTACATTTTTGTTTTCAATACCGATTTCACACAACGTTTTATATGAACGTTCATCACGCAATGTTATAAGGTCAACTTTATCAAGTATTTTCTTGGTTTTCTTGATATTGCCCTTTCTTTCAAGCGGACCTATACCGTTTGAATAAAGCATAACTTTCATATTTTTCTTTTTTGCCATTGCGATAACCGTAAGATAATACCAAAGTGACTTTGTACTTGTTCTGTCCTGTATCAGTGTACCGCCGCCCGAAATAAGCATATCTGCCTTTTTCATATGTTTGGCAATCTTTAATACATTCAATCGATTTATAGATTTAACCTTGTAATATTCCATTGTTTCGGCAGGGTTTGCACTTAAAACAACTATGTTCGGACTTTCCTTATACTGCTTTAAATCATTTATAATCGCCTGCAAAAGTGCGTCATCACCGCTGTTTTTAAAGCCGTAATAACCTGATATAAGAATTTCTTTGTTTTTCTGCAATGCCCAGTCATAAACCTTTATACTGTCATCAGCCATACGAGTTACGGAATATTCTTTCTTAATAAGTTCTCTGCCGTATTCGCCGAGTTCTTTCTGCTTATTTTCGTCAAGATTGAAGAATTCAAGTACATCACGTTTTATAAGCTCACTGCTTGACATTTCACATCCGCGGCAACAGAAGTTAGTATCAATGCCGACTGCAAGTTTGCTCTCATCAAACAATCCGATATATCCCTCGTTACCTGCAATTATAACAGGCTTGTCCGCCGCCATCGCCTCAAGAGCCGCACGACTCACACCCACAAACAGTTTACACGGTGCAATAAGTTTATTTATATCTGTTCTTGCACCTGTAAGTACAATGACATCACGACCCAACTTTTGGTTTACGCTGTCAGCCATAGTTTTTACATTATTATAATCATCACCTGCGCCGACAACTATAACTTTTAAATTATCAACCACTTTGTCGATTTCCGGAACTGCTTCGATAAGCTGTTTTGCAACAAGGCTTCTTGATTCGTCCAAACGGCTTACATAAGTTATAACCGTGTCTTCATCTTTTATACCGAGTTCCTTTTTTATATCTTCACAATCTGTTTTAGGTGAAAACTTTTCAGTGTCAATACCGTTTATCGTAACATTTATATCGCCTGACGGTATGTGATAGTTGTCCATTAAGTATGTCTTTATATCCTCCGACACCGCAACAGTCTTTTCACCCCAATCGGTTATATATTTAAGACCGTAGCCTGTATTAAATACCAATGTGCCGTTGTCACAAACGGAAACTTCATTCTCTTGTGAAGTTTTCCCAATATAAAAGAAGGGATTCTAGCGTGAGAATGAACTATGTCTATTTTTTCATCTTTAATTATCTTCTTCAAAAGTCTTGCCGATTTCAGCATATTCAAAGGATTTTTATTCTGCAAAGGTACTGCGTAATGCTTTATTCCCGCGTCCTCGAGTTCCTTTACATAAACACCGCCGTTTGATGTAACAATTACATTAAAGCCTTTTCTTTTAAGCTCTTTTGCAAGTTCGACAACGTGTGTTTCCGCACCTCCGATATTTAACTGCATCAATGATAAAAGGATATTTGCACCTTTTTCCAAAGTACTCACCTGCTCTTTCATACATACTTATTTTTTATTATATCATATTCTGTATTAAATTTCAATCACTGTTTTTGTCGGCAACTTATATACTATGTTACAGCAATATTCACAAAATATCTGACATTTATCAAAAAGTATTTTACAAATTGTTTGCGATGTAGTATAATAAATTCATTATTATAAAATCAAGAGAGGTATTTTCTTATGAACAACAAAAAAAGAAGCATGTTTTCAGGCGGATTCGGATTTGTTCTTGCTGCGGCAGGAAGTGCGGTAGGATTGGGTAATATTTGGCGTTTCCCTTACCTCGCCGCAAAATACGGCGGAGGTATATTCTTATTATTCTACATACTTCTTGTCGTAACATTCGGTTTTTCACTTATGATTGCCGAAAACGCCATCGGACGTAAAACCGGTAAAAGCGGACTTTGTGCATTCCGCGAACTTAGTAAAAAATGGGGATTTATCGGAATTATCGCAACGCTTATTCCCATGATTATTCAGCCTTACTACAACGTAATCGGCGGTTGGGTTATCGAATATGCAACAAAATATATAACAGGCAATCATCAGCTTTTGGCACAAGACAGTTTCTTTACTGATATGCTTGCATCACCGCAAAGACTTCTTATTTATCAGTTTATATTCTCGGCAATTACGACTTTTGTAATTTTAAGAGGTGTTCAAAAAGGCGTTGAAAAGTTCAGTACAATACTTATGCCGGTACTTGTCGTACTTGCAATAATCGTTGCGCTATACTCAATTACACTTCCTGGTGCTATGATGGGTGTTAAGTATTTCTTCGTTCCCGACTTTTCAAACTTTTCAATTCAAGGTGTGCTTGCCGCAATGGGACAAATGTTCTACTCACTGTCGCTTGCGATGGGTATTATGATTGCATACGGCTCATACTTGCCTAAAGACAGTGACCTTGAAAAGAATGTAGGCAGAATTGAACTTTTCGATACAGCTATCGCTATATTGGCAGGTCTTATGATTGTTCCGGCGGTATTCGCTTTTTCAGGCGGTGACCAAAGTGCTTTGGGCAAAGGTCCAAGCCTTATGTTTGTGACATTGCCAAAGGTATTTGAAAGCATGGGTATGGCAACGGTTATAGGAAGTGTATTCTTCATACTTGTTCTGCTTGCCGCACTTACTTCTTCCATTTCAATTATGGAGGCTATCGTTTCTTCGCTTTGTGACCGTTTCGGTTGGGACAGAAATAAGACAACAATCTGTGCAGGTATCGGTTCTTTCTTATTCGGTATACCGCCGATTTTAGGATACAATGTTTGGGATAAAGCGACTTTAGGCGGTATGACAATTCTTGATATGATGGACTTTGCCACAAATTCAATACTTATGCCTATATGCGCATTGCTTACCTGTATATTTGTCGCATACGTTATCGGCGTCAGCTCAATACACGATGAAGTACGCATATCATCAGCATTCAAACGTCAAAAGCTTTTCGATATTATGATTAAATACGTTGCACCTGTGTTTATCGTTGCAATATTGATTTCTTCAATACTTGAAGCACTCGGAATTATAAAATTCTAAAAAAATAAGCGTTCACTTCAAAATGTGAACGCTTTTAATTTTTGTCTTATTGGGTAACAACTCTGTGGAATGTCTTTTTACCCTTTTTGATAATCATACCTTCATCTGTAATCATATCTTCCGTAACAACACCGTTTACGTCATTGTATTTTACATCATTGATTGAAAGACCGTTTTGTTGAACAAGACGTCTTGCCTCACCCTTCGACGGCAACAATCCTGTCTTAACAAGCATATCAAGTACACCCATTCCGACAACGTCAGGTATAACGCTTGTTGGCATATCTGCACTTACTCCGCCTTTAGCAAATACTTCTTCTGCTGTTTTCTTAGCTTTTTCAGCCTCTTCTTCACCGTGTACAAGCTTTGTTACTTCATAAGCAAGAATTCTCTTAGCTTCGTTAAGCTCCTTACCTTCCCACTTTTCCATTTTACGAATTTCGTCCATAGGAACGAATGTAAGAAGTTTTAAGCACTTAATAACGTCAGCATCTTGTACGTTTACCCAATACTGATAGAAATCGTACGGAGTAGTCTTTTTAGGGTCAAGCCAAACAGCACCCGATTGTGTCTTACCCATTTTCTTACCTTCACTGTTTGTAAGCAAAGTAAATGTCATACCGTAAACCTGCTTTTGGTCCTTACGTCTGCAAAGGTCGATACCGCCAAGAATGTTACTCCACTGGTCGTCGCCGCCCAATTCGATTTTACAGTTATACTTACGGTTAAGCATTAAGAAGTCATAGCTCTGCATAAGCATATAGTTAAATTCAAGGAATGAAAGTCCCTTTTCAAGTCTTTGCTTAAAGCATTCGGCAGTAAGCATTTTATTTACTGAGAAACATGAACCGATGTCACGCAAAAATTCCACATAATTAAGGTCTAAAAGCCAATCGGCATTGTTTACCATTATAGCTTTATCGTCCGAGAAATCAATAACTCTTGATAACTGCTGTTTGAAACATTCACAGTTATGGTCAATTATTTCCTTAGTCATCATCTGACGCATATCGGTTCTTCCCGACGGGTCACCGATATGACCTGTACCGCCGCCGACAAGGGCAATCGGTCTGTGTCCGTAATTCTGCATATGTCGCATTACGACCATCTGCAAAAAGTGTCCTACATGAAGGCTGTCTGCTGTTGGGTCAAAGCCAATATAGAACGTAACTTTTTCCTTTCCTAATAATTCTCGTATCTCTTGTTCGTGTGTTGTCTGGGCAATAAGTCCACGCTCCAGCAAAACGTCATATACATTATCTTGCATATTCTTTTCCTCCTTCATTAGTGTATTGCCACGAGTACGGCAATCTGTTACATTATACACCATAAGACAAAGTTTTGCAAGATTTTTTTTTAATATTGTTTGAACCGAGTAAATTATGATATTTCAGATAATCCTGAGGATTTGTGCTTATAATTCTCTCCACGCGTCCGTCTGTCAATTCAAGTGTCACGTTGTTATACATTTTTAGATGTCTTTGTCTTATTTGAGTATTGTCAAAAAACACAACATCTGTCGGCACTATTGAATAAATCATTTTTTATTTTCTCTCTCCTTTTCTATCAGCTCATACATTTTTTCAAGTGCGTCTTTAAGTCCGCCCATTTCATTTATAAGTCCGTACTCAACCGCCTTTTTTGCAAATAATATACTCCCCACGTCGTTTGCTATTTCATCAGTCGTGAGCATTAATTGTTTAAATTTGTCGTATGATATATTTGAATTTGAAACAACAAAATCAATTATTCTGTCCTGCATATTCTGAAAATATTGAAATGTCTGCATAACGCCGATTACAACACCGTTCATTCTGAGCGGATGCACTGTCATAGTTGCGGTCGGTGCAATGAACGAATAATCCGTCGCAACCGCAAGCGGTACACCTATACTGTGTCCGCCGCCCAAAACAAGCGAAACGGTAGGTTTACTCATTCCGGCTATCATTTCAGCTATCGCCAATCCCGCCTCAACGTCACCGCCTACCGTATTTAAAAGCACCATAAGTCCGTCAATTTCCGGATTTTCCTCAATCGCTATAAGCTGCGGCAGAACGTGTTCGTATTTCGTTGTCTTGTTCTGCGGCGGCAATACCATATGTCCCTCAACCTGACCGATTATATTCAGACAATGTATATTACCTCTCGGATTTTTTGTTTCAACACTTCCCAAATCCTCAATATTCCGTCGTTCCTGTTCCGCTATATTGCTTTCTGTATCTGTATCATTTATCACTGTACACACCTCCGTACTATACTTATTATAATGCTTTTGGCTATAATTTATACATATTGCAAATTTTCTGTTATATTATAATTAATGATAATCTATTGTAATATATACTGTTTTGTGTTATAATAAACGTTAGTATATTAAGCAAGGGAGTGGATATATATGCCTATAAAGATACCGGACAAACTTCCGGCAACAGCACAGCTCAGAAAAGAAAATATTTTTGTTATGAGTGAAAAAAAGGCTATGCACCAAGATATTCGTCCGCTTAAAATTGTAATAGTGAACTTGATGCCGACTAAAATAGCTACCGAAACACAGCTTTTAAGACTGCTTTCAAATTCACCGTTGCAAATTGAAATAGATTTTCTGCAAATGGATACACACGAATCAAAAAACACACCGTCAGAACATTTGGCAACATTTTATACAACCTTTGACGAAATAAAAGATTCAAAATATGACGGAATGATTATAACAGGTGCGCCTGTTGAAAACCTTGAATATGAAGATGTTGATTATTGGGGCGAGCTTACACGCATAATGGATTGGTCCAAAACTCACGTCACTTCAACATTGCACATATGTTGGGCGGCACTTGCCGGTCTTTACTATCATTACGGTGTGCCGAAGCATCCGTTAAAAGAAAAATGTTCGGGAGTTTTTAAACACAAGGTGAACCGACGCACGGCAAAGCTTGTACGAGGTTTTGACAATGAATTTTACGCACCGCATTCACGTTTTCAGGAAGTGCGTGCAGAGGATATAAAAAAGGTTAAAGAGCTTGAAATTCTTTGTGATTCAAAAGAGGCGGGCGTGTATATCGTATTTACAAAAGGCGGCAGACGTATTTTTGTAACAGGCACGCAGAATACGACGCAACAACGTTGCGTGATGAATATTTCAGAGATTTGGAAAAAGGTAAAAATCCGATAATACCAAAACACTATTTCCCGAATGATGACCCTACAAAAAAGCCGATTGTCCGTTGGCGTTCTCACGCTAATTTGTTATTCTCAAATTGGCTCAATTATTTTGTATATCAAATCACACCTTATGATATTGACAGCATAAACTAAAAAGTCTGACCCTGTGGGTCAGACTTTTTAGTTTATGGATATTATTTAATTTCTTTCAGCATTTAATATAAATTGTACATTCTTAACTTCTATCGAATTAAGATTACTGTCATCATCACTGTAATTATAATTCGGATTAATTGAATACCAAGACTTACCGCTGAAGTATTTGCTGTATTCTTCCGTTTGGAATTTACGTCCGTGACGGGCATATATTTCGTTTCTCGCAAGTGCAAGGTCGTGCTTTGACATTCCCTTAATATCATCATTTGTAAGAAGTTTTGTACCCGAATTTGCAAGTATATAGTCACCTGCATAATTCGTTATACTCGTAATTTCATATACAGTATTTCCGTTATACGTTTCCGACGTCGGTACAGCCGTTATCGTGTATGGCTTGCCGTTTATCTGTTCCGTTGTACTACCGGCTGAAACAGTTGCGTAATATTTAACATTATTAGTTACAAATGTCATTAAATGTTTTCTGGCATTTGAGTCATATATAACTTCACCGCCTGTACTTAGCTGTGAAGAAATATTTGAAGATGAAACTCCGCTGTTTTGTGCAGATGATGTATTTGACGATGAGCCTGTACCGCTTG
The DNA here is from genome assembly GCA_003460745.1 of Firmicutes bacterium AM55-24TS. Classification (GTDB taxonomy): domain Bacteria; phylum Bacillota; class Clostridia; order UBA1381; family UBA1381; genus Hominilimicola; species Hominilimicola fabiformis. Next base: position 56,169 of record QTVU01000010.1, read on the forward strand.
AACTTGATGTACTTGATGATGAACCGCTTGAACCTGTTCCTTTAGATGATGTACTTGATGAACCTTTTGAAGTATTACTCTTAGATGTTGTGCCGCTTGACGATGTACTTCCGCTCCTTGAGGCTGATGTACCGCTGCCTGTATTACCTGTTGCAGACCACGATTGGCTGTTTGATGATGTACTGTTTTCATCTCTCGGAGATGTTTCCATTGACAACTCAGGCGTCTGTACAGGTTCTTCACTTACCGCAGGTGTTGCAATTACACTCGGTGTTGACACAACTGCCACTGACGGTGCAGGTGTGTCCTCTATTTTGTTTCCGCCGTTGACGTTAGACACAAGATAATACACACCTATTCCGGCAGCTGCAACTGCAAGAGCACAAATTGCACCGATAAGCACAATACGATTACGTCTTTGTCTTTTTCTTTTTTCATTACGGCGACGTTCGATTTCAGACAACTGTTGTTTCTTATCCTCCATCATTTTCTTTACCTGTTCACGACGTCTTCTTTCATTATCATCATAGATTTCATCACCTTCTGAATTTTCTTGTTCTTCAGAATTATCATTTTGTTCATCACCCAAATTTTCATTCAACTCGGCTTGATGTTCCTGATACGCATTTTCTATTTCATCTGTATTAATTACTTTTGTTTCTTCTGCCGCACTTGCATCTTCATTAACTTTTGTACCGCAAAATTCACATTCTTGAGCATCATCCGGTATCTGAGCTCCACATACTTTACATAGCATATATTCTACCCTCCGATTTCAATATTTCATACCTATTCAATTATCATTATATTATGTTCCTCATTTCAAGTCAATATCGTATTGTTTACAATAAAAAGACATTTTACGTCAACCATTTTAATTTTACCCAATTTTCCGAATTTTAACAAAAATAAGGACATCAATTTAGCTATTTGTACGATATGTTAAGCATATTATGTGTAAAGGAGGTTATGAGATATGTTTCTTGGCGGTTTATTTTTTGAATGGATACAGACTGTTTTAATACTTGCCGGATACGTTTCGGGTAATGCGACATTCCCAAAGCCATTAAACAAAAGCGAAGAAAAGAAATATCTTGACTTGTATGCAAAAGGTGATGAAAGTGCAAAAAATGTACTTATCGAACACAATCTCAGACTTGTTGCCCACATTGCAAAAAAGTATGCTGACGAAAAAAATCTTGAGGACCTTATATCTATCGGCACAATCGGTCTTATCAAAGGAATAAACACATTCAATCCCGAAAAAAATTCACGTCTGTCTACATATATTTCACGTTGTATTGAAAATGAAGTGCTTATGGTTATGCGTTCGTCAAAGAAACTTCAAAATGAAATTTCCATTGATGAAAGTATCGGCACAGACCGTGAGGGCAACAATATGACTTTTTCGGATATACTGACTTGCGATTCAACAGATATTGCCGACCTCATTTCCGGCAAGCTTGAAGCTCAAAAACTGTACAACGCAATGAAAAAAATATTAGCCCCAACCGAAATAAATATTCTCTGTTGGCGATACGGACTTGGTAATCAGCCGAAGAAAACGCAAAAAGAAATTGCCGATATACTCGGCATAAGCCGCAGTTACGTCAGCAGAATAGAGAAAAAATGTCTTGAACGTCTTTTAGACGAATTAAAAGAATAAGGCTCTCCGCTTCATTGGAGAGCCTTATATATGAGTTCATTTTTCCAAAATCCTAACTGATTTTTTGACAGCTGCAAAATTTTAGTCACCAAATGATATGCCTATTTCCTTTGCCGCCTCGATAATATCGCTGTCAACAGGGACTTTTTTAAGTTTTCCAGCAACCTCGCCAAGCGGTACAGGAACAATTTTTTCATTCTGCAATGCAACCATAAAGCCGTACTGTTCGTTCTTTATGAGTCTTGCGGCAGCCGCACCGAAACGTGTGCAAAGAAATCTGTCATATGCACAAGGGCTTCCGCCTCTTTGGAAGTGTCCCGGAACAGTTACTCTGATTTCGTGACCCGTAACTTCTTCAAGTTCCTTTGCAATCTTATAAGAGATTGACGGATAAGGCATTGACGCACGAAGTGCTTTTAGCTCTTTCTTCTTCATCTTTGCCTCTTCTTTTGAAATTGCACCCTCCGCAACGGCAAGAATTGAAAATCTCTTTCCGGCTTGTTCTCTCTTTTCGATAACTTTGGCAATTTCGTTAATATCATAAGGAATTTCAGGCAACAGAATTATATCCGCACCGCCTGCAATACCTGCATACAAATTAAGCCAACCTACTTTATGTCCCATTACCTCAACAATAAAAATACGTCCGTGAGAAGTAGCTGTTGTATGAATGCAGTCTATCACTTCCGTTGCAATATCAACGGCACTTTGGAAACCGAAAGTCATTTCCGTACCCCAAACGTCATTATCAATCGTCTTTGGCATTGTAACCACATTAAGACCTTCTTCAGAAAGTAAATTAGCCGTTTTATGTGTACCGTTACCGCCCAAGATAACAAGACAGTCAAGCCCTATTTTCTTATAAGTATCTTTCATTGCCGCAACTTTATCAATGCTGTTTCATCTTCAATGACACGCATCATCTTAAACGGCTGACGTGATGTCCCCAAAATTGTACCGCCTATTGTAAGTATACCGGAAAAATCAGATTGATTCATCTTCTTGTAATCACCGTGGATAAGTCCGGCATAACCGTTTTGAATACCGTAAATTTCAACGTCGTCAATTTCTTCATACAGTCCCTTTGCAACACCTCTGATTGCCGCATTAAGACCTTGACAATCTCCGCCGCTTGTTAAAATACCAATCTTTTTCATCAAATCATCCTCTCATTTTAGTTTTCCGATTACGACTCTGTCATTGTCGTTTAAATCTTTTATCACTTCTGTATCATAAAAGTCGTTTTGCATAAGACCTCTTACAGATTCGCCTTGATTATAGCCAATCTCAAATGCAAGCAGACCGCCTTTTTTCAAAAAATTATGTGCCGTTCCGGTTATACGTCTGTAAAAAACAAGTCCGTCCTCACCGCCGTCCAACGCAATTCTCGGCTCATAGTCCTTAACTTCCGTCTGCAACGTTTCAATAACCGCATTTTCTATATACGGCGGATTTGATACGACAACATCATACTTTTTTTTCGGATATTCATTTAATATATCCATTTTATACGATTTCACTCTGTCTGAGAGATTATTTCTTTTAATATTTTTTTCAGCCGTTTCAAGTGCAATATCACTTATATCAAACAGCTCAACATCTGTATTTTTTTTGTAATGTGCAATACTTATTCCGATACAGCCGCTGCCTGTACATATATCAGCTACGGTTGTTTTCTTATCGCCGATTTTATCAATTACGGTTTCAACAAGAATTTCCGTATCACTTCTCGGTATAAGCACACCCTCCCTGACAAAAAAATCAAGTGACATAAATTCGGTTTCTCCGAGTATATATTGCAGCGGCTCACCTTTTTTACGTCTTTCAATCATTTTATTCATTCTGTAAGTATGTTGAAGCATTACGGGCAATTTGCCGTTTAAAACAAGTCGGGTTCTGTCCATTTCCATAACGCTCATAACCATAAGCTCCGCCTCAAACCTTGCATTATCTCCAAGCTGCTTTGCCGTTTCTCTCACAAATTCCGATATTACCATCTGTCGTCCTCTTTATTTTCAGGTATACACGGTTTCATTGATTCAATCGCCACTTCAATTTGAGACGCGTCAGGTTCTCTTGTAGTAAGTTTTTGCAGCCACAATCCCGGTTTTGAAAGCCATGCCACCCATTTGCTTTTACTTCTTCCGGCGAATTTTATAATTTCAAATGAAATACCCGCTACAGCCGGCAAAAGCGCAAGACGCATTAAAACACGCAATATAACCATATCCACTCTCGGCAAAAGTGCAAAAAGCAAAATACTCACTATCATAACGAAAAGCAAGAAACTCGTTCCGCATCTCGGATGAAATCTTGTATGCTTTTTTATATTTTCAACAGTAAGTTCTTCCCCTGCCTCATAGCACGCTATCGTCTTATGCTCCGCACCGTGATATTGGAATACACGTTTAATGTCTTTCATATTTGAAACAATAGCCAAATACCCTATAAATATCACCATTCTTATTATACCCTCAAAAAGGCTTGTAAATAAGTGTGAATCTGTAAATGCCGAAATTGGCGGAATAAGTGTACCGATTTTTTCCGCACCTTTCGTAAGAAAAGTAGGAAGTACCATAAACAAAGCAATACTGAATACAAGCGATATTGCGATTGATACATAAATTACTATATCCTTGATTTTGTCGCCGAACTTATCGTCAAGCCACTTGTCAAACTTACTTTCCGTTCCTTCCTCTTCCTCAATATCGACAAATTCCGCACTGAACATAAGTGCTTTCATTCCTATAACAAGGCTGTCTACAAAACTCACGCAACCTCTTATTATAGGCAATCTCCAAAACTTCTTTCTTGTTTTTGTTCCGTTTTCCTCGACCTTACATTCAATATCACCGTCAGGCTTTCTCACCGCTACGGCTGTTTTGAAAGGTCCTCTCATCATTACGCCCTCCATAACCGCCTGACCGCCTATTGATGTAATATGTTGCTGTTGTTCTTCTTTACTCATCTATTTTCTCCAATCTGTTTAATATTATCAGCACATACAGTTGCAGCATAACCACGTTGTACAGCAATTACAACAATCACTGCAATCGCAACAACCTGCCGAATCTGAACCGGTGCTTGTGGTTGATGTGTATGTTCTGTTTCTGTTCATTACATTGTTTAATGTACTTCTGTATTCAACATTGTTCGGCTCCATCTGTACAGCAGTCTGCAAAAAGCTTATGGCTTGGTCATACCAACCGACCTGCATTCTCGCAAGACCCGATAAATAATACCATTCCGCTGTTTTCGGCAATAAGTTAAGCATTTCAAGTGCTTCACGAATTCGTGACTGCGTTATAAGAATACGAACATTTTGAAAACTTGCCTGTCCGCTTGTGTGCGTCTGTGATGTTGAATATCCTCTTGATGACGTACTGTATCCCGTATTAGTTGCGGTACGCTTATTCGTTATCATATCGTAGGCTTTGTTGATTTCTTTCATCTTTTCAGCCGCCAAATCCGCAAGCGGATTATTAATGTATCTGTCAGGATGATATTTTTTCACCAATTCTTTGTACGCTTTTTTTATTGTTTCTTCATCGGCGTTTTCACTAACGCCCAATACTTCATAAGGATTCATTACTTTCTCCTAAAATACTTTTCTGTTTAGTTTTTAGTGCAACATACATAATATTGTCCAAAACTTCTTTGTTTTTGTATATCTCAAGCAAATTGTACGCAGACGCCGCATTTTCAAGAGTGAACGTCATTGAGGTATATAAATCCTCTCTAATCGTGTCTTTTATTTCTTGTGCGTTTTTATCCTCATATTTTGCTTTAAAGGTATTGTAATCATTTTTCTTTACGTCTTTTTCCAAATCATTATATGCGTCAATTATATATATCCATCGCCCTATATTATAGCCAAGCCACGCAAGAATACGTTTTTTATCTTCATCCTCAATAAAATCGGGTGTAAATAATATTTCAAGTATTCTCGCAAAACAATCGGCTGTTTCATCAATTTCTTTGCAGTTATTTTTTTCAAGCCGACTCAATTCATCAAGACATTTTCTGATACTTTCATATTCTCTCGGATAATGTTTTTTAGCTTTTCTGACGCCATTTGCAAAAAGCAGCATACTAAACAACGCTTTTATACTTTTGTCATCGTTCCAATCGTCAAGCAATTTCAAATAAGTAAGTATAACACCCATATCGGCTGCATAATTTAGTGCCGTGTCATTTTCAACACATATATTTTCACGGATAGGATGTAACACGCATTTTTTATCTTTCATACTTATTTCGTTTTTGCAAACCGAAGATAAAACAATCGCAAGGAATGTTATGTCATAGCTAAGTCCCAGCCTTGCCGATTGCGAACATCTCTTGCCGATAGCCTTACACAATCCGCAATAATATGCTTTAAACGTCTTTAAGCCTTGTTCGCTCAACGCATTTTTGCATACTGTAACGTATCCGAACATTAAAACATTCCTTCCATAATAACATAAGTATATTTAAAGTATATCTCAAATCGCCATAAATTTCAAGGTGTATGATATATTTAAGATAAAATTTTATTTTTTATTCATAATTAAGCATACTTTTATCGTTATTATGAGAAAATAATATTAAAATAATGTGACTGGAGTAATTTAATATGAAACACGAAATGACTAACAAAGAATATAATGAATACGTAAAAACAAAAACACCCAATTCAAAGCTTTTTTCAAACTGTTTAAAAGCATTTGTATCGGGCGGAATAATATGCGTAATCGGGCATTTTATTTTAACTATGTTTAAAAAATGGGGACTTGATACAGAAGCCGCAGGCACTGCCACTTCAATCATATTGGTGTTTGCCGGCGCATTGCTTACAGGACTTGATATTTACCCGAAAATCGCTAAATTTGCGGGTGCGGGAACTATTGTACCGATTACCGGATTTGCAAATTCCGTTGTTTCCCCTGCTCTTGAGGCAAAAACCGAAGGTATGGTGCTCGGTGTCGGTGCGAAAATATTCACAATCGCCGGTCCTGTTATCCTTTACGGTACACTCGCCTCGTTCGTTGCCGGTATTGTGTATTGGATTATAAGTTTGTTTTAAAATGAAAAATCTTCTTGAAGAAACAAAATTTACTTCAAGAAGATTTTTTTAATTATTTAAGTTCATATCCGCCGACAGGACGAATGGAAAGAACGTGGCACATATTTTCACCCAACACGTTCTCAATTTTTGTTTTAAATTCATCAAGCATATCAAGCGGAACAAACGCTTGTACAGTTCCGGCAAAACCACCGCCGTGAACTCTGTACGCGCCTTTGTCGCCAAGTATTTCGTCGCACAAAGCCAATGTCAACGACACTGCTTGATTTTTAGGCATACTTGTTGCAAACACATTTTGCAGATACATATACGACGACTGTCCCGATTTCTTTACAAGCTGTTTGAAAAGTTCAAAATCATCATTTTTCAAAGCCTTAACTTCTTCTTGCGCACGTCTGTTATCATTAAAGAAATGGATTGCACGAAGTACCGCTCTGTCATTATTAAGTTTTGCACGAATGTTTTTGACATTCGCCATAAACTCATTTTCATCAACTTCACGCAAAAATTTCTTGCCGAAGAATCCCGCAACTGCTTTCATATCAGACGGAATTGTCGCATATTCATCAGTTAAATCTGCGTGATCCGCACCTGAATCAATAATGCAAAGAGCATGATTATGCTTTTTCAAATCAAATTCAACCTTTTCAACTATCGGCTCTTCCGTACTCTTAAAATCAATAGCCACAACCGAACCGACAGATGATGCCATCTGATCCATAAGTCCGCTTGGTTTATTGTAATAAACATTTTCGGCGAACTGTCCGAATTTTGCAATTTCAATCGGATTTACTTCGTTATTTGCAAAAAGTCCGTTTATAATCGTTCCGACAAGCACTTCAAAAGCTGCTGATGACGAAAGTCCCGAGCCTTTAAGTACATTTGATGTTGTGTACGCGTCAAAGCCTTTAACATCATAACCCAAATCAACAAATTTTTTAATTACACCTCTTATAAGAGAAATCGCCTTATCGAACTCTTTTTCTCTTATTTCAAGACTGTCAAGCTCAATGACGTCAAGCGGATAATTTCTTGATTGAATACGAACTGTGTTTGTACCGTTTGGCCTTGCGGCAGATATAACATCAAGATTAACACTTCCCGCAAGTACACAACCGTGCTGATGGTCTGTATGATTACCGCCGATTTCTGTACGGCCAGGAGCAGAAAACAAAGCAATATCACCATCTTTACCGAATGTTTCTTCAAAGCCGTTTATAACGTCAATATATCTGTCCGAATACTTTTCCACATCATTTTTATCGCATGAATACAAATATGTAAGCTTATCATCATATTCACCGTTTTTTAGTGCATTTATTGTTTCTTTTATAGAACGCATATAAAACCTCCGTCAAAAGTAAAGGTGTAACTCAGTTACACCTTGCCTTAATTATTTAATTTTACTCAACCATAAGAAAGTCACTTACAATCTGTTGCATTTCATCCTTATCGCATACAAGATCAAATACAACTGACTTATCTTTTAGTTCATAAAGTGACTTAGGAATTTGCATATTACTCTTTTCAGAAAGTTCCTTCAATAGAGTAAATTCGTCTTTACCGACAACTGCATTGTGATCCTCAAGTGCAATAAGAACGCTCTGATTAAACTTGAACGGACTTGCAGTTGATGCAATAATTGTCTTTGTTGTGTCGCCTGTTTGAGCAACATACTTATCGTAAACAGACTTTGCAACGGCAGTGTGAGTATCAATAACATAATCATATTCAGACGCACACTTTTTAATTGTAGCCATTGTTTCTGCATCATCACAGCAACCTGCAGTAAACATTTCCTGCATTTTTGCCTTAACGTCAGCTGAAACTTCATAGCTGCCATTAGTGTTAAGCTCTTTCATCCATTCGCTGACAAGTTTATCGTCACAACCTGTAAGGTCATAAAGAAATCTTTCAAGGTTACTTGAAATAAGAATGTCCATTGACGGTGAGATTGTTGTATGGAAATCTCTGTTCTTATTATAAACACCGGTCTTTATGAAATCTGTCAAAACATTATTTTCATTCGACGCACAAATAAACTTAGCGATTGGCAAGCCCATTTTCTTTGCATAATATGCGGCAAGAATATTACCGAAGTTACCTGTTGGAACGACAACATTAATCTTATCGCCGATTTCAATTTCGTTATTCTTTACAAGCTCTGCATATGATGAGAAATAATATACAATCTGAGGAACAAGTCTGCCCCAGTTGATTGAGTTTGCAGATGAAAGCTTAAATTGATTTCTGTCAAGAAGATTTTTATAATCAGTGTCTGTAAATATCTTCTTAACACCGCTTTGAGCATCGTCAAAGTTACCCTTAACCGCGGCAACACTTACGTTATTACCCTCTTGAGTAACCATTTGAAGCTTTTGAATTTCACTTACACCGTTGTCAGGATAGAATACGATAATTCTTGTGCCTGCAACATCTTTAAAGCCTTCAAGTGCAGCCTTACCTGTATCACCCGACGTTGCAACAAGGATTACGATTTCTTTATCTTCATTAGTCTTTTTCATTGATGTTGTAAGAAGATGAGGAAGAATTTGAAGTGCCATATCCTTAAAAGCACAAGTCGGACCGTGCCATAATTCAAGGAAATATGTTGTATCGTTAAGTTTATAAACAGGAGCAATGCTCTCTGTTTCAAACTTTTCCTTTGTATATGCACTGTCTATGCACTTTTTAAGTTCTTCTTCTGTGAAGTCCGAAAGGAACTTGCTAAGTACAAAATATGCTCTTTCGTTATATGACTTTGACGCCAAATTTTTAATCTCATCTAAACTAACTGAAGGAAAGCTTTCCGGAACAAAAAGTCCGCCCTCTGCACTAAGTCCTGTTTTTATAGCCTCTGCCGAACTTACAGATATGCTCTTATCCCTCGTACTATGATACTGCATTAATCAAAACCTCCAAATAATTAATCGTGCCTGTACAAATTTTCATACGTTAAATTCATACAGGCACCTTTGTTTTTTCCGCGTCTTACGCTAATTTCTTTATGTAATCAGGTGCTGTTTCAGCATCTATGCTTACCGATATTACAAATGTGATTTCAAACTTTTGGCTCATAGTCTCAAGTCTGTTAAGGAATGATTCAAATCCGTCAAGATTGTCCGAGCCGACAATTTTGAAAATACCGTCAACAAAAATGTTTGTAATATCGAAGTCACGGCTTATAATACCGCTGATAAATCCAAGGAATTCATCATATGACTTAATTTCAAACTCTGATGTGTCTGCCATTCTCGCCTTTGACTTTACATCAAAAATATTTCTGTTTGTGTCGTTGCTGATAAAAACAACGTTGCCCTTTGCAACCGTTAGAGCGTTGTTCACTTTCTCAATAAGAGCCTTTGTCTTACCGGTGCCTTTTTTTCCAATTAGAAGTTCAACCATGTTAACCTTCCTCCTTTATAATAAATTTTTATTTTCTGAGAGTCGCCCTCTCTGATTTCACTTTAATCTTGCCTCAAGAGCGTCCTTTTCGCTTTCGTAACCCGGCTTACCAAGAAGTGCAAACATATTCTTTTTGTATGCTTCAACACCCGGTTGATCAAAAGGATTTACCCCAAGCAAATATCCTGAAAGACCGCAAGCCTTTTCAAAGAAATATACCATTTTACCGAAATTATATGCGTCAAGCGCAGGTACAATAACCGCAAGGTTAGGAACTTGACCGTCTGTATGAGCCAAAGCAGTACCCTGTGCGGCTTTTGAATTTACATAGTCGATAGTCTTGCCTGCAAGGAAATTAAGTCCGTCAATATTATCCTCTGTTGCTTGAATTTCAATATTCTTGCGAGGATTTTCAACAAGCAAAGCTGTTTCAAACAAAATTCTTTGTCCTTCTTGAATGTATTGTCCCATTGAATGTAGGTCACTTGAGAAGTCTGCCGCCGCAGGGAAAATACCCTTGTTGTCCTTACCTTCACTTTCGCCGTAAAGCTGTTTCCACCATTCGCCGAAATAGTGAAGTGCAGGCTCATAATTAACCATCATTTCAACAGTCTTGCCTTTTCTTGCAAGTGCATTTCTTACAACCGCATATTGATAACATTGGTTTTCTGAAAGATTTGGATTAGCATATTCATCCTGTGCCTCTTTTGCACCCTGCATCATCTTGTCAATATCAATACCTGCCGCTGCAATCGGAAGTAAACCTACTGCAGTAAGAACAGAGTATCTGCCGCCGATGTCGTCAGCGATAACAAATGTTTCGTAACCTTCTTCATCTGCAAGCGACTTCAATGCACCGCGAGCTTTATCTGTTGTTGCATAAATTCTTTCTTTTGCACCTTCCTTGCCGTACTTCTTTTCAAGCAAGTCTTTAAATATTCTGAACGCAATAGCAGGTTCTGTTGTTGTTCCGGATTTTGATATTACGTTTACTGAAATATCTTTACCCTCTACTGTTTCAAGCAAATCAGCCATATATGTCGAACTGATGTTATTTCCGGCAAAGAAAATAGCAGGGCCTTTTCTCTTGTCTTTGTCAAGAGCATTATAGAATGAATGTTGTAACATTTCAACAGCCGCTCTTGCACCAAGGTACGAACCGCCTATACCGATTACAACAAGTACATCTGAATCAGAGCGAATCTTTTCAGCCGCTTTTTTAATTCTTGCAAATTCTTCTTTATCATAATCCGTAGGCAAGTTTACCCAACCAAGAAAATCGTTACCTGCACCGGTTTTGTTATGAAGCATATTATGTGCCTCTTTAACATATTCAGCCATATTATCAATCTCATGCTGTCCGACAAACGGAAGTGCTTTTGAATAGTCAAACCTAATATTGCTCATTATATATTGCCTCCTAAATTTCATATAAAACATATTATGTTTTGTTACTTATTATTTTATACTATTTTGCCAAATAAATCAATAGTCATTGTGAAAATAGTTTGTGAATATTTATTTCTTTTTCATTTCAAAATTCTTGTTTTGTTTGGATTTTGTTGTGTAATGCCAAATTGAACGGTACAACATATAGTTATTCTTCGTCGTACGTTTCAAGAAAACTGTGTTTCACACCGTCAATTTTGTACGCAACAATCGCCTCTAACTGACGTTTTCAACACTTTTGAATATATTCCCCTCAACGTACGGATTTACCTGTTTCAACGTTTTTATAAGTTCTTTTATTTCAACTCTCTTTGAACGGTTTTCTTCGTTATTACACGTTGTACAAGTATCCGTAAACTTGCAGGCACATTGTATAAAATGCAAATCGTTATATCGACACCACGATTTTATATCCTGCTCACGAATTAAATAAAGCGGTCGTATAAGTTCCATTCCCTCATAGTTTGTGCTGTGAAGTTTCGGCATCATTGTTTGCACCTGTCCCGAATACAACATTCCCATTAATATCGTTTCAATTACATCGTCATAGTGATGTCCCAACGCAATTTTATTACAGCCCATATCCTTTGCGAATTTATACAAATATCCCCTTCTCATTCTTGCACACAAATAGCAAGGAGACTTTTCAACATTATAAACCGACTCAAATATATCGGATTCATAAATAGTTATAGGGATATTCAATTTCCTTGCATTTTCCTCTATAACCTTACGGTTTTCAGGACTGTAACCGGGATCCATAACCAAGAATTTCACTTCAAATTCAAATTTATTGTGAAGTTTAAGTTCCTGAAAAAGTTTTGCCATAAGCATTGAGTCTTTTCCGCCCGATATACAGACCGCAATCTTGTCGCCCTCTTTAACCAAATCGTAAGTATTAATTGCTTTTGCAAACATACGCCAAATTTTTTTACGGAATTTTTTTCTTATACTTTGTTCAACGTCACGACTTATGCTCTCAGCCTCTTTTCGCTTTATCGAATCCAACAGCCATGCAGTATATCCGCCCTCAAGGCTCACCGCGTCAATGCCTTTTTCTCTTAGCTGCTCCGCAACGTCTATGCTGATTTTACCTATTCTGCAACATATAATAAGTTTTTTTGATAAATCAACCTTTCCGCTTGTTTCTATCTCATCTGACGGAACATAGACTGCTCCGGACATTTCGTCTTTTTGAACTTCTTCTTTGTCACGAATATCTATAATTTGATATGTGTCTTTATCTAATTTATTCAATTCTTCTATTGTTATGCTCATAATTATTCCCTATCCTCAAATATATTTCCTATTATTTCAGTAGGCATAATTTTATAACAAATTTGTCGATTTGTCAAATACCAAAAAGCAGAGTCATATCTTATGACTCTGCTTTTGTTTTATATCGTTTCCGCAAATTTCTTTGTATAATCTTCAAGTTCGGCAAGTTTTTCGTCTGACGGATTGAATATACAACCAAACGGCTTTTCAAAAGGCTTTAGTTTAAGCAATTCAAGATGATTATGCACCAGCTGAATACCTTCACCGCCCCAGCCGTATGAGCCGAATACAAAGCAAGGCTTATTCTTCATATTAACAAGGTCAATCGAAGAAATAATATCCCATACAGGCTTTACGGCATTTCTGTTGATTGTCGGTGTACCGAATACAAGCGCATCCGCACTGTGAAGTGCCGTTATCATTTCGTCGTTGATTTCGGCAACATCATATTCTTTAACATCAAAATCACAAGAATTAAGCGTCTTTGCAATAGTGTCTGCCATTTTCTTTGTATATCCGTAAGCCGACGCATAGAATATTGCGACTGTTTTTTTCTCTGTAACTTTTGGTGCACTCCAAGCAGAATACTTTTTAACGGCTTCTGCTATATATTTTTTAAGTACAGGTCCGTGACTGTTACAAACCATTTCAATGTCAAGTGCCGACAACTTTTCAAGTGCCTTGACAACAAAAGAATTAAATGGTGATACAATGCAGTCATAATAAACTTTCATTGCTTTTTCATACTTATCGTAGTAAATTATATCCTCGTCAACAACTGCGTCCTCACAATAGTGTGCACCAAATACGTCACAGCTGAAAAGTGTCTTTTCACTTTCAAGATATGTCACCATAGTATCAGGCCAATGCAAATTAGGAACTATACAGAATTTCAATACCTTTCCGTCACCCAAATCAAGCTCTGCACCGTCTTTTGCAATATGCTCCTTAAAAGTCATATTTGTTATTTCTTTTAGATTTCTTATAGCCGCAATACTGCCCACAACTTCAATATCAGGATTTAATTCAAGTATCTTCTTGACACTTCCCGAATGGTCAGGCTCTGTATGATTGCATATCAAATAATCAATCTCAGAAACAGGCATTATTTCTTCGATATTTGAAATATACGAATCAAGTAACTTTTCGTGTGCTGTTTCTATAAGTGCCGTTTTTTCACCCTTTACAAGATACGCATTATATGTCGTACCGTATTCCGTTTCCATAAAAATATCAAATGTTCTTAGTGTAGGGTCTTTCACTCCCACATAAAAAATATTATTCTTTAATTCAAGCATTTTTTATCATTCCTTTCACCGTTAATGTTATTTACAAACAATAGATACCCAATCTTTTCTTTGCTTGATTGAATTTATTTCAAAGCCGCATTTTTCAAGTGCCGCTTTAACGTCGTCTACTCTGTCCTCAATTATTCCCGAAGTAATAAACACACCGCCTTTTTTCATATATTCACGTGCTTTTGGAGCAAGCGCTATAATGACATCTGCAACAATATTTGCCACAACAACGTCATATTCATTTTTGGCAATTTCATTTTGCAATTCTGTGTTTGTAATTATATCTCCGGCTTTAACCGTATATTTCGATATGTCGACATCATTCATGCCTGCGTTCTGATATGCAATATCAACCGCATTCGGGTCAATATCAATCGCAAACGCACTGTCTGCACCCAACAACAATGATATAATTGACAAAATACCGCTGCCGCAGCCCAAATCAAGCACTTTAACGCCCGGTTTTATGTATTTTTCAAGTGTTTCGATACAAAGTTGTGTTGTATAGTGTCCGCCTGTACCGAAACTCATACCCGGATTTATATTGAATACAATTCTGTCGGTATTGTCTTTAAGTTCTTCCCATTCAGGCTTGATAAGAATTTTTTCGCCTACTTCCAACGGATGAAAATACTTCTTCCAGTTATTCGCCCAATCTTCTTCCTTCATATTGTCAATATGAATTTCAAGTCTACCGAACTCATTTTCATCATCAAGTTGCTTCATTTCAGCAACAGTATTTCTGATTGCCATAAGCATCTCGTGACCTGCCGCATTATCACTGACATAGGCGATTACTTCCGTTTCACCCTCTTTTTCCTTAATCAGCTCATCATCGACATAATCCCAATACTGTTTATTGTTTTCAAGAAAATCTTTAAAATCTTTTTCGTCCTCAATTTCAAGGCCTGTTATTCCAAGCTGATACAGTCTTCCGCTCAAAGGCTCAATACCCTCTGATGTCGTAAATATAGATACTTTAATCCAATCCATAATATCCTCCGTGTTTATAAAATCATTTGCAAAAAGCAATACACTTTTGGTATTGCTTTTTTAGTTATTAATCAAGAAAATCTTTTAATTTCTTACTTCTGCTCGGGTGACGAAGTTTTCTTAGTGCCTTTGCCTCAATCTGTCTTATTCTTTCTCTTGTTACGTCAAATTCCTTGCCTACTTCTTCAAGCGTTCTTGCACGTCCGTCGTCAAGACCGAAACGAAGTCTTAAAACTTTCGCCTCTCTTTCAGACAATGTTTCCAAAACCGCTCCAAGCTGTTCCTTTAGAAGTACAAAACTTGCCGCCTCTGACGGTGCAGGCGCATCCTCATCCGGAATAAAGTCGCCAAGATGGCTGTCCTCTTCTTCGCCGATAGGAGTTTCAAGCGAAACAGGCTCTTGTGAAATCTTTGAAATTTCACGCACTTTATCAACAGGCATATTTAGTTCTTTTGCAAGTTCTTCCGGCGTAGGTTCACGGCCAAGTTCCTGCACAAGCTGTCTTGAAACTCTTACAAGTTTGTTGATGGTTTCAACCATATGAACAGGTATTCTGATTGTACGCGCTTGATCCGCAATGGCTCTTGTAATAGCTTGTCTTATCCACCATGTCGCATATGTTGAGAATTTATAACCCTTTGTGTAGTCAAACTTATCAACCGCCTTGATAAGACCGAGATTTCCCTCTTGAATAAGGTCAAGGAAAAGCATACCGCGACCGACATAACGCTTTGCTATACTTACAACAAGACGCAAGTTAGCCTCTGCCAAGCTTTTCTTTGCTTTTTCGCCGTCCGCAATCAATAAATCAATCTGTTTTTTAGTATCTTCGTCTATCTCCTCGCCAATTTCTTCAAGCTGTTCTTTCGCTTTTTCTCCGTCTGCCATTCTTTTTGCAAGTGACAATTCTTCCTCGGGAGTAAGCAGATTAACTTTACCTATTTCTTTTAGGTACATTTTAACGTGGTCATCAATATTGATACCCTCCGGAACAGACAAGTCCTCAAGTTCTTCCTTACTTACTTCGATTTCTTCAAGTTCCTTATCCAAATCTTCAACAAGTTCGATAGATTCTTTTTCAAAAACGTCATAAAGTCTTTCTATTTCTTCCGGTGTCACTTCAATGTCTTCAAAAGCGTCACTTATTTCCTTAAAAGTAAGTACCCCTTTTTTCTTACCTTTTTCGATAAGCTCTCTTTTAATGTCTTTCATCTTTTCCTGCATTAAACTATTCCTCCCAAGTATTTTTCTCATTTAGAAGTTCTTCACGTTGCTTAAACAAATCCATCAAATTCGTAGGGTCTGCTTCGGCATTGATACGCATATTCAGCTTCTCCAATTTAATTGTATATAAAAGTTCTTTGACGGTTTCTTCATCACCGCTGTAAACTTCAAGATTATAAAAAACTTCCGACGCCTCACTCAAATCGTCGCCCGAAAAATCATTTAACATCATTGCCGGATCGGGTGACATTCCGTTTTCATAGCTGTCATACATACTTTTCGCCAAACGTCTGTACACATTTGTTGCAAATTCCTCGGCATTAAGCTGTGCCGACGACATTTTATAAAGCTTTTTACTTTGCGATATAAGTCCCAAAAGCCGTTTTTCAGCTTCAAGCAAACTGCTTGTAACCATTTGATTTTTCGTTGTTTCACGCTTTCTTTGTTCGACTTTTTTCTGATACTCATTTTTAGTCGGTATTCTTTTATAACTGCCTTCGAGATTTTTTCACGGTATTTGCTTGCTATCGCCTCTCGGCTTATTCCTGTATCCTCCGCGACTTTCGTTATATAGGCGTCTACCTCAACAGCATCTTTTAATTTTGTAAATATGTTTACTACCTCATCTATAAACAGTATCTTGCCATCCGTACTCGTTACGTCGTACTGCTTTTTTATCAAAGAAATCTTAAATTCAGTGGCAGGCATCGCATTCTTTACCGCCTCTTTGAATTTTTCAACTCCGTTTTTGTTTATGTATTCATCGGGGTCTTTGGCATTTTTAAGCCGTATCACCCTCGCTCTGCCGCCTACATTGTTTATTATGTCAATGGCTCTTAACGCCGCTTTTGTACCTGCCTCGTCACTGTCGTAACATATCAGTATTTCACTGCCGTAACGCAACATCAATTTAGCTTGATTTTCCGTAATAGCCGTACCGAGCGTTGCAACAATATTTTTTATACCGGCTTGATATACGGATATTACATCCATATATCCCTCACACAGTATTATCTCCGATGATTTTGCATTTTTCGCCAAGTTGAGTGAAAATAAGTTTCTGCCTTTATCAAAAACAGGTGTTTCGGGCGAATTCAGATATTTAGGTATTTTATAACCGTTAATTTCTTTATTGTCGTGCATAATTCGACCGCCGAAACCGATAACATTTCCTCTAACGTCAATTATCGGAAACATAACACGATCTCTGAATTTATCATATATTCTGCCCTCACGGCTTACGGCAAGTCCGCCCTCGACAATTTCTTCTGTTTTAAACCCTTGCGAAGTCAAATATTTAAGCAAATGATCGTGTCCTTCGGGTGCATATCCCAAACCGTATACCGTAACCGTTTTCCAAGGTATATTACGTTTTGCAAAATACTTTTGACCTTTTTCGCCTATGTTTTTATCACGCAGACAATTATAAAAAAATCTCGCTGAAAGTTTGTTCATCGCCAAAATACGTTTCTTCTTTTCATGCGATGCATCCAAAAAATTTCCGTCATCTTCAGGAATTATTATACCTGCATTGTCGGCAAGCAACTTCAACGCATCAATAAAGTCAAGATTTTCTGTACGCATTACGAACTGCACCAAATTACCGCTCGCACCGCATCCGAAGCAGTGAAAAAGCTGTTTCTCCTGACTTACATGGAATGACGGTGTTTTTTCATGATGAAACGGACAAAGTCCGCTGTAATCACGTCCCGATTTTTTTAATTGTACATATCTCGATACATAGTCAATTATGTCATTTTCATCACATATTTGTGCTATCATATCGTCCGAAATTCTTCTTGGCACACCGTCACCTCCTTTTATCAATGGTACTATTTTCACACATAATGCGTAAAAATATACTTATCTTATCGTTTCAATTATTCTTTCTGCTAAAATCTTGCATTGATTTATAGCATATGTATCTTCATTTGCCGGTTTCTGAGCAGATACACCGAAATGTCCCATACCCGATACAGAGCTGTTGCCTATAAGCGTCATACCCGAAACAAGCGCGCATGAATGAATATGCTCCAAAGTCCTTTCCTGACCGCCGTACTTTGACGCACCGACAGTTACCGCCGCCATAGGCTTTCCGAGCCACTTTTTATTAGCTCTTGCGTCCCTTGTCTTGTCAAAAAAACATTTCATCTGACCTGTCATAGACCCAAAATAAACAGGACTTCCGAAAACAACAAAATCAGCTCTTTCGATTTTATCAAATAATGTATCAAGTTTTGTATCTTTATAGCACTTTTTTGTACAAGGCGTTGAACAGGCTACGCAAAACGGTGTTTTTGTATCCATAATCGCCTCACTGACACTGCAAATTTCAGTTTCTGCACCCTTTTCGGCACAGTGTCTTAAAATTTCGTTAAGCAAAAATGCTGTATTTCCGTCATTGTTATGACTTCCGTTTAATGCTAATATGTACATATTATACACTCCAATCTTTCATCAAAACAGAGGTAAAAATACACTTCACGTTATATTTACCCCCATTTTCTCATTTTATAACATTTTATTTATATTATATTGAAATTTTATTCAAAAAATGCTTTATGTCTTAAAAACTTTCGCTTTTTATAATACAACATCCGCACCCAAAAATCCTTTTTTAATTTTAAAATTTCTCATAATCCGCAAAAAAGAGGATGATACATCAAATACTTCTAGTACAACAGAAATTTTATCAATCATACTAAAAACAACGTATCATTTTTAATGATGCGTTGTTTGTTTGCCTTAAAGTTCATTTGATAGCGGTTTCATACCTTTAAGACTATTCCAAATAAATATCCTACCATTTTTAGGAATAAATAAATATTTTTCTTCACTTGGTAACATAATCATCCTTTCTACCTGAATATCAAGTAGTATACCATCATTATATTTAGTTGTTATAACCGCAATACTACCTGATATTTCTGAAATATTTTTGACATAAACTTTATCTTCTTCTGTTATCACACTAAATTCTGCAGTCGGCAACGCTATTGAATTAAAATGTAATGTAGCATTTTTTAAATATTCATTATCACTACCTATGTACATTTCTTTCCATTCTTCCTCGCTTCCACCATAATATACATCAACAATATTTTTACAATATCCGAAAGCTGAAGTCTCAATCTCTAATACACTGTCTGGAATATATATACTAGTTAGTCCATCACAGTTATAAAATGCCTTTTCCCCAATATTTCGTACACTTTGAGAAATTGCTATACTATTTAAGGAACAATAATTATTAAATGCATACTTTTTTTAATTCTGTTATATTATCCGAAATTTCTATTGAACTTGTCAAT
>QTVU01000100.1 GCA_003460745.1 Firmicutes bacterium AM55-24TS
AAAAATTTGATAGACAGGGCTTAGGCAGGTGTTTTGTACCTTTCGGAATTTGGTGAAAAATATTTGCTTTTTCACTTATTTTCCTCTTGACATTTCACCGCTGGACTTATTCAGCATTCCTTTGTATTCTTTGTAGTTCACGTTCAAACTTTTCATTTCTGATCTTTTTTACTTCATCTAAACAATCATACAAATCTATTAGGTATTGTAGACATATAGAAACATCTGCTATTTCCTCATACAAATCAGCTAATAATTCCTCTTTGGATTTATTATTATGTAAAACGTTATTATCATGTCTCCAAATTTTATTCAATGCTTTTGTTAGTTCCGACATCTCTTCAATTGTCTGACGTTCTTGTGCTTCTTTGCCGTAAAAACTATTGATTGTTTGTATTGTATTGGTTTCTTTATCGTTTGTAGTATGTGTATAATTAGCATTTTTTCGCCTTTGTGAACGTTGAAATGCTCTAAATTCATTTTTACCTAACCAAGTTTGCCAAGCTCCACAATCGCTACAGTACAAGCCGGTATTATTACCGTGCTGTTCTGTAAAGAGCGAATGACTACCACATTTTCTGCAACATTTTTGATACATATTTATCAATCCTTTCTTTTGTTCATTTCACTGTTCACTAAATTATCTTCATTTGCATAAAATGAATGACTTTTTCCTGAAAATGTATACAAATTTTTGCCAAATAGTATTTTTGTAAATTGGTTCATTCCTCCTTAAAAATCTTACTATATCTAATCAGCACAAGCGGATGTAAAAAAGAAAATAAAAAAAAGAGCAACTAAGCTGATATGCACCCCAAAAGTTAGACACTTTTGGAGATGCATATTTTTATGGCAAAGAAAGGACAAAAATATAGAAAACACTCGCCAGAATTCAAACTATCTGTTATAATGGATATGCGAGAAAACCATTTGGGTATAATGGAAACAGAGAGAAAATACGATGTTAAACATGATGTAATATCGAAATGGGAACGCATATTCTTGGAAGAAGGAGCCGAAGGTCTGATGAAAGAAAGACGAGGTAGAGCCAGTAAAGCAGATGGAATAGCAAAAGGTCGTCCACCCAAACTTGATAAGAAAATTGAAGAAGATTTAATTGCCGAAAATCAGCGATTAAGAATGGAGAATGAATACTAAAAAAAACTCAGTGCCTTAGTTCGGAAAAGAATGTTAAAAGAAGAGAAAAAGCAGCAATAGTCAATGAATTAAGGCAAAAATATCCGTTAAAAGACTTGCTGCAATTATCAGGTTTAGCCCGTAGTACCTTTTATTACTATATACAACATCCAATCAAAGATAAATACAAGAAAGAAAAACAAGAAATACTATATATATTTTTAGCTAATAAAGGCAGATACGGCTACCGCAGAATCTTAATTGTATTAAGACAAAAAGGATATACAATTAACCATAAAACTGTGTTGAAACTGATGAAAGAACTTAATCTCAAAGGAAAACAACGCAAAAACAGTAAATATCGTTCATACAAAGGAGAAATCGGCAAAATAGCCGACAACTTACTTAACAGAGAATTTACAGCTACAAAACCTTTTGAAAAACTAGCAACTGATGTAACTGAATTTAAAGTGTGTAATGATAAAGTATATTTGTCACCTGTAATGGATTTGTATAATCGAGAAATTGTGTTATACTCAATTTCATTAAGTCCAAATTTGCAGCAAATTAGAGAAATGCTTGATGGTTTATTCAAAAAGCTGCCCGCTAATGCGAAACCATTATTCCATTCTAACCAAGGTTGGCAATACCAACATTCGGAATATCAACGTTTACTGTCAGAACACAATATTGTACAAAGTATGTCTAGAAAAGGAAACTGTATGGACAACGGTGCGATGGAAAACTTCTTCGGAAGATTAAAAGTTGAAATGTTTTATGGTGAAAAATTTGAAAGTGTCAAAGCTTTCATAGATGAATTAAAAATATATATTGATTATTACAACAATGAAAGAATTTCTTTAAAGCTAAAAGGAATGAGTCCGGTACAATACCGAACTCATTCACAAGCAAGTTAATATTTAATTTTGTCTAAATTTCGGGGTTCACTTCAATCGTCTTCAGTGCGAAATACATTTTTTTTAAAATTATTTTCTAAGTCATTGAAATTCATATTCATATTCATACCTCATTTTTGCTATTATATAACAAAATAAGTCATTGGTCAATAAGTAAGTCAATACTTCTTTGACTGCGGCAATCCGTTGTAAGTCGTTGGTTGAAGTTCACTGTACCTTTCAAGTTAAGCTTTCTATTCCAAAATATTAATTTCATCAGAAAGTATGAAAACCAAAATTCAAAATTAATCGAAAGAAATATCGGATAAAGCAAAAAACATCATCTATATTTTACCACCTATTTTTAGGCATAGGTATGGCTACTAAAAAGGCTTCATACGGATTGTGTAATGAAACTATTGTATATATACGCTCTATTCTGTCTTAGAAACACTTGAAAATCGAACGCTATATCGCTTATACCGACCAGACAATCCTTAGGAGAAGGAAACGGCTTCAGGGCGTAGCTATCCTATAGAAAGTCTACAAGATAGATACAACCAAAACTTTTTCAACCCTTTATCGTGAGGTATCCGTGTTCTTTTTCCTGACCATGAATATCCGTAAATACTCATCACACTTTGATAGTCCTCGAAGCCCCATCTGACTACCAGTCGTTTCCAACTGTTGTGTGTATCCCTTCAAAAAAACACTAACTAATTCCAAAGGTAGCCTATGACATTGCTGTCATAACATTCGCCCCCGCTTACTCTTTAACCTTGGACTTTTTCAAGCCTTTAGGCTTCCCTTTCTGTTCGGGTGGAATATCCCTATTCCAATGAGGATATGTATAAGCTTTCCTCCCCTGAGGTCATACACCTATGGAAATATGGTATAGGTGTAACCCTGCGAATTTTATGGTTAAGCTCGCAACACTCCGGTTTACATTTATACTGCCTTCAAGCATTGCAGATAGTGAATATATAAGAGAATTAGTGTATACCTATATACCACCTTCTTCCTTTTCCAAGAAGCCGGAGAGAGAAAGAAAAAATTCCTCTCATTATATAAGTGCCTAAAATCGACACTTTTTCTACTTTTTCATAAGTAAATGGCGATAAATATTTTTTTAACAAATTTTTTACTGTTTTTTGTAAAAAACAACCTTAAAATTATCTATATGATTTTTGGTAAACTTTTCGACATATTTATTGCACAAAAAAGATTATAGTATTGAACTATACCCTACATTCGAGGATTTGCCAAATTATGACACAACGGAATTTCACGTATCTCTCAAATGTGTATTTATTGTTAAGTTTTTACATAATGGATTGACGGTACCCGATTCCCACATAAAGACTTTTATCGTATCCGCTTGCCCAAGATTTGTAATATTGGAATTAATAGTGAATACAACACTGTTAGATGAATCATTTAACATAATCAACGATTGTTTCTTATTTCTTTAATAAGTCCGTTTGAATACAACACAGCGTAAACGTCTGCCGTTCGTGTTTCATTGCTTGAGTTATGACATTTCAAAGAAATATTATAGTTTTCTTTTGTTGTGCTATAATCAAGTTCATAACCTGACTTGACATATTCGATTGAATAATTCCCCTTATTAGCCAACATACTGATTTCGGGTTCATACTGTATTTCATCAGCATAAGACACTGCCGGAATCATACAAGCCGATAAACACCCAATCACCGCTATTGTGCTTATAATTTTTTTAATATTCATAATAACTCCTCCTCTATTTATACAAACACATTTTAATTTTAAAAAAACTTAATCAGGGATTACTCTGGGGTTCGGCTTATCTCGCATAGTGAGGAGCTTACTGCCCAGAGCTATTGCTTAGGAAGTTTGGGAATAAAAAATTTATTCCTCATTAATATAGTCCTTATTTTATTTCATTTTTCTACCTTTTCATAAGTAAATGGCGGTAAAATATTAAATCAATCAAAAAAAAGAGAACAACATATGAACCGACCCCCAAAAGTTAGGCCAAAAATCTAACTATTGGGAGGTCGGTTTTTTCATGGCAAAATATAGTTTTGAATTTAAAATGGAGGTTGTGCAGGCATATCTAAATGCTGAAGGTGGGTATAGATAT
>QTVU01000101.1:0-1488 GCA_003460745.1 Firmicutes bacterium AM55-24TS
AAGAAAAGGTAATTAAGTAAACAAGATTTTCGACGAGCCGTCTGCTGTACACGCATTGGCGAATAATGTACAAGAAGAAAAAGAATGCGGGAAACTCTTTGCCACAACTCGAAAATCGGTAATAATGATACTTCGGTAATTCGCCGCTCGGTCACAATGAAGACGGAGTATATCTCAGATATAATGTGACGTCCCACGTCTTACTTAATTTCCGGAAAATACAAACTTTTTTAAGGAGGGTTGAATATGCAATTTGATTATTTTTATGGCAATGAGGCAGAACAATTTACTTTTTACAGAATACCAAAAATTCTTATAACTTCGCCTCACTTCAAAAAAATATCCGACAGTGCTAAGCTACTTTACGGTCTTATGCTTGACCGAATGAGTTTATCAATTCGTAATGGCTGGCTTGATGATGATAACAGAGCATATATTTTCTTTACTACGAATGATATTATGGAGCAGATGTGTTGTGGAACAGAAAAAGCCACAAAAATGCTCGCAGAACTTGATAGTGAAAAAGGTATCGGACTTATTGAAAGAGTAAAACAAGGACAAGGCAAACCTGCAATAATATATCTTAAAAAGTTTTATGAGCTTGAAGATACCGCACGTTCAACAAAACTTTCGGAAATTGAAAGTCAAGACTTTCAAGAATCGAAAGTCAAGACTTTCGAAAATCAAAAAACAAGACTTTCGGAAATTGAAAGTCAAGACTTTCGGGGATCGAAAAACAAGACTTTCGAAAATCGAAAGTCAGGACTTTCGGAAATCGAAGTCTAGAGTTTCGAAAATCGAAATGTAATTATAATAATATTAATAATACTGATATTAATTATATCTATCCTATCAATCAAGATAATTATAATATACAGAATAGTGATACTCAAACTGAAGAAGAATGGATTGATAGATATACAAAAACAGTAGATGAAATAAAAAAGCAAATTGATTATGACTATCTCATTAATCACGCTGAACGTGATATTGTTGATGAAGTTGTAAATATTATGGTTGAAGTTATGACTGTATATCGTCCGAAATACAAAATCGAGGGTGACTTTATTGAGTATAATGCGGTTGTAAATAGATTTCGGCAAATAACGGCACAAAAACTTGAAATATGCTTGCTTGCATATTCTCGTAAAATTCAGAGAATTAAAAATCCAAAAGCATATTGGATAAGCACATTATACAATATTCCGCTTACCTCAGAAATAGTATTACAAAATATGATAAACAGTGATATATACGAGTCAGGAGGTTAAAAGCAATGCAAATAAAAAAAGATTATACAAAAATGATTGAACAATTTGAAAAAATGGAAAAAGAAAAACAAGCGGCTATACCAACAATCAGCTTTGATAATAACAAGATTGTCCATTTGCCTGTTGATTTACTAAAACCGTTTCCAAATCACCCTTTTGAGCTTTATAGCGGTGAAAGATTTGAAGATTTAGCAGACAGTATTAAAGCTTGCGGAAT
>QTVU01000101.1:2196-4129 GCA_003460745.1 Firmicutes bacterium AM55-24TS
ATAAACTTGACAGAATTAACGCAGTTGAAGTTTTTGAGGGGAGATATGGAAAGTCAGTGACACAAAAGCTAAAGTCATTTACAATAAAGCCTAAATTTCTGTCAAAATATTATCCGCCGACTGTTTCTCAAGATGTAATTGCTTCAGATGTTGAGGCAAGTATGGACGTATGGCAAGAAATAAAGACTTTTTATCCCGATAAGTCTGTTGATGATATTAAAAATAATATAATAAATTTGCTAAATAATCAAAAATAGCGGTGAATTTATCTATTTATTTTCTGCTATTTTACAGACCGCTTTTTAACTCAATTTTGAGTTAAAAATGGTATGGCAAGATACGCCTTTGTATGTACAAAGGCAAAAACACAATATAAAATTGTGTGAAAATTGGGCATAGCCCAAACCCAAAAAACAGATATGATTGAATAAAAGAGGAGTTGATTTAAAGTGGGAAAATATCCGGCATTTTTGAAAATGAGAGTAGCACAGGAGGACCTCGAGATAATAGAGGAAAAGGCGGCACTATTAAAGATTACAAAAAGTGAATTTGTAAGACGTGCAATACGAAATTCACACGTTTATATATTGCCGAGTAAAGAAATAAAAGAATTTACATCTGAACTTAGACACATCGGTGTAAATGTTAATCAAATTGCTATACTTTGCAATATGGGTAAGCTTGAGTGTGTAAATCTTGAAGAAACAAAAGAGGCTATTACAAAGGCTTGGAAAGAACTATACAAGTTAAGAGAGGCAATAAGGAATAAGAATAATCGAGGTGGATTGAGTTTTGAAAAACGCATTTAGCTTAAAAAAACCAGCTTTTTCGGGCATTGGTTTTATAACTGCAATATTCATTTTTGGAATAGCCTTGTTTATAACAATGGAGTATTATCACATATTCACGATTAAGGAAAGTGTAGAAACCGATATATCTCGAGCTTTAAATATATCGGTTACTATGGCTGTTCAAGATATGGATTGGGTGCAGCATAACTCTGTTATGGATACGCAGAAAGCACAGAGAGAATTCAAAACATATCTGACCGAAGATATGAAATTGAATGATGAATATGAGAAATATGCCGATGACGGAAGTTTTCAATATCAGATAATCATTGATGAAACAGATATACAAAAATCACCGGCTAAATATTCGATTACCGGCAGAATAAGAATGCAACCCGTTACTGTTAGAAGTATTCTTCCCAAAAGCTTTGATATTCCGTTTAAACTAAGTTCAAACAACATAAGAACAGATGATTGAATATGTCAGAAAAAGAAAGCAAAATCAGTCGAAATACAAGATAAAAACTCAAAAAATAACTTGACAAAATAACACAAATATGGTATAATATAGTCAATAAAAGATATAGAACAAAGGAGGATTTTATTATGAAAAAGAGAATTTTAGCAACATTTCTATCTGCAGTAACGCTTATATCTTGTAGTTCTGCATTAGCGGCAGATTACTCTGATGTAAACCAATCGGCTTGGTATGCAAGCTATGTAAATAAGATTTCTGAACTTAATGCGTTTTCAGGATATGAAGATGGTACGTTCAGACCTGATAATCAAATTACACAAGAAGAATTTATAAAAACAGTTGTTTGTTTAATATGCGGAGAGCTTAACGAAAGTAATGCACCGACAGTTAAAAATACTTGGAACAGTAAGTGGAGCTCGTGGGCTATTCCGTATCTTGACAAGGCATTTGAACTGGGCTTAATAACAGAACAAGATACAATGTTCAAACTTGTAGGAATTCCTTGTAATCGTGGTGAAATGGCTAAGGTTATTACTCGTGCGGCTGAATATCTCAAGGAAGATTCAGTAGCCGATACTTCAACCTACATTACAAAACTTAAAGATTATAACAGAATAAAAGAAGAATATAAGCCGTATGTTCTTCAAGCTTATGCAAAAGGTAT
>QTVU01000102.1 GCA_003460745.1 Firmicutes bacterium AM55-24TS
ATATAAGGAACAATATAAAGAATAAGAATAATGTCAAGAACAATATCAAGAACAATATTAAGAATAATATCAAGAATAATATCAAATGTAAAACAAAGCATAAAAATGTATGCGGATGTAACTATAAATTCGATACATTTCTACAAAAAAACGTTACGTCATTTTAAAAAGCGACCAAGGTTTTATGAACATAAAAAACCCCCTATGGACTAAAATATAAAAATTTATTTGGATTTTGACAAACTGATAAATATTAAATTTGGAGGTTTTTAAAATGAAAAATTTAAACGAACTGCCTGAGATATTGGAGATCTCAGATCTAATGGATTACTTAGGAATCAGTCGGTCAGGTGCGTACCGACTTGTGAGAAAAAAAGGATTCCCGGCGTTCAAATTGTTGGGCCGATATACAATACAGAAAGCATCGCTAATGAAATGGCTGGCTCGGCAAGAACGTGAAGCGGAAAAGAGTTGATTAAGATTATACATTATTTATATATATTGAAAGCAAGGCGGTAAAAGAAAATGAAAAGAAGAGGAAATTCGGAAGGGTGTATAACGAAAGATTCCAGAGGCAAATGGATTGCACGTCTGCAAATTGGTTATAACAGTAACGGCAACCCGAGAATAAAAACATTCAGCGGCAACACCCCTACAGAGGCACGGCGTCGAATGAATAACTTTAAGAAAAATCTTACGAATATGGATGGTCTAACAAAAGCAGATGGTCTTATGAGTGAGGGACTGAGGTATTGGAGTGATAAATACAAAAAGCCGACCTTAAAGCCAAGCAGCTATGATAGGTTGATGCAAACTATCGAATACCAAATC
The DNA here is from genome assembly GCA_003460745.1 of Firmicutes bacterium AM55-24TS. Classification (GTDB taxonomy): domain Bacteria; phylum Bacillota; class Clostridia; order UBA1381; family UBA1381; genus Hominilimicola; species Hominilimicola fabiformis. The sequence continues at coordinate 832 of QTVU01000102.1, forward strand.
ATCCCATACATAGGGAATTACATGATTCAAAAGGTATCAACCGACGATATTCAAGAATCAATCATCAATCGCATGCAAAAGCAAGGCTTATCGCATAGCAGTATCAAGAAGGCGTATGAAGCTCTTAATGGGTTTTTCAGGCAATACGTTGTAGAACAAAAAATTGTTTTCAATCCGATGGTGGGCGTTATACTACCCTCAAAGAGTCAATTCAACACAAAGCAGTTGCAGGTGTTAAGTGGGGACGAAATGAAAAAATTTGTAAGTGTAGCGGCGGAAAAACTGAAAAAAGGTGAATGTAGATACAGATACGGATATGGATTAATATTCGTTTTGTACACCGGATTAAGAGAAGGTGAAGCATTGGCACTGCAATACAAACACTTAGATTTGAAAAATCGGAAAGTCAGAATTGAACAGAATTTGGTCATGGTCACAGATGGCTTAGGGAACAAAAAGCGTAGACCTTTAATTCAACGCTCGGTTAAAACAGAAGCAGGTGTAAGGGAAATACCACTATGCGATATTGCGCTTGAGGCGATATCTAATCACATTGCGTTGTATTATACGGGTAACGACGAGGATTATGTATTCAAGACAAGGACAGGTACTCATCTTACACCACATAATATTTCAAAAGCGGTGAATCAGGTATTCAAAAGAGCAAAAATCGACGCAAGTGGAATGCATATTTTGAGACACTCGTTTGCTTCTTATTTATTTGCAAAAGGGTTGGAAGTAAAGTACATAAGCAAAATATTGGGACATTCCAGTATTCAAATCACCTACGACACATATGTTCATACAGACTTTGAACAGTTGAAACAGATTGTTACTGCGATATAAGAACCGACAGGCAAGCCCGTTTAGTGAGGGCTTGCCTATTATATTTTAAGATAAATATTTGGCTCGAATCTTGTAGACATAGTATTTTTTTGAGTTGGCGTTTTTATTGAAAACAAATCGCTTGTCATTTTTTAATAGCATGTTTTTTGATACGAGGTATTTCCTCAATGCGATCGACGAGTTATGTATATCTTTATCAAGGAATTCTTTGACAACCTTGTCGTTGAAAGAATAAACATCTTCTATTTGTCCTGTGGAAATTTTATGCTCATCAAGCCAGACAGTTTCTTGTGGGGAATCATTGATGTGTTCTTTGATAATGGTTTGGAGGTAGTTTAAAAACATGTCCCGGTCGGTATCTAAATGTGAATCGACTTTAGGGATTAATGCGTTATAGTCGTTGTTGCATATTGCATTTAATGCTTTACCAAAAGAGGGTGGAATGGTTTTCCTCAACAATGTAGCAAAAAGAACTGCGGATGTGTATAAATTATAATAAAATAATTCCTTATAAGTTGTACGTTTCAAAACGTTACTATTGCTTTCAATGTTATCCCTGTTCTCGCTATTCTCGTCATTCGTACTATAATAAAGAATTCTATTATGTGTGTAGAAAGTCCTAAGTGGAGTACGAATACTATTATACACCTGAAGCGGTTGTTCAGACCAATACTGCCAACTATCTACCACATGACGATATAAAATATTAACATAAGGCTTTAGTTCATGGAATTCACGCATTGATATTTTCTTGGCATTTGATAAGTTAATGTTAATCAGCCTAAAATTATCAAAAATACTTTCGTTTTTCTTTTTGTGTGCGGCGAGAAATACAAAATTTGTATCCCAAAGACCAACATCACTCAAAATAGATTGCACTATTTTCGATCTTGATGATAATTGACCTGCTTCTGAATATACAAGAATAGGAGTATTTTTGAAATTTTCATATGTTGCTATGCGAGGGCACATGTTTTCTGAAGTGTTAATATCTTTAGTAGATAGTGTATTTATTTCTTTTGAAATGTTAATGTGAAAGTTATGTGGATTTTTTATTGATGTATAACCATATGAAAATGTATTCAAAAACATGTTGGCGGCAATATTTAATGTATCAGTATTTTTAGTATGAAGCCAAAGATTAAAATTGAAGAACAACCAACCATTATCTTCATCATCTATTTTGTCTTTAAGCAGTAGATAATCTCTTTTGTCAATAACATCGCTATCATCAAGCCTTTTTACTTCAAATATATACATATATTTTGATAACGATGAGAAAAAAGAGTACAACGTATACAAAAATAGAGGTATATAAATTGGGTTGTTTTCTAAATACGATATAACATTATCATATGCTTCTTCCAAGAGCATATCATCGTTTCGTTGGGTAGGCATTAAATTTGTATCAATTAAATTTGTTGGCAGAAACTTTAATTGCTTTTTGTATTTAAAAAAAGGATTTTGGTTGTATATTATTTCCCAACATTCATAATCCTCAAAAGTTAATCCCTGAAATGGATGATAGCCATCTTGATATAGTCCGATACCAATATTATCTTCTGATTTATTATATATATGCACAACTTCTGTAAAAAAAAGGTCAATTAGCTTTTCATGAGGATTAGCAAGATTGTATTTGCCCATGATTATTTTCTTTTCGCCTTCATCTTCATATGTATAGAAGTTAATCAATTGCTTAAATGCTTTTGTTTTGCTTGCAAAAATACTATTATTGAAATTAACAATACATGAGCTTGCAAGTGTGTCTGTGATATTGAATTTGTCTTTATATTTGTTTTTGTATTCAAAACAAGCGTAATAGGTATCGGTATGAGGGAGTTTAGCAATACTGGATAATTTTATATAAAAGCCATCAAAAGCCATATGATTCACCACCTAATTTTGATATTTACATTATATCAAGTTGGGTTTAGAAATACAAGAATTAAATTAAGTAGCTTTTATATGTTACTTGAAAATTAGCTCAGTACGTTTGCTTTATGAAATTTCGTAAGGTTGCAGGCGATATTTAATTCGCCTGCGTATCCCTAAACATTTTTGCTGTTGATATAATTCAGAAGTTCATCTTTTGAAATTCGCCATTGATGACCGACTTTTACACCGTGGATTGTATCGGACCATAATAGTTTCAGTAATGTTTGGCGTGAAATCATCAGTGTTTCTTTTACTTCATTGAAAGTCATTATCAACGGAAGCTCATCTGTTGAAGTATAGTATTCTATATAAACACCCTTTCTTTATTTTTTTATAAAAATGTTGGAGACTTAATGGGATATAATTTTACATAGATGGACAAAACAGATATTTAAGAAAAAGAATGCTTATCATTGTAAAAAATACATTGGTTGAAATAAATATAGCATGGAAAAAATTAAAAAAAGAAATAAG
>QTVU01000103.1 GCA_003460745.1 Firmicutes bacterium AM55-24TS
AAATAATATGCATTTTTCGCCATATATGAATAATTACTCTATTTTAAATAATATGCATTTTTCGCCATATATGAATAATTACTCTATTTTATTAAGAAAATATACTATATAATTCAAAAAATAATTACCATTTCTTATTCCTTTAATATAATTTTAGGTGATTGCAAATAAAAAAAATGCCGTTAGTTTGCTTTTCTCCACCCTAACGGCACTGTTTTAGTATCAAGTGTAAATCATTTCTTCTAATTCTTCGAGCGTATATCCGTCGTTATACAATTCCTGTATCACTTCCGGATCCTCGCCATGCATTGCGGCAACCGTCTTTATATCTTCAAGATATTCTTCCTCATAATAATCGTCATACCCCGTATCGATATAGCAGTCGCAACCGTAATCGTACCAATGTCTGCCGTATGATTCGATATAATTAAAATGACCTCTTTCACGTTTGCCGTTACTTTTGATTTTCAGAATATCGCCCTCATTAAGAACGATATGTTCATACTTGCCATTCTCCAAATCTTGAAACAATTCCGAATCAACCAATGCTTTCCAAAGTATCTGTTTTGTTGATGCGAACACATAAACGCCCTTATCTTTAAAATGAATTAATGAAATCGGACTGTCACCTTTTACAAGGTAAAGATTATTTTGATTATCAAGTATATTAAAGCTGAAGCTTCCCTCTATACTTTCAGCCATAAATTTGATTGTCTTGAAATTAAGTGCATTCTTGTACTTTAGCAGCTGCACCGCAACAAACGAATCTGTTTCGATTTTGCTCTTTAAGTTATACTTCTTTTGAAGTTCTTTATCATTGAACAGTACACCGTTATGAGCAAGTGCAAATTGACAGTTCTTCACCATTTCACTCCAAGGGTGATTGTTGTAGTTTTTATTCTTGTCCCCTTGTGTACTGTGTCTTGTGTGACCGATTACTGCATTTACGAATTTTGGTATATTCGGATTAAACTTATATGCACTTACCGCACTTTTGTTTATCTTCATATTACCCAAAATCGAATATGCAACACCTGTTGCATCTGTGCCACGTTCCGCACTCTCCATGCCGAGCAAATCCACAAGTTCATTCATATCTTTTAACTTATCCTTGTAACTTAATACTCCATATATTCCGCACATTATATTTCCACCTCATTTCTTATCGGTTCATTGACGTAAAGTCTTTTTTCTTTCAGATAATTAATCAGCTCTTGTTTGTCATCTGCTATTCCTTTTACGAAATCAAGCCAAGTCAAACTCTGCATAAATTCATCGGACAAAGAAATAGCAACCTTACAGATTTCATCTACCATCTGTAAGGTTGCTATAAATGTGTTGTACTTTAAAGTACCTCTGAATATTCGCATTTCTATTGTCGCTTCATTTTCAAGATTGACCGCCGCGTATCGTCCCATATGTGAATTCTTAGCGTGCTTTAGTGTTTCTTTCGGATTGATAATTCCGCCGCCGTAACGTCTTGCCCAATGTTCTGCTTGTGATTCCGTTCTTCTGCTAAATGTTAAGATTTCATTCCAGAACTTCTCGTAGAAGTAGAGAATCTTTGCTATTGTTGCCTCTTGTTCTTCGTAATTCACTCCAAGTGCATTTCGGCTTATATGTACATGAAGTCCGCAAGTTCCGGCTTGGTGACTTAAGTATCCTTTTGCTACCGCTTTGTTAAGAATCGCTCTCCAAGGCATTTGATTTATGTGATAGTCAAGCGTCATCGGATGTGTTACACATTCAAAGCCATCATCAAGTGAGCCGTCATGTTTGATGTACATACGCTCACATCCATTGTTAGCTATTTCAAGCAGCTTGCTCGCACAAAACTCATTTTCACCGCCGTCATCAAGTTCAAGTTCCACACCCAAATATCTCGGACCGTCACCGTAGAATATCGGTTCAGGCTTGTAGTAATAGTCGTGGATTATCTCGTCCATGTCAAAACAATCTCTGCAATATGGATGGTCATGATATTCTTCATCTTCATGATAACAAGCGTCATCATAATGAATTACCGCATCACATCTTTCACATCTGACGTAATCTTCATCGTAACAAGTTTGGCACAAATCACCGTCTGCCGAATCATCATTCCAATGTCTGTCACCACAATCACGACAAATGAATGTTTCACGTCTTAAACAATCTTCACACAAGTATGATTCATCAAAATATGTTAGTTCTGATAAATCACGTTCTTCGTGACATATGTCACAAGTATGTTTTTCCTCTTTCATCTTTCGTCCTCCTCTTAATACTCCTCTGCTTTCAGCATTGTCGAATGTGTTTTATCGTCAATCACATAAACTTTACCCACAAAAATAGGAGCACCTTGTAATTTAACAAGATACTCCATTTTATACTCCGGCATTTCTTGTGAATGTACGATTTTTTGCATACCATCATACTCCGACAGTTCAAATACTTGAAAGTAATCCTTTGATTCAACTTCCATTGTATCAACCATATTCCACATCATACATTGTAATACAATAGGAACTTCCTTGTTTACTCCGCAAGTACAAAATCGTTCGTTTTGGAACATATAAATTTCACCTCCGTGTATTTTATTACACAGAGATATTATATAAATCATAACTTTCATAATACGGTTTTTATCGTATATTATCGAATTCCATTTATACATTATCTACTTGAATAATCGAAAGGAGGTTTCCGATATGATACGAACGATACTAAAAGGAATTAAAAAAGTATTGCTTATGCTTTGGTAAGGAGGTGTTTTTCATGGGTAAATGGTTTTTATTATCACTTCTGCCGATTACCGCTCTTATGTATTTATTCGGCAAAAAGGAGTAACGGAGTAGGTCTAAACAGACCTACTTCCTTACATAAAACTCCATTCCTCAAATTTCTGTCGAACGGAAATCGGTGTAGGTATAATGCCTATCTCTTTAAATTTTTCCATAACCTTTTTCAATTCGGTTTCCGAATATTCCCTAATAAAGTATTCGGCGGCAGTTTTTGAACTTTTATGTAATACCGATAATCGTATAAACTCCAGCATTTTATGTTTTGTCTTTGTATGAAAACGCCCCGTCTCAATTTTCATTTTTATCCTGTCGAGTTTATAGAACGCACCTTTTAAGTATAGTTGACTTAGATTTTTATTAATAATATCTTCTGAGTTTATTGATAATAAATTCAATAATTCTTCTGTACTTTTAATATTACCGTTTTTTTCATTCCTTGAATTCTTGTTTTATAAAATCTAAATTCCACACGAAGAATACCTTTCGCTTGATTAAGCATGTCTTCATCATAATGATAATTTCCGCTGTCAATATGATGTTTCATTTCCTCATATTTATCATAAAATGATAGCTCAAATATCTTTGTTGAGCTCTTACTGCTATGTTTTGTAAATGTTGCATTCTCCTTACAGTCAATATAATTCGGCTTACACCTAAATCCGGTAAAACTTTTATTTAGCTGTTTTATTATGTAATCAACCACATCTCCCACATAAATATCTTTTGTCAAGTCAATTCGAGTGATATTGCACTCATTCGGTAATGGCAAAATTTCACACTGTGTTTTTATATACTCTCCGATTTCTGCAAGTAAATTATACGCCTTTCTAATCTCTACTAATTCCAAATAATTATCATTTTTTCTATACCTACCTAATGTGATAATATATTTCAATTTATAATAAGCTCCGTCATTCACACGGTGGTTATACAATTCTAATCGTATCCCCTTATCATTCATACCGGTATATATGACTGCATACATCTTTTTATAACATTTCCGGTTCTGTGAATAAACATATTCCGTCATATTCTTGTATTCTTCATATGTCAATATCTTTGAAAATTCTATCGTGTGAATCTTCATATTGATTTTCCCTAAAACTGTTTTATTTTCATCATTCTTATTTTTTATCTCCCATTCGAGATTCCCCTT
>QTVU01000104.1 GCA_003460745.1 Firmicutes bacterium AM55-24TS
ATAATACTGTTACAAAATTTGATAGAAGCGATTCCTTGATATATTTTATTATTCTCTTTATCAAATTCATATTCCGCTCTTGATTTTCTGAATTTAATTGGCTCAATTGTATATCCTTTTGATATCGCATATTCTTTTATGTTCAATGATTTTTCTTTGTCCGACACATAGATGTTTAAAGCAGATGTGATAGTTTCCAAAGTATAATAATGTCTAAGATAGGCACAAGCAAAGCCAAGAAATGTGTATGGATCAGCATGGTTTTTTGAGAACAAATAATCCGATGCATCAATAATAACTTGCAAGAAATTTCCGATAAGCTTTTCAGCATCGCCCTTTTCTACTCCATATTCTTCTTTCATTGTTTGTACAAAGCCTTTAATATAATGTGTTTTGTTACCGGTTAAATATCCCCCATCTTTTATAATAGGGATATCAGTCTCTGTTCCTGTTTTCTTACTAAAATGTCTTCTAACGACATCGGCTTCACCCATTGTAAATCCACAAAACTTATGTAAAAATTCAATAATCTGTTCTTGATATACCAAATAGCCTAATGTTGGAGCAAGGAAATCATTTAATGCAGGATGTCCATTATCTCTATAAATTCCTTGTGATAATTCTGTTCGATACGATTCACCCGCCGGTCTAATAGCACCATTTGCCATACTCATCAAGTCAATATATGAGAAATTTGGATTCTTCTTTTTTATGTTTTTGATTGTAGATTCTCGAAGAATATCTCTAAGGTACGAACCTGCAAAATCTGACTCAAATTGAAAAATAAGAGTCGTGTCTTTCGAAATATCATCCCATACAGCCTTGTCATTAAAATCAAGATTGTCAGGTGTCAAAAATGGAATATTGGCTGCCTTGCAAGTCTTATCTATAAGTCCCACACAGTCCAAACCTAACACGTCTAATTTAACATAATTAAGCGAATCAATTTCTTTCATATTTATTTGTGAAATAGGTTTATCGTCAGAAGAAATATATAATGTTCCAAATGCCTTGTCCACTTCATGTGGAGAAACCACAAGTCCCGCTGCATGTCTACCCAAAGAAGTGATAGTTCCAGTGACTATATCAACATATTCGAATAACTGCTTATGTTTTTCTCTAATCTTATCTTCAACAAATTCCTTTTTGTTTTCATCTTCTTGTACTAAATTACACAATTCTTGCGTTTCTTGGAGTGTCATTCCTAAAGCTCTGCCAACGTCTTTAATTGCGCCACGCATTTTAATTGTATTAAATGTCACAATATTGCAACAATATAAGCCATCTTTTTCAAAAAGATATTTTCTAACTTTCCATCGATCTTCGCTAAACCAATCAGAATCAACGTCAGCAAGACTTATACGTTCTTTATTCATAAAACGCTCAAAATTCAAGTTATATTTAATACTATCTACATCAGTAATTCCCAAAAGGTATGCTATAATACTTCCCGAAACTGAACCTCTTGAATATCCATAATGAACACCTTGTTTTCTAAGTTCTCGCTTGTAATCTTCTTCTAATAGCATAAAGTCAATAGCATCATTATGTTTATACGTTTCAAGTTCATATATAATTTTATCTTTATATTGCTGAAAATTTTTATATTTATCAACCCCACGTTGCTTTATGCCTTCTAAAATTTTTTGCTTAAATACTGCCATTGAATCGTTGTATAATTTAGGATATTTTTTAGAATAATCTAATGAAAATTCTTCAATACTATCAGCCATAACATTTGTATTTTCAATTGCTGTTAGATAGACATTTTTTGATAGTGCATCTTGTTTTTCATATGCAGACACTAATTCATCATAGGTTTTAAAAGTCAAATCCCAATTACTTTCCGAATCAAAATTAACACCTTTAGACTTCTGCATAATTGCTCTACCTCGTAAATGATTATCATTTAAAGCATGTGTATCTGTGCCTGCAATTAGTGGAATGTCGTATTTTTGAGAAATCACATTTAAAAATTGATTATATTTTATTTGCATATCATCATTGTGATGCTGTATTTCAAGATAGCATCTATCCTTATTTTCAATAAGAAACTTCAAAAATGCCTCTTTAATTTTAGGTGTGCCACTAGCCAAGATGCCTCCGATACAAGCAGTACATATAATAATATTATTAGAAGTAGACACTAACTCATCAAATGAAATTCGTGGATTGTAATAAAAATGTCCATCTCTTTGAAAGGCTTTTGATGATAGGTGATTTAATTCAATTACACCATCATAATTTTTAGCAATCAAAACCACATGATAATTATCTCTCTTTTGAGTTCTATTATCTTCAATATATTTTTTAATTTTGACTTGCATTTCTTTCTCATCAGTATCTACCGTAGATTCATACATTTCATTTGGTATTTCTGGTTCAAAATACAATTTTTCAGTTACATAAAATTCTTCTGCATGAATATATTTCATTCCGTTTTCTTCTATTTTGTTTTTTTTATGTACCCATTCAAGTATTGAACCGTGTTCAGCAAACCCCATTGCTTTCATACCACATTTTTTTGCTGCTTCGATATATTCATAATATTTAGTTACGCTATCAATATTTGTTACACCATTTGACAAATCGCTATGTAAATGATATATTGTGTAATTCTTATTCGATATTGTTCTCATCTCCTTCTACAGTTGCTCCAACCAAGACAAATCTTCTTTTTCAACTGTATTATTCTCTGTTGACAACTTTTCTCTTTTTACATCTGTTCCTAAACCATCGAAAAAACTTCCCCCATTTTTCTTAGATTCTAGTTTATCTAAATATAATTTATATGGCTTATGGAGTTTTGGCGAATATGCACATAATGTTGAAAAATAATAACTTTGCTTTGCTACCTGCTCAGGAGAGTCGTAAAAAATCATTTCATCATGACTTTCATAATATTTATTCTCCATATTTTCAATCTTATCAATTGTATTTATTATATCTGCCGTCCACCTATCAATTAAGTCTTGTGTTAAATCAACATAAACTATACAATCATGAAATACAAAATTTGCTTGTACATCTTGAGGCAAACAGTTAATATCATTTGTCTGTGCCAACATATCAAGATATTCTATAAGTTTATCTTCATAACCACATTTTTTTAACCACATTTTTGCACTTGATTGTAATTTTGAACCAATCTCACATCTTTCGATTTCTCTTGTTGTCCATTTGCCATTAGCCTGTTTACAATCTACTTTTACATATTTTAAAAAGTCCCAACAGATTTTTATTTTCTCAAACGGCACACCCATTTGATGTAATCCAATAGCATATACAACCAATTGTCCACATTCATTAAGTGCCTTTTCGCCTTTATAAATACTACTAGTTTTCCAATCTAAAATATTGTAATTGCCGTCTTTATCTTTATAACATGCATCTATATATCCTTGAAAGACATTTTTGCCAACTAATGCAGTAATAAATTGCTCAATTTGCATTTTGTGAGGAATCATAATATGATGATTAAAGAAGTGTTTAAGATTTTTATAATACTTATCAGATATTTTCTTATTTTTTCCAGAGTCATTTCTATCGAACTTTAATTCTGCAATATTAGCAGTAATCCATGCATCTTCAAAATCTGAATCCATATTTTCATATTCAATTTTACCCGTGTATAAACTCTCCATAATGTCATGAGCCATACCACCGGTTGTTGTATAAATACAATCTTGTCTATCTTCTGGTTTCTTGATTATATATTTAAATAATACTCATATGGACTATTATGATAAGTATTAAATTTACTCCAACTCCACAAACGATTTACATTATATTTCTTTGTTATTTCTTTTAATTCTTCTTTCGTCTTTCTTTCCCATCAAGCA
>QTVU01000105.1 GCA_003460745.1 Firmicutes bacterium AM55-24TS
TACTTATAATACCATCGGTTTATGTATTTGCACAAAATTTTAACCAATGTATTGCAGAAATTGTTACACATAAAATTATATTTAACAATAAAGAAGTAAGTTTGTCCAATCCAATTGTAAGTATTAACAATAGAGTATATGTATCAATCAGAGACCTATCTGAAACTTTAGGATATAATGTTGAATGGCAAGACAGTAATCATTCAATAAATATTAACTTGGTCGAGAAAGATGATAACGAAAATTTAATTATTTTTAAGCAAAATCAAAAAATGGGATTCATGGATAGAACAGGTAAAATTCAAATTGCTGCACAGTTTGATGTCGTGCATGAATTTCATGAAGGCATTGCTGTAGTTGGCAATCACATAAGTACTTGGGAAAAACTTCCATCTGACGCCAACAATATGATTTGGGGATTCATTGATGAATATGGTGAACTGATCACACCAATTAAATATTCATATGCAGGTGATTTTAACGAGGGGTTGGCATTAGTAGAATATAATAACGAAAGTTATTATATAAACAAATTAGGTGAAAAATCTTCTCAGACAGTTATTGCTTCTAAATATTTTACTCATGGCATTGCACCTAAATTGATTAAAGGTACTTCATTCCCTACACCTAATTCGCCATCTGAAATCTGGACATATATTGATAGCGCAGGAGAACTTGTTACGGATAAAACATATGAATATGCAGGAGAATTTGAAGATGGTATGGCAATTGTTAAGCAAAACGGCAAATATGGTGTTATTAATAATAATTTCAATATAGTCATTGATTGTCAGTATAACAATTTAAAAAAGATTAGTAATAATCTATATGCCGCCTGTAATGGTAATGGTTCTAATTGGGGTATAATTGATTTATCAAACAATGTTATAGCGGACTTTATATATTTTGATATAGGATGTTTTTCTAATGGTCTTGCACCTGTACGAATGGATTTATATAATGGTGCGTATATAAACGAAAGCGGAAAAATTGTATTTTGTTCACAATTTAGTATGGTTTATGATTTTTCAGATGGAGTTGCATGTGTCGTGGATAAAGTGAACGGAAAAGCAGGTGTCATTGATATGCAAGGGAAATATATTATAGAACCTAAATATAATTCTTTAAGACCTTGTAAAGGTGGATTATTCGAAACAAAAGATGATAATCAGAATTTCTTCTATATTAATAAAAATGGCGAAAAAATTTTACCACATTAAGAATGCTTATGACAATTCTATCGAAGTGTCATAAACCTATATAATCATAAACGAAATGGTTCTGTAGGATACAAAGAGAATGCTGTGATAAAATTTATACCGGGTATTGAAAAATAATAAATAATCATCTTATGACTAGGGGACGGTTCTCCTGACAATGTCTCACCCCGACGGAACGCTGAAAAAGTCATCATATGGCAGTCAGACAACCAACTACACCTATGACGGGTTGAACAGACTTGTCAGCGAACAAGCTCCCAATAAGACATACACCTATCAGTATGACAGCTACGGAAACAGAAGCAGTCTAAGCGTTACGGGCGATGAAACATACACCACGAGCTACACATACGATAAGAATAACCGTATGCGCAATCAGACCAAGACAGCAGGAACAGCAAAAGAAATAACAGACTTCTGGTATGACCCGAATGGTAATCAGATTTCGAGTATGACCATATCAACAGGCGGTACAGGCACAGCAGGAGTAGGCATTGCACTTGTTGGGGCTGATAATACCAACAGTTACAGCGAGTACAACAGTTGGAATCAGCTTATAAAGACTATGCAGAACGGCAAAACCTCAAGCTATACCTACAATGGTGACGGACTGCGAATGAGTAAGACCGTAAACGGAGTAAAGACAAGCCACATCTGGGACGGAACAAACATTGCAGCTGATGTATCCGGCTCAACGGTGACAAAGTATATACGCGGTTTACAGCTTATCTCCTCAAAGAAGGGCAGCAACGAGAACTTCTACACCTATAATGGACACGGTGACGTTGTTCAGCTTACAAACAGCAACGGAGACATAACGAAGCAATATAGCTATGACGCGTTCGGCGTAGAGATAGACAAGGCAGACAACGATACTAATCCATTCAGATATTGCGGTGAGTATTATGATACCGAAATCGACAGTGTGTACCTAAGAGCAAGATATTACAGACCAACAATAGGACGCTTTATCACCGAAGATCCAATAATGGATGGATTGAATTGGTATAGCTATTGTGATAATAATTCAGTAAATGTTTCTGATCCTAGTGGGTTGTATGGCGAAGAGTGGGCGCTCCCCTGGGTTAGACAGCAAAGAATTTGGATGCCCGGTGTATATGCTTTGCAAGCTTTGGGACTTTCTGTGTCTGCAGAAATGTTGCATCATGCTCTAAGATGGCGGTCAGCCGATGATGTATATATAAAAGATGAGTGGAATGGAGTGGAAGTAACTGGTTCGGATAGAATTAATGGAAATCATGTTGTATATGCATTAAGAAATAATTTTAATATTAATAACGAAATTGACTGGCAGAAAAGTTGTGCACAAAAGGAAGGACGAAATACTTTTTATTGGAGTGGAGTCTTAGCATTAAATGCCACAACAGATGTTTATCTTTCGTTTAATAATGCAACTGTTACTATTGATGGATATAAAAATGCAAATGGGTCATGGATAACAAGAGTCAACGTTTATGATGTATATGATTTTGATGTGGAAAAATTTGAAAATATTAATAGTTTTAAAACTGCTGTTGGAGGTGCAGCTGGAACAGCTGCAGCTTTAGAACAAATTCCGCTAATAGGTTCAATAAAATCATATGAAATACATGTTGAATTTTTGACGGAAAGGTGATTTTGTTGATATGAAAATAATAACAAAAATTTTTGCGATGGTATTGAGTATAGGTGTTTTAATATTAATTGGAATTGTTACGCAGTCTTTTTTTTCAGGAACCGATTATAGCACATATGGTGCAGTGACTTATTTTGATGATTCTGGACAATATCAGCTTATTAATTCTGTGGCGGAAGATATGTAATCTACAATGCTAAAGAAGAAAAGTTTATAAGTGGTTTTGTATTATATTATATACAAAAAGAAGAAAAAATATATATGATTACAAATCCGAATAAGAAAGAAATCGCATATGCAATATTAGATATAAAAAACAACACATTTATTGAACATAAAGATATTAAGAGTTTTGATTATAGTGCACAAAAAATATTAACTGATACTGATGCGATAAAAAACAACACATTTATTGAACATAAAGATATTAAGAGTTTTGATTATAGTGCACAAAAAATATTAACTGATACTGATGCGATGGTGAATCTTACAAAGAAACATAGTCAAGAACTAAAGAATATACTTAAATTCTTGCCTCAAAAATGGAGAAAATGGTAAAGTTATCACACTAAGATGACAAGGGGATGGTTCTCTTGACACGGTTGTATCCTGCTCCATTCCTCAACGGAACACCGAAAAAGTCCTCGTATGGCAGTCAGACAACAGATTATACTTATAACCTTGCAAATATGCTTACAGAAGTAAACAACGCAAACGACAGCACACAGATTTCCAAATACACTTATACATACTATGTAGATGGAAATCAAAAGAGTAAGACAGAAAGCGTTGCAGGTACTAACAAGGGTACAACAAACTACACTTATGATGGATTAAACAGACTTGTCAGCGAGCAAGCGCCCGATAAGACCTACACCTATCAGTATGACAGCTACGGAAACAGAAGCCAGTTAAGCGTTACGGGCGATGAAACATACACCACAAGCTACACATACGATAAGAATAACCGTATGCGCAATCAGACC
>QTVU01000106.1 GCA_003460745.1 Firmicutes bacterium AM55-24TS
TGGATGAGTCCGGTTGAGTATCGGCTCAACACCTTGGCTGCATAAAAATAGCGTAGCAGTCGTTAAAACTACTACGCTATAAAAAGTCTAACTTTTGGGGGTCACATCAATAACAGTTGCTCTCTTTCCCTGATTTTTGATTTTCACTTAAATTCCATTATTCTTAGCTTATACGCTTTTGACTTTCTATATAATCGGCTATTATATCATCACAATTAATGGTGTAATTTGTCGTTACAAAGAAATTTTTAGTCCATATTGATTTACTGGTAATGATTTCAGGATGCTTTTCAGCTAAAATTTTAGTAGATTCTTTTCTGATTATTTGATGTAGTTGCTTTGGACTATAATCACAATTGCATTTAATCCGCAAATCAGCCGTATAGTCTTTTGTATCAGCCGAAATTAACTGAAAATTATGTTTGTTGCAAATTTCAACCAAAGCCTCTTTAAAGTCTTTCCGTATTGAAGCAAACTTGAATATTTTTCTACTTCTTCTTGTACAGAAAACGAGTCTGTATTCAATATAATAAGTTGCATATTCATTTTTTTCAAATCCTAATATCATTATTCTCACTCTTTCTTAATTAATCTATTGTTAATTCAGATACATTTGTATTCGCATATACTGTCATATTATTAAGTGCTGTCCATATAAAGTATTTCACTTTTATCGGCTCATTAAAGTCATTTGAAATACCATAATCATTAGCACCGGCATTAAATCCGTTAATAGTTTCAATTTTTAATAACGTACCTGATGAACTGTATATTGCGATTATTCCTGTTGCTGTTATATATCCGTCAGTATTGTTTTCAGCAGTACATACAATATCGTTATCAACCTTTTTAATACCTGTTTCAATCGTATAGTTTGATTCCGGTTCTTTCTCTAACTTTACAGTAATTGATTTACTCGCAAATGAAGTCGTTGTTGACATAAAACGGATTTCATATTCGCCTTCTTCAAGTTCAAGTTCTGTTGCTCCTGTTGTAAACCAATTATTTTCGCCCTTATTTGATATTTCGATTGTTTCTTTCAGATTTTTTATCTTTGTTCCCTGTACTTCAAGAAAATCAGGAGCATCTCCGAGAGTCGGTATATAAATTTCTTGTGGTTCACTATCTTGAAATTTTTCATTTGATGCTTTACATATTATCGTTATAGTAGTTCCGTACCAAGAATCTTCAATATTCAATGAACCGTTTTCTGTATGATATTCTTTTCCGTTGACTAAATATGTAGATGTATTATTTAAGTAATCTAAAGTTCTTCTGCTGTATTCAATTTCGGCTGTTGGTGTTATTTCTTTAGGTTTAACTTTTTCTTCTACATTTAAAGTAAAGATTTCACTTGCAAAAGCCGTATCTGTTGCTTTATATCTGATTTCATAAATACCAAACGGAACATTTTCAAGAATTTCTGAATTAATTTCATGCCATTCGGTCTCTGTTGTTAATTTATATTCCATATCTGAATTAACATTATAAATATTATAATCAGCCGTTGCGATACCGGTTGGAGCTAAAGACAATGTTGGTAAATGAATTGATTTACTGTTGCTATCAACATATTCATCATTTCTTGCTTTTCTTGTTATAGTTAAATCACAACCATACCAATTATCAGCAATATCTAATTTTCCGTCAATAGGTGTTATTTCATTATCATTTAAAGTATAGTTACTTTCAGAATCAAATCCGACTAATTGATTGTTCTTATAATCAACTGTAATATTCGGTGTTTCTTCTTTTATTTTTGTACGAACAGTTACAGAATTACTTGCAAAATCAGCATCAGTAGCTTTATATCTTATTTCAAACTCATTTGCTCCCAAAGTGCTTGTTTCAATTTTATTAGATGTACAAGGTGTCCAAGTATCTGAATTTGTTGCTTTATATTCCATTGTATTATCTACACCAATTATTGTTGTATCAGTTGTTACAATGCCGTTAGGAGCTTCAGAACGTGCAGGTATGTTTAATGATAATACATCACTGTCAGTAAAACTGCTATTTCTTGCTTTTCTTTGAATTTTAAGAGATGTTCCAAGCCAATCACTGTTAACATCAATCTGACCATAAGAAAAACTGAATATAATTCCTATCTCATTTTTATTGCTTGTTAAAGTAATCGGTTTATCGTTAATGTAATAGTTTCCGTCATTTATAAAACCGTTAATGATTTCATTTTTATAATCTATCGTAAGTTCAGGTGTTTTTTCAGGTGCTGTTTCCGGTAAGGCACTAACATAATTATAAATACCTTCAAAATCAATCATACCATAACCGGTATTTACATCATAGCCTTCTCCGTCAATGTCTATTGCAGTTTCTTTAAGAATTTCTTTGAACATATCAGTATCAATATACGGTCTCATTTGTTTTACACCAATTGCAGCTGCTGCTACCATAGGAGTAGCTTCTGATGTTCCCATATGAGAAATATACGGTGCAACACCTTCCCATCCGTATGTATAAGTTCTTATTTCTTTGCCCGGAGCTGAGATAAATACACTGTCATTCGCTGTTGAAAAATCGCACTTTTTATATTGATTTCTCTCTAAATCATTTATCATATCAAAAGTGTATGTATTAATTTCACCATAAACTTGAAAATGTTGCGGATTACCTATTTCACCATACAAACCTGTGGCATCATCTACAATTAAGTGAAGCGGTTCACAATCAGGTTCGACTGCACCTACACCTATTACATTCTTACAAGAGGCAGGATATATATTAGCATTTGCCAAATCACCATATTTGTCAACTTCACCTTCATTGCCTGCTGCTGCAACGATTATCATACCATTAGAAGTTACTGAATCAACAACAGTATTAAACATTTGTATTTGACTTTCTGTAAGGTCCGGATCAGAACCCATACTAATATTAACTACATCACAACCATCTTCATAAGCTAATTGCAATGCTTTTAATATGCCGGCACAAGTATTTGCAAAATCTGAACAAGCAGTATCCTCGACTTTATACGGTATTACAGTACATTTATCAACTATACCGGCAATACCTTTTTCGTTATTAATTTTCGCTGCTATATTGCCAATTATACCGGTTCCGTGAGGGTGTGCATCACCCATAATATGTAGACGTTCTTCATTATTATCTAATAAAGCACATACATTAATACCATCTTGAATATCGACACCTTCAAAGTCCTCCCAATCACGCATAATTCCGGTGTCAATAACACCAACCTTTACCCCTTTACCTGTAATATCATTTTCACGATATACATAATCTCTCATAGCATTATGATGCCACATCTGATAATATAGCAAATCATTTGTATAATGCTCCGGTAAAGGTGTTGTCGTTGGTTCTTCCGTTGTTGTCGGTTCATTTGTAGATGATGGTTCTTCCGTTGTTTCAGGAGTTTCAGTTGAAACAGGTGTATCTATTTCAGGTATATTTGTTGTTTCAGGAATATCTGTACTATTAGGTTCTGATATTTCATCTGAAAAAAGTTCTAAATTGTCATCAACAATCGGAATTGGTTGAATTGGTGTGTTTTCTGCAATAAAATTAATATCAACTTTGTCTTCTATTGCTTTTATGGCTTCAATTGATTTTGATACATATACATTTGCATCAGCTGAGATAACAATAATATCATCATTTGTAATATCAAAGTTAGGTGTTTCTTTTAATGAAAATATATATCCACACTTATTACCTTCAGGTGGATAATTAACATTGCTTTCTGCTGTTGCTAAAGGTATATTTATAGTTGTAATAATCATTATGATTGCGATTATATTTGAAATAAATTTTTTCAT
>QTVU01000107.1 GCA_003460745.1 Firmicutes bacterium AM55-24TS
TCAAATTTTGTATTTACACAAAACTTGAAGAATACTCCAAAAAAACGGCATTATCGAATGCGTTTTTTGTATACTTAAAAACTTATCTTTGTACACGACCTGAGCCGTCGCCGCCTGCAAGAGTTTCAACTTCTTCTCTTGTAACAAGGTTAAAGTCACCAGGGATTGTGTGCTTAAGAGCTGATGCCGCAACACCAAATTCAAGAGCGTCCTTGAAGTTCTTACCGTCAACAAAACCGCAGATTGTACCGCCGGCAAAGCTATCGCCGCCGCCTACACGGTCAACGATTGGACGAATTCTGTATTCTCTTGAATGATAGAATTCATCATCTTCACTTGAGTAAATGCAAGCTGACCAACCGTTATCAGAAGCTGACTTAGAAACTCTAAGTGATGAAATAACATACTTAAATCCGAACTTAGCAACCATCTGCTTGAAAATGCTTTCGTAACCTGCAAGGTTAAGTTCACCGCTTGTTACGTCTGTGTTTTCAGGCTTGAAACCAAGAACTTTATCTGCATCTTCTTCGTTACCGATACAAACATCAACATATTGCATAAGGTTTGACATAACCTTTTGAGCCTTTTCGCTTGTCCAAAGCTTCTTTCTGAAGTTAAGGTCACAAGAAACTGTTACACCGTGAGCCTTAGCAGCTTTACAAGCAGCCTCTGTAAGTTCAGCGGCAGCGTCTGAAACAGCAGGTGTAATACCTGTGAAGTGGAACCAATCAGCACCTTCAAAGATTTCGTCAAAATCGAAATCAGAAATGCTTGCTGTTGCGATTGATGAGTTAGCTCTGTCATATGTAACGTTTGAAGGTCTCATTGACGCACCTGTTTCAAGGAAGTAGATACCAAGTCTGTCGCCACCCTTAGCGATGTGCTTTGTTTCAACACCGTATTTTCTTAGTGCTGCAACTGCGCAAGCACCGATTGGGTTTTCAGGAACTTTTGTAACAAATTCAGCGTCGTGACCGTAGTTTGCAAGTGAAACTGCAACATTTGCTTCGCCGCCGCCGTAGTTTATGTCAAACTGTGTAGCTTGAATATATTTTTGATTTCCAGGGGTTGAAAGTCTAAGCATGATTTCACCCATTGTAACAACTTTTGCCATTATATAAATCTCCTTTAATTATAAATTACTTGTTAAGTTCTGCTCTTGCAGCCTTGATATTTGCAATAAATTCTTTAGCTGTTTCGGTAATTGCGTTGTAGTCGCCTGTCTTAGCACCCTTTGTAAGTGATGAACCTGCACCTACTGCAACAACGCCTGCCTTAATCCAATCAGCAACGTTATCCTTGTCAACGCCGCCTGTAGGCATCATTTGAGCCTGAGGAAGAGGACCCTTAATATCCTTTATAATCTTAGGACCGTATAGATCTGCAGGGAATATCTTAACGATGTCAGCACCTGCCTCCATAGCTGTGATAACTTCTGTAATTGTAGCACAACCAGGCATATAAGGTACTCTGTAACGGTTACAAAGCTTAGCTGTTTCTGCATTGAAAGCAGGGCTTACGATAAAGTTTGCACCTGCCAAGATAGCCATTCTTGCTGTTTCAGGATCAAGAACAGTACCTGCACCAAGCATCATTTCGCCGTTTGAATATTTTTCAGCCAAAGCAGCAATAACCTTGTCGGCACCCGGAACTGTAAATGTAAGTTCGATACCTGTACAACCGCCTGCAAGGCAAGCGTCTGAAATTTTAATTGCTTCTTCAGCATTGTTAGCTCTTACAACTGCAACAAGACCGCAGTCAGTTAGCTTTTTAAGCACATCTTCTTTTAACATTGGAAAAAAACCTCCTAAAATATTTTACTGTATATAATTTTATCACAAACCTTTACGATTTGCAATATCTCAACATAAAAAAATACACTGTAACGGATAATTTTGCCGATACAGTGCAAATTGATTTAGACTTTTTGACTTTGAGTCGATTTTTCTTACATATTCCACAGCATAGTGTACATCACTTCTCCGTTATGTTCGTGGCGAAGTGCACCGTCAATGATAAAGCCGGTACGGGTTGCGAATGCAAGAGCCTTTCTGTTTCTTGCGTAAATAGGTATATGGAGCATATTGTACTCCGATTTCAGAAAATTTATAAGTGCCGTTCCGATACCTTTGTTTTGATATTCGGGATCGACGAAAAGCCCCGTTATTCTGTTATCCTCCGTCACACCGGTAAAAGCGACAATCTTGCCGTCAATGATGTAAACAAAATTTTCTTTGCCGTTTATGTATTTTTCTTTTACAAAATCGTAATGTGTTTCCCAAAAGTTTTCTTCAACAAATGAATTTGAATGAATTGTTGTTCGCAGCCATAAATCCATTACTTCATACGTTTGAGAAGGTTTCATTCGTTCTATATTTTCCATATTATCAAGTCCTAAATATTATAAGTAAATTCTTCAGGCGTTACAGTGCCTTTTGCGATTGCCTCAGCTTTTAAATCAAAGTAAAGCTGAGTAAATGATGCCGACATATACGGCTCAAGAAACAAAAATCCTATACCGAATGTGATACAGCTTAGAATTATCCAACCGATAAACGAAAGTGAGAATAAAAATATTCTGCCTTTGTTTCCGTCGGTAAGCGATTTTGTGACTTCAAATGCTCTGCGTCTGTCCATAGCCGGATTTTCGGCAAGAATATAAGGAATCATTGAGTATTGGAATGATTTGATAATTCCCGGTATGATGAACAACAGCGACCACAAAAATGTATAAATCGCAACAAACACATTAATACCGATTACGTTGCCGAGATTGTTTTTATAAGGGAAAAACAAATCGTATACATTAGGTGCGTTGACAGTTGCCTTTATAAAAAATCTGCACGATCCCACGCTTAGAGGGAATGTGACAAAAAGAGTGATTAATATTTGAAGTACGGCTGATATTGATGTACCTGCCGAACCGGCGTCCGAATTAACCATATTAGTCACTGTGGCAACCGAAGTTCCGAGTGATGTGATAAGTGAAACCAATATACATACTCCGAATGAATACCAGTAGTTTGACTTTAAAACGTCTTTAGCTCTTGTTTTTAGTTCTGCAAAAGTAGTTTTATACATATTGCCAAGACCTCCTTTATATTTAAGATATATCGCATAAAGTATATCATATGCAAAATATTTTTTGTAGTAGGAAATTCATAATGTAAAGTAAACTTAATAAAATATACTTGTTTATCAAAGAA
>QTVU01000108.1 GCA_003460745.1 Firmicutes bacterium AM55-24TS
TCTTGACGATAGATAAAAACCACTCTCCTTTGTGGGATTTTGATTTCAACTATATTATACCAAATCAGAGTGGTTTTTTCTATACATTAAATATTAAATTTATAGTGACCAAACGGATTTGCCACATTCGTAAAATTGCATAAACTCTATGTTTTTAGAGTTTTGCACGTGGCTAGGGCATCTTTATATAAAGGAGGGAAGAATATGCGTTACACAATGAAAAACAATATTATGTCTGTAGAAATAAACAGCAATGGAGCAGAGGTTAAATCTGTTATTAAAAATGGAGTAGAATATATGTGGAATGCCAATCCTGAATATTGGGGACGAACATCTCCAGTTTTATTCCCGTTTGTGGGTAGTCTTAATGGTGGAATATACAAAGTAGAAGATAAAGAATATGCTATGGGACAACATGGATTTGCGCGAGACATGGAGTTTGTATTGACTGAGCAGAGCGACACAAGGCTTGTTTTTATGCTTTCCTCAAATGAAGAAACACTAAAAAAGTATCCATTTGAATTCACTCTGAAAATTACTTATGCAATTATGGAAAATGTTCTTACTGTAGGCTGGAAAGTTGAAAATACAGCGGATAAATCAATGTATTTTTCTATAGGTGCGCATCCTGCATTTATGTGTCCTTTGAACGGTGGAAATCAAAGTGATTATAAGCTTAAATTTGACACTGACAAGGATATAGAATATTACTTGCTTGATGGAGGTCTTATTGACAAGTCTAAAACATATAAGTTATCTATATGCAATGGATATGCAAATATAAATGCAGGAATGTTTGACAGAGATGCGCTTATTGTGGAGGGAAGACAAGCGAGTAAAATTAGCTTGTGCTATCCAGATGGTATGGAGTATATATCTGTAAAAACAAATGCGCCCCTATTTGGCTTATGGTCACCAGCGGGTAAGGATGCGCCGTTTGTTTGCGTTGAACCATGGTATGGACGCGGCGATGCTGTTGGGTTTCATGGTGACTTATCCGAACGTGAATATTCCAATAATTTGCCTGCAGGTGAACAGTTTAGCGCAGAATACGCTGTGGAATTTAATTAATTTAAAAGAATTCGTATATTTCTATAATTTGGTGTTGAGGCATAGAATAAGTAGACAAAAAAGTGATCGTACCTTAAAATTTATTTTAATGTCAACCTATATCTATCATAAATTTTACTACAAATTTCTTTAATAGATATAGTCCCGTCAAGGTTGTATATTGACAAAATTGAAATAGCCAATCATACATGGTCGACTATTTCAATTTTTTTTCTTAAATAATAAAATAATTATGTATATGTGACATATAAACAAGACCACCGCTGAATAATGCGGTGGTCTTGTTTATAAAAATTTATGGAGAGCTATTTAGTATTTTACAATTGTTTCAAATTCCGTTGCACCTTTTTTTATATCATATACAACAAGCGGTGTAGCTGTTTTCTGATATGCGAGGCTCGTATTCGGATGGAATGAAACAACTTCTGGCTTACCGCCCGTACCGCTTTCTACAGTACAGAATGAAAAGTTGTTTTTAACCGTTACAGAATTGTCATCGCCATAGGATGTACAATCTGTGCCTTCGACACATGATACAGAGAAACCTGCATCACGCGCGATACAATCATAATCGCTTGTAATTTTATGACGGCGGATATGTCCCCCTTCAATAGGTATAAGAGTTGTTTCGACCATTATACCCTTGAAAGGAGACCAGAGAGAGAGAATTTTATCCTCTTCAACGTTTGTCTTTAGGGAGAGCCTACGAGTGAAGATATAGCCGTCTATTTCAAATGAGAGAGTACTGTCAGGTGCAGCGTGATTAAAAAACTTGTTTGAGCGGGGAACACTGAAACCAAATTCTGAGCTGTACGCGAATTTACAGTATTTCTCTGACACATGAACATGAATATTGTAATGTAGTCTACCTGGAGTAAGAGCTGTCACCTTGTCACCGTCGTGCTGAATAATCATTTGAGCTTCTTTAAGAAACTTATTTTTATTAAGCTGTGGCAAAGGATCAGCTTCTGCCTGCCAGAAAGGATGCTCATCAGGTAAAGCGAGTAATATAAACGCTTTTAAGCTCCAATATGGAGAACCTGGAGAGTTATAACTCTCTGACATATGTAAATTAGGATATCTATATCCGATTGTAAGAACGCCGCCGTTGTCAGTAATTGGATTTTGAAACCATTCTTCGAAATGACGGACAATAATTCCCTTTACTATGCCGTAAGAGAATACATCAACATCAGCATATAAGCAGGCACTCCAGAATGCAGCTTGAGCAAATCTGTATGTAAGCGATCTGCCATATACAAGAGCGCGTCCTTTCGAGTCGAACCAATATATGTATTCTTTAGCAAATTCTTCTGCGCGTTCTTTGAAAAGAGCGCAGCGTTCAGGATCGTCATTAGCGCAGACTTTAGCATAAATGAGACTGTAGAAGTGAAGAGCGAATGGGATATAATAATCACGCTGTTCAGTCACTCCGTCTTTATACCAACCATTTCCGAGATAGAACGAATCAAGCGCTCCAGGCCATAATCAATTAAATGCTGGTCATACGGCTGATTGAGGCTTTTTAACGCAAGATTGACAAGAACGGGGAACATTCTCCAGTTGTTATCGGATACTTCATAATTGTTGCTTAATCTCAAATAAGCCGAAAGATTTTCTTTGGCTGTGTCACTGAGCGGTTCCCAAAGCTTATCTGGTGCAAGCAGCAGCCCATAGGATATTGCCGCTATTTCGACAAACTTCTGGTCGCCTTTTCTGAAACCACCCCAGTATTCGTCCGAAGACGGGTCTGTACCGGCAGTTAAGCCGGAGGCGTATATTTCTGAGAAGCCGTCAATATTTCCGCCGCCTGCCCACAAGGGAACAAGTCCCCAGAGAACTCTTGAAAATCCCTCCATAGGGATAGTGCGATCCTCATATGCGGCGCCTGTATGACCAAGGTACAGGTTTGCTCCTTTCGGAGAGTAATGCTGTTTTAAAGGCAGCACAAGTTTTTCAAGAAGCTTGACGAAATATTCTTTATCATAATTCATTGCACTAACCTCCAGAATTAAATTTGTTATATCAATCTATATAACAAAGACTAACTTTGTTATAATTTGTATTATAACCTACTTAAGCTGGAATGTCAATAAAAAAGTAAAAAAAATACTGTGATT
>QTVU01000109.1 GCA_003460745.1 Firmicutes bacterium AM55-24TS
TTCCGCTCCTACCTTTTTCCTACTTTGTTCCTACTTTCCTACTATATAGCTTATTAACTATACTTTTTATACCCATTCTTTAGGAACATCGTTTACAGAAATATCCTTATATTCTTCTTGTGACAAAACTGCTTTTACATAATACGCTCTCACACCATATGTACTTAAATGATGAACGTATTTTCTTTGCGGAGTACGCAAAATATACCCACGTTCCGCAAACTTTGGCATAACTGCACCGTAATCAAAGCCGTTTTGTTGCAAACATTCAGTAAGTACATTCTTATTAATTGCGGCAATTCCGTTTTCAATTTTGCCCCATATCTGACCGTTATTATTGATTGAATTATCAAACCTATTCTTATTTTGGGCAACCCAACCGCACAACCATTTATAAGCACGTTCCACAATGTCAACTTCTGATTTTGTAGCCATAAACTGCTTAACGTCATTTACATTCAAGTTACATTCGTCCTTAAAAATATACTTAACCGCCAAACTATCGGCAAGCAACAAGAAAGCCATTGCCATACATTGCTTATCCGTTGTATCGGTGTCCGCCTGCAATTCTTTCAAAATATCTCTGTAACTGTTTATCAAATCCTTTTCTTCTTTCAGTCGGCTTATAAATTCACGTCCTGCAAAGCCGTAATTATTACTTACAACATTCATTGTATAATTGCCGTCCTCAATAACTGTATCTTGTACTTCAAGACTTATAACTCTGTTAATACTTCCGCCGCCGCTGTTATCCTTTACGATATTTTCTTCACCCGAACAAATAAAGCAATTCTTCCACTGCTTAACTTGCCTTATGCCGCCGCTTGCCGCTCCTTGCGTTTTATTCATACCCTCTGTGAGCGTCATAATCATTTGATTAAATGAAGTATTTCCGCCTTTAATCGTCTGCAATTCATCAAGGATACAAGGCAGAGAATACATAAAAGCCGCCGTTTCACTTATGCCGTATGCAGTGCCGTTAAGTGTCCTCACAAGTCCGCCGCTCGGTTTTCCCCATACACTCGCCGCCACATTCAAGCTACTGTTTTACCTGCTCCCGTTCCGCCCCAAAGATGAACAATAAAAGGTAAACCGCCTATAATTTCTATCAAAGGGGCGGCAAAGCTCGCCGCCATTGTAAGCCTTAAATAAATATTTTCCCGAAGTTTTAAACAGTGTTTTCTCCACAATTCATAATTGCCCTTGCTCTCTATCGCTCTGTATATCCCCGAAAATTCCGTTATGCTGTCGCATTTCACCTTATCCGAATACGGTACAAATTCGCCGTTTTTCCACCCCAAACGATTTACGGTATGCGATACTTTAATCAAGTTGATATTCTTCTGCATTAAGCATTGCAAATACTTAACAATATCTTTTGCTGTTTCAGAAGTTACGTCTATACTGGAATTTGCCAATCGAATAATTTTCGTATTGCTTGCAATCACTTCACGTTCAACTTGTACTTTTTCCCAACGATTTCCGACGCAAAAAGCAAGTACAACTTTTTCACAATTATCTTGTATATTCCTTAATCTCTCAACAATTAAAAGCGGGTGTGAGCATATCGGCACAAGAATAAAATCCCCGTCTTTTGTTTTTGCCGTCTTTTTTACTCCCTCGTCATTTAAAATATAGTCACCGCAAGAATAAATGCCCTTTATATCCTCATATCCCTTTGGCATTGTACTAAGATCCGCAACACCCGATACATTCGCCGCTATTTGCCTTTGAATATATTCTTTTTTAAATTGTTTAAGCTGTTCGTTGAATCTTGTTAATTGCTTTCGTTCCCTTGCCTCTGTACGAATTGTATTAATGCACTTTTCTTTTGTTTCCTTATCGTGAGTTTTGTATATTTCATCTAATAAATCACCGACCGTATCAGTGTCATATTCATACTCAAAAGCATTTTTACATATCTCTTTTATGTCATCATTGCTTAAACATTCGCTCAATATTTCTCACCTCTTTCGTATATATTAAATCTCTTTTATCCTCAAAAGTTCCGTTCGCCATTACATCACAATAATAATCAGCCGTATTAATCTTTTTTACCGCTTTTGTGTATCTGTCTGAAAAATCGGCTATTTCTTCCGTAGGCTCGTAATTCACTATGATATTATGCAGTCTTTGACGATACCGCAGTAAAGCCGTTTCACACCGTTTAAATTTTGCATTATATACGTTTTTGGCTATCCTGTCCGTTTCCATTTTTTCTTTTGTGCCGTTTTCTTTACTGCACTTCTGCTTAAAGTCTATCCCCAAGCCGAAAGCGTCATTTAAAATCTTAACCGCCCCGATAAAGTCGGTTTTGTAAAACAGTTTTGTAAATTCAATCACATCACCGCCCACACCGCAACCGAAACACTTGAATATATTTTTAGTAGGGTGGATTGAAAATGACGGCGTTTTCTCGTGATGAAACGGACAACAAGCCTTGTTGTGCTTTAAGTTCACGCCTGCACGCTCCACAACGTCAACTATACTTACCCGTTCTTTTATGTACTCCGCATAATCTGTCATATTGCCCTACTCTGCTATTTTTCTTATTCCCGCGGCGGTTATCGGTTCGCTTTCAGTCGTTCCGGTACATAGATAATTATTAAGCACGTCCATATTAATAAGGTACTTCGCACCAATCTTTACCGACGGTATTTCTTTAGTTAATATAAGGCGGCGGAGTGCTTTTTCCGTTAATGCAGTGTACGGGTCAGCTTGCTTGATTTCTTCTATTGCTTGTTTTATTCCTCGCATATGCGCGGTTTTTCTCGTTGGTATGGTATTAATCATTTTTATCACGCTCCTTTAAATCATCAATTATTTTGAATACCTGCTCCTTTTCCGCCTCCGATAATTCTTTTCTTAATTTTCTCGAGAAATTACCGTCAGTAATTCCGAGTGCGTCAGCTATTCGCCATAAATGCACCCCGTTTTCTTTTGCTTTTCTTCTGATTTCAATGTTAGACATATTTTATCCTACCTTTCTTTTGTTTTTGTTGTTATATATTATAGCATAAAATATTAAACAAGTCAAATACTATTTAACTTGTTTAATTTAATTATATTTTTT
>QTVU01000011.1 GCA_003460745.1 Firmicutes bacterium AM55-24TS
TATTTGTAATCGTATTTTCCGTATAATCATATAATAAAATTCTTTTTGCAATTTCAACATTTCTATTCTTACGGACAATTTTATTCCATATGCGAAACATATTGTATGTAGGAAAATAAGACGGATTATCTCTGTTAAGTGTAAGACAAAAACTCATCATTAAGTACATTTATTGTATCATATTGCGTTGAAATAATCAAGCGTAGTGTATAAAGTCATCTTGAATTTGCAATATAAGTTCAACGAGCAAAAATAACTCAAAGGAAAAATTCGGTATAATAGAATTGCAACGATTATTAGTGAAAGGATAAGCTCTATGGATCACTATACACAGGTTGGTACAAAAGAACGAGAAAAGATACTATTTTTCTCTAAAATGTATTTAAAACATATTGAAAAAAATGTTGTTATATGTTAAAATAAATTGTTAAAAGAAATGGAGGGAGAACATGAAAAAAGTTTTATATATTTTAATCGCAGCAATCTCGATAATGGCATTTTCGGGGTGCGGGATGAAAAACACGGTACAGATTGGTACGGGTGATGTGAACGGTACATATTATGCTTACGGCACGGAGTTAGCGGAAATATTAAACAACAACAGTGATGTTTATTTTAAAGTACGAAAAACAGCAGGTTCTGCAGCAAATTTACGTTTAATATCTCAAGAATATGTTGACATTGCGTTTGTACAAAGTGATGTTATGAAAGACGCATACAACGGAACAGGATATTTTGACAAGGAATACAAAGGTTATTCGGCTATTGCCGGGTTATATACAGAGGCGATACAAGTGGCGGTATTGAAAGATTCGGATATAAATTCAATAAGCGATTTATACGGAAAAAGCGTGTCGCTTGGAGAAAAAGAATCGGGTGTATTACAAAATTCAAAACAAATATTATCGGCATACGGTTTAAACGAAAGTATGGTTGACGCTAAGTATTTATCATACACTGACGCAGCAAAAGCGGTGAAAAACGAAAATCTTGACGCATTTTTCTGTACAGCCGGAACACCGACTCGTGCAATAACAGAAATTTCAGACGATATAAAGCTTATCCCTATTGACGGAACTGTTGCGGACAGACTTACAGAGCAATACAACGGATATGTAAAACATACAATAAAAGCAAACACATATGACGGACAAACAGAAGATATTGAGACACTCGGTGTGAAAATGGTACTGATTGCGAGTGACAAGATGTCAGACGACAGAGTAAAGTCAATCACAAAAAACATCTTCGACAACAGCAACAAGTTTGGTTTTGCCAAAGATGATACATTCGATATGAACTTTGCAACAGAAAATGTTACTATACCGTTCCACAAAGGTGCAAGCGAATATTATGCGGAAAACGGAGTAAATGTTGCAACAAAATAAATAAAAAGGGGAAATGCAAAACATGAATCAGATTTCTTTAGATATGTACCAAACGCTTGGTATGGCGGTTGCGGTATTGTTTTTGGGAGCGTTTTTGAAAAAACGTATAAAATTCCTTGAAACATTTTGTATTCCGTCACCGGTTGTCGGAGGATTGATATTTGCGATTGTTTCGTGTATACTGTATGCGACAGGAATTTTGGAAATATCATTTGACGAAACACTTAAAAATGTATGTATGGTAATATTTTTCACGTCGGTAGGATTTCAAGCCAACTTGAAAGTATTAAAAAGCGGCGGACTAAGCCTTGTGGTATTTTTAGTTTGCGTAATAGTGCTTATTATAAGCCAAAACCTTGTTTCGGTAGGATTGGCAAAGTTGGTCGGGGTAAGTCCGCTTATAGGACTTAGCACAGGTTCAATACCTATGGTCGGCGGACACGGTACAGCCGGAGCATTCGGACCTGTACTTGAGGACTTAGGAATCTCGGGTGCGTCAACACTTTGTACAGCGGCGGCAACATTCGGATTGGTAGCCGGCTCACTTATGGGCGGTCCTATTGGCAGACGACTTATATTAAAGCACGACCTTTTAAAAACTGCCGTTATGGAAGATGACGCAACACTTGTTGAGGATGAAAAGAAACACAAGAGAAGTGTAAGTATGTATGCACCTGCAACATATCAAATTGCCATAGCAATGGGACTGGGAACGATTGTTTCGTGGGCACTGAGCAAAACAGGAATGACCTTTCCAATATACATAGGTGCAATGATAGTTGCGGCGGCAATGCGAAACATAAGCGAACACACAAACCTCTTCACCGTAAATATGGGTGAAATAAATGATATAGGTGGTATATGTCTTTCATTGTTCTTGGGCATAGCAATGATTACATTGAAATTATGGCAACTTGCATCATTGGCACTTCCGCTATTGATACTTCTTGCAGGACAAGTTGCGTTGATGTTTGTATTTACGTATTTCGTTCTATTTAACGTAATGGGCAGAAATTATGACGCGGCAGTGCTTGCGGCAGGTACTTGCGGTTTCGGAATGGGCGCAACACCTAATGCAATGGCAAATATGCAGGCACTTACAGAAAAATATGTGCCGTCAGTAAAGGCATACTTGCTTGTACCGATTATAGGCAGTATGTTTGCAGACTTTTTAAATAGTTTAACAATAACTTTCTTTATAAATTTGTTCTAAGAGTGATATGGAGGGATTTATTATGAAAAAGAAACCATTTATAACAGTTGAAACAGAAAATCTTGCAGTACCGGAAGTTCACATCGACAAAGAAGATGTAGAAGAAACAACCGATACGGACGATACAGAAACCATTACATATGACAACGTGGCAGTGCCGGAAATACATATAAAACGTAAAAATAAATAGTAGATTTTCACATTTTACTTATAAAATGAATAGAAAACCATAAAAAGCATATTATAAATTCATACAGAAAAAACTTTACGGAGGATATAAGTATGAAGAAAGTAATATGCTTTTTTATTTGCGTATGTTTTATGATGCATAGTGTTGTTGTATTTGCCGAGGCAATACCGATTTAGGACTTAATGCAAAATCAGCAATACTTATGGAGGAATCGACAGGTAATATACTTTATGAAAGCAATCCCGACGAGAGATTACCTATTGCAAGCGTTACAAAAGTTATGACTATGCTCCTTATAATGGAGGCTGTTGACAGTGGAAAGATAAGCCTTGACGATATGGTCACTGTAAGTGAAAATGCAATGAGTTACGGCGGAAGTACAATGTTTTTGGAAACAGGAGAACAACTTACTGTAAATGATATGCTGAAAGGTATTGCGGTTGCAAGTGCGAATGACGGTTGTGTGGCAATGGCAGAACATCTTGCAGGCAGTGAAAGTGCGTTTGTGGATATGATGAATGAAAAGGCGAAGAAACTCGGTATGGAAAATACTCATTTTATGAACACAAACGGACTTGATGAAGATGACCATTATTCAAGTGCAAGAGATGTTGCGATAATGTCAAGGGAATTGATGAAACATGAAACGATTTTCAATTACACGTCAATATGGATGGACACACTTCGCGGTGGAAAGTTCCAGCTTGCGAACACAAATAAATTGATACGTTTTTATGACGGCGCAAACGGACTGAAAACAGGCTCAACATCAAAGGCACTATGTTGTTTGAGTGCGGCGGCAAAAAGAAATGATATGCAGCTTATAGCCGTTGTACTCGGTGCACCGACTTCAGCAGAAAGATTTGCGTCAGCAAAATCACTTCTTGATTACGGATTTGCAAATTATGCGGTAAACACACAAATAACCGCCGGAGATGAAGTGCAGAAAATAGCGGTTGAAAAGGGCGTAGACGAAGAAGTGGGCGTTGTTGCAGGTGACAGCTGCTCAACGCTTATGAAAAAAGGACAAGAGGACAATATTACCAAGGAAATAAAAATAGACGAAACGATTACCGCACCGATAGAGGCAGGACAAAAAATAGGAACTATGACAATAAGCCGTGACGGTGAAGTTATAGCGGATATTGATTTGAATGCGTCGTCGACAGTTGAGAAAAAGGGAATAGGACTTATAATAAAAGACTTTTTCGCAACTATTTTCTTCGGAAGCAATAACGATACAGAAGAAAACAGCGATATTTAAAAAAATATAATAAAATTGTTGACAAAATAATTTATGTATGGTAGTATATATATGGTTAGTAGAAACTAACCATATATTTTAATCTGCCGTTAGTTTATGCTAACTAAGAATAAGAGGTGTGTTAAGTGAGTATTGTAATAGTAGGCGGTCACGACAGAATGCACTGCCGATATAAAGAAATATGCAAAAAATTCGGATGTAAATGTAAAGTGTTTACGCAATGTCCTGCGGATTTTAAAAATCAGATAGGCAATCCGGATATAGTTATTGTGTTCACAGGAACGGTAGCACATAAAATGGTAAGAGTTGCATCAGGTCAGGCTGAAAAGTCGGGTGCAATTATAAAGCATTGTAATTCGTCAAGTGCTTGTGCATTGAATGATGCACTTACAGAATGTTTCTGCAAAGCAGTATAAATATTTTTAATACTGGGTTAGTTTAAACTAATCATAAAGGAGAAAAATTATGCCGACAGAATATATTTTAGCATATCATTGTGCACCGGCATTTGCGGGTATAAAACCGTCTAATATAGCCTCGTGCAGTAAGCATGAAAATCCGAATATAACCGTTCAGATAAAAATGCTTAACGAAAAGCTTAATAAAAACGATATTTACATAGATGTTTTGTGCGAATGTGGTGAACGTGTGCTTTTGATGGTGTATCGAAAACAGAAATTGTGCGAATACTTGCAAAGCGATGATATAAAATCATTTTTGTGCGATAACGGTTATCCAAAAGAGTTTTCATTAATAAAATATTTGGCAATACTAAAGTCAAGGATATATGCACAAAGATTGATGAACAAGGAATTTCCGCACGAAATCGGAGCATTTCTCGGTTATCCTTTGCATGATATATACGGTTTTATAAATCATAAACACCAAGGCTGTCTTTTGACAGGTGAATGGAAAGTTTATGAGAACACAGAGCAAGCAAAAAAATTATTCTGTCGTTATAATAAATGCCGTAAGGCAGTAATTAAAAGAATTAATGAGGGAAGAACTCTAACAGATTTATTTTGTATAGCATAACTGCAAAGGGCAGTTTGTTAATAATTATTTTTTGAGGAGGTTCATACAAATGAGCAAAACAGCAATTATTTATTGGAGTGGAACAGGTAATACCGAGGCAATGGCAAATGCAATATTTGACGGCGCAAAAGAGGTTAATGCAGATACAAAACTATTTTCAGTTGACCAGATAACAGCTGACGAGGCAAAGGATTATAATAACTTGATTTTGGGTTGCCCTGCAATGGGTGCAGAGGAACTTGAAGAGGGTGAATTTGAACCGTTTTTCGCAGAACTTGAGGTTAATCTTTCGGGTAAAAATGTAGCATTGTTCGGCTCATACGGTTGGGGCGATGGTGAATGGATGCGTGAATGGGAAAAGAGAGTTACTGACGCAGGCGCAAAGCTTGCCAATGAAAGCGTAATCGTAAATGATTCGCCTGATGAGGACGCTGTAACGGCGTGCAACGGTTTAGGTAAAATTGTAGCAACGCTATAATTAAATAGACTTCCCTAAGAGAAAAAATCTGAGTAGGTCATATTGGCTTGCTCAGATTTTTTTTGCAAATAAATGCTTGTATTTTTATAGTATTTAGAATATAATATAATAAAAAGTGCAGGTGAAGAAAATGAAATATTACATAGGAATAGATTTAGGCGGTACAAATATTGCCGGCGGATTGGTTGATGAAAACGGCAAAATATTGAAAAAAATATCAGTACCGACAGAAGTTGAGAGAGGGGAAAATGCGATAATAGATAATATCGCCGATTTGTGCGGAAAAATTTGTGATGAAAGCAATATCAAGCTGTCGCAAGTTGAAAAAATAGGAATAGGAGTACCGGGAACGGTCGATTCCGAAAACGGAATGATTATGTTTGCGTGCAATCTTAATTTTAATAAAGTAAGTATAAAGCCGATTGAAGAAAAGTGCGGTGTATCGGTTAAAATATTGAATGACGCGGATGCGGCGGCATACGGTGAATATGTTGCGTCGGGAAGTAAGGCGGATAGCTTTATTTGTATAACTCTCGGAACGGGAATAGGCTCCGGGATTATAATAAACGGCAAGATATATAACGGTTTTAACGGTGCAGGCGGTGAAATCGGTCATACTACGTTGATAAAAGACGGTGTACAATGCTCGTGCGGTCGAAAAGGGTGTTGGGAAAAATATGCGTCAGCTACCGCACTTGTTTCACAGACAAAAGCAGCGATAAAAAATAATCCCGAAAGCATAATGTCAAAAGAAACAGTTATAAACGGACAAACGGCTTTTCGTGCGGCTGATAAAGGCGATGAAACCGCATTAAAGGTTGTAGAAAAATATATTGAATACGTTGCAGAGGGATTGGTGAATGTAATTAATATATTCCAACCGAAAAAGGTTGTAATCGGCGGCGGTATCAGCCGAGAGGGTGAGCCGTTTATAAGCAGAGTAAGAGAATTTGTTTATAAGTATGATTATAATAAATACCTTGATAAAACCGAAATAACCGCGGCAGAATTGTTTAACGATGCAGGTATCGTCGGTGCGGCATTATATTAATTAAATATAAGGAGAAGGAAATGAAAAAATTATTTACCTTACTAACAACGGCAGCTATGCTATGCAATATGTTTGCGGTTACGTCTTTTGCGGAGAAAAGTGACAAACCGACAAGCAATACAGCAATAACTGCAGTCAAAACAGCACAATGGCGAGCGACCGAAAGCGACATTACAACGTATGATTTGCGTATTCACGGTTGGTCAGGATGGGAAACGGCGGCATATATGGGTTTTGAATTGCCTGAAAATTTCAATGCGGAAAATGTAGGCAAGGCAGAACTTGTACTCGATACAACTTCTGTCACAAATTCGGGAACGGCATACTTATATGAGGCTGATTATTCGGCTTTTGAAAACGGTATGCAATACACTGTTGCACCGACATATACCGAAAAAGAAATTATGTCGTTCACATCACCGTCAAATACAGGTGAATTTAAAATTGATGTGACAGACTACATAAAATCAATCAAGGATAAGGGAAATGTTGCGTTTAGAATAGACGTTAAGTCGCAGAACAACAACACAAACTGGAACATCGGTTCATGTACAAACAGCGGCAATGCACCGAAGATTGTAATAGGCGATGATGATAATGTAATAAAAAATGCGTCATTTTCTGACGGTGATGCAAATTGGACTATTTCAAACAGTGAAAATATGACAGTATCTGACGGCAGGTTAAACGCAAGCGGTACAGATTACGAGGCGCAAATCAGTCAAACGGTCGGAAATATGGAAAACGGAACATATACACTAAATGCGTATTTGACTAACGACACAACGGACGGTATTTGCTATTTGTATGCCAAAACAAACGGTCACACAATGGCATCAACGTCAATACCGATAAGTAACAATGAGAGCAAGGTTACAGTGCCGGGAATTATCGTAGAGGACGGAAAATGTGATATAGGACTTTATATAAAAGGCTCGCAAACTCTTACTCTTGACAAATTGTCTTTTGCAAAGTCGGAGGAGAGCAGAATACCTTTCTTAAAAGGCGGAGAAATTTCAAAGCTTACATATGTAGAAGACAGGGGTGGCAAATTCTATGACGAAAATGGTCAAGAGGGTGACGCACTTCAAATTATGGCTGAAAACGGCTTTAATTTTGCAAGAATCAGAGTTTTAAACAATCCGGGAAAAGGTCACGGAAACGATTATTATTTGCCTGAAGGCTATCAAGATCCTGACGACTGTCTGGCAATGGCAAGACGTGCAAAGGATAAAGGTATGCAGATAGAATTTACATTTGCATATTCTGATACTTGGTCGGACGGTGAAAATCAGCTTATTCCATATGATTGGCGTCCGTATATTGAGGAGAATAATCTAACGGGTGATGAGCTTGCAACATATCTTGAGGGTAAAATATACGAATTTACAAAGGATATGATGCTTAAATTAATCGAACAGGGAACTTGTCCTGAATATGTTTCGATAGGTAACGAAATGCAGTACGGATTGCTTTACAACAACCATAAGAACAATAACGGGTTCTATAACAAAAGTGATTATCTTACCCGTTTTGTAAATGCAGGTGCAAGGGCTGTTCGCGAAACGTCACCGGAAAGTAAAATTGTTCTTCACAGTGACCACGGCGGTGAACTTTTGAGCAGAAGAAAGACCTTTATTAATGCGCTTGCAAATATCGATTTTGACGTAATCGGTGTTTCGTAT
Organism: Firmicutes bacterium AM55-24TS; assembly: GCA_003460745.1. Taxonomy (GTDB): domain Bacteria; phylum Bacillota; class Clostridia; order UBA1381; family UBA1381; genus Hominilimicola; species Hominilimicola fabiformis. The sequence goes on from QTVU01000011.1 coordinate 8,305, forward strand.
TATCCGTATTACACTAAGTCGATTTCGATTGATGATGTTGTGAATGAATTCAATACACTTATAAATCGTTATGATAAAGATGTTATAATAATGGAAACGGGTTACAACTGGAATGAAACAAAGCCTGACGGTTGGGACGGTCAACTTCAGGACAGTGGATATTATCAAAATATTTACGGTGAAACTCAATCGGGACAAAGAGCGTTTTTGACGGAATTGTATGCAAAGCTGAAACAGGTGCTTGGCGGCAGATGTATAGGTGATTTGTATTGGGATCCGGTAATGGTATATGACGGCGGAACGGGTAAAATCGGTTGGGAGATAGATGAGGCAACCGATACAACTCAAGGCAATGTTGTGCCGAATTCGACTATATTTGATTTTGACGGAAAAGCAGTTGAAGGACAAAAGGCGATGAAATACAATACAAACGCAAGCGACAAAATTAATATAACAGGTACAGTCAGCAATGATAAAGGCATTGTTAAAAATACAGAAATAACATTTACGGTAAACGGTGAAAAATATAACGTTTTCACTGACAGATTCGGCAAATATATTGTGTCTGTGCCGTACCCAAAAGAGAATAAATTTAATATTTCGGCTAAAGGCTATACGGAAAAATATACGCCGGACGCACCGTATTACGGCGTATTTGTAGAGAATATTAATTTTGAAACATATGCTGACGGAACAGAAGCCGACAGTAAGAACTATATCTCAAAAGTAGACGGTACGATAGAAAATTCAATGTTAAAGTATGATGTTGAATACAGAACAGATATTGCAAATGCAAAGTTTTATGTTGCCGTATATGATGACAGAGGTAATGTGGTTGCGATAAGCGACAAAAACAGAGATAATATAAATATCAAAAACGAATTTTAGCGACACTTGTATTAATAAGTGTCGCTTTTTTATATAATAGCATAGAATGGTATGATTGCTGTTTTGTGCTATCTTTTTTTATTCGAACACAAACCTTTCAAGAGCAATGTTTGTTGCTATTCTACATAGAATAGACGGTGAAAATGAGGAAGGCGAATGTAAATTTGAAGATGTTCCAAGCGGTGCATATTATGAAAAAGCAGTTGCTTGGGCAAGCACTAACGGTATAGTGGCAGGAATATCGGCAACAGAATTTAATCCTAACGCAGATATTACAAGAGAACAAATGGCAGCGATTTTGTACAGATACGCAAATTACAAGAAGATAGATACACAAGTGGGAGATAACACAAATATACTTTCATATGATGATTATAACGATATTTCTGAATATGAAATTCCGTCAATGCAATGGGCGGCAGACAGCAGATTAATGGTCGGAAAAACAGACATAACACTTAATCCGAAAGACAATGCCACAAGAGCAGAGGCGGCAGCGGTATTTATGCGGTTTGTAGAAAATTTTAACGATTAAAATAATAGACCCATCAAAAATGCTGGGTCTATTTGAATGTTTTTCTGAATTCGGTTGGCGTAAAGCCTGTATATTCTTTAAAATCTTTAGATAGCTTTTGAATTGTGGAAAAGCCTATTGTATCGGCTATAAAGGCGATAGAATGGTCTGTATACAGTAAATCATATTTGGCGGTTTCCAAACGCATATGCTTAATGTAAAGTGCGGGAGTTATGCCGAAATGTTTATTAAAAATCGATATAAAGTATTTCTCATTAAATCCCATTAAATTTGAAAGAGACTTTACGGAAATTTTTTCGTGAATATGATTTTTGATATAGTCATTTATAAATTTGACAAATTCATCATCTTGTATTTCATTGTGTGGTTTAGCTTTATCGAAACTCAAAAATATTGCTAAAAGCTCAATCAAAATTGATTTTATCATCAGAGCAGATACTGCGTCATTTTTTAATCTGAGTTCGCTTAATTTATTAAAGAGCGATTTTACATAATCCGGATTTTCAATATGAACAACATACGGGAAATCAATTATATCAAATAGCGACTTGCCGTTAATTGTTGCAAAAAAATCACACCAATATTTATTGTAGCAAGTTTCGTTTTGGGAGTATAGCGATACCCTTGAATTTTTCGGCAACAGTACCATATCGCCTTTCTTTGGATAAAATTCTTTACCGTTTACCGTTATTTTACCTTGACCGTCTAATATTAAATAAAAACAATCTCTCATACGAGTATGTTCTTCTCTTGACCAATCGGGACATAAGCCGTTGTCTATTAAAATAAATCTTATTTCTAATTTTGAAATGTATTGATTGAGCAGTTGATTTTGACTGTGTGGATTTTCTCCCATATATATCACCTCTAAAAGTATTATAAGAAATATATATTGTTTTGTAAATATATAAATCTGACTTTTTGATAAAAAGATGTGACTTTTAGATACACAAATTGATATTGGTTATGTTAAAATACAATTAACAGATAAAATGTTTATGGAGGAATAAACGATGAAGAAGAAATTGATTTCATGTATACTGTCGGTGTCAATGCTTTACACTTCAATAGGTATATTACCTGTAAAAGCAGAGAAAATGCCGGCTGAAAAAACAAATGAAACTTATAATGTAATGTTAGAAAAGTCAACATATACATTTGGCAGTACGTTTAATCAGGTAAAAGCATTTAATACATCATCATTATCTGAAACAAAGATTGCCGATACGGGATTGAGCATATCAACAAGCGGTTCAAATTACAGTAATGTTGTAATAATGGACTCATCAACGAAAACAGGAACAGGCTATTATCCGCTTGGAACAGGACTTAGTGATAACGGATATTATTTGTTTATGGGGACGGGTGGAAACAGCAACACATCAATGACGCTTAAATTTGACAATCCGATAGAGTCGGAAAAATACATAAAAATAACATATGCAAAACCGACTTCGACAAATAACGGAAGTACAAACAGAAGTGCAGGTAATGAAAACACAATGTCAATCGACGGTGAAAAAATAGATGTACAATCAAATTGTGAATTTGACAAGTGGTACACAACAACAGTAAAATTATCTAATCAAACATCGCAGATTGATTTTGCTTTTGGAAAATGGAGCTCAATAGCAATTTCAAAAATTGAAATTACAGATACGGCAGATATGTTGGAAATTACATCTGACACAACTGAAAAGTATATAACATCAGAAAATCAAACAGTTCAGTATACTGCGAAAGTTTATAAGAGCATTACAACAGAAAAAGACAAATCAGAGATTGTTTCAAAAGGAAGTGAGGATACAACGGCAAATATCACTTATTCGGTAAACGGATATAACGGTGTATCAATAGATAATAATGGTTCTCTCTCAATTACTCCGTCTGCAACTGCCGGAACAGTAACAGTTTCGGCAGAATGTGGCGGAATAAAAAAATCTATAAATTTAGTACTTAAGTCACTCGGCAATGCGAATGCAGTTGAAATTTACGGTGATGAAGTCGTACATAGCGGAACATCAAAGTATATGGCAATTCCAATCGCGGACGGCGTGGTTATTCCTGCTCGTGATACAAAATGGGAGATAGTCGATAATACAGAAGGAGTGTCAATATCAAACGACGGCACACTTACTGTTTCAGACAGTGCCGCTGACGGTATTGTGAAAATCAAAGCAACGCTACCGTATCATCTGTTCAAACGTCGGAAGTAACTGATGAATTTGAAGTGACAGTCAGAACAAACAATTCTGAAAATTGTCCGTATGAAGTAAAAGGGCTGTTATTGAAAAACGGTGAAACAGATGTAAAAAATGCAAGAGGTATAGACGGAATAATTGTTGATAAAAAAATCGACAGTACAAACGACTATATTGCCGTTGTGAAAGTATTTGATGAAAATAAAAAGCTAATCAAAGAAAACAAAATTGCTATCGGTGAATTGACTGACGGAGTACAGAAGATAAACACTGATATTGCTTTTGAAAAAGCATCATTCGTAAAGGTATATATAGCAAAAGCAGATGATGAGTATTCAGCAAGCGATAATGAATATGACATTGTAAATGTCACAAAGATTGATGAAAATTTGAATACAACTACTATAATGCAAAATAAGAGCGAAACCGAAACAAATGCAACGCTTATAATAGCTCAATATAAAGACGGAATATTAAAGCAAATAAACGATAAAGAAGTAAAACTTCAAAAAGGCAAAAATAAAATTGACTTATCGGATATTAAAATAATAAACGGAGCTGATATAAAGATTTTATTATGGAGTGACAATATGACACCTTTGGCAACCGCATTAACAAAGATAAGTGAAAACGAAGATTATAAAATAGGCGAAGTTGTATCTGATGAAATATTCAATACAACAACAGGTGAATATTCCAATATTCCGCTTGTTTCTGATTGGTTGACAGGTGCAAAATCTGGACTTGGTATGGGTGCAGGTGTCATATCACCGAACAATGTACCGTATGGAATTGATCCGAATTTAGTTGATGTATCAACATTGAATGTAAATTATACATACGACAATAATTATCAAGGTGCAACTGCCGATAATGCACTATGGTACAAGACAGGTGCGTTTCTTGCAAGTGCCAATGGGGCAAATAACAGTATCTACGCTCGTGACGGTGCGGATTGGGAGCAACAAGCATTGCCTATCGGAAACGGATATATGGGCGGTATGATTTTCGGACTTCCTGACAAAGACCAAATTCAGATAAATGAAGAAACTTTCTGGGCGGCAGGATACAGAGGAACTCAAACAGGGGTTAATTCAAATACTGTAAACAGTAAAATGAGTGAAGGCATAAACGGTTATATGAGCGTCGGTAATATTTTTGTTGATTTCAATATGCCGAAAGGTGCGACTGTCAATAATTATTACCGTGACCTCAACCTTGACGAATCTGTTGCTCATGTGAGATACGAATATGATAATAAAAATTTCAATCGAGAATATTTCGCAAGCTATCCTAAAGAAGTACTTGTATTCCGTTACACAGGTGATGATTTGAATTTTGGCGTAAAACCTGTTTCAATGCACCCGGGTAATGTAAACGTAAATAACGGTGAGATTAAAATTGTCGGTAAATTAAAAGACAGTGAACCGTATTCATCGGGCGGTAATGCGGCATGGAATCAAGAATCCGATTTGGAATATTGCACCATTATAAAAGTTATTGCCGATGACGGTACAGTGACAGACGGATATAATTCAGTTAATGTATCTGACAGTACAGGTGTAACAATACTTGTAGCGGCGGCAACAGATTATGACCCGACTCAGTTTGAACTTAATGCAGACGGAACTGTCAATATGTCAAAAACACCGTATAAGAATACACAAGGAGTTAAAGCGGCTGTCGGAAAAGCAGAAAAAAGAATACAAGGTGCGTCTGAATTAACTTATGAAGAATTGAAAAATGAACATATAAAAGATTATAAAGAGCAATTCGACAAAGTACAATTTAGTTTAACGGATAATAATGAAATATGTTCAGTACCTACAAATGAATTGCAATCATCATATAAAAACACCGTAACAACAAAATCTGTTGATAATAAGACAGGCGTTTCATATGATGAAAGTGCGTATGCAAATCTAAATAAGCATCTTGAAGAATTGCATTATAACTACGCAAGATATTTAATGATTTCATCATCGCGTTCTACAACTATGCCGTCAACACTTCAAGGTAAGTGGTGTCAGTCAACCGCTGAAATATGGGGTTCGTGTTACTGTATTAATATCAATATGGAAATGAACTATTGGTTTGCAGGCGGTGCAAATCTTCTTGACAGCGGTAAATCACTGATAGGTTGGTTTAATTCACAAATTCCGGCAGGACGTATAACGGCTAAAAATATGTATAAAGTTACTCCGAAATCATATACGTTTGAAAACGGCAAGATGACGTTTACAGACAGTGCAGATGATAAAGATGATGTATTTATTATGCACACAAAGCAAGCAATAATGGGGACAACAGATATGACAGGCTCAACAAATATTCAGTCGGCAGGTAATACCGCATGGCTTATGTATAATCTGTGGGATTTGTATCAGACTTCGGGCAATAAACAACTTTTGGCGGACGAATTATATCCGATAATGCGAAAAGCGGCAAATTTCTATACGCAGTATTTGTATCAAAATCAACGCAGAACTACAACAGATACTGAGAAGTATCCTGACGGATATTATTATACTACTTGGGAAGGTCGTTCACCGGAGCAAGGACCAACAGAGGAAGGTATAAAATATGACTTACAGCTTGTTGCGGGTATGTACGACTATACTATAAAAGCGGCAGAAATATTAGGTGTTGATACCGATAAGGTGAGTGCGTGGAAAGAAATAAGAAATCATCTTGAAATACCTGTGGAAATAGGTGGTGACGGACAGATTAAGGAATGGAAAGAAGAAACAAGCTATAATACAGACGCAAACGGAAAAACGTTGGGTGACCCTGTACACAGACATATTTCACATCTTGTTGGTTTGTACCCGGGAACACTTATAAATCGTGACACACCGGAATTGTTAAATGGTGCGAAAGTAGTACTTGAAAACAGAGGTGATGATTCAACAGGTTGGTCATGCTCGAATAAATTCTTACTTTGGGCAAGATGTCTTGACGGCGATAAAGCACTTGAATTATTCCGTTATCAATTAGCACAAAAAACATATGCTAATTTGTTTGATACACACGCACCGTTCCAGATAGACGGTAATTTCGGTTCGGCGGCAGGTGTTATGGAACTTCTTATGCAGTCACAGACGGGAACTGTTTACATACTTCCTGCATTGCTACAGAATGGAATAGCGGTGAAATAAGCGGTATTAAGGCTAAAAACGGTGCAGAAGTATCTATTAAATGGAGTGATAATAAAGCAACGGAAATAAAGATTACACCGACTGTTGACGGTAATATTACAATCGGTTACGAAAAAGATAATATATTAAAATTAAACGGTGAGAATATAAAGTTTGTAGACGGCAAGTATACTATTGAAAATGCAAGTGCAGGAGAAACATATATATTCACTGAATAATTGTTATAAAAAACTGATATTTAAAGAACGGATATTTAATTATATCCGTTTTTTTGCAAAAAACTCTTTAAAAATTCAAAGAAATGTGATAAAATTTTAACAATGAATACAAAAGGAGATTGTTAAATGAAAAATAAAGTAAAAATCGTTACTGCATTACTGATAACCGCGTTATGCACGACTTCGGCATATGCGGCGGAAAATCTTATAAAAAATGATAGCTTTGAAACTGAATTACTCGGAACAAACGGTTGGCGTTTTTCAGGTAGGGACGGTTGGGTTTATGAAAATGAAAACTCTGCCGATTGTACAACAGACGAAGTGCACAGCGGTGAAAAGGCACTTCATTTCAACAGTGCCGTTGTTGCACAGAGAGTTGAACTGAAAAGAAATGTGACATACACACTTGAATTTTATATAAAAGCGAAAGAGGATTGTATTGTAAATGCAGGTTTCTTTGACGGTTCACAGGATTGGCCGGGAAGTTATCCAGTAAAAACGAAAGAAATATCGGTAAATACTGATTGGACAAAGCATACAATCGAATTTGAATGTAACAATACTCAAGATTATTTGGCATATTTTAATTTGTGGGATAAAGCGGACGTTTATGTTGATGATGTTGTATTGAAAGAAGCCGATGGGTACATATCACGTCTTATGACAGGCGTTGACGGTGACGGTGCAATAAGTTATTCAGCCGATTATAAAGGCGGTAAGCTATTTGGCGTGGCACTGTATGACGAGAATAACAAACTTATCGGTTTTAAAAACAATTCAACATCGGGAACTTTTGAAAATGTGAGCGGTTACGGCAAATATATAGTGAAGTCATATTTGCTCGAAGACGATAATTTGCGTTCAAAGACACAAGAAATTGAATATAACGAGGACAGCAGTAAAAATGAAGATACGTCAATCGGTAAAGCAAAAAGTCTGACATTATCGGAGCATAATGTGACAATAAATGTTGGTGATGAAAATAAAATATTGGACGCCGTTATTATGCCGGAATTTGCGTATGACAACAAGGTTGCATGGAAAAGTTCTGACGAATCGATAGTAAAAGTAAGCGAAAACGGTATTTTAACAGCTGTCTCAAACGGCAATGCTACAATTACCGTATCATCAGAGGACGGAATACTTACGGACGAATGTAAAGTCACAGTGACCGACAAAAAATTCGAGCGACTGTCATTGAATAAAACAAGTATAGAGTTAACCGAGATAGATTCGGTTTATCCGTTATCGGCAAATATTGAAAATTCCGACTTGGTTTGGAAATCTGACAACGAAAATATTGCAAGCGTGACAGACGGAGTTGTTACGGCGAAAGGCAAGGGCAAAACTACAATTACGGTTTCAACTTCTGACGGTAAGCAAACCGCAAAATGTGCGGTTAATGTCAATACATCTGACAACACTATCACAAACGATACATTTTTTAAAGACACTGACGGCAATTATATATATTCACAGGGCGGTTGTATTCAAAAGTTTGGTGACAAATATTATTGGTATGGTGTAAAATATAAAGAAGCGGATATATATGCTAAAAATCCCGAAAACGGCAAAGCGGGAAATGCCGCTTACGAAACATTTACTTGTTATTCGTCGGACGATTTGGTGAATTGGAAGTTTGAGGGTTATCCTCTTACCGGTGAACCGAACGGTTGGGTTGGCAGAATGGGTGTTGTTTATAATGAAAACACGAAAAAATATGTGTTAATTTCTCAATATGCACCGGGTATGGTTTATGCGGTAAGTGATAAGCCTGAAGGACCGTTTAAGATTGACCATATTCAAAAAACGTTGCCAATTCAAAATGATGTTACAGGTGACCAAACTTTGTTCCAAGATGATAACGGCAAAGCATATATAATATGCTCAAGTGCAAACGGACGTGCTTATCAATATATAATTCCGCTCAGAGAATCAGACTTTTTGGATATAGACGAAGAAAATATCAAAATGCTTTTCTATGATGAAGACGGCAGTTACATAGATGAAAACGGCGAAGTGGATAAGAAAGACAAAACAGGTATAGAGGGTAATTGTATGTTTAAATATAACGGCAATTACTATTATACAGGCTCTGATTTATACGGCTGGAATTCGTCAAGAGTGTATGTAATGCAGTCTGACAGTATTTTGGGCGATTATAATAAAGATACGGGACTTCCATATATAATGAATAACACACGAGATAGTTTTGCTCACAATTCGCAAGCAGGCTTCTATACAACGATTCACGGAAGTGAAAACGATTTGATTATTTATTGCGGTGACAGATGGGGCGATTTTGCAGGTAACGGAATTGGATATAATCAATGGGTGCCGCTATCATTTGATAAAGAAGGCAAACCGTACTTTAACAATCTTCATCAATGGAAGTTGGACGCTGAAAAAGGTACTTGGGAAGTCGGAGAGGGCAATAACTATATTTCCAATCCAGAATTTGAGGCGGACAGAAAAATAATAGCAACACCAACAGGTTGGAAAGTACGTGACAATGTCGGCAATTATTCTGTATCCAATGCGCGAGGAAAGGTTGATAGCGGTAATTTTGTAATACAGGAAACTGCACCGGAAGATTATATTTCAGATTTGTATCAAGAAATAACTGATTTACCTAACGGAACGTATACAATGACTGCGTGGGTAAAAAGCAGTGGCGGACAAAATGTATGTAATGTATACGCACAAAGCGGTGACGAAAAGAAAACATATTCCGTTAAAACAAATATTGATGATTGGAAAGAAATTGTTGTTGCAACAGATATAAAAGTGACAGACGGAAAATGTACAGTAGGACTATATTCGGACGCTCACGCAAATGAATGGGTACAGATGGACAATGTGAGATTGGTTAAAAATATAGAATAGAAATGCAATTCGGAAATCAAGCTTAAAAACTAAGCTTGATTTCTTTTTTGAAAAAAATCAAGAAATATTGACAAAATCGGTTAGTTGTGCTAAACTAATTAAGGTTAGAGGATACTAACCTTAATTGTGATTTAAAGCAAAGGAGAGATATATTATGAGTACAGCGATTATAGTAGCAGTATTGATAGTTATAGCAGTTATAGCTATTAGAAGTTATGCTAAAAAACTGACTTCGGGGTGTTGCGGCGCTGAAATCGAACACGTTAAGAAAATTAAGGTTGAGGATAAAGATGTGTCACATTATCCGTACTGTGTTCAGATAGGCATAGACGGAATGACTTGCAATCACTGCAAAGCGAGAGTCGAAAATACTCTTAACAGTGAGGACGGCGTATGGGCAGAAGTTGATTTAAGTCAAAATTTAGCAACGGTACATATGAAAAATAATTTATCTGAATTATTTTTGAGAAAACTTGTTTCAAGTGCCGGATATATTATGACTACATACAACGTACAATAATATTTACGTTAATATAAATAGCAGAAGATTAAATTCTTCTGCTATTTTTGTGCAAGACTAACTTTCTAATTTTATACATATGTGCTATAATAGTAGTAGTTAAAATATTTGGAGGAATGTATGTAATGAAAAAGAGTAAAGGCATATCAAATCAGATGGATATGCTGAATGGAAGTATTTTTGATAAAATTTTATTATTTGCACTTCCGTTGGCGATAAGCAGCATATTGCAGCAACTGTTTAATTCGGTTGATGTGGCTGTTGTCGGAAGGTTTGCGAGCAGTGAGGCTCTGGCGGCGGTTGGAAGTAACAGTTCGGTTATAAGCTTGCTGATAAATCTGTTTGTGGGAATTTCAGTCGGTGCGAATGTTGTCATAGCAAATTATATAGGGCAGGGGAAAACAGAAAAAATTCAAGATGCAGTTCATACTGTAATGATAGTTTCGCTTATAAGCGGTGTATTTCTGCTTGTGTTAGGATTGATGATTGCAAGACCTATTCTTGAAATTATGGGAACACCCGAAAATGTAATAGATTTAGCGGTATTGTATTTGCACATTTACTTTTTGGGAATGCCGTTTTTGATGATATATAATTTTGGAGCAGCTGTTTTAAGAAGTAAAGGTGATACAAAAAGACCTCTATATTGTCTGATTATATCTGGAGTAATAAATGCCTGTCTTAATTTGCTGTTTGTAATAGTATTTAAATTAAGCGTAGCGGGAGTGGCGATTGCAACAGTAATAGCCGACGGTGTGAGTGCGGTGCTTATAATCTGTTTTCTGATGAATGAAGAAGAAACAATCAGATTAAGGCTTAATAAATTAAAAATAAAGAAAAGCGAATTGATAAAAGTTATCAAAATAGGTGTACCGGCGGGATTGCAAGGAGTTGTGTTCTCTGTTTCAAATGTCTGTATCCAGACTGCTATAAACAGTTTCGGCTCTGACGCAGTTGCCGGCTCTGCCACCGGATTGAATTTTGAATATTTTACATATTTTACAATTAGTGCATTTGTACAAGCGGCAGTAACCTTTACAAGTCAAAATTACGGTGCAAGAAATTTTAAACGTTGTAAAAAGATATTCGTATACAGTATGATTTCAAGTGTGGTTATATGCGGTTTGATGAGTGCTATATTTGTTGTGTGGCGTGACTTCTTCGCAGAAATTTATACTACTGATAAAGCCGTTCTTGAATATGCGTCAATAAGAATGGTCCACGTATTGTTGTTTGAATGTTTGGCAAGCTCGTATGAAATAGGCGGTGCGGCATTGAGGGGATTGGGATATTCAATGACTCCGGCGGTGCTTACTGTATTGGGGTCGTGTGTGTTTAGATTAATATGGATATACACCGTATTCAATAAGTTCAGAAGTTTTGAAATGCTGATGAATGTGTATCCTGTTTCGTGGGTTATAACAGGTATTGCGGTGTTAATTGCATATGCAATAGTGAGGAAAAAGTTGTTTAAAGAAACATAATAAAAATTAAAAAAAAACAAATAGTATTTTTAAAATAAGGCAAAAAAATAACCGTTCGTATCGAACGGTTATTTTTGTAACATCAATTACTTATTTTTCTTTGCTGCTTTTCTTTCTTGAGCAGCAGCTGTTTTAGCTTTCATATCTGATTCTTTCCATGAAGCCCAGAATGTGCTGGCAATAAAGATTGATGTGTATGCACCTGCAAGGATACCTACGATTAGAGGAAGAGCAAATTCCTTGATTGCAGATACACCAAGAATGTAAATAAGAACGATTGTAATTAGTGTTGTTATTGTTGAGTTGATTGTACGACCCATTGTTTCAAAAACACTTCTGTTAACCATTTCTGAAATAGTTTCATTCTTCTTACGTGACTTTGTGTTTTCACGAATTCTGTCAAAGATAACGATTGTATTATTGATAGAATAACCTACAACAGTAAGCATTGCCGCAATGAAGTTTGTATTAAGCGGAATGTTTGTTATAGCATAAATCGCAGCCATGATAAGTACGTTGATTGCAAGAGCTATAACAGCCATAATAGCACTTCTCCACTCGAAACGAATTGCAATGTAAATCAAGATACAGATTATAGCAAGCAATGTGTAAAGCAAAGCTTTTCTTTGAATTTCGTTACCGAAACTTGCTGATGCAGATGATACTGAAAGTAAATCATCATCTGAAAGATTATACTTATCTTTTAGTGCATTGAAAATTTCAGTCTTAACAGTTTCGTCAACAGGAGGAGTTTTGATTACTGCAACCTGAGGATTGTCACCTGTTTGAACTTTTGCTGATACAGTATCAACAGTTTTTTCTTGGATTAAGTCAGCGACTTCTTTATTGTCGAAATCAGTGTGCATATTAACTTGCATTCTGATACCGCCCATAAATTCAACGTCGAAGTTAAATCCGCCGTGTACGATATATAGAACAATACCGGCAATAACAATTAGTGCGGGGATAAGCACGAATTTCCATCTGTTTTTAGTCAAATCTTTCATTATTCTTCCGCACCTCCTTTTTTTGCTTTTGCGTTATAGAATAGACTTCTGTTTTCGATACCGATACCTACAAGTTGCTTTAGAAGGAACTTTGTGATAACGATAGCAGTAAACATACTCAAAATAACGCCGATTCCAAGTGTAGTAGCAAAACCGGTAACTGCACCGATACCTGAGATGTAAAGAACTACACAAGAAATGATTGTTGTAATGTTAGAGTCAAGGATTGCTGAGAATGCCTTATCAAAACCTGCCGAAACAGACGCTCTGATAGTTTTACCAACTTTTAATTCTTCCTTCATTCTTTCAAATATGATACAGTCAGCATCGACCGCCATACCGATTGAAAGAACGATACCGGCAATACCTGAAAGACTTAGGTTAACATGGAATATACCCATTGCCAAACCGATAAGTCCGACATATATTAACAATGAAATATCTGCGATAAGACCAGGAATTCTGTACATAATAACCATAAAGATCATTATAAGAATGATACCGATTGCAGCAGCCAAAAGGCTTGTAGGAAGTGCGTTTGCACCAAGTTCGGCACCTACTGTTTCTTGAGAGATAACTTTCATATCAAACGGAAGTTGACCAGACTTAATCTTGTTAGCAAGGTCTTGTGCGGTTTCAGGAGTGAAATCACCTGAAATTATGCATGAGTCAGAATTGATTTCTTCTGAAACTCTCGGAGAAGAAATATCCTTTCCGTCCATTTGAATTGAAATGTAGTTTTTGCCTTCACTTGATCTTGCGGCAGCAGCCTTAGTTGCGTCGGCAAACTTTTGCTTTGCTTCAGCATTAAATTCAACCTGAACGTAAGATTGAGCCGAACCTGTCTGTGAAGTCTTACCGTATTGGTAAGAAGCGTTCTTGATGTCTGTAGCACCGTCAAGAATTACGTTGCCGTCAGCATCGTTAAATGTAAGTTTTGCTGTATCGCCAAGTAGGCTTGCAGCTTGGTCTGTTTCAAATACTGAAGGTATTTCAACAGTAATTTTTCCGCCTTCGCCTTGAGATATACGTGCTTCTGTATATCCCGCATTAGTCATACGAGTTTGGAAAATTGATTCGACAACCTGCATTTGGTCGTCGGTCGGAGCGTCTGAATCAGCTTGGAAAGTTATAACTGAACCTCCGGCTAAGTCGATGCCCTTTTTGATACCTGTTTCGCCGAACATACCGCCATATGAAAAACCAGCTATGTTAAAACCTATAAAGGCTACATAGTTAAGCAAAATGGCACATACAACAACGAAACAAAGAGTGATAATGCTCTTCTTTTTCATTTGCGTATCCATTCCTTTCTTTGTTGGGTTCTATTTGCTCATTAAAACCCATTATAAAATAGCATAAAGTTATTATATCGCTATACAACCTTTTCGTCAATAAAAATTATATTACTATAATGTAACAAAAAGGTTACAATCAGATTAATCATAGGTATAAAATACTTGCGTATATTACATATTTGTTATAGAATGATTATAAGTAAAGAATTGTTTGGAATTAAATTGACAAAAATAGGAGAGAGAAATGGACAGAAAAGAAAAGATACTTTCATATATGTGTTCAAAAGAATATATTCCGCTTAAATTTGCCGAATTGATGACTGTACTTGACGTACCGGCGGAAGATGAAGAAAAATTGCGTGATATATTAACAAAACTATGTATCGAGGGCAAAATATATATAACTAAAAAAGGCAGATATATGAGCATAGAGGGCGAAAACTCAACGGTAGTCGGCAAACTAAGCTGCAATGCAAAAGGCTTTTTCGGATTTGTTATATGTGATGATGAAAACGAAAGCGATATATTTGTATCGGGCGACGATATGGGTGACGCTATAAACGGCGACAGAGTTATCGTTCATATTGACGATAACGATAATGCAAAAGGTCACCGACAAGGTCATATAACCAAGGTGCTTGAACGCGGAAACAAGGTTATTGTCGGTGTTATATATAAGGAAAAAGAACGATATTTTTATGTGCGTCCCGATAACAGAAAAATATATTCAAAAATTATTATTGCTCAATCGGACGCAATGACGGCTCAAATGGGTGACAGAGTTGCCGTACAGATTACAAGATACAGTGACAAGAAAAAGATTTTCGGTGAAGTTATAAGTGTTCTCGGACAACAGGAGTCGCTTAAAAGTTGCATTGAGGGTATTATATTAGGAAATGATATTAAGCAGGAATTTGATAAAGAAACATTAAATGAGGCTGATAAAATCCCTCAAACAGTGACGGAAAGCCAATTTTCAGGCAGAGAAGATTTAAGAGATATGATTATTTTCACCATTGACGGTGATGACGCTAGAGATTTTGATGATGCCGTATCTCTTACGTTAAAGGACAACGGAAACTATTATCTTGGTGTGCATATAGCCGATGTTTCGGAATATGTAAAAGAGGGTACGGCACTTGAAAATGAGGCATACAAGCGTGGTACAAGCGTGTATTTGGCAGACAGAGTTATTCCTATGTTGCCGACAAGTCTTTCAAATGGTATTTGCAGTCTTAATCCGCAAGTGGACAGATTGACTTTGTCTGTATTTATGGAAATTACGGGTGACGGAAATGTTGTGAGCCACAAGCTTTGTAAATCGGTTATTTGCTCAAAAGAACGAATGACATATAATAATGTAAATAAAATGCTTGAAGACGGTGACGAAGAACTTTGTGAGAGATACAAGCATATTTTGCCGACATTGAAACTAATGGAGGACTTGGCACAAATATTAAAGAATAAACGTACTTTAAGAGGTGCGATACAGTTCGATTTTCCTGAAAGTCATATAGTTGTGAATGAAAACGGAGAGCCGATTGAAATAGAAAAAGAAGTACGCGGTACTTCAAACAAAATGATAGAAGAATTTATGCTTTCGGCAAATGAAACAATCGCCGAATATGCTTTTTGGTCTGAAATACCGTTTGTATACAGAAACCATGAGGCACCGACACTTGAAAAGATAATGACTTTTAGTGAATTTATACTTCATTTCGGATTGTCGTTTAAGGGTAAGATTGACAGAGATACACCTATTCATCCAAAGGCTCTGCAACAAATACTCGATACAGTAAAAGATACACCGCAGGAGCGTATTGTTGCGTCAACAATGCTGCATTCACTTATGAAAGCAAAGTACAGTGAAGAAAATCTCGGTCATTTCGGACTTGCGGCAAAATATTACTGTCATTTTACTTCGCCGATAAGACGTTATCCCGATTTGGCGATACACAGAATATTAAAAGATTTTCTTGACGGCAAGGTTACGGGGAACAGAATTTCATATCTTGCAGGTTACGTTTCGGCGGCAAGCAAACATTCAAGCGATTGTGAAGTAAATGCGGAAACGGCCGAACGTGACGTTGACGATTTGATGAAAACGGCTTATATGTCATCATTTATCGGACAAACCTTTGAGGGCGTGGTTGCAAATGTGACTAATTTCGGTATGTTTGTAGAACTTGACAATTCGGTTGAGGGTTTAATAAGAGTTGAAAATATGACCGATGATTATTATGAGTATGACGAAAAGGTAAATACGCTTACCGGCAGAAGAAAACAGAAGTCGTATACTACCGGTGATGTGGTAAATATAGTTGTTGCGAGAACTGATATTCTTTCAAGACAGATTGACTTTGTTTTAGCTAAAGACGCGGACCGTAAGTTACTTAAAAAGTTCGCAAAACCGATAGAAATTCCTAAATCGGAAAAACACGGTAAGAAGTCAAAAAGGAAAAAGAGTTTTAAGAAATACAATAAGAAGAAAAAGTAGGTTTACAAATGGAGAAATTTGAAATTATAATAACAACATTGTTCGGACTTGAATCGCTTGTCGCAAGAGAAGTACGTCGTCTTGGCTATGAAACAACTTCAGTTGAGGACGGCAGAGTTACGTTTATGGGTGATAATGAGGCTGTTTGCAGAGCAAATATGTGGATAAGAACAGGAGAGAGAGTGCTTATAAAAACTGCCGAATTTACTGCGGTCACGTTTGACGAATTGTTTGAAAAGACAAAAGCTGTTGATTGGAGTAAATGGATTGGCAAAAATGACGCTTTCCCTGTGAAAGGATATTCCTTAAAGTCAACTCTTGCAAGCGTAAGGGATTGTCAGGCAATTATAAAGAAAGCAACTGCTGAAAGTCTTTCAAATAAATACGGCATAGAATGGTTGCCGGAGGACGGCGCAAATTATCAAATACAGTTTTCAATTTTTAAAGATAAAGTTACACTTATGATAGATACGTCTGGCGAGGGACTTCACAAACGCGGTTACAGACAACATTCAAATGTTGCACCACTAAAAGAAACACTTGCCGCCGCAATGGTTGAACTGAGTCATTGGAAATTTGAATATCCGCTATGTGATCCGTTTTGCGGCAGCGGTACAATTCCTATTGAAGCCGCAATGATAAAAAGAAACATTGCTCCGGGAATAAAGCGAGAATTTGCGGCACAGAATTTTGCGTGGATAGATGAAGAGTTGTGGGTTAAGTCCGTTGAAGAAGCCAAAAGCATGGAAAGAAATGTGCCGCTTGAAATTTATGCGTATGATATAGAAAACGAATATGTTGAATTGACAAATGAAAATGCCCGAATTGCAGGTGTGGGTGACTTTGTTAAAGCTGAAAAAGGTGACGCACGAAAAATTCACTTCGATATGCCGTATGGTACAATTATTTGTAATCCGCCTTACGGTGAAAGAATAGGTGAAATTAAAGAATGTGAAAAACTGTATAAGGAAATAGGCAAAAGCTTTAATGCACTTGATAAGTGGTCGTATTATATTATCGCGTCAAACGAAAACTTTGAATCGCTGTTCGGAAAAAAGGCAAATAAAAAGCGTAAATTGTATAACGGTATGATTAAGTGCAATCTATATCAATTCTTCGGAGAGCGTCCGCCTAAAACCAACAAGTAAATTTATACCGATTGAAAATTTCAATCGGTATTTTTTTATAATGTCACTATTTGCAAACTTTTCTCTATAATTTGCAATTCAAAACTTCTTTATAAAATTGTATAATTTAATTAATAAAAAAGTAATTGTGCGAAAGGAGTATAACTATGAAGTGCAAAAAAGTTATAAGTCTAATTACAACATTTGCAATGTGTATATCAATGTTTTCTGCTTTTTCTGTAACGTCATTTGCAGAAAATGATAATACATATTCGTGTGATTTTATATCACTTGTCATAAATAATGCAGATACAACATACGGAACGGCTGATGATATATACGATATTGACGATTATACAAAAGCGGTTTTAACGTATACAGGAACATATGTATCGGCAGACGGAAAGGTTTACTTAAAGAGCAGTAAGGTTACAAATGCCAATTCGTCATACAGCAATGGAAGTTATGTATCATTTACTGCACCGTCAGACGGAAAAGCAAGGTTTGAGGGAAAGGATATAGGTGTATATATAGATAACACATATAAGGGTTATTCAAATGGTAATTATGATATGAAAGCAGGAGAAACAATGTATTTGGGTTACAGAAAAGGAACTTCATATCTACAAAATATTACATTCACACCAACTGAAACTCCCGAAGAAACTGTAACACCAACAGAAAATCCGATACAAACACCAAATCCACAGTCAACACCTAAAGCAGATGCTGAGAGAGAAGTCTTATATGAGGAGGATTTTGAAAACTGTACGGTCGGAGATAAAGCGTCGGGTAACAGTACAAGCGTTGACGGTTGGAAATCACCTGCCGGAACAGCAGAATTAAAAAGTGACAGCAATCAAACAATAAACAAATATCTTGCGGTTACTTCAGGTAAAAGCGCTACTGCACGTTCAACATACAAAGGTATAACTGAAATTAATGATAATTTTGTACTTGAGGCAGATATAAAGACAACAAATTATAAAACGAATGTTTCTAATTTTGAAGTTCTTGAAAAAACAGGTTCACTATATATGAATCACGGTTGTTACAGTAATGCAAAGTACACATTTAAAATGAACAGACCGGCGGACTTAAATAAATTTGTTATAAATAACGGTGTATCGGACAGCGGACTTTCGCTTGACAGATATGCTCAGCCGACTGTTTTGACAAAAGAAATACCTGATGATTGGATTCATGTAAAAGTGATAGGTGATTTTACAAATAAAACGGCTACGGCATACATAACGTCACTTGACAGAAATATGGTATATTATCACGGAAGAACAAATATGTCGGAGGATATAACATCATTTAGCTGTCTTGCACTATTGGCACCGTCAAGCGGAGTTGATACTTGCATTGACAATATCAAAATTTCAAAAGCACTTGATTCGGATTTAAGCGAAGTATTCCATACAGTAAAAATAAATAACAGTATTGATGAATTTTCACAGTATGTCTATGACGGTGAAAGTGTTGCAAACATACCGGATATATCGGCATACGGTAAGTATTTTGAGGGCTGGAGTATTGACGGTCAACTATTAAGCTCTGACGATTTAAACAAATATCAAATTACAAAAGATACAACAATCACAGCACAAATATCACAAGATTATATTGAAAATATTGCAGCGGTAGAATTTAATTCATTCCCGACAGACAATATGCTTGTTATGGGACCTGATTCCGATACATATGCTGACAATGAAATTTCATTGAAGATTGTCGGTGAAAGAGGAACAAGCATAGTAACAAACCCTGATTCAAGGGTAAAAGATTATAAAATTGATTGGCAGTTTGACGGGTTCAGAACACTTGGCGGCAAGCCGACAGGTGAAAGCGGAACATTCCCGGGAACACAGGTGTATTGTGACAGTTACGGAAGTGTAACGGTAAACAGTGCAAATCAAAGTTCAGTCAATTTTAAACTAAAGAATACATCGGCTAACTATTACGGCATGGTAACTGCCACAGTTACATATAACGGCAAGACAACCAAAGTGTCACGCCCGTTGGTACTGTTAGCTGATACAGAGGCTAATTCTGATATATACTTGCCAAAAGCCGGTTATACCGCAGATTACAACAATTACGAAAGCGGTTTAGTCGGATATACAACATCACAAAACGATATTTTAACAGGCGGTTGGTCAACAGACGGCTCTGATAAGAGTAATGTTGTTTTGAAATCAGATAATGGCGGTAAATATTTGAGTCTGTCTCGCGAACTTACAGGAAACTCATCATATATTAACAATAATGTAGGGCAGATTACATCACAAACTAATTTTGAACAAGATGTGCGTTTCGGCATAGACGGAACTGTCGGTTATATAGGCGGAAACGTGATAGAAAGCACATCAGTTGGCTTTGAATTCTCTTTCACAGATTCAAAATTCAGCTTGAACGGTACAGAAATCGGAACAGGTGAAAAGAATAAGTGGTATCACATAGTTGTAACAGCCGATCCGACAGTAAAAAAATGTATAGCAAAGATATATAACTTGGATTCAAATGGCGATTATAACGGCAAAACTCCGTTAATGCAATCTGAATTGATAAACTTCAATGCAAATTACACAACAGGCAAGTACTATAGAATTACATTATCAAAAGATAAATCGAGTTCTATAGATATAAATAATGTTAAAATTCAATCGGCACAGGTTGACACAGATTCATTTAAAATAAACGGGCAGGATACAGTTAATATTCCTGCAAGCGACAGTGTAAAAGTGCCTATGACAGTATCTGCAAATATGACAGACGGTAATATTGCATTCGGTACAGCCGAATGGAAGATTGACGATGAATTTGCAGATGGTGTTTCTGTTGAAACGGATAGCGCTGATTCACATTCGGCAGATCTTGTCGTAAGCTCAACGGCATCTGCCGGCGACGTATCTATTAAAGCGACATTAGGCGGAAAGTCTGTAACAAAGACAGTAAAACTAATCGGTAAAAATGACAGTATTGCGTTTGTAAAATCACCTGTCGGTGCACAAATACCGAGCAGTAACAAATATGAGGCAGTCGTTAAAAACGGAAATGCGGAAGTATTGACAGACAAGACTGTAACATACAAACTATACAATTCTGATAACACAACAGAATATACAGGCAGTGATATAAAAATTGCAAGTGACGGTACATTAACAGTATCATCATCTGCAAAGCCGACAGATATCTATGTTAGAGCAATCTCAACCGATTCAAATGGTAAAACGCTTGAAAAATCGGTTAAGATAAACGTATATAATCTAAAATTCAATTTCACAACAAGCGCAAAAGATGGTTATACATCAGTAACTTCTTCAACCGAATATAAGGAAAGCCGCGGATTTGGTATAGACGGAACTTGTGCAGACGGTGAAAGCTATATGAGCGGTCAGAATTTTGGTTTTAAACTTAACTTGACAGCAGGTGAAGTATATGAAATTACGGCAGTTTATGAGGGCACAATTAAGTGTGAAAGAGTAAATTCGTCACTTACAGGCTTTGAAAGAACTAAAAAGACATTAGAAAGTGATACATATAAAACGGCGGTATTCGGTGACGGTGTGCTCGATATTACATTCTCGGGTGACGGTAAACTATCATCATTAACAGTTGAAAAAGTAGAACGCACAGCAAACAGTAAGCCTGCATGGTGGACAATAGGCGATTCTACGGTACAGCAAAACGGAAGTTGGGCTTATACGCTTAATAATACATTGTCTGATTATCCGAAACTATCAAATGTTATAAGTGCATTTTATAACAGCGGTCAAGCAGGACGTCAGCACCGTTCATATTATACAGAAGGTTTACTTAACAATGTCCTATGCGGTATTAAACCGGGTGACGTTGTTTCGATAAGCGGTATGGGGACAAATGATACATCTTCAACAAAAGATGAATTTAAAGAGTATAATAACATTTATATAGACGCTATCAAAGCAATGGGCGCAAAGGTAATATTGGGCAGTTACACACCGACAGGTAATTACGGCTCAACTCAAGACAAGGTTTATGACGCAGATAATGTATTGTTCAAAGGTATGAGAACAAACAGTTACGATACCGCAATCAGAGAAGTATATAACGAAAGAGCGAACGATACAAATATTATAGGCTTTGTCGATATTGGAAAAATTGCAGATAACGTTATGACAAATGATGTACGAACAGTATATAATACTGCAATTCAAAGCGGAAAAAACGAAATTGAGGCAAGAGCAAAAGCACAGGAAAGAGCCACGGCACTTATGAGTATGTGGAAAGATTATAATCATTATTATACAGATTTCTCAAACTATATCTTACCTCAAATAACAACTCGTGTGGCACAAATTGTGACAGGTGAAAAACAAGACGATATACCTCAAGTTATAAATCTTGAAAAGCCTGAAACGAAAAGGTTAAAAATTACAGGTACAACAATAAAGAACGGTTCAATTTTAGTTGATATTGATAAAGGTTTTGAGGGCGTTGCAATCTGTGCGCTATACGATAAAGACGGACTTTTAAAGCAGGTTGTCACTGAAACAGACAATACAGCCGAAAAAACTTTGACACTTAAAATGCCTGCAACCAAAGACGGATATGCAGTAAAAGTGATGAATTGGGACAGTTTGGATAAGATGAACCCAATCGGAAAAACGCATTCGATAAAAGTAAGCAATATAGAAGATTTATCAGACGGAGATGATTCATCAGAAGAAATAACATCATCAGACGAATATATAGACGTATCAGAGCTTACTTCGTATGATAGCAATACATACAGAGTTTATAACGGTGACGGAACATACGAAAGCGTCAAGGCAGAAAACGGCAAAGTTCATAATACATCAAAATCAGAAGTGACGGTAGTGCCGGAGTATAAATTTGAATTTACCAATACTTCTTCATCAAAAGATGAATATATAAACGGATATGTAAAAGTCAATGTAAATTCTTATACAGAAGAAAAAGGTTACGGACTTGGAAACGGTGATTATCATATTAACGAAAACGGTTGCTTGCCGACAGGTGACAATACTATAAAAATAGATGTACCTGACGGCTTTTATGACATTACTGTATACAGAAAAGGCGGAGCGAGAGCAGATGTTTATAATAACGGTGTTCAGATTATAAATAATACTACATCATCGGGTTCACAAAACCGTCCGTCAGGATACGGTGTAATGTATGCACCGAGAATGGAAGTTACAGGCGGTCAGATAAATCTTGCAATCGGTAATACTTCGGGCGGAAATGAGAGAGTTGCGTCGGTTGAAGTTGTCAGAGTACCAAAAAAGTATAAAAAGCAAGTTGTTTGGATAGCGGGTGACAGTGAATCTGCAAATTACTATCCACAAAATGCAGACGGTGACGACTTGGATAACAATAAAGTTATGATGACAGGCTTCGGTATGCAGCTTGAAAAGTTCTTATCACCGACAAAATATGCGGTTGCAAACTTCGGTCAGCCGAGTGCTACTGTTAAGACTTGGTATAACGAATGTTTTGAATCGGTTAAAAAGTTAATTCAAAAAGATGATGTTTTGATTATTGACTTCGGTATTAATGATTCGGTAAGTTCATCAAATAAGATTACTATTGATGAAATGAAACAGTATATGAGTGAAATGGCGGCTATGGCGAAAGAAAAAGGCGCAGTACCTGTTCTTGTAAGCCCTGTTTACAACAGTAAATATCAGCACAAAACATATTTCACATACAGCACTTCAACAAAGATTAATGCTATAACTGAATTTGCCGAGAGTATTGGTGTGGAGTGCATAGACCTTAATAAATACACTCAATTATATGTAAATCAAGCCAAAACAGATACAAACGATACAAATTGGGCGGTTAATAATTATCAGGTAGGCGATAACCTACACTTGACACAACATTCCGCTTTGCTTGCGTCATCATTTATTGCGGCAGAATTAAAGAGTATGGGATATGAAACAACCGATTATTCATATACATATAAAGATTTATCGAGTCTTTCTGCCGACAGTGACAGTAAGGTTATCAGAGGTGAAGAAAACGGTGTGACAAGAGTTTATTCCGTTGCAGAGGCTGAAAAGTTTATAAAAGCCAATACCGAGGTTTTACCGACAACCGAAAAGAAGTGGGACTTCACAGAAAATACAACGGCGACAGAGGGTGAAAATGTACCGGTTGTGTCTGGCTCTGCGGCTTGGAACGAAACGAATCAGAATATTAAATTTAATGCAAATGTAACTGCACCGGGTACTTTGTCATTGAAATTAAACCCTGCAATAGGTAATAAGGCGAATGTTAATTTTGATTTGTATGTCGGTGCACTGGGCGGACAGATGTTTGCATACACGATTAATGACAGTGAGGGTACAAATCTTGTAAATTGCTCATTTAACGTATATAACGGTACAGGAAGTATGGTTATTGGCAGTGAAGAAATTGCTGTTGACAGTGATGTTGCATCAGCAGTATCAAAGGTAAGCGGTGACGGTATGTCATCGTCAGTAACGCAAGTGTCAAATGAGATTAATTTTGCCACTAATACAGTTACTGTAAACATAGGTTCAAAATCATTTACAGGTAAACTCACAGGAGCAGAAACAGGATTGATTTCAGATATATCGTTTAAGTCGGAGCGTTCAAAGAAAGCTGACAGAAGTATATATCTTGACAATCTTGTAGTAAGAGAATATGAAACCGATTCATCGGATACAGACGAAACTGCGTTCCCTAAGTTTAAAAGCGGAACATATACAAAAGACGGAAGTACAATGAAATACAGATATTATCTCCCTGAAAATTATGACAGTTCAGTATCGTATCCGGTAGTAATGTTCTTGCACAGCGAAACAAGAAAGGGCAACGATAATGAAAAGCAGTTGTATAACGCACAAGATTTATTTGATAAGGTTATAGAACAGGAAAGCACAAATCCTTGTATTCTTGTTGCACCGCAATGCAGTGCAGATAGTAATTGGACTGATTTGTCGGATATGATTGACGGAGTTGTAAATGATATTCAAAATCAGTATAGTGTAAACAATGAGAAAATATATATTGCAGGTTATTCAGAGGGTACAGAGGGCTGTTATAAGGTTGTCTCTGATAATCCCGATAAGTATGCAGGAATAATTGCAATAGCAGGAAAAGGCGATGCAACGTTGGCGCAGGCAATAGCAAAAAATAATACAGGTGTAATGATTTTTGCGGGTGGCGAGGACGATACGGAAATTAATGATTCTTCAAAGGCAATATATAAAGCACTTGTCGAAAACGGTGCGACGAATGTTGAATATAAAGAAATTTACGGTGAAGGTCATAATATTCTGAAGTCAGCTGCGAATACATCAGGCTTGCTTGATTGGTTGTTTGCAAAGAATTTAACAGACAATAAGACTAAAAATACAAAAACTGTTGACTTGGCTATATTTATGGGGCAGTCAAATATGGCAGGACGTGGTGAATACGCTGATGCGACAGAATGCCCGATAGGCGTAGGATATGAATTCAGAAGTGTATCAAATGCAGATATGTTATTCGGTGTATCAGAACCTTTTGGCAAGAGTGAAAACAACGATTCTATAAATGACAACGGAAGTAACGGTGTAGACAGAAGAAGTGGGGATATGGTTTCATCACTTATGAACAGCTATTATGCCGAAACAGGTGTTCCGATTGTAGGAGTCCAAGCATCAAGAGGCGGTACAAATATAGGATATTGGAATACTGCGGCACAAAAGAATGAGGCACAGTCGCGACTTACCGCCGCTAAAACCTATCTTGAAGATAACGGTTATACTGTAAATCATATCTTTATGGTTTGGTGTCAAGGCGAAGCAGACGCGGATAAAATTTATTCGGGAAGTCAGTCGGCAGCGTCATATAAGTCACAGACGCTTAATGTGTTTGAGTATATGAAAACAGTGGGCGTTACAGATATGTTCATAGTTCAAACAGGTCACTATAACGGTGACGATGATACAGACGGCAAACATGATGAGGCATATGTCACAGTACACGATGCACAAGCAGAACTTGCAAGTGAGAATGATAATGTTTATACAGTAGGTTCATTCCTTGAATTTAAGGAAAATATGAAAGACAATTATCATTTTCACCAAATCGCATATAATACAGTTGGCATAGCGGCAGGTAAAGCAATAGCAGAGATATACAATAACTAAAAAAGTATTCTTTTAGTTTTGTGTAAATACAAAATGGTATAGAAAATTTTATTTAAGCGGACGGAATTAAATTTCGTCCGCTTTTACGTTATCAAAAAAATCAGCAATCGTCAATAGCGGATTCTATCAGCAAAGAAGAACTCCAACTAAGAATGAAGCTCATATCCAATCACGACGGCGACTAATCCATTTTTCATGACGTCCATTATTGCAAGGTATAGCATTTTAAACAAACCTAAATATTTCAGGTATCCCCAAGCGGTTTGTGCACTTATCTGCACAACTAACACGATAGAAAAATTTAAAATAATACACTTTTTAAAATTTTACATCTTCTTTTCGATTTTTTCCATTGAAGATATTAATGATTTTAGTTAAAATAAAGTCAACAAATAAACAAAGAAAGGAATGAGAGAGATGTCTGAATACATTCTTGAGCTAAAAGGAATAACGAAAATATTCCCCGGAGTAAAGGCTCTTGATAATGTTCACTTTCAGTTAAAACAAGGTGAAATACATGCTCTTATGGGTGAAAACGGTGCAGGAAAATCAACATTCATAAAAGTTATCACCGGAGTACATCAAGCTGAAGAAGGTGAAATATTCATTAACGGCGAAAAAGTAGAAATAAAAAATCCTAAAGATGCACAAAAATTAAGTATTGCCGCTATTTATCAGCACGGTACGGCATATCAACATTTAAGTGTAACGGAAAACATTTTCATAGGGCACGAGAAAATGACAAAGTTCCATACAATTGATTGGAAACAAATGCACAAGGATGCAAAAGCACTTTTGGAGAGATTGGGAAGTGACATTGACCCACATTCAAGTATGGGTAATCTGACAGTTGCGGAACAACAGATAGTAGAAATTGCAAAAGCCATTTCTACAAATGCAAAAATAATCATAATGGACGAGCCTACGGCGGCTCTTTCAAAAAGAGAATGTGAGGAATTATACAGAATTACAGAACAACTTAGAGATGAAGGCTGTTCAATAATATTTATCTCGCATCGTTTTGAAGATATGTACAGACTTGCTACAAGAGTAACCGTATTTCGTGACTCACAGTACATAGGTACATGGAATGTAGATGAAATTTCAAATGAAGTATTGATTTCAAAAATGGTCGGACGTGAAATTTCTCAAATTTATCCTAAGCAAGAAGTTGAAAGAGGAGAAGAAATTTTCAGAGTTGAGGGATTATCAAGGACAGGGTACTACAAAGATGTTTCTTTTTCACTTCACAAGGGCGAAATCTTTGCTATGACAGGACTTGTCGGTGCAGGACGAACAGAAGTATGTCAAGGTATTATGGGTATTGAAAGACCCGATAAAGGAAAGGTCATTTTGGAAGGAAAAACACTTTCAATAAGACATCCGTCAGACGCTATGAAAGCAGGTATCGGATATTTGCCTGAGGACAGACAGAAACAAGGTCTGATTCTTGATTGGGGATTGGGACAAAACGTAACATTATCAACACTTGAAAAATTTACTAAGTTCACTGTTATAAACAGAAAAGCAGAACGTGAACGTTCAAAAGAACTTTTGGAAAAAGTTAAAACAAAGGCTCTTTCTGTATTTGATAAGGCGTCAAGTTTGTCAGGCGGTAATCAACAAAAGGTTATCGTAGCAAAGGTTTTAAATTCCGATTTGAAAGTAGTTATCCTTGACGAACCGACAAAGGGTGTCGATGTAGGTGCAAAAGCACAGATATATGAAATTATGTCAGAATTGGCGGCACAAGGTTTCGGAGTAATAATGATTTCTTCGGAAATGCCGGAAGTATTGGGTATGGCAGATACAATCCTTGTTATGAAAGAGGGCAGAGTATCTAAGATTTTTGCAGATGCAACAGGCGTTACTCAAGAACAAATTCTTGAGGCCGCAATGAATATGTAGGAGGTGTAATTTAATTATGAAGTTAAAAAAATTCTTTTCATCGAATATTCGTGAAATCAGCTTAATTATTGTAATGATTGCACTTTCTGTATTTATTGAAATAAGAAGTGGAGGAAACTTCTTCACACTTGAAAACATTTCCGATATGTTCACAGAAACGGCAGTTCTTGCAATTACGGCGGTAGGCATGATGATGGTAATTATCACGAGCGGTATCGACCTTTCAATCGGCTCGATAATGGCGTTGGGTGCAATGGTCGGCGGAACGATACTTAAAAATAATCAAGCAGTTCCCGGAGTGGTAATAATTTTAGTATCGATAGCAGTCGGTATCGTATGTGGTTTCATAAACGGTACATTGGTTGCTAAACTGAAAATATTACCTATTATCGCAACACTCGGTATGATGAATATATATCGCGGACTTACATATTTAGTTGCTAACGGAAGTTGGGTAAAACAACAGGAAATGGGTACAAAGTTTCTGTCAATCGCGACAGGAAAGTTTCTTGGTATAAATAATCTTATAGTTGTAGCAATAGTTGTTTATATAATTGCCGCATTCTTCCTAAATAAAACCCGTACGGGCAGAAAGATTTATGCGGTAGGAAACAGTGAAGAAAGTGCAAGAGTTTCGGGTATCAAAACAGATCGAACATTAATTATGGTTTATACTATATTAGGTGCGGTAGCCGGCTTAGGCGGTATACTTTATGTATGTAAATACGGAGTTGCTCAAGGTGAAACTTGTACCGGATACGAAATGAATGTAATCGCAGCTTGCGTACTTGGCGGTGTAAGCATTAATGGCGGTACAGGCAGAGTACAAGGCGTATTGTTGGGTGCTGTATTACTTGGTATTCTTAACAACGCAATGCCGCTTATCCATGTATCTTCATTCTGGCAAGAGGCAATTCGCGGTTTGATTATACTTCTTTCAATTATAGCAAACTCGTTAATTCAAAGAAACGTTGAAATGAAAGCATTGAGAAGGAGGAATATCTGATGGCTAAAGAGTATGTAAAACAGGCTGTAAGCAGTGACGGTACAAGAACAATATCAGCCCAAAGAGGATTTTCTTGGCAGAGATTTCTTTTTCAATGGGAGTGGATGCTTGTATTAATGCTTATATTGGTAAATGTATTTAATATATCCGCGTCACCGTATTATGCACATGCAAAATCAATTTTAAATGCAACCCGTGACTTCTTGGATAAAGCAATAGTAGTATTTCCGATGGCATTCGTATTAATGCTCGGTGAAATCGACATCAGTGTTGCGTCAATTATGGCTCTTTCAGCAACAATTATGGGTGTTGCGTTTGACGCAGGAGTTCCGATGATTGAAGCAATCGGTCTTGCACTTGTCACAGGCACTGTATGTGGTTTGATTAACGGAATCATCCTCGTAAAATTCCCTGAATTGTCAAGTATGATTGTAACACTTGCAACTCAGATAATATTCAGAGGAATAGCACAGATTATTTTGGAAACTAATTCGGTCGGAGGATTCCCGAGTTGGTTTACAAAAATCGCGGCAGGCAAAATCGACGAAATGGTTCCGTATGCCTTGATATTTGTTATATTTGAGGCTTTATTCTTCGCATATCTTCTTCACTATACAAAATTCGGCAGAAGATGTTATGCAATGGGTAATTCAACAACCGTTGCAAAGTTTTCAGGTGTAAAAACAGGTAAAATTAAAGTTATCGTTTATACAATGACAGGTTTACTTTCGGCAGTTGCCGCAATTTATCTTGCATCAAAAATGTCAAGTGTTCGTCCCGACGTTGCAAAAGGATATGAACTTGATATTATAGCAATGGCTGTACTTGGCGGAGTATCAACTTCAGGCGGTAAGGGAAGAATACTTGGTGCAACTCTTGCAATTATGGTAATCGGTTATCTAAGATACGGTCTTGGTCTAATCAATGCGTCAAGCCAAATTATTATGATAGTTGTAGGCTTGCTACTAATTATTGCGGTAGCAATTCCGAGTTTCAGAGATAGTATCGGTAATATGAATTGGTTTAAAAAGCTTAAAGCAATGACAACCAAATCAAATAAATAAGTATCAATCGAAGTTTATGACTTCGAAAAAATAAAGAAAAAACTTAAAATAAGAAAGGTAGGTTTTAAACATGAAAGCAAGAAAACTATTGGCATTAGGTCTAACGGCAATAATCGGAGCAACTATGATGGCAGGTTGCGGAGGTGGTGGCGGAAGCACAACATCTCAAAGTTCAGATGGCTCATCTGCAAGCGGTACATACGCATTTGTGGCGAAAGATGTACAAAATCCTTATATGCAGAAAGTATATGACGGTTTTGAAAAGGCTTGTAAAGAAATCGGAGCAGAACCTCTTTACAAAGGTCCTGAAGCGGCTACACCGGAAAAGCAGATTGAAATTATCAATCAGCTTGTAGCACAAAACGTTGCGGGTATCGCTATTGCAGCTAACGATGCAGACGCATTGCAACCTGCATTGACAGAAGCTATGGACGCAGGTATTAAGGTTATTTCGCTTGACAGTGCTGTAAATAAAGATTCAAGACAAACTCATATTCAACAAGCCGATCCTGAAAAAATCGGCAGAGGACTAATTCAAGCGGCTTATGAAATGGTAGACGGTAACGGCGGTATCGCTGTATTGTCTGCAACAGCACAAGCTACAAACCAAAATCTATGGATTGAATGGATGAAGAAAGAATTGGAAGAAAATCCTGAAAAGTATGCAAATACACCACTTATAAAAGTTGCATATGGTGACGATGACCCAACAAAGTCAACATCAGAAACACAAGCACTTTTGACAGATTCATCTATTAAAGTTATTATTGCTCCGACAACTGTAGGTATGCTTGCCGCAGGTAAGGTATTGCAAGATAAACAGTCAGATGTAAAACTAACAGGTCTTGGCTTGCCGTCGGAAATGGCTCCGTTTATCGAAGATGGTACTTGTCCTTGGATGTATCTATGGAATCCTGTTGATATAGGTTATTTGTCAGGTTACACAATGGATGCACTTGTAAAAGGCACAATTACAGGTGATGTAGGCGGTTCATTTAATGCCGGTGACCTTGGTGAAAAGAAGATTACAGAAGCTGCAGATGGTGGTACAGAAGTAATGCTTGGTGATCCATTCAAATTTGATACAGAAAACATTGCTGAGTGGAAAGAAGTTTATTGATTTTAGTTAATTACTGATTAATTGTATTATTTCCCCCCTAAAAAAATGTCCCTTTATTAAAAGGGACATTTTTTCGTTGACAAATATAATGCCGATAGAGTATAATTAATATGTTAATATAGTACAATATATTGATTGTACATTTCTATGATTTGTAGTTTTTTACTAAATGTAATAAAAACGGAGTTTGATATGAAAAAACATTCAAGACTTGTTGAAAGAGTTGTCAGACCATATTTGATTTTTATAGCTTTGATTTTAGCTGTAGCAATGATTGTAATGTACTTTTCTGTTGTGACAAAACTTAATTATGAGGCAGAAAATGCAGGGACGAAAATTGCGGAAACAATGGCTCGACAGGTCGACACATACATAGAAGAAATAGACGTACTTGCACAACAAGTAAAACGTCAACCTCGTATAATAAATATTTTTTATAACCTTAACAATACCAAAAATGATAAAAGTAATTTTTTCAATAATAATGTCTTGCTTGGAATTGACGTTTCATCTATCCTTAACGGATTGATTACTGATCGAAACGGTAATTTCAATATATCGGTTTATAACGGATACGGTGATTTTGTATCAAATCAAAATTACTTCATTGATAAAAAGAAATTTCAAAGCACTATGGAAAATATGAATTATGCCATAGAGTTAAATCAAATCGAAGAAAACGACGATAAAATAATAACCGCACCATCGGAAAATCCTTGGACAGAAAGTACAAGAGAATTTATAACTTTAAAAAAGAGTCTTAAAAATGATTATTCCGATACCGTTTGCGGTATAATTGAGGTTAGAGCAAGTGTAGACAGGCTTGAGCAAATGCTGCACACGGAAGATAATGCCGAGATTTTAATTTGTGACCGTTCAAACGGAAAAATTATATATCCGACCGTATATACAGAAAGAGAAAGAAGCGAGTATTCTTCGGCATTTGTCAATAATGCAAACTGGGAAATAATGATACGAACACCCGTGTCAAATACAAAGACAAATATAATATTTATTTTATCGATTTTTGTGGCTTTGTATGCAATATTACTAGTGTTTGTCTTCTTGATAAGCCGAACTATCGGAAAAGAAGTTATAAAACCGATTTCACAATTAGCAAATCACGTTTGCAAAATTGACGCACCGGATGATAAAATGGCTCACATCAACGATGATGCTATTGATGAAATAAAAGAGCTTGAGGACAGTTTTGAAAAAATGCTTGAAAGAATGAATAATTCGATTATTCAAGAGAAAAAGGCATATGCACTTGCTTTGCAGGCTCAAATGAATCCTCATTTTCTGTACAATATGCTGGCGGTAATCAGTTCTGCCGGAAGTGAGGCAGGATGTGACAGTGTTTCCACAATGTGCGTCGAATTGTCTGATATGCTTAGATACGTTGCAGCATATCAAAAAGTTACTGTACCACTTAAAGAAGAAATACTCCATACAAAAAATTATCTTGCATTGATGAAATCAAGATATGAGGATTATTTTTCTTATAAGATTGATGTTTCAGACGATTTGATGAACATTCCGGTGCCAAAATTGTTTATACAACCGCTTGCAGAAAACTGTTTTATACATGCTTTTAAAGAAAAAGAGCCACCATGGAATATTGATATAAAGATGATAGGCACGAAAGATAGGTGGGAACTTATCATAAAGGATAACGGTTCGGGAATATCCGAAGAAAGAATTGCCGAAATAAAAGACAAAATAGATAAAGCATTAAATGAAAGACAAGTGGGGAATATCGGCGGATTGGGTATTGTAAATACAATAGTCCGTCTTACTATGACGCACAACAAAAATCTCAAATACGATATATATAACGATAACGGTATGGAAATAAAAATTGTTGCGGGGGAGTAAAAATATGTTTAAAGTGCTTATTGCTGAGGACGAGCCTCCGATTATGCGAATGATTAAATCAACTTTAGAATCGGTTGATTCTGATTTTTGTGTTAAAGAATGTTGCATAAACGGTAAGAGTGCCGTAGAAAAATTGAAAAATGAAGATTTTGATATTGTTATTACAGATATTAAAATGCCTATAATGACAGGAATTGAACTTGCCGGTTGGATTTATCAGAATAAACCCGATACAAAAGTTATAATCGTAAGCGGATATTCTGACTTTGAATATGCGAGAAAAGCCTTAGAATATAAGGTGTTTGACTATCTGTTAAAGCCAATATCAAAAGATAAGGTAAGTGAGCTTACGGCAAGGATAAAAAGTGAGATAGGCAGTAAAAGTAAAATGTCAGACGATAATAATACAATAGTAGTTCTTGCGTGTGCCGGAGCATATTTATTGTACGGTTCGGAAGTCCTTCTTCCCGGTGAACGTTTTTGGACGGATTCGGGAATTGATACTTTTATGGATAATCTGCTTACACCGTCGGAAGAATATATTTTCTTTAACAGTAATATGCTTTCTGAACGGCTTATGGTTATCACTGCCGAAACAGAAGAAAGGCAAGAGGAATTAATACACAAAATTTATGATGGATTTTCAAACAAAAATCTTCCTGTAACTATTGTTTATCAAAAAGGAGTTTTATTTAAGGATACAGGAAAGTATTTCAGCAAACTGCGAGAACAACTCATAAAACATCTTATTCTAAACAAATCGCAATTATTGTGCTGTAATTCATTGTCGGACAGTTATGAAGATATATCACAGCCATATTCAAAAGCAGATGTCGACAGTATTGTTTTTGCAATAAAAAACAGAAACAACGATGAATTGAAAAACAAATTAACCGTCGTAATGAATAATATGATGTCCTCTGATTGTACACAAGAAGAAATAAACGGTTTATTGAATATAATTCTGGATACTTACACCTTGAATTATCCGAATCATATGAAGCGGAAAAATACAAGTGTAAAAAAAGAATTCGTCAATGCACTTGCAAGCTTTGTTTCATATGATGCGTTTATAGATGATATTATATCAATATTGGCAACATTGAGAAACGATAAACGTGATCCGGACAGATATGAACAACTTGCAAATGAAGTGGAAGAATATCTGATTAATAATTATAATAAAAACATTACAAGTGATGTTTTGTCAAAAGAATTTGGCTTTGTACCAAGTTATATAAGTCGATTGTTTAAACGACAAAAAGGTGTGTCACCCAATGAATATGTGACAAAATACAGAATTGAAAAAGCAAAAAAATTAATTGAAGAAAATAAAGATTTAAGAATCAAGGACATCGCCGATGCAGTCGGCTTTAAAGAGGCATACTATTTTTCAAAAACATTCAAACGTGAAACAGGTATGTGGCCGACTGAGTATTCAGCAAGAGATAAATAATTTAATTGAAAGAGAGTGATACAAATGACAATTATACCGATATTCAAAAAATGTCCTGTTTGCGGTAAAAAATATGTATGGAATCCCGATATAGGCAAAACTATATGCCCACATTGTCACGGATTGGGTAAAGTTAAAAAGCCAACAAATAAATAATAATGTCTTATAGGGAGTGTGACTGTTATGAAAATTTTGAATTTTGGTTCGTGCAATATTGATTTTGTATATAATTTAGACCACATTGTCGCAATAGGAGAAACCGAAACAAGCAATTCAATGCAAGTATTTCCGGGTGGAAAAGGTCTTAACCAATCAGTCGCTTTAGCTAAGGCGGGTATGGAAGTATATCATGCAGGTTGTATCGGAACTGACGGAGAAATGCTTACAGCTGTTTTAGAGTCAAACGGTGTCGATATATCTAATATAAAAAAAGTAGACGAAAAAACAGGACACGCTATTATTCAAGTAAGCAACAAAGGTGATAATTCGATTTTTCTTTATTCTGGCTCAAATGCAAAAATAACTGAAGAATTTGTTGATGAAGTGCTTGATAAATTTCAAAAAGGCGATATGCTTTTGCTTCAAAATGAAATAAATAAAATAGACTATATCATAGAAAAAGCATACAAAAAAGGATGTGTATAATATTTAATCCTTCACCGTATAACGATGAAATAAAAAATATTGATTTTAATATGCTTTCCTATATAATTATCAATGAAGTGGAAATGTCAGAACTTACCCGAGGTGATAATCCCAAGGACGGTTTAAAATATTTTGCAAAGAATTATCCAAAACTTA
This sequence comes from Firmicutes bacterium AM55-24TS, assembly GCA_003460745.1. Taxonomy (GTDB): domain Bacteria; phylum Bacillota; class Clostridia; order UBA1381; family UBA1381; genus Hominilimicola; species Hominilimicola fabiformis. Next base: position 43,534 of record QTVU01000011.1, read on the forward strand.
AAATCATTATTACTCTCGGAAGTGAAGGAAGTATGTACGGCGATACCGAAAAGGTTGTTTTTCAGCCGTCATTTAAGGTTAATGCCATTGATACAACTGCCGCGGGAGATACATTTACAGGATACTTTTTTGCACAAACAGCAATGGGGAACACTGTTGAAAACTCATTAAAAATTGCGTCAGTTGCATCAGCCATTGCGGTATCAAGAAAAGGTGCATCTGTATCTATACCTATGTTGAACGAAGTTGGCAACTGAAAATTTATTGCCAAATTCTTAATCGCATTTACCGCAATCACAGCACCCATTGCAAATTAGTTTACTTCCGCAATGTTCGCAATTTTTGCGATAGTGGGGGACATATAATTCATTTTCAGGTATATCAAAGCCGAAATTATCACACAACTTAAATTTAATCGGTTTACCGACGTAATTCATACCTGATTTGTAAGCCATTTTACTTTGGGTGGATTTTTTCGGTATATGATATTTTTTACCGTCTTTTATAAAATAAGTACCCGTTTCAATAAAGCAAAATGTGACATTATGCAATACACATTCTTGACGCAATGATTTAACCCAATCAAAATTGCAAGGACGTGAGCCGTCGTAATTTTCACCGCCACATACTACACGCTCTACCTGACTGCTTTGCAGATATTTTTCGATACTGATAGGACCGATAAATGGAGCACACATTATTCCTTTGTGTTTAAACGGTAAATCAAGTAATAGCGGAATACGTTCATCGGCACGTTTTTGATTTTCGGCGGTAACATTAAAAAATACATTTTCCCAACCGTTGCCCCAATCTGACGGAAGGCATTTATGCACTCTCTCGGGACGTTTTGTAAGCAAATAAAATTTTACGTCACTGCGTTGCTTTATAATATCCCATACTTCTTCACGCCACTTGTCAGCCTCTTCTAAAAAGAAATCTGACGTCATACATACGCGAATAAGCTCACCGCTCTGCACTTTATAATTGCCGTAACGGTCTTTTTGCAGAGGATAGTCAAATCCTGATTTTGTTTTATAAATATCCGAGCCGCTTTTGTCACGAACACGGTCTAAAAAATACATATAGCAATTTTGGCAACCCTCACTGCATTTCACGCAACCGTGCCACGGATTCCATATATCGTGCATTATATCACTTCCTTGACATCTTTTATAACTTTATAAATATCTTCATCTAAACATATTGATTGTTTTTCTATTTCCTCTGGGCATACCGACTCGCATTTATTAATGCAGACGTATATTGAATTTTTGTTGCCCGATACTATTCTCCAAAACGGATATTTTATAATTGCGGGTGTGTTGTAGCCTACACCTAATTCCAAGAATACAATATTTTGACCTTTTCTTGTTCGTAAAAAATTGTCATATCTCTCCGCCGCATTATGCCAGCCTTCATCTTGCGCAAAGCTGTTGTCACAGCGCAAGTTTGTTGTTAATGGCTTTTTGCAATGCGGACATAACGGAATTAATTCCGTAGGAATTTTCATATTTGATTGACTTTTATACATTTGCTTAATTATATCTTCATTATCAAAAGTTTCATTACAACATGGAGTAGGGCATTGAAGTAAACCGTAGTCGCCTTGAGTGTAAAATAGGCGTTTTTTATCAAAACCAGCTTTCTGAAAACAATGGTCCACGTTAGTGGTAATAACAAAATAATCTTTACCGTTTACCAAACTCAAAATCATATCATATAAATTATTCGGTATATCCGTATAGCGGTTGATGTAGATGTATCTGCTCCAATACGCCCAGTATTCTTCAAGTGTTTCAAATGGGTAAAATCCGCCCGAATACATATCTGTAAAGCCGTATTTCTGCTTAAAATCAGAAAAATGTTTTTCAAAGCGTTCGCCTGCATAAGTAAAACCAGCCGCAGTTGAAAGCCCTGCACCCGCACCGATTACAACAGCATCGGCTTTATCAAGTTTTTCTTTCAAATGAATTATCTCATCTGAGTAATTTTTCGTAGATTTTTTTGTCGGTATCCTTAAAAACATTAAAAATCACCCTTTCCAATTCAGAATGTTTCAAATAGTCTTTCGCTGTTTCAACGGCTATTTGTGCGGCAATATCGTTTGGAAAATGAAATTCACCTGTTGATATACAACAAAAAGCTATTGATTTTACACCGTTAGCTTCAGCCAACTCAAGACAAGAACGGTAACAACTTGCTAAAAGTTTGCAGTGTTCATCGGTAAGATGTCCGTATACAATAGGACCGACCGTATGAAGAATGTAATCACAAGGCAAGTTGTATGCTTTTGTTATCTTCGCAGCACCGGTCTGTTCCTTGTGACCTTGTAGCTTCATAATGCGATTACATTCCAATCTAAGCTGAACACCCGAAAACGTATGAATTGCATTATCAATACACTTGTGGCAAGGCACAAAGCAACCGAGCATTGCACTGTTTGCGGCATTTACTATTGCACCGCATTTTAATGTTGTTATATCGCCTTGCCAAAGGTATAATTTGTTCGATATTGCTTGTAAATCATATGCGTCGATTATGTTAATTTCCGTCAATCGCTCTTGCAAATAATCATCTTGTAGCTTTATAAATTCGTTACTAATTTGTTTCGGTTCTCTGACGTTTACAAGAGAACGGAATAAATTAAATTTTTCTTCGGAATCTTTTGGGATAACTATATTGCTATATCTGTTGTCCTCACTTATCAGATGATTAATAAGAAAATCAAGTCTTTCATTCTGTGTCATATTACCACCTCTGAAATGATTATAACGTGTTTTTGTTATTATAACAAGTAGGTACTTTTAAGTAACTATCAAAAAGTCTTTACCGTATGGCAAAGACTTTTTGAATTTACTGTGCTTTATAGAATTTTAATTTAACAAGACCATTGTAAATTTTTGTACCCATAGGAAGCTGTTTGATTTCGTCTTCTGAAAGAATTTTTAGCATAAACACCGTAAAGAAATATACAACCGCCGCAATCGCTATTGCAATTACAGTGGAAATCAAATTACCTATAAATCCAGATGGGCATACAAGCATTGAAAGCTTATAAACACCGACTGCAACAACGCCCATAACAACACCTGCTATAATCGGTTTTACGATATATTTCATTGGCTTGATGTTAAGTTTGCAGTTCTTTGCAAGAACAACAAAGCATATTGCACATGATATGAACTGACAAGCAATAGAGCTTATTGCCGCACCGTAAATATTGATTGACGGTATTCTTATAAGTACAATATTTAATACAATTTTCGCTATACATCCAAACAACAAGCTGATTGCAGGAACATAAACTTTTCCAAGCCCTTGAAGCGAACCTGTCATAGTTTGTGCAAGTGCCGCAAATATAAGCGATACCGAAACAAGCTGTAAAAGCTCAAAACCGCTCGAAGTGCTGAAATACAATATTTTATAAATCGGCTCAGCAAGAGTTATCAAACCTATTGCGCAAGGCAAGATAATTAATATTGAAATAAGCAATGAATAGTTTATCTTTGAAGAGGCCTCTTTATAATCTTTTACCGCCAACGCACCTGCGATTGACGGAACAAGAACTGTTGCAAAAGCGAAGTTTACCGCCAAAGGCATATTGTAAAGTGTATCACTCTTTGATAGAAGTCCCGATAATCTTGCAATTTCCTGATTAAGTTGCTCGGCGGTCGGATTTATAATATCGCCGATGTTGCCATGTGCCGGAATTAATGATGCAAATGCAACTTCAATACCACGACTTATTGTTGCTGTGTCGATAACTCTGTTTATAGCTGTAATGATAGAGCCAAGTGAAATCGGAATACTTATCATAAGAATACTCATCATAAGATGTCTGCCTGAAATCTTAATTGTTTCGCCTTTTGATTCTTCAATATGCTCCTTGATACCGCTTTTACGTTTACAATAGAAGTATACTAAGTAAAGCATACTAAGCGCAGTTGCAACAGATGTTGCAAAGTTAGCCCAAGATGCCATAATTGCAGGTGCAAGACCGATTGAAAGGTATACAAACACAATAGTAAGTGTACATTTTAAAATCTGTTCAAGTACCTGTGAATTACTTGTTGCTTTCATATTCTTCATACCTGTGAAATATCCTCTGATTACGGAAGATACACAAACGAAGAACAGTGACGGTGCAAGCGCACGCATTACATATTGAGAACCGTCAATTTTAATTATATGCTGTGCAAAAATATCCGCACCAAAGAACAGAACCGCAGTCGTTACAAGACCTATTATTGAGAACAGCAATAAAGCCGTTTTGAAAATCTTATGTGCACCTTTGTAATCGTCAAGTGCAACACGTTCGGAAACCATTTTTGAAATTGCATTAGGTATTCCGACAGATGAAATTGCAAGCAGTAGGGTATAAATCTGAAATCCTACATTATAAAATCCCAGTCCCTCGTCACCGAAACCGTCAATGTTTGTTATTACAATTCTGTAAACCATACCAAGAACTTTTACAAGCACTTGTGAAATAAGAATTATAGTAACATTATTCATAAACGATTGAGTGTTTTCTTTGTTTTGTTTACTCATTATATTCCTCCTAATTTAATGTTCACATTGTCATATTATAAAACTAAATACGGATTTAATCAAGTATTGTCATAAAAAAATAAAGTAATTGTATAGAAATAAGTCAAAAATCGGCATTTTGACTTGACACAAAGCTGATATAAGGGTAAAATATAATAAGTATGTAAATTTATATGGAGGAATAGACATGGATACAATGCAAGGTTTAAAACGTACTCACTATTGCGGAGATGTTGAAGGAATCGGCAATGAAGTTGTAGTAGGCGGTTATGTACAAAAAGTAAGAGATTTAGGAAATCTTATTTTTATAGATTTAAGGGACAGAACAGGTATAGTTCAGCTTGCTTTTGATGATTCGACAGACAGAGAAATATTTGAAAAAGCGTCTGATTGCCACAGCGAATATGTACTTATGGCAAAAGGTGTTGTTCGTGAAAGAGAAAGCAAGAATACAGCAATTAAAACAGGTAATATTGAAATTGACGTAAAAGATTTGAGAGTGTTGGCAAAGGCTCAGACACCTCCTTTTGAAATTGTTGACGATACTAACGTAAACGAAGAATTAAGATTGAAATATCGTTATCTTGACCTTAGAAGAAAGGTTTTACAGGATAACTTGATTATGAGAAGTAAGATTGCAAAAGTTGCAAGAGATTATTACTATGAAAACGGCTTTATAGAAATCGAAACACCGATGATGATTAAGTCAACTCCTGAGGGTGCAAGAGATTACCTTGTTCCGTCAAGAGTACATCACGGAAAGTTTTACGCACTTCCGCAGTCACCTCAAATGTACAAGCAACTTTTGATGATTGCAGGATTTGACAGATATATTCAGCTTGCAAGATGCTTCAGAGATGAAGACTTAAGAGCAGACAGACAGCCGGAATTTACGCAAATTGACCTTGAAATGTCATTCGTTGATGTTGAGGATATTCTTGAAATGAACGAAGGCTTTATACAAAGATTGTTTAAGGAAGTTCTTGATGTTGACGTAGAATTACCGCTTCCAAGACTTACTTATAAAGACGCTATGGAACGTTACGGCTCAGATAAGCCTGATACTCGTTTCGGTATGGAAATATGCGATATTTCAGAACTTGTTAAGAATTGCGGTTTCGGCGTGTTCACTTCGGCTATCGAAAACGGCGGCTCGGTAAGAGCAATCGTTGCAAAAGACGCGGCAAAGACGCTTACAAGAAAAGAAATCGACAAGCTTACAGAATACGTTAAGGGAATAGGCGCAAAAGGTCTGGCATTTGTTCGTTGGGTTGATGATGAACCGACTTGTGCATTTGCAAAATTCTTGGGCGAAGGTGAACTTGACGCAATATTAAATAAAGTAGGTGCTCAAAAGGGTGACGTTGTACTTATCGTTGCAGATAAGAATAAAGTAACACTTCCTGTACTTGGTGCACTTAGATTAAAGGTTGCAAAGCAACTTGATATAATTCCTGAAGGATTTAACTTCCTTTGGATTACTGAATTCCCATTCTTTGAATATGACGAAGATACAGATTCTTGGCTTGCTATGCACCATCCGTTTACAATGCCTATGGACGAGTGTATTCAATATCTTGATACTGATCCGGGTAAAGTTACGGCTAAGGCATATGACCTTGTCCTTAACGGTACAGAGCTTTCAAGCGGTTCAATCAGAATTACAGATTATGAACTTCAACAAAAAATGTTCCAGGCACTTGGGCTTTCTGATGAAGAAATCGAGGCTAAATTCGGTTTCCTTGTAGAGGCATATAAATACGGTGCCGCACCTCACGGCGGTATGGGTATCGGTCTTGACAGACTTGCAATGATTATGACAGGTAACGACAGTCTAAGAGATGTAACTGCATTCCCTAAGGTACAAAATGCGTCAGAACTTATGTCGGGAGCTCCTAATGTTGTTGACGAAGAACAATTACAGGAACTTTCGATAAGCATAATACCTGAAAAGAAAGAAAATTAATAATGTGTTCATAATAATTTAATAACGTTATTGTATAATAACCTTAAAATAGGAGCCGAATTTTCGGCTTCTAAGACTGTTGGCAAATTGTCCGGAACGTGCAGAAGTATTATTCAAATTTGTATGATTTAATTTATCAAAAAATAGCAGGCAAGCCTATATTGATAGGCTTGCCTATGCACTTTTTGAAAAAATAAACTCTGCCGTACAAATGTACGCTGACGAGTTTGTTTTTTCAAAATACGAACTGATTTCTCGGCAGTCTGCAAATTAATCTGTGAAACGGAGAGTTTTAAGTGATTACTATTTCAAACTTAACAAAAAAATACGGTGATAAATATGCACTCGACCATATTAGTTTTAATGTAAAAAAAGGTGAAGTTCTTGGATTTTTAGGTCCTAATGGTGCGGGAAAATCAACAACTATGAATATTATCACCGGATATATTTCATATACAGACGGCTCTGTTAATATTGACGGCTATGATATTTTAGAAAATCCTATTGAAGTGAAAAAGAAAATAGGATACTTGCCTGAAATACCACCCCTTTATCTTGATATGGTAGTGTGGGATTATCTTGAATTTGTATATGAATTGAAGAAAATCAAGACCGAGGATGAAAAGAGTCATATACAGCAAGTTATTGATATGGTGAAGATTGATAATGTTAAAAACAGAAAAATTGCCAATTTGTCAAAAGGCTATCGTCAAAGAGTGGGACTTGCAGGTGCTTTAATCGGTGATCCCGAAATTCTTATACTTGACGAACCGACAGTTGGTCTTGATCCTAAGCAGATTATCGAAATAAGAAATGTTATTAAGGAACTCGGAAAAGAAAAGACTGTAATTTTAAGTTCGCATATATTAAGCGAAATAAGTGCAGTCTGTGACAGAGTAATTATTATAAATAAAGGCAAATTTGTTGCAGAAGATACACCGAAAAATCTTTCGGATAAGCTTGGTGATAATAAAAAAATGTTGTTCAGAATATCAGGCGATAGGAAAAAAGCCGAAAATATCCTAAATTCATTTGACGGCATATCAAATGTAACCTGTGTTTCATCTGAAAATGATTCGTATGATTTTGAATTTGATAACGCAATGGCGGCAGAAGAAAAGAAAAAAATGTTCTTTGCATTCGCGGAAAATGAAATACCGATATTAATGCAAAAAGAAATCGAGCCGTCTTTGGAGGATATATTCTTAAAACTTACTGACAATACGTCAGAAAAGGAGGAAAATACAAATGAAAGCGATATTTAACAGAGAATTCAATTCGTATTTTACATCAATGCTCGGTTATGTATTTTTAACTATTTTTCTTCTTTTAACAGGAGTAATGTTCTATGTTGTAAATATCAGATTTATGACTGCAAGAATGACTAATTTCTTTTCAATCGTCAATAACTGGGCGTTGTTCTTGTTGCCGTTATTGACAATGAGATTGTTCTCAGAGGACAGAAAGCAAAAGACAGACCAATTATTACTGACCGCACCTATATCTACAAAAGAAATAGTTTTCGGTAAGTATCTTGCGGCATTTGGAATATTTATGGTAGGTGTGCTTATAACACTTATTTATCCTGTTATATTAGCGTTTACGGGTAATTTGCCGATTGCGGAAACAATAAGCTGTTATGTCGGCTTTATACTGCTATGTTCGGCAATACTTGCTATCGGTGCGTTTATGTCATCTATTACGGAAAGTCAGATTGTCGCTGCAGTTGCCACTTACGGTGTATTGATTTTTACATTGCTTTTAGGCTCGGTTGCGTCAAACGTTTCAAACGAAATAATTGTAAAAATTCTTTTGTGGTTATCGCCTGTACAAAGATTTTCGGATTTTACTCTCGGAATCCTTAACTTTGAACCGATAATTTATTATTTAAGCATCACCGGTCTGTTCTTATTCTTTACCGTTATGGTATTTGAAAGACGCAGAATGAGATAGGAGGATATGTAATGAATAACGTAAAAAAATATAAATTTGTATCTTCCGTTGCTATTGCAATAGCGGTTGTTTTGGTTATTGTTGTAAACGTATTTGTCAGCGTGCTTAACAACAAATTACCTTTAAAAATCGACCTTACGTCAAATAAAATGTACGAACTTTCAGATAAAACAAAAGAGTATCTTAAAAATTATGATACTCCTGTTGATATATATATTCTTGCCGGTGAATCGGAACAAGACGGAAATATTCGTACGGTGCTTGATAAATATGCCGCCGCAAATAAAAATATCAATGTTACAAATATTAACATGACATCTAACCCGACTTTTGGCAAGAAATACGTTACTGACGGCAAAAGTCTGCAATCAAATTCTGTCATTGTTGACGGCGGAGATAAGTTTAAAACATATACTATGACTGAATTGTACGGGGTAAATGCACAAACAGGACAGTATACATCACTTAATGTTGAAAATAAAATAACTTCGGCATTAAAGTATGTATCAAGCGAAACACAACAAAAGGCATACCTAATAAAAGGACATAATGAGATAGCTGTTGACGGTGCAAAAACTAAACTTGAATCAGAAAACTTTGAAGTCGGAGAAGTTAATACATTGACCGATGATATACCGTCAGACGCAAATATGTTGATTGTTGCAAAACCGACGGCCGATTTTTCAAAAGAAGAAATCACAAAACTTGATTCTTATTTGCAAAAAGGCGGTAATATACAAGTTTATCTTGATGTCGATTCAAAAAATCTTACTAACTTGTATGACTATCTAAAATCATCATGGGGCATAGGTGTAAGCGATAACCTTGTAATTGAAACAGACACATCAAAATCCGTTTCGTTGAGCGGAAGTTCGATGAGTCTTGTCGTGCCGAATGTAAAATCATATGAATTTACCGACAGTATAATAGACAATCAAAGAACTTTGGCATATTTCCCATATTCAAGATTGATAACTCAAGAATTTGAATCAAATGGCGATATATCTGTTACACCTGTTTTGACAAGTTCAGAAAAAGCATACACGACTTCAAATTATGAAAATGTTTCAAAAGTAGGCGGCGAGCAGGACGGTGAATATCCGGTCAGCGAACTTTCGGTAGATGCCAAACACGCCTCATCGGTTTATGTATCGGGAAATACTATGCTTTTAACCATAGACGAAACAACACTTACAAATAATTACGGACTTGCAAACTATGATTATTTTATGAATTTGACCAACTTTATGATAGGTAACGAAGAAAGCTTTACTGTAGATGAAAAAACACTTGTAAACAATGTTATTACATTATCTGATTTAGGTCAAAAAATTATTTTTGCATTTGTTGTAATTATAATACCGATTACCGTATTAATAATCGGACTTGTAATTTGGATAAAAAGGAGAAATCTATGAGTAAAACAACGAAAAGCATAATTATAGCCGCGTCAGTGATTATAGTGCTTATTGTCGGAACGATTGTTATAAGTAATATTGACACGTCAAAAGATAATAATGTTGATACAACCGATGATTTATACAGTATCTATTCAGCTGATACAACCGATATTTTATCTGTAAAGGCAGAGAGTGAAAACGGTACAATTACGGTAAAAAGTATAGGCGATTCGGAATGGTCCGTAAATGATATGGATGCGTCTGAAATAGATTCTTCAAAAGCCGGTGCGCTTGTCGGTACAATTTCAACATTGTCATCAAAAAACAAGATTGAAGAAAATCCGGTTGATTTATCACAATACGGACTTGACAATCCGCAAGTCACTGTTACAGTTGAAAAGAAAAACGGTCAGATTGATAAAATGATTATCGGTGATTTAAGTCCGACACTCGGAGAATATTTTGTGATGAAAGACGGCGATAATACTGTCTATACAATGTATGATTTTAAAGTTGATACTTTAAAAAAGCCTATCAGCTATTATAAAGAATTCAATCGTTTCAGCATTAATATTGACAATATTAATGACATTAAAATTGTCCGCAGTGATGAAACTATTGAAATCAGAATATTAAGCAATATAAATAACAACACAAATAATGTATGGGAAATGGTACAGCCTTATCAGAGCGGTGCCAATGATGATTATATCGATAACAAAATACTTGCTCCGATAGAGGAAATTTCACTTACTACACCGATTGAAAATGCTGACGGCGGTTTCAGTGAAAAGTCGCCTGTTTTAATGATAACTGTTAAGCCTTACGACAATTCAACAGGCAAATACGGCGAAGAATATACCGAAACACTTACAATAGGTCGCACAGACGGTGATATGACTTATGTAAAATATAAGGAACAGGTATTTAAAGTTTCATCGGACATTATATCTTTTGCGAATGACTCGTCATACAACATTGTAAGTAAATTGCAGGCGCTTGTTGATATTTCGGAAGTTAAGAGTGTAACGGTAGAGTATAACGGAGCAGAACATACGATTGACATAACTCATAACGATTCGGATATGACTTTTGTGCTTGACGGTCAAAAGGTTGATACAAAGATAACACAAGCAATATACAAGAGCATTGTCGGTTTGGCGGTTGACGGAGTATATAAAGACGAAACACTCGGCGATACCGTTATGAAAATAAAATATAAAGGTATCAAGAGCAGTTCTGATACAGAAATCGAATTTAAGAGTATTGATGATTTGTACTGTGCTTTAATCCGCAACGGTAAAACAGAATTTACAATCAAGAAAAGTAAGCTTAATGAATTTATGGATTTATTCAATACTTATGTTGAAAATCCGGAAAAGCAAGGAGATTAATTATGGAGAATTTATGGAATGACGTGATTCCTTATTGGAACGAAGAATTTATAGAGGCTGATGAAACAGCGGTAAGAAAACCGACTATAACGGCATATCCTGCAAATTCAAAAGGTGCTGTTATTATTTTTCCGGGTGGTGGCTATGTAATAAGAGCCGACCACGAAGGTACTGCATATGCTAAGTGGTTGCAGTCAATCGGTCTTACTGCATTTGTGGTTGAATACAGAGTTGCACCGTACAAACATCCGGCAGAAATAAGTGACGCAATGCGTGCTGTTAAATATGTCAGATATTACGCCGACAAATACGGCATTGATAAGGATAAAATTGCAGTTATGGGTTCAAGTGCCGGTGGACATTTGGCGGCCTCTGTTTCTGTTCATTATGATAAGAAAATGTATGAAGATACAGATGAAATAGATAAAGAAAGCTGTAAGCCTGATGCGACAATTTTGTGTTACCCTGTAATAGATATGTTCGAATACAGACATGACGGTTCAAGAAAAAACTTGATAGGTGAAAGAGCATTACATTCTGATAAAGAGCTTATGTCGCTTTATAAACACGTCACACCTAATACACCGCCTACATTTATATGGCATACATCATCAGACCAGGCAGTACCGGTAGAAAATTCTTTGATGTACGCCGACGCACTAAGCAAAGTGCAAGTTTCGTATGAAATGCACATATACCCAATCGGTTCTCACGGCTTGGGCTTGGCAGACAGTATACCGCACGTTGCACAGTGGAAAGATTCTCTTGAAAAATGGATAAAACTTAATGATTTAATTTAAGTAACTAATGTCACAATAAGTCAGTATCGGCTTGTTGTGACATTTTTTTATATGTGTAAAATGTCAAAATACAAAAAAATACATTTAAAAAGACTATACAAAACGAAATGAGTGTGATATAATAAATGTTATATAATTAACAAGGGGTTTAGAGGACATGAGTGAAAATGAAAAGAAAGTTCCTACGGTCGTAGTTAAACGTCTGCCACGCTATTACAGATATTTGGGCGAACTTTTAAAGCAGGATATAAAGCGTATTTCCTCAAATGCACTTAGCGTAAAAATGAACGTGACTGCATCACAAATCAGACAGGATTTTAACTATTTCGGCGGTTTCGGTCAGCAGGGATACGGCTATAATGTCGAACATCTTTATAACGAAATCGGTGACATATTAGGACTTAATGACGGAGATACTACTGTTATAGTCGGAGCCGGTAATCTCGGCAGAGCATTGGCAAGTCACGATACGTTTGAAAAAAGAGGCTTTAAACTGGTAGGCATTTTTGATAATGACATTAATATAATTGGTACAAAAATCAACGGTATAGAAGTTATGTCAATAGATAAGCTTGAGGAATTTTTGAATTCGCATAGAGTTGACATCGGAATTCTTACCGTACCGAAAGCGGCAGTAATGAAAACGGCTGAAAAATTGGTTAATTGCGGAGTTAAAGGTCTTATGAACTTTTCGTATACCGAACTTAAATTCGATAAGGACGTAGCGGTGGAAAACGTTCACCTTTCAGATCCGCTTATGACATTGTCATACAAAATCAAGCAAAATCAGAATTAAGGTGTTATAATTATGAGAGTTATCGCATTTGTAGGTCCGAGTGGAACAGGAAAGAGTTACAGAAGTGTTATGGTTTCGCAGCAATATGGAGCTGACGCTATAATTGATGACGGCTTGCTTATTTCTCACGGAAAAGTTATAGCCGGCACATCTGCCAAAAAAGAACCGACAAAAATTGCGTCTGTTAAACACGCACTTTTTATGAATCCGTCGCAGGTAAATGAAATAAAAAAAGTTCTGAAAAGGAATAAGATTAAGTGCCTTATGATTTTGGGTACATCTGACGGAATGGTAAATAAAATTGCTAAAAATATCGGTGTTCATGAGGTTGAACAAATTATAAGAATAGAGGATGTTGCAACACCCGAAGAAATGAATATGGCACTTAGAATGCGTACAGTTGAAGGGAAACACGTTATTCCTGTTCCGACATTTGAAATAAAGAAGGAATTTTCAGGATATTTCTTGCATCCGTTAAGAAGATTTCAAAAAAATCTTGATTCGGAAATAACAACCGCCGAGGCTGATAAATCAATCGTCAGACCCACATTCAGTTATATGGGTGACTATATTATCTCAGATAATGTTATAAATTCAATAGCAATACATGAGGCACAAAAGATCGACGGGCTAATTAAGGTGCAAAATATAAACCTAAGAAAAACAGGACACGGTGTACATATAGATATGACAGTCATTTTACAATATGGCTGTGATATTTTTTCTGTATGTAAAAATATTCAGCTTGCAGTCAGAAATAATGTTGAACAATATACGTCGATAAATGCAAGAAGAATAAATATACTTGTTAAAAATCTAAGGAAATAACCATTAAGAAGGGGAAGCTGTATGGATAAATTTGAACTCGTTTCTGAATTTAAACCACAAGGAGATCAGCCGCAGGCAATTCAAACACTTGTTGACGGAATAAAAAAAGGCGAGAAATGCCAAACTTTGCTCGGTGTAACAGGTTCGGGAAAAACTTTCACTATGGCAAATGTCATTGCACAAGTGAACAAACCTACCATTGTACTTGCTCATAATAAAACCCTTGCCGCACAGCTTTGCAGTGAATTTAAAGAATTTTTTCCAAATAACTGTGTTGAATTTTTCGTGTCGTATTACGATTATTATCAACCAGAGGCATATATTCCGCAAACCGATACGTTTATCGAGAAAAATTCACTGACCAATGATGAAATAGATAAACTACGTCACAGTGCCACATTTGCTTTGCTTGAAAGAAAGGACGTTATAATCGTAGCAAGTGTATCTTGCATATACGGTTTGGGCGATCCTGAAGATTATAAAAATCTTATGCTTTCTTTGCGTGTAGGAATGGTAAAAGACAGAGATGAGCTTCTAAAAAAACTTGTTTCAATGCAATATGAAAGAAATGATATTAACTTTGTCAGAAACAAGTTTCGCGTCAGAGGTGACGTGGTGGAAATATTTCCGTCCAATAACGGTGAAAACGCTATTCGTGTCGAGTTTTTCGGCGACGAAATAGAACGTATTTGCGAAGTAAACGTAGTTACAGGTGAAATTGTAGGTGTAAGGCAACACGCAGTTATATCTCCGGCCTCTCACTATGTTACAACCAACGAAAAAATGATTGCGGCACTTGCCGGAATTGAGGCTGAAATGCGTGAACAGGTTAAGTATTTCAAAGAACGTGATTTACTTATCGAAGCACAAAGAATTGAACAGCGTACAATGTACGATATAGAAATGATGCAGGAAATAGGATTTTGTCAAGGTATAGAAAACTATTCAAGACATATAAGCGGTCGTGCTCCGGGAAGTGCACCGTATACATTGCTTGACTATTTTCCTGACGATTATCTTATGATTATAGACGAGTCACACGTTACAATACCGCAGGTGCGCGCGATGTATAACGGTGACAGAGCCAGAAAAGAAACGCTTATTAAATACGGTTTCCGTTTGCCGAGTGCGGCTGATAACAGACCTTTGAAATTTGAAGAATTTGAAGATAGATTAAATCAGGTAATATTCACAAGCGCGACACCGTCAGATTATGAAAAAGAACATTCAACGGTTGTTGCGGAACAGGTTATCAGACCGACAGGACTTCTTGACCCTAAAATAACAATTAAACCTACCGAAAATCAAATTGATGACCTTATCGGTGAAATTAATAAGCGTACCGAACAAGGTTTTAGAACGCTTGTGACAACGCTTACAAAACGTATGGCAGAGGATTTGACCGATTATCTTACCGGTGTAGGTATTAAAGTTCGTTATATGCACTCCGATATATCGACAATCGAACGTGCGGAAATTATCAAAGATTTGCGTATGGGTGAATTTGATGTACTTGTCGGAATTAACCTTTTAAGAGAAGGACTTGATATACCCGAAGTTGCACTTGTTGCGATACTTGACGCGGATAAAGAAGGTTTCTTAAGAAGTGAAATGTCACTTATTCAGACTATCGGTCGTGCCGCGCGTAACAGTGAGGGACAAGTTATTATGTATGCCGATACGGTTACAAAATCAATGAAAAAGGCGATTGACGAAACAGACAGACGTCGAGGTATTCAGCAGAAGTTTAATGAAGAACACGGCATAATACCAAAGACAATTAAGAAAGACATCAGAGATATTATAGAATCATTAAAGCCTATTGAGGACGATACCGAAACCGCAGAAGAAAATATCATAAATTACGAAAAGACCATTGCCGAGCTTCAGGCTAAGATGATTAAAGCGGCTGAAAATCTTGAATTTGAAGAAGCCGCGGCTTTGCGTGACAGAATACGAAAATTAGAAAAAGAAATGAGTGAATAAAATGGATTATGAGCTTAAAAATAAGCTTGTTAAGATAATTTCAAAAAACATTCTCACTCCTGTTATATATATGATTGAAAACGATAATCTACTTGATTTTATATGTTTTTGTGATAGAAATATAAAAATGCAGGAAATATATAATGTAGAACAGCAAATAAAAGAGGTTACAAACAAAAATGTTGAGATAATCGACATTCGTGAATTCGGCGAATCGGAAAGAATTGAAGTGATAAATCAAGCGACTTTAATTTATTCCGAACATCCGCTGATCGAAAAAATATTTGCTCAATCAATGATGGAAGATTTTAAAATTGCTATGGATGAAAGAAAGGACGTTCAGCAGAGATATAAAGAATGCGGAACGTGCTATTTACAGTAAAACAGAGGTAAATCAATGGAAAAGGATATTATAATTAAAGGTGCAAGAGAGCATAATCTTAAAAATATCGATGTAAAAATACCGCGAGAAAAGCTTGTCGTACTTACGGGGCTTTCGGGCTCTGGTAAATCATCTTTGGCGTTTGATACAATTTATGCAGAGGGACAAAGAAGATATGTAGAGTCACTGTCGTCATATGCAAGAATGTTTCTCGGTCAAATGGAAAAGCCTGATGTAGATTATATTGACGGTTTGTCGCCTGCAATCAGCATCGACCAAAAAACAACATCAAAAAATCCACGTTCAACAGTCGGTACAGTTACCGAAATATATGATTATTTAAGACTTTTGTATGCCCGAATCGGTATACCGCATTGCCCTAAATGCGGTAAAGAGGTTCAAAGACAGAGTATAGACCAAATTGTTGACAAAATTATGTCATTGGGCGAAGGTACAAAAATTCAAATTCTTGCGCCTGTTATACGCGGTAAAAAAGGTGAGCATAAAAAAGTCTTTGAAAATGCAAGAAAAAGCGGATATGTGCGTGTAAAGGCTGACGGTGAACAATATGATTTAAGTGAGCCGATAGAATTAAAGAAAACGCAAAAGCACAACATAGAAATTATCATAGACAGATTGATTATTCGTGAAAATATTGTTCAGAGACTTACCGATTCACTTGAAACAGCCATTGCATTGACAGGTGATGTTGTGCTTGTCGAGGTTATCGGCGGAGAGATTATGTCTTTCAGTCAGAATTTTGCGTGTGACGATTGCGGTATCAGCTTGCAGGAGCTTACTCCGAGATTGTTTTCTTTCAATAATCCATACGGTGCGTGTGATAATTGTGACGGTTTGGGTGCGTTGTCTAAAATCGACCCCGACCTTGTTATAGCAGACGAAAATTTAAGTATAATAAACGGTGCTATTTCAGCGACAGGCTGGGCAAATGCAAATAAAAAAGATTCGATGGCTTATATGTATTTTACTGCCCTTGCAGATTACTACGGATTTGACGTAAATACACCGTATAAAGATTTGCCTAAAGATATACAAAACATTATTCTTTACGGAACAGGCGATACAAACATTCCTATGAATTATGAACGCAGTTATGGCAGCGGTAAATACAGTGCACCGTTTGAAGGCGTTATAACAAACCTTGAAAGACGTTATAATGCCAACACATACGATTATGTAAAGAACGACATTGAACGTTACGTCAATGACGTAACTTGTCCGAAATGTCACGGTGCAAGACTTAATGATGAAGTACTTGCGGTTACAATTAACGGAGTTAATATATATGAATTTACAACTATGTCTATCCAAAAAGAAATGGATTTTGTAAATTCATTGGAACTTACCGAACGTGAAAAAATGATTGGCGAACAGATTTTGAAAGAAATCAAGGCAAGACTTAAATTCTTGCTTGACGTAGGTCTTGATTATCTTTCATTGTCACGTTCGGCAGGGACTTTGTCGGGCGGTGAGGCACAGAGAATACGTCTCGCAACTCAAATAGGCTCGGGACTTATGGGAGTGTTGTATATTCTTGACGAGCCGAGTATCGGACTTCATCAACGTGACAATGACAGACTTATCGAAACACTTAAACATCTTCGTGATTTGGGTAATACGGTAATCGTTGTTGAACATGACACCGATACAATGTATGCCGCAGATTATATTGTTGACATCGGTCCGGGAGCAGGTGTAAACGGCGGTGAACTCGTAGGAGAGGGGTCCGTTGAAGATTTGATTAAATCACCTCGTTCAATAACGGGTAAATATCTTAGCGGTGAACTTAAAATTGAAGTACCTAAGGAACGCAGAAAACCGACGGGTTGGATTGAAGTGCGTGGTGCAAAAGAAAATAATCTTAAAAACATCAACGTAAAAATACCGACAGGTGTTATGACTTGTGTCACAGGTGTTTCGGGTTCGGGTAAGTCGTCATTGGTAAATGAAATACTTTACAAAAAACTTGCTCACGTTTTAAATCGTGCAAGAACTCATGCCGGCGCACATAAAGAGATAAAGGGCATAGAACAGCTTGACAAAATTATTGATATAAACCAGTCACCGATTGGAAGAACACCACGTTCAAATCCGGCAACATATACAAATGTTTTCGGTGATATTCGTGAAGTCTTTGCATCTACAAATGAGGCAAAAGTGCGTGGTTATAAATCAGGACGTTTTAGCTTTAACGTAAAAGGCGGACGTTGTGAAGCTTGTAGCGGTGACGGTATAAAGAAGATAGAAATGCACTTTTTGGCGGATATATTTGTTCCTTGCGAGGTATGTAAGGGTAAGAGATATAACAGAGAAACTCTTGAAGTTAAATACAAGGGCAAAAATATTTATGAAGTGCTTGAAATGACGGTTGATGAGGGTGTTGAATTTTTTGGAAACATTCCGAAGATAAAGAGAAAACTTGAAACTTTACAGGAAGTCGGTCTTGGATATATCAAACTCGGTCAAAGCTCAACAACTTTGTCAGGCGGTGAAGCACAACGTGTTAAACTTGCAACGGAGCTTTCAAAGAGAAGTACAGGGAAGACGATTTATATTCTTGACGAGCCTACAACAGGACTTCATACTGCTGACGTTCACAAACTTACGGAAGTGCTTGATAAACTTGTTGAGGGTGGTAATACCGTTGTTGTAATCGAACATAACCTTGATGTTATAAAAACCGCAGACTATATCATTGATATGGGACCTGAGGGCGGCGATAACGGCGGTACCGTGATTGCGTCAGGTACACCTGAGCAGGTTGCAAAAGTCGAAAAATCTTATACCGGAAAATATTTAAAAAAAATGCTCGAATAAAACCTTGACAAAATAAAAAAAGAGTGTTAGAATAACTCTAGAGCGTAGATGAAGACAGTAGCATTAGCAAAAGTCACAAGAGAGAGAACGTCATGGGCTGTAAGCGTTCTTTGATGGGCTTGATGTGAATACCACTTCGGAGCTGCGGACTGAACAATTTATATTAAGTAAGTTTTGCCGTATTCCTTACGAAACAAGGACGAACTAAGTGACAGCATTATATGCTGTAATTAGGGTGGAACCGTGTATATTTATGCACCCCTAAGGTATGGATATTATCCGTACTTTAGGGGTGTTTTTAGTTTATAAAAAGAAAGGACTAATAAAAATGGAAATGAATGAACTACAAACACTAAGACATTCAGCCTCGCATATGCTTGCACAGGCTGTAAAAAGACTTTATCCGGATACAAAACTTGCTATCGGTCCGGCTATTGATGACGGTTTTTACTATGATTTTGATACGGAGCATACTTTCACCCCTGAGGATTTAGAAGCTCTTGAAAAAGAAATGAAAAAAATCGCTAAAGAAAACCTTAAAATCGAAAGATTTGAATTGCCGAGAGCAGAGGCTCTTGAATTAATGAAAGATGAGCCATACAAAGTTGAATTGATTAACGATTTACCCGAAGATGCTACAATTTCTTTCTATAAGCAAGGCGATTTTGTTGACCTATGTGCAGGACCTCACGTAAATTACACAAGCAAGGTTAAAGCATACAAACTTTTAAGTGCAACAGGCGCATATTGGAGAGGTAATGAGAAAAACAAGATGTTACAACGTATTTACGGTACTGCTTTCCTAAATAAAGCCGACCTTGAGGCACATCTTGAACAGCTTGAAGAGGCAAAAAAACGTGACCATAATAAGCTTGGACGTGAACTTGAATTGTTTACAACAGTTGATTATATCGGTCAAGGTCTTCCTATTATGCTTCCAAAGGGTGCAAGAGTAATTCAATTACTTCAAAGATGGGTTGAAGATGAAGAACAAAAACGTGGCTGGCAGCTTACAAAGACACCTCTAATGGCAAAGAGCGACTTGTATAAAATTTCAGGTCACTGGGATCACTATAAAGAAGGTATGTTCGTACTTGGCGATGAAGAAAAGGATAAGGAAGTATTTGCACTTCGGCCGATGACTTGTCCGTTCCAGTATCAAGCGTTTTTAAACAGAGGTCGTTCATACAGAGATTTGCCTATGAGACTTAATGAAACATCGACACTTTTCAGAAATGAGGCGTCGGGTGAAATGCACGGACTAATCCGTGTACGTCAGTTCACAATTTCAGAGGGACACTTGATGTGTACACCTGAACAGCTTGAAGAAGAATTTAAGGGTTGTCTTGAACTTACAAACCATATGCTTACAACTCTTGGATTAATTGAAGACGTTTCATATCGTTTCTCGCAATGGGATCCTGACGACAGAGAAAAGTATATCGGTACAGAAGAACAGTGGAACGAAGCACAAGATACGATGGAGAAAATCTTGAAAGATCTTAACATTGATTATAAAGTCGGTGTCGGTGAGGCTGCATTCTACGGCCCGAAACTTGATATTCAAATTAAGAATGTACACGGTAAGGAAGATACTCTTGTAACAATCCAAATCGACCAAATGCTTGCCGAAAAATTCGGTATGGAATACGTTGATAAAGACGGTACTAAGAAAAATCCGTATATTATTCATAGAACATCAATCGGTTGTTACGAAAGAACACTTGCACTTCTTATCGAAAAGTATGCAGGTGCATTCCCGGTATGGCTTGCTCCTGTACAAATCAAGCTTTTGCCTATTGCGGACAGACATCTTGATTATGTATATGAAATTAAGAAACAGCTTGAGGCAAACGGTATTTTGCGTGTAGAAGTTGATGACAGAAGTGAAAAACTTGGTTATAAACTTCGTGAGGCACAGCTTGAAAAAGTACCTTATATGCTTGTTGTCGGTGATAAGGATATTGAAAATAACACTGTATCTGTTCGTTCAAGAAAAGAGGGCGACAAGGGTGCTATGGCAATAGATGAATTTATCAAAGCAGTTAAAGAAGAAATCGACACAAAGAGAATATAATTGTTAATGTAACGTAAATTTGCTCCCCGACATACTATACAGTGTCGGGGAGGGATTTATATGAGGCTTGGACTTTCACGAACAAGAAACAGAAATTTAAAAGGTGTAGGAATATTTTTTACACTGTTTTTTTTAATTTTTTTTATATGGCTTGTTTTCACAAAATTGCAACCGTCTTTTATCGAATATGCAAAGGTGTATTCAAATAACATTGCAAATGAGGTTGTAAACAGTGCAGTAGATGATGTATTTGTTAAAGAAGAATACCAAAGCCTTGCAAAAATTATGGAGAATTCCTCCGAAAATATAAAGGCAATCGAAACGGATACCGCAAAGGTTAATCGATTAAAATCGGCAATAATACAGTCAATGCAGAAAAATATTGATTCACATAAAAGCGATACGGTATATGTACCGCTCGGAAGCTGCAGTAATTTATATTTTCTTGCCGGACTCGGTCCTAAAGTGCCGATACGAATATATCCGGTCAGTATTGTAAATGCTGATTTTAAAGAGAGTTTTGACTCTGTCGGTATTAATCAGGTAAAGCATAAATTGTATTTAGACGTATCTATGAAAATGTCATTCGTGGGAATGATGTTTGCACAATCCGACACTGTGGAAACATCAGTGCTTTTAAATGAAACGATTATTGTAGGTGACACACCGACTTATTACGGAAATGGTGGAATGACTGCATCAGTCGAGTAGAAAGGAATTTTATTAATGAACGATATTGAAAAACGTATTGAAGAATTGACAAATGAACTTAATTATCATAACCACAAGTATTATGTTGATGATGCTCCCGAAATTTCTGATTTTGCGTTTGATAAAATGCTTGTAGAACTTGAACAGCTTGAAGAAAAATATCCCAAATATAAAAAGAAAAATTCACCTACCGTAAGAGTAGGCGGAGAGGCAGTTAAAAGTTTTGGTGAAGTTCATCACGACGTGCCTATGTTAAGTCAGCAAAAGGCATTTTCGAAAGAAGAAATACTTGACTTTGACAGACGTGTCAAAGCCGTTGTACATGATGTAAATTACGTTGTTGAGCAAAAAATTGACGGCTTGTCTGTTTCTCTTGAATATGTGTACGGTGAATTTACAAGAGGTTCGACTCGCGGTGACGGCATTAACGGTGAGGATGTTACGGAAAATCTGAAAACAATTAAGAGCATACCTCTTACATTAAAAGACGATATACCTTTTCTTGAAGTAAGAGGAGAAGTATTTTTATCAAGAGATAACTTTAATAAAATAAACGATATGTTAGAGGCGAGCGAACAACCACTTTTTGCAAATCCGCGTAATGCAGCGGCAGGCTCACTAAGACAGCTTGACCCCAAAATAGCCGCAAAACGTAATCTTGATATATTTGTTTTTAATATTCAGCAAATACAGGGTAAAGAAATTTCAACACATATTGAAGGCCTTGAATTTTTGAAAGAACAGGGATTTAAAACTATTCTTGATAAAAAATCATATTCCTCTATAGAAAAGGCATATGAGAGAATATTGGAAATAGGTGAGGAGAGAGGTAACCTATATTTTGATATAGACGGTGCGGTAATTAAGGTAAATGAATTGACCGCAAGAGAAATGCTCGGAGATACCGCAAAATTCCCTCGTTGGTCTATTGCATATAAATATCCCGCCGAGAAACAGCAAACGGTTATAAGAGATATTAAAGTTCAAGTCGGAAGAACAGGTGTTCTTACACCTCTTGCAATACTTGATACAGTCCATATTGCAGGCTCAAATGTATCAAGAGCGACACTTCATAATCTTGACTTTATACGTGAAAAGGATATCAGAATAGGCGATACTGTTATTATTCAAAAGGCAGGCGATATAATTCCGGCTGTCGTTGAAGTTATAAAAGAAAATCGTGACGGCAGTGAAAAAGAATTTGAAATGCCTACACATTGCCTTGAATGCGGTGCTTTAATCGTGCGTGAAGAAGGCGAGGCGGCATATCGTTGCACAGGTGTGAATTGTCCGGCACAGCGACTTAGAAATATAATTCACTTTGTGTCTCGAAATGCAATGGACATTGACGGTCTTGGTCCGTCTATCATTGAACAAATGATAGAAAAAGATTTAATCGAAACCGCCGCCGATTTGTATTATGTAAAAGCCGAAGATATAGCCGAAATGGATAAAATGGGTGAAAAATCAGCACAAAATCTTATAAACGCTCTTGAAAAGTCAAAAACAAACCCATTATACAGACTGATAAATGCTTTCGGTATTCGTCATATAGGTGAAAAAGCCGCAAAGATTTTATCGGCAAAATATAAAACTCTTGATAATTTGAGAAATGCGTCTGTTGAAGAACTTACCGAAATTGCCGATATAGGCGGTAAAATGGCACAATCGGTAGTTGAATTTTTTATGCAAGAGCAGTCAATCGCTTTTATTGATAAGCTTGAAAAAGCGGGTGTAAACTGTATAGACGACAGTGAAGATTCCATTATCGACAGACGTTTTGAGGGTATGACATTTGTTCTGACAGGAACACTTTCTAAATATAAGCGAAGTGAGGCAGGAAAAATAATAGAAAATTACGGCGGTAAAACATCGTCAAGTGTATCAAAGAAAACAACATATGTTCTTGCCGGTGAAGACGCAGGAAGTAAACTTGACAAGGCGAACAGCTTGGGTGTAACGGTTATCAGTGAAGATGAATTTGAGGAGATGATAAAATGATTGAAGAAAAAGCATTTCAAATAAAGGACGAGCTGATTTCCATACGACGTCACCTCCACCGTACTCCTGAAACTGATTTTGAAGAAATAAAGACATCTTCATTTATTCGCAGTAAACTTGACGATTACGGAATACCTTATACAACCTCAACTAAAACAGGAACAGTTGCCTTGATTAAAGGTAAAAACAGTAACAAAACTGTACTTTTGCGTGCTGATATAGACGGATTACCTATAAAAGACGAAAGCAAATTTGAAATAAAATCGGAACGCGAAGGATATATGCACGCATGCGGACATGATATTCATGCAACGTGTCTTTTAGGTGCGGCTAAAATTTTAAACGATATTAAAGACGAGTTGAACGGAAACGTCAAACTTGTTTTCCAGCCTGCTGAAGAGGGAGTAGGCGGTGCATTACCTATGATTGAGGACGGAATACTTGAAAATCCGCACGTTGACGCGGCTTTTGCACTTCACGTTGAACCGTTAGAAAAGACGGGCAATATCCAAGTTAAGGACGGCTCAATTATGGCGTCGCCCGACGATTTTAGAATTGTTGTTCACGGTGTCGGCGGTCACGCCTCCGCACCTGAAAAATGCGTAAATCCAGTTACTATCGGCACGGCAATTATAACGGAATTTGAAAAACTAAATGCAACTGTTCTAAAAGACAAGCCGTGTGTTATGACGGTTTGCTATTTTAACGGCGGAACTTGCAATAATGCCATTCCGCAAACTGCTGAAATTATGGGTACGGCACGTTCGCTTGACAATGAAACTCGTGAAATGCTCATAGAATTACTTGATAAAACAGCACATGAAACAGCAAAAAAGCATGGAACAACTATTGATTTTACATTCAATAAACTTTTTCCGCCTGTTGTTAATAACAGTGAAATGAATGATGTAATCAGAAACAGTGCAAAAAAGCTTACCTGCATAAACGAAGTAGTGACACTTGATAAACCGGCAATGGCGGGTGATGATTTTTCATATTTTGGAGAAAACGTTCCAAGTGCCTATTTCAAATTAGGTGTAGGAAATGTAGAAAAAGGGGCTGTTTATCCGATACATAGTCCGAAGTTTATAGCAGACGAAGACGCTTTACCTATTGGAAGTGCGATTTTGTCACAAACCGCAGTCGATTATTTAGATACTTACAATAATTAGTTTACCATAAAAATATTATGTAAACTAAATTGATTTTAAGAGGTTTTAAAATTGAAAAAAATAGCAGTTATAGATTGCAGAGCAGATGATAAAACTGTATATACTCTTGAAAAATTAAATATCAAAGTAATTCCGACTTTAAAGATTGATAATCTGTATGACTCCGTTGCAACCCACGCAGATATTCAAATTCACTATATCGGAAATAATTGTTTCATATCTGCTCCCGAAACATATGAACATTACAAAAAATATATGCCTAAAAAGTGTACTTTAATTAAAGGACAAAATAATATAGACTCAAAATATCCGTATGACGTGTGGTACAATGCTACGGCTTTAAAAGATTATGTTATTTGTAATAAAGCATATACTGATAAAACGATTCTTGATAGTCACAATAAAGAAATTATTAACGTCAAGCAGGGGTACAGTAAATGCAATATTTGTATTGTAGACAATAATGCAATTATAACGTCTGATAACGGAATAGCCAAGACAGTGGCACAAAAGGGAATAGATGTCCTAAAAATATCACCAGGTTATATTGAATTAAGAAAACTTGATTACGGCTTTATTGGTGGAGCAACGGGAATTATAGATAATAATATGCTTGCCGTAAACGGTGACATTAATTCTCACCCCGACAGCGAACAAATTAAGGTGTTTTGCCATAAATATAATGTTGATATTATTCCGCTTAAAGACGGTAAATTAGTTGATATTGGAACAATTATAGTAAATATTTAAGTTAGGACTTGATTTTCACAAATAAATCTGATATAATATTTAAGAATTAAATAAAGGGAATGAGGTTCTCCCTTAGTATAATACTAAAACCGCTTATTTAAGCTGATGACTTCTGCACTATTTTTTAATGCAGAAACATCAGCTTTTTCTGTATTTTATGGAGGAATATTTATGTTTTTTAGTTTAGCAATCATTTTATTGTTCGGTCTGTTACTTGGCGGAATATGCAAAAAACTACGATTGCCGTCACTTATAGGAATGTTGGCAGTTGGAATTATAATAGGACCGTATGCACTGAATTTAATTGATACATCAATTCTTGAAATATCCGCACAATTACGCAAAATTGCATTAATTATAATTCTTGCAAGAGCCGGATTGTCGCTCAATGTGTCGGAATTGAAAAAAGTCGGCAGACCTGCTATAATGATGTGCTTTGTTCCGGCTTGTTTTGAAATAATAGGTATGATACTTCTTGCACCTAAATTGTTAGGAATATCCGTAGTTGACGCGGCAGTTATGGGTACAGTGGTAGGTGCGGTTTCACCTGCGGTTATTGTGCCTAAAATGCTGAATTTAATAGAGAACGGCTACGGTAAAGATAAAAGCATTCCGCAACTTATACTTGCCGGAGCGTCGGTTGATGACGTGTTTGTTATAGTCCTTTTCTCTGCATTTCTCGGCCTGTCACAAACAGGAGATATGTCTGCTGTCAGTTTTGTAAAAATCCCAATATCCATTGTATTGGGTATAACTGTCGGTATTTTTGTCGGAATAGTGTTAGGCAAATTTTTTGCTAAAGCACATATCAGAGATACGGTAAAAATAATCATTTTAATGTGCGTGTCGTTTTTGCTTGTTGCATTTGAAGATACTTACGGTGGGATTGTGCCGTTTTCATCTCTTATTGCCGTTATGTGCATAGGTATTTCTTTGCAAAAAGTCAGAAAAGAGGCGACTGAACGTCTTTCTCAGCGATACAACAAACTATGGGTTGTTGCGGAAATATTATTATTCGTGCTTGTCGGTGCAAGCGTTAATATTGATTACGCACTTAAAGCGGGAGTAGCCGCAATTATATTGATATTCTTAGTTTTGCTATTCCGTATGTTCGGCGTATTTATTTGTATGTTGAAAACAAATCTCAACTTAAAAGAAAGACTGTTCTGTATGATAGCTTATCTGCCAAAGGCGACTGTTCAAGCCGCAATAGGCGGAATACCACTTTCTATGGGATTAAATTGCGGTGAAACAGTTTTAACCGTTGCGGTTTTGTCAATAATAATCACCGCACCGTTGGGAGCATTTTTGATAGACTTAACATATAAGAAACTATTGACAAAAAACACTTTACAAAAGCAAATAAAATGATATAATTGTATTATATTTTATTTTAAGGTGGTTTAGTTTATGAATGTAACATTAAAGCGTGACGGATTAACTTTGAGTGGCGAACTTTTAAAGCCGGACGTTGAAAAATGTCCGATACTTATTATATTTCACGGATTTATGGCGAATATAGGTAAAGATGATAAATCAATGTTTTATCAGATTGCACATGAATGTCTGAATAACGGTATCGCAACAATACGGTTTGATTTTGACGGTCACGGCGACAGTGACGGTGAATTTTGTGATATGAATGTATTAAGTGAAATCCTTGACGCCGCTAAAATAATTGATTATGTCAGAGGACTTGATTTTGTTACCGAAATAAATATACTCGGTCATTCTCAAGGTGCTTTGGTAGGCGGTATGATGGCGGGATATTATCGTGAATGTATCAGTAAACTTATAATGCTTGCTCCTGCTGCAACAATTAAAGACGATTCTTTAATCGGCTCGTGTTTCGGCACTCCGTATGATATGATAAACGTACCGGATAAATTCCCTGTAAAAGATAATGAGGGTAATCATTATGAAGTCGGCGGTATGTATTTCAGAGTTGCAAGAACATTGCCGATTTATGAAACTACATCAATGTTCTGTGGTAAAACACTGATCATACATGGTACTGCCGATGACGCAGTTGGAGTTATCGGTTCTCGCAGATATAAAGAATGTATGCCGCATAATACCGAACTTGTATTAATCGAAGGTGAAGGACACGGTTTGGATAATTCATTGGATGATATAAAGAAACGTGTTATCGAGTTTTTGAAGAAATAATTATAAATTAATGTAGTTGAGGAGATTAAGTATGAAAAAAATAACAACATTTTTAATTGTGATGATAATTAGTTGCTCTTGTTTGCAAGTATCTGCAAATAACGATGTTTTAGAGGCAAAAAAGGCTAATTTCAATATAGTATTACATGGACGGCAAGAAAAATTTAACTTGCCTATAGCTACTATTAATGATAATACATATGTACCGCTAAGGGAACTATGTGAAAAATTAAATATGAATTTATATTGGGATGCACACGATAAAGAAATCAGTATATATAAAAAGACCCCATTAGCACCAATATCTACGAATGAACCTCAATCTACACAAAATCCATATAAACCAAATACAGAGCGAACAGCATATACGCTTAAAGATTTTTCTTTTTTAACAATAGATATGTCCATAAATGACATAATGGAGAGAATGGGAGAACCAAGCTATTGGGACGGTTCAGGAGCACCGTGGGCAGTATATGTATTATCAGATGGTAGTGAATTATCATTGGCTATGTATAGATATAATGTTGAAACAAGGAAAAAATCAGGAAATCCAGGAGTAGTATTAAATATAAATGGAACTGATGTAATAATTAATTTTAATAGTGAAGGGACGATAAACATATATTAATTTTGTAGCGTTAAACGCATTGTATGACAGAAAAAATAATAATCGAGATAAAAAGATGTTTGCTGATTTATGAAATTACACATTCGTGTTCGTTGGTAAAACACTGATCATACACGGTACTGCCGATGACGCAGTGGGAGTTATCGGTTCTTGCAGATATAAAGAATGTATGCCGCATAATACCAAACTTGTATTAATTGAAGGTGAAGGACACGGTTTGGATAATTCATTGGATGATATAAAGAAACGTGTTATCGAGTTTTTGAAGAAATAATTATAATCAGAGTTGAAATATACTCTGATTTTGTTTTGTTTATAAAATAAATGTGATATAATATAGTTGAGGTGAAAAAGATGGATTATAATGAATTAGAACCTAAGATAGTATTTCAATATTTCAAGGAAATATCGAATATTCCGAACCTAAGATAGTATTTCAATATTTCAAGGAAATATCGAATATTCCGCATGGTTCTGGAAATACAGAAGAAATATCAAAATATTTAATGAATTTTGCAAAGGAACATAATCTTAAAGCAATTTATGATTCCGGCAGAAATATTATAATTTTTAAAGACGGTACAAAAGGGTTTGAAAACAGTGGGCCTATTATTTTACAAGGTCATATGGATATGGTGTGTGACAAAGTACCGGATTGCACTATTGATATGTCTAAAGAGGGCTTGACATTGTGTACCGACGGTGAATATTTATGGGCTGACGGTACAACGCTTGGCGGTGACGACGGAATTGCGGTTGCTTATATACTTGCAATTCTTGATTCAAGCGATATACCTCATCCGCCTATTGAGGCAGTTATAACCAGAGATGAGGAAATCGGTCTTTTAGGTGCGGCTGAGCTTGAGACGTCATATCTGAAAGGTAAGCGTTTAATTAATATTGACAGTGAAGATGAAGGCATTTTTACCGCCGGTTGTGCCGGCGCAATGATTTATACTGCCAATATTCCGATAGAATTTGAAAACAGTGACAACAACACTTTGCGTATAGAAATAAGCGGTTTAAACGGAGGACACAGCGGTATTGATATTGGCAAGCAACGTGAAAATGCAATCAAATTATTAGGGAAAATACTTTATGAGTTATCACAAAATTGTGATTTTTATATTTGCGATATAAATGGAGGTGTTAGAGAAAACGTCATACCCAAGCAAGCATATGCCGTAATCTGTTTAGAGGATACATCGAAATTGAAAGACATAATCGAAAACATAAAATCAGAATTAATCGATACAGAAAAAGACTTAAAAATAACGTTTTCAGAAAATGAAAGCAGCAAAAAACTTTCAAAACAAAGTACCGATAAAATAATAAAATTTCTTACAAAGACAAAATCTACCGCATTAAAGTTTAACAATAAAAATGAAGTGCTTACATCACTGAACTTAGGTGTTGTTTCGTTAGCAGATAATACATTTCAAGCAAGTTTTATGATTAGGTCCAATTTGAAGAATGAAAAAGAACAACAATCGGACATTTTAGATGAATTAGTGTTATCACTTGGCGGTTCATTTGAACATTCCGCAAGCTATCCTGCATGGGAATATGCTGAAAATTCAAAATTAAGAGAAACTATGACTGCTGTATTTGAACGTTTATATGACAGAACGCCTAAAATCGAAACTATCCACGCAGGGTTGGAGTGTGGTATTATTGCCGATAAAATTAATAATCTCGATGCAGTATCAATAGGACCTAATATTTTAGAAATTCATACTCCGAACGAGAAACTTGATATAGCTTCTACCAAACGCACATGGAAATTTTTAATTGAAATTTTAAAAGAATTAAAATAGCTTTCAACAGACAGAAATTCATTTGAATTTCTGTCTGTTTTTGATTAAGCAAAAATAAGCATATCTGTGCATAAGAATAGTTATTTAGGAATTAAAATACAGGCACAGTATCCGGGGATAGGCTGATAGCAATAAATAGTAAGATGTTTGTCAATTTCGGGGCTGTAATCGGTAAGGATACGTTTATTGCCGTTCAGAGCAACGTCGGCATATGTAACCAACCACTTTTTATCACCGTTTTCAAAAACTTCATAAAATGAGCGGTTAATCATCTCGCTGACAGGTATGCCTTCTACATCTGCCATCATTTCGTTGCAATATCTGAAGACAAAATCAACACCGTGACCTTTTTCATCAAAAACCAATTCAATAACACAGAAAGCAAGCGGCATTTTATCCAAAAGGGTACATTTTTCCAAAAGACCTAAAGGCGGTATGTAATCATCTGATGAAAGTACCGTTGAAGCAAGTCCGAGTTTTTTGCGGATTTTTCGGTGTTCACTTAAACCGCGTTTTCTGCCTTGAAAAGTATGACCGTCTGTCATTGTATAAATTCCGTTGTAAGATATATTTACAATTTGCTTTGCGTTTACCAATATTCCTTTTTGAATATTCAAAAAGTCGTTCTTAGGGAGATTTTCATAAATATCTTTCATAGGATCCATGTTTCAATACTTTTTCCTTCAATTAGAAATACAGCGGTTTTTTTATTTTCATGTATAACATATTTTATATCGTCCGTA
>QTVU01000110.1 GCA_003460745.1 Firmicutes bacterium AM55-24TS
AGTTTTAATTATTTATTAAATAGTTTGAATATTTTAATTATATACTTCAATAGTTTGAATATTTTAATTATATACTTCAACCATAGCCTTTATGGGTTCAAAAAGATGACAATGTGCAATCAATATGTCGTTATGAATTCGATAAAAAGAAATATGATAAACAATCTAAACATACTACCTTAATTTTGTATTATCTTTCAAGTTTTCATATGCACCGATTAGGCTAATGGATAAATTTAATACAATTAACCGAAATATCTTGTTTTTATGCGGTCTTTCGTGTATAATAGATAGTATATAAAATTAATGGAATTTCATTTTTCAGTAGGCTAAATTGATGTTTTTGCAGAAAAATTGTATATTTTGAGGTGTTATTATGGAACCGAAAAAAGTTAGAATTATAAAAGAAAAACCTGTTCTCCCTACCTTATACAAAAATGTAGGAATATATTGTCGAGTGAGCAGTAACACTCAAGAACAGTTAAATAGTATGGCTGCTCAAGTATCATTTTTTGTTCAGCTATTAAGCAGACGCCTTGACTGGCGCTTTGTTGACATATATCTTGACTTTAAAAGCGGAGAGTCCAAAAATAACCGTTTAGGCTTTAAGCGCATGATTGAAGATGCCAGAAATAAAAAGCTTGATATAATTATGACAAAAAGCATCAGCCGCTTTGGGCGAAACACCTTAGATACTATTCAAACTCTCAGAGAATTAAAAGACCTTGATGTAACCGTCATATTTGACCAAGAGCACCTTGATACTTCCAAGGAAGATTCAGAAGTGATATTAACAACATTGGCTGCCTTTGCTGAAGAAGAAAATAAAAATCGCAGAGATAACCAAAATTGGGCTATAAAGAAAAGACTGAAAGATGGCACTTCTGAAATATACTCCAGAGCATGTTTTGGATACACAAAATCTGACATCGGAGAACTGACCATAGATCGCAAGCAAGCAGAAATCGTTCAAAATATATTTACTATGTATCTTTCCGGCATGAGCATATTAGGCATTGTTAAAGAACTTGAAAGACAAGGCATCAAGTCTCCCACCGGCAAAGATAAATGGTGCAAACGAACCATCGACACAATGCTCAGCAACGAAAAATACATCGGTAATGCCCTTGTCTTTAAAACCTACAGTATCTATACTCCCAAGCATAAGAGAGTTCAAAATAATGACCATTCTCATGAGCAGTTCCTTCTAAACGATGGTCATCTCCCTATTATTTCAAAGGAGGTGTTCGACGCTGTGCAGGAAGAAAAGGCTCGCCGCAGCAATATTGTCACAGATGAATCCGGCAAGCACAGAAAAGATACTCGGTATAGTTCAAAAGAGAAATAACTTTTACAGTTTATCAAGATTTACCCATCCCCTGTTACTTAATATTTCTCCATTTCGCAGTATCAGCACGTTGCCTACTATCCTTAAGTAATTTTGCTGCTTTTATAAAATCTTCCTCTATTAAAATATTTTCTTTAGAAATTACAAAATCACACTTTTCATCAAACAACTCTTTTATATTGACAGTTCTTCTAATGGAATTATATGCAGCTTCAGATGCAACAAAAGCTATTTCCGCTCCCGAACTACCCACTAAATATTTATCAACAAATACATCTTTATTAAAATGTTTGTCTACAGGCATTTTTTCAGTATGTATTCTAAAAATCGCCTTACACCCCTCTGGAGATGGTCTTTGTATCTCTATAACATAATCAAAACGTCCTGGTCTTTTGATTGCTTCATCAATCATATCAATTCTATTTGTCGAAGCAATCGCACAGATTTGATTGTTTCATCAATGCCATCCATCAAAGTCAAAAGCTGATTTACAACTGTTGCCATGTGGGGATTGCCATCGGAATCTCTAGTTGATGATATTGAATCGAATTCATCAAAATATATAACAGCTGGACTATGATGTTTTGCTTCATCAAATATCTTTCTCAAATTTTCTTCCGATTGACCAATATATTTATTTAGTATTTCCGGACCATTAATAGAAACAAAATGTGCTTTTATCTCGTTTGCTATTGCCTTAGCAATAAGAGTCTTACCGCACCCCGGAGGACCATATAACAAAATTCCTTTATGTGGCTTAATATGATAATGTGAAAAAAGTTCAGGTGCAATTAGAGGTAATTCTATGACCTCTCTTACTTGCTGAACAATACTATCTATACCGCCTATATCGTCAAAAGTTGTAGATGGAATATTCTTTTCTTCCTCAGTTGTTTCGTTATTTTCATCATTGTTTCCATCAAGAGATATAGAGAATCCACCTCTAAATGAAGAGTATTGTTCCTTAGGCTTTATACCTATAATTTCGGTTTGTTGCATCCCCATAGGAGCTTCTCTGTATTTATATTCCCATTCTCCATCCTCAGTAACATCTATTTTATCAGGTAAGTTCTCTACGGTCTTTTCAATTTTATCTATTTGAAAATGTTTACATAAATTCAAATTCTTTGTTGTAGTTTCACTAGTAAGGATTTGCATTATGCGTTCTTTATCAACAATCCAAATATCTCCTTCAAAATGACCTATATCATACCAACACAGCGTTGATCGATACGAATAATACCCCTTCCTAAGAGATATAGACGATAACGAATTGCATCCCCAACCAGCTCCCGAATAACAAAACTCATCAGATAATATTTCATTTTCATAACTTTTTTCACAATTTAAGATTGTAAACAGATTATCAATATCACTAATTGTAGCTTCTTTTTCATCTATGTAATATTCCGTTTTAGACCAATTTTTAATTGTGAGCATAATATGTTTTAATTCAAAAAATGCTCTTTCAGTTCTTC
>QTVU01000111.1 GCA_003460745.1 Firmicutes bacterium AM55-24TS
TTAGTTTTCTATTTATAGTTATTTTGCAACTTATTTTTAAATTAATTATTACTTTACAATTTGCTTGTATATTTTCTATTTAAAATAGTTATTTTGCAACTTATTTTTAAATTAATTATTACTTTACAATTTGCTTGTATATTTTCTATTTAAAATGGTTTAAAATTATATTATAAGAAATTCAACACACGGAGGTGAATTAGTTATGGGAGAATTTGAAATTCATCAACCAGAGAAGTCATCTAATCGCACCATAAGAATGCCTGATGAACTTATCGAAAGAATGGGTAAAATTGCAGCATCAAAAGGAATATCTTTTAACCAGCTTGTAATTCAATGCTGCAATTATGCCCTTGACAACTTAAAGTCTGATGATAATGAATAATTTGCGTATATTTAATCATCGACCTGTCAGAAACTGAAGTCTTTATATAGGACTTCAGTTTTTTATTTAGGATTTTTATCCTAAAAACATATTAGCATAATTTTAAAATAACTTTCAACAAAGTGACATTTTTAACGTATTTTTTACCATAATTAACGTATTATATAGACAAAATAATACATTTTATGATAAAATATATGTATCAATTCAGAAAAGAGGGATGTTATTATGGCACAATGGCAAGTAAGTCTTGTTGACGGTTTAATGGATTTCAGTTTCAGTATATTAATAGCTCTGTTTTATGCAAGCGTACTCTCCGCAAGATATGGCAAAACAAAATTTCGTGTAATTGTTTCAGCAGTAATGATTACAGCTACTATAATTACCGATCTTCTGCACACACCACAAACAACAAAATTTTTCTTAGGTATATTTATACTTATGGGATGTATATTCATACTCAGTGACGATAAGCCATTAAAAAAGATATTATTTACATTCATTCCTTATATATCGGATATTTTATTGTCCCTCACATATCTTTCGCTTAGAACAATATTACTGCCGAATTTTGATTCGGCCTACGGAGGTCAAACACTTACAGGGCTTTCGCGTATACCTAACGCTGTTGAACCGTTGCTTTTATTTATAGTTGAAATGTTAGTACTGTTTTTAATCTCAAAATGGATACAACATAAAAAGCCTAAAATGAGTGACCTTACCATCATATATATACTTTCAATAATAATTGTTCAAATATTTATATTAACATTCTTAATGCACATTTATTATGCAAAAGTAAGTATATTGAAATTTATATTGGTTTTAATTCTTTATATGGTTATTTCAATTTTGCTTACAGTTCTTGTTATACGTTACAGTATTCGTATCAGTAAAGAGCAAGCAAAGCAAGAATTTGTTGTTAATCAGTACAATCTTTTAAGCTCACAATACGACCAACTGAGAAACAACTATGTAAACTATAAAAAATTACGTCACGATTTAAAAGACCACATTAACGTTATTAACGGTCTGTCGCAAAAAGCAGACAAAGAAGAATTAACCGAATATACAAGTAAGTTATTAAAAAATTGGGATTCACTTTCGGCAAAAACATATTGCGATGTTCCGGCGATTGATATTATATTGGCTGAAAAATACAATATGGCTACAGCTAATCATATACGAACCGATTTCTTAGTCGGCGGTATTAAAGAGGCTAATCTCGACAATGTTTACTTATGCAGTATCTTCTCCAATCTATTAAATAATGCTTTAGAGGCGTCTAAATACTGTACGACAAATCCTTATATTGAATTAAAAAGCAGCATACAACTCGGCAATTTAGTTATCACCTGCCGCAACAGTATGCCACAAGTTATTCGTAAAAAAGACGACCCTAATCACAATCACGGGTACGGATTACATATAATTAAAGATTTATCCAATCTTCTTGGCGGTAATTTCGTTTACGAACATGATGAGCACAATTTTACCGCCATTGTAACAATTCCGATTAACGACAAGGAGGAAGTACATAAATGATTAATATCGCGATAATCGATGATGATAAAACTTTCTGTGATGATTTTGAAGAACAAATAAAAAAAATTGATAACAGCTATAATACCGACTGTTATTATGATATAAACACTTTTTTAGAATCGGTTTCAAGCTACAATATCGCTATTATTGATATAATGCTTGGAAAAGATAACGGAATAGATATAGCGTCAGCAATCACTGAAAAATACCCTAATATAAAAATTATATTTATATCTGTTGAGCAAGACTTTTTTCAAGACGTCTATTCCGTCAATCATTTATACTTTTTGGTAAAACCAATATCGAATGAACAGTTAAAACAAGCCTTGTCAGTTTGTTGCAGTGAAATAAATAAGCAGACTCTTTATACAAAGCTCGGCAGCGGAACTACTGCTATAAATCTAAATGATGTTTCCTATTTTGAGGGGATTTTAAAAAAAACTATCGTACATTATGTCAATGCGCCAAAGCAAACCTTAAACGAACCTCTAAAGGACATTGAAAAAGAAATTCTTAACACCAACTTTATACGCATACATCAAAGTTACATTATAAATCTTACATACATAACTCAATTCACCAAAACAAAAGTCAATATTCAAGACCTTGAAATACCTATAAGCAGAAAATACTCACAATCAGCCTTAAATGGCATAAGCAAGTTTTTAGGTAACAATCTAATTGAGTCAATTTCAAGTATTGTGTAAACCTTCATTATGGTGTAGAATAGAAATACACTAAATGGAGGTTTTTAATTATGCCACGAAGAAAAAGAACACCGGAAGAAATTGC
>QTVU01000112.1 GCA_003460745.1 Firmicutes bacterium AM55-24TS
CAGACAAAAATCAATTCAGATTCTTGTCTGCATAAATTTACTTTTTATTTTGTTGTCACTTCATACTTTAATTTTATTATAACAGATTTTTATGGAAGTCAAGGAATTTTCAAGATATTCTTTATTTATATATTTTTTCAATGTCCTGTCTGGGAGAATTGTCTTCTTGACACATATCCGTTCCGTTTACCCAATTACATATGTTACATTTAACATAGTGATAAATAAATTCAATAGTAATAAAATAATTACCAATGCATTATCATAAGTAATTTTCCGGTACCTTTTTCTATGGCAACACTGGATGTTTTATGTTCAAATTTTTTTTGATCAAAACTTCCTGAAATTATATATGCATTAGCGTTAGCATTATAACAAATATAAAAAGGTTGTTCATCCTTCAAGCATGTATGCCATTTATCCTGTTCTATATGCAATGGAAGTATTTCTTTTAATGCACTTATAGCATCATCATAACTATCACATGGTAAAAATGTAGTTTTTAATTCATTATTGATTCGTACTATATTACAAAGTTCTTCTTTGCTCGCGGTCAGAGGATTTATAAATTCATTATTCATCATTTGCGATGGATAATCTGGTAAATATCTGTCCATATCATGCTCTTCATAATCAAAATTCGCATCAATTATGATATATTTAATCCCATCAATTTTATTAATTTTTTCTTTGCTTATTTCTTGTATCGGAGGTGGTGTTCTGTTTTGAGATTTAAACAAATCTAATTCTTTTTTTGACCATCCATCATTGCAACCAGAAAGAGTCAGAATCGAAAGTAGTAAAACTGAAATTAATATATATTTTTTCATTTTCAATCCTCTCCTTTACTTATACCATGTTATATTTTTTCATTTTCAATCCTCTCCTTTTACTTATACCATGTTATATATGTACCCTGCAAATTGTCTTCTGTATGTATTTTATAATCAAATTTATATAAATATCCAATTGGCACTGCCACATAATAATTTATGGAATTTTTTTTTTGCTATTTTAGTATCTGTTTTTGAAAAAGAATTATTTGGATAACCATCTTTTAATTTGGGGTGTGTGTGAATGTTCGCTTTTAGTTCCCCTTTTGCTGTAGTAATCACATCACTTTTGTGTCTATATCCTTCTTGTGGGGTTGTAAAGCTATATCCTTTTTGTCTAACATAATAAATAGCTGAAGAATATTCATGTTCGTTTGGATCTAAAACATAATCTTTACCATATGTGAACGTCCATGCCATTGCTGTATCTTCTTCCGTTTCAAAATAATCTCCCGGTTTATGTATAAGTTTATCTGAAGATACTCCAAATGTATCAACTAAATCTTGTGTGCTGATTATAAATCTACCATTTTGTACATTGATATTATTCAATTGGTATGTTTTTGTTATTCCATTTAAAGAAACAACCGCTGTATTATTAGATGAATCGTAATTAACCGAACCTCCTGCTTTTTCTACAGCATATTTTACCATAACCATATCACCATACATTCCTGTTTTATCTATAAATATTATAGGATTATTATAAGCATATACATACCAATTTGAGCCATCTTTAGCTGGATCTTCAGTTATAAAACGTCTAATACTACTATCATAATATCTTGCTCTGAGATATGTCATATTACTTTCGCAATCGTAATATTGACCATAGTAGCGTAGTGGATTATTTTCAAAAGAACTTGATTCATTTTTGGTTTGTATTTCTCCCCACGCATCATATGTATAATCAGCGGCTTTATTGCTTGTACTTGTGTAAATAGAAAGTACATCGCCATGTGCATCTTTAAACAAATAACCGGTTGTACCATTTTGTCTCCTTGACACATATCCGTTTACTCCCATTACATTTGTTGCATAATTGTTATTATTTAACGTTTCATTAATAACATTATCACCGTCATAGTAATACTTAGTTGTATTGTCCCCTATTGTTTTACTTGCTCTTAATCCGTCTGAATAATAAGTATAACTTGCTGTTTAATGTATAGAAAGTAAAATTGCTTAATATTTTTGATTCTTCTGCACTCATCCTATGCATAATCAAATTTTAAAATTAAACGCGGGCATATAATTGATGTGCCCCCAAAAGTTAGATTTTGGGCGTAACTTTTGGGGACTGTTCAACAAAATTCAGATTCTTGTCTGCATAAATTTACTTTGTATTTCGTTGTCACTTCATACTTTAATTTTAGTATAACAGATTTTTTATAGAAGTAAAGTAATTTTAATTTGTTAAATCAAGGTACTCTTTATAAGTCATAGAACGTTCACTATCAAATTTGAGAAGCAGGTTCTGAAATTTTTGTATCAATCAGATATTTATAACGTTTTTGTTTGAGTATCTTGCTAATAGAATATATACGTCTTTACGCTTTAAGCTTGGATTTGTAATTGTAAAATAATTACTGTCTAATGGTGTTATGATACCACTAAAATGTGATTTGATAAATAATGTCATAAATTCTTTGGACCTTTTGGTAAAAATACCGTTATCTGTTTCTACATTAGATAAACATGCTTGCAAAATAGATGCTGCTTCTTGAACCTTAATATTATCTTTCCCATAATAACATCTTGTATTTCCTTTAGTCTGTAATAATTTCAAATCTTTAGCAATAAAACATATTGTGTAAAAATTATCTGGTTGT
>QTVU01000113.1 GCA_003460745.1 Firmicutes bacterium AM55-24TS
ATGATGGTTTTGAAATTGTAAGTCACCCTGCGACTTTGGAATATCATACAAATACAATACCTTGGAAAAAGATTTTAGACAAAGCACTTGAAATGGGATATTACAGTCATAACAGCGGTACATGTGGATTGCATGTGCATATAAACAGAGCGGCACTCGGTGAAAGTGTAGAGGAGCAGGAAAACACTATTGCAAGGATTGTGTACTTCTTTGAAAAGTTTTGGGATAAGATATTGAGATTTTCTCGTCGTACCGAAACTCAAGCGGACAGGTGGGCGTCAAGATACGGTTGCAGTATGGATAATCCTA
This sequence comes from Firmicutes bacterium AM55-24TS, assembly GCA_003460745.1. GTDB lineage: Bacteria > Bacillota > Clostridia > UBA1381 > UBA1381 > Hominilimicola > Hominilimicola fabiformis. Next base: position 310 of record QTVU01000113.1, read on the forward strand.
AGGAAAGTTTAAAAGGTGCGAAAACATCGGGACTTGGACGATATACTGCGGTTAATCTTACAAATACATTTACTGTTGAGTTGCGAATATTCAGAGGTACGTTAAGGTACAAAACCTTTATGGCTACGTTGCAGTTTGTTGATTTGCTTTGTGAAATGGCGATAAATCTGGCTGACGAAGAATTTCAGACAATGACATGGAAAGAGTTTGCGAAAACAGTATCAGCAAATAAAGCGGAACTAAAGGAATACTTGAAGATAAGAGGATTGGAGGAATAGGATATGTGTGGATTGTATGGTGTGCTGTCATACGGAAATAAGGTAAAAGACATGGCAGAAATAACGGAAGCACTTGCCGTTGAAAGTGCGGTAAGGGGTACAGACGCAACCGGAATTGCATATAACAAGAACAGTAAACTTACCGTGTTCAAGAAAAGTAAAAGCGCATATGAAATGAGTTTTAGTGCCCCTAAAAATACAGTTGCAGTAATGGGGCATACTCGTCATGCTACACAAGGGACACTGAATTTTAACGGTAATAACCATCCGTTTAAAGGTATGTGTGGCGACGAAGAATTTGCACTTGCACATAACGGCATAATTTGTAATGATAAAAAATTAAGACGTGAACTTAGACTGCCATCAACAATTATTGATACTGACAGTTACATAGCAGTGCAGTTGATTGAATCACAAAAGAAACTTGATTTTAAGAGCCTTAAATATATGGCTGAAAAGGTTGAGGGGAGTTTTTCGTTTTCAGTGCTTGATTCGAATGATAATCTTTACATAGTCAAGGGCGACAGCCCAATATCAATATTGCATTTCAAGAAAAAGCAGGTGTATGTGTATGCGTCAACAATATCGATACTTTGGAAAGCACTTGTTGATACGGAATTATTTCACGACTTGAAACGTGGAGATTATGAAGATATTGAAATACAAGACGGTGAAATATTTAAAATATCGAATAAAGGCAAGATACAGAGAACGAAGTTTGATTTTGATGAATACGGTAGTTACGGCTATGATTGGCGAAAAGGGTTTGAATATTCAAATGCCAACGAGTATGTAGATGACATAAAGAGCGTCGCACAGTATTACGGGTATGACAGCGATGAAATCGACTGTTTGCTGAATAACGGCTTTACGCCGGAGGAGGTGGAGGAAATGTTGTACGCAGATGATTTCTTGGAAGTGTAACACCAAACAACAAGTATATTGAACAGCTGCTTTTCGGCTTGGTCGAAATATGTATAACAACGCTGCTCAATTACTACAACGACAAAAGAAATGAAAGGTAGAACAATCTACCTTTCAATTTTTTTTTGATATAATCAGAGTGTAGTGTATTTGACGAAAAGAAGGAGATGATTATGATTTTAATAGGATATGCGAGAGTATCAACGATAAATCAGAATGAGGACAGGCAAATACAAGAGCTGATTAAGTATGGAGTGGAGGAAAAGCGTATTTACATAGATAAGCAGAGCGGTAAGGATTTTCATAGACCATCGTATATGAAAATGCTGAAACGACTGAAAAAGGGCGACGTGCTTGTGGTGAAAAGTATCGACCGACTTGGCAGAAATTACAGAGAAATTCAAGAGGAGTGGCGAATCATAACGCATAAAAGGAATGCGGATATTGTGGTGATTGATATGCCACTGCTTGATACAACCCGAAGTAAAGACTTGCTCGGTACATTCATAGCCGACTTGGTGTTGCAGCTGCTGTCTTTCGTAGCGGAAAATGAGAGAATGAATATACGCCAAAGACAAGCCGAGGGTATTGCCGCCGCAAAAAAGAGAGGTGTAAAATTCGGCAGACCGCCAATTCCGAAACCCGATAATTTCGATGAAATGTATAAGTTGTGGAAAGACAAAAAAATATCAGCCCAAGCTGCGGCTGATAAATGCGGTATCTCTATTTGGACATTTTACAGATTTACAAATGTAACCAATACAAATTAAGTATATTAAAAATGATAACAAACAATTCAGTATGGACAACGAAAAATGTTGAAGAATGATTGTAGGTGTGGTAAAATAATAATTAAATAAAATCCATAAAAAGCAATATTTCGTGGATTTATCCATGAAAATTGCGGTTTTATGGAATATAAATAGAGAAAGGAATTTTATTATGCCTGCGGGAAAATGCATTGATAAAAACATAAAAAGATTTTATGAGTATATCAAAGAAGTAGAATTAGACAATAAAGGGAAAATTGATAAAATAAAGGGAAAATTGATAACGTGTATAGTTATACTGAATATCTTGTTGATGAC
>QTVU01000114.1 GCA_003460745.1 Firmicutes bacterium AM55-24TS
ATATTTTTGCAATTAATTAATAAAACAAGAACACTCAAAATTTGAGTGTTCTAAAATTAACAAATTGTCTTAAGCCAAGCCTGCTGCTTTTAGACCGATGTAGATTGCAAATAATACAACTGAAATCCACATAACAGCGCTGATGTCCTTTGCCTTACCTGTAACAAGCTTTAGTATTACCCATGATACGATACCGAACATAATACCGTTAGCGATTGAATAAGTAAGCGGCATCATAATGATTGCCAAGAATGCACCGATTGCATCGGCAATATCACCGTCAAACTTAACTTGTCTGATTGATGAAAGCATCAACAAGCCAACATAAAGCATAGCAGGAGTTGTTGCGAATGAAGGTATTGATGTAAAGATTGGTGCAAATATCAATGATATGAAGAACAATACCGCAGTTGTAACTGCTGTAAGACCTGTTCTACCGCCTGCCGCAACACCGGCACTTGATTCAACGTAACTTGTAACAGTTGATGTACCCAAGCAAGCACCTACAACAGTACCTACAGCGTCAGCCATAAGAGCACCTGTTGCGTTTGGAAGTGAACCGTCTTTATCAAGAAGCTTTCCTTTTTCTGCTACACCTATAAGTGTACCTACTGTATCAAAAATATCTGTGTACAAGAATGTGAATACGATAAGTATAAATGCAGGAACATTCTTTGCTATAAATCCAAAGTCAAATTGGAACATCTTTGGAGCCTCAAAAGAACTTAGTGAGAATTGAGGAATAACTGAATATACGCCTGCCTCAGGATTTGGCACATACCAACCTACAAGCTGTGCTATAATGCCAAGAACCCAAGTTATAAGTATACCTAAAAGTATTCCGCCAGGAACTTTATAGTGCTGTAAAGCACCGATTATAAGCAAGCCTACAAGCGAAAGTACAACAGTCGGTGAAGAAAGTTCACCAAGTGCAACAGTTGTTGATTCACTTGCTACAACAACGTTTGCATTAAGCAATGCTATGATAGCAATAAACAGACCGATACCTGCTGTGATAGCAAATTTAAGGTTTGAAGGAATCTTGTTTACAAGAGCCTCTCTGAATTTGAATAGTGAAAGCAACATAAATATGATACCTTCAATAAATACTGCGGTCAATGCAACTTTGTAGCTGTAACCCATAGCACCGCATACTGTAAATGCAAAGAATGCATTTAGTCCCATACCTGACGCAAGAGCAACAGGATAGTTTGCAAAGAACGCCATACATAATGTAGCTATACCTGCTGAAATTGCAGTTGCAGAGAATACCGCTCCGGCTGACATTCCGTCAATTCCACCCAAATATGATGGGTTTACGGCAAGAATATATGCCATTGCAAGGAATGTTGTAATACCGGCAATAATCTCAGTTTTGACATCTGTACCGTGTTCCTTTAGTTTGAAAAGTTTTTCCATTGTAAATTTCCTTTCATTAATTTTTGTTTTTGTAGATTACATTCTATCATAAAAAATTTAAAAAATCAACGAAATATTCATAGTTTATTCAAATTTTAAACTATTCTTCATACTTTTTTAACAGTCTTGTTGACGCAAAAAAATTACTGTGGTATAATTCTAAAAAATATAATAAGTCTGCAACCGGGTAGAATAAATCAAAGCACTCGTTACACATCGTCAGGTCTTAGAAGATGTATAACGAGTGTACTTATTTTTAATTGTATAATTTTGAAAGGTGAATGAAATGTTTAGAGAAATGCGTAGAAAAAAACAGGAATTGAGTAAAGAAGAATGTATTGATATATTACAAACCGCTAAAACAGCCGTACTAGGTGTTGTCGGTAATGACGGCTATCCTTATACCGTGCCGATTAATTTTGTATATGCAAATGATAAAATATATTTCCACGGTGCAAAAAACGGTCATAAAATCGACGCTATAAACAAGTGTAATAAAGTGTCACTTTGCGTTGTTGATAAAGACGATGTTGTTGAAGAAGAACTTACAACTTATTTTAAAAGCGTTATTTTGTTCGGTAAAGCAAGAATTTTAAATACAGATAAAGAAATTTTTCACGCGGCAAAAGTTTTTGGTTTGAAGTATAATAATGATGTGACTGCAGTGGAAAAGGAAATTAAACGTGAGTGGAATGTCCTGTCCTGTATTGAAATCGAGATAGAACATATGACAGGTAAAGAAGCAATCGAATTGACACGTAAACGTGGGTAATATAAAAGCAGAAAAAAGCCTTTCATAATGAAAAGCTTTTTTGTGGTGACCCGTGCGGGAATCGAACCCGCGTTACCGCCGTGAAAGGGCGGTGTCTTAACCGCTTGACCAACGGGCCATATTAGTCAAAAAATCAGAATAAGTAATTGGCTTATTCTGATTTTTGTGTGGCTCCTCCAGCTGGGCTCGAACCAGCGACATCATGATTAACAGTCATGCGCTCTGCCAACTGAGCTATAGAGGAATATCTCTTTAGCTTTCGCTAACTTTTTCTTTAAACACCAAAGATAACGACTTTTGTCGTTATCTTCAGCATTCTTTCGTTCCGGCAACTTTCTACTTTCCCAGGCAGTCACCCACCAAGTATCATCGACGTTAAGGAGCTTAACTTCTGTGTTCGGCATGGG
>QTVU01000115.1 GCA_003460745.1 Firmicutes bacterium AM55-24TS
TTAAAAGTAGTTTGGTTTGTTGTTGATGATAAGTTACCACAAGATTATATAAAAGAGATTATAAAAAATCATCCATCAATCATTCCGCCTGATTCTGAGTTAATAAGTATTTTTAATGAGATTAGAAATAAACAATCAGAATTGAAAAATACAAATGTAGAGGGCGTAACAATAGAAAGGATTGATGAAGTTCTTTCATATGGCAGGGAATTAAAAACGCACGAAATAAGATTGTTAGTTTTGCAAAGAATTTTAAATACCGATCCTCTTTCAAAAGGTATACCTGAACCGTTTATGGAGGTGTACTTGAAATATCCGGAGGAAGAAGAAAAATGCTACTAGAGCAATGTCAAAGTGCAATGTGCAGAGCATTATTTAACAATTCACTTGCACAAGCTTATTGGGCATTATTTGATAGTGTTTATACATCAATTATTCAGAATCCTGATAAAAATATCAATTATATTGTTGATTCGATTCCGGATGAAGTGTTAGATGCGTGTACGGATTTTGATGCATTTTCATTAAAGTATTTTATTGCCAAAATTAAGGAGGGGGTGTCAAAATGATTATACGAAAAGTGGCTGTTGGTAACAGTGAAGAAGCCTTTATTGAAGATACTCTTTCAGAAGGGCTAAATATATTACTGAGTGATGATAATGATAAAGGTAAAACTATTATTATTCAATCTATGCTTTATGCACTTGGAAATAAGCCTATTTTCCCGAATTCATTCAATTACAAAGATTTTGTTTATTATCTTGAATTTGAACATAATAGTGAAATATATATTATTGTGAGATCTGGAGATGAATATGTTCTAAAATACTCTGATAAACTAGGAATTTTTGAAGGAATGTCAGAGTTGAAAAGATTTTGGAATAACAATATTTTTCAGCTGCCTATGATTCCATTTCAGGGTGAAAAAAGAATTGTTGATATGGAACTGTTTGTTCAATTATTCTTTGTGGGTCAAGATAGCAAAGATACATCGACTATTTTTAATAGTGGATTCTACCATAAAGATGACTTTAGAAATATGTTGCTCTCATATTCCGGTGATTTTTCATCAGAGATCACGCCTAAAGAAATAATAAAGATTAAAGATAAAATTAGAAAGTTAAAGGCTCGAAGAAAAGAACAGTTAAACTTGTCTGATTTTTATAAGACAGTTGCGGTTGCACCAGAGTATTTGAGCAAAATTAAAGATAGAGATGCGTTTAATAAACGTGTTGATGAAATGGACTCTATAACGGATTTGATTACCGAAATTAAGAAAAAAAGGAATCGCTTAGCTGCCGAAAAATCATTATGGAATGGAACATTAAAAGAACTTAATTCATTGAATAGGAATATTAAAGTGGGTGAATTACGCTGTATGGATTGTGATTCTAACCATATAGCTTATAAAGGAACAAGTAAATCTAAATATTCCTTTGATATTTCGACACCGTTGATGAGAAAGCAAATAATAGAATCTATAAATGAGAAGATTTCTGATTTTACAGAAGAAATAAAAAAGTTTGATTTTGAAATACAAAAGCAACAAGAGGAACTCAACTCTTTGATGGATAATGAGGATATAACCATAGAAAATATTGTTGCATATAAAATGGGATACAAGAGTGTTGCTGATATTGAACAAACAATAGACGATATTGACAAAGAACTCGAACAATATGAATGTACTCTCAAAGTTGGAAAAAGCTTTTCGGATGAAGCAAAAGAGGAAAGAGAAAAATTCTATGGTCGTTTTATGTCTTTAATGAATGAGAAAAAGAAGCAAATAGATATAGAAAGCGAAAAGGAATACGAGGATATTTTCACAAAACGAGGCACAGTTGTTTCTGGTAGTGAAGAAACTGTATTCTATGTTTCAAAATTGTTGGCTTCTGTTGAAATGACAGATCATGATTGTCCAATTATAATGGATTCTTTTAGAGCTGAAGATCTTTCTACAGATAAAGAAAAACGTGTGTTAGAATTGTTTGGCGAATTAAGAAATCAATGTATTTTAACAACCACATTAAAAACAGAAGAAATAGGAAAATATGATGACATGAAGAATGTTAACATAGTCGATTATTCTTCTCATAGGACAAATAAAATTCTAAATCAATATGATTTAGAAGAATTTAAAAAATTACTTCAAGATATGTACATAGAAATATAGAGCGTTGAAAAATCTACAAGTTAATATTTCGAGTAATCATCTCTAAGTGAGATAGAAAAAGGGAGAAACTTTCACAGCCTTGATTTAAATGATAAGAAGCTCAGATAGCAATGTATTTGATGTCAGCTGCTGAGCTTCTTATCATTCGTACTGTAAATCATCATAGTATCCTAAGCATCATTCAGGAATCCAGATTTCCGAATGTGCATAGGATTAACCAGTTCTCCTTTTTCGTGAAGTAAACTAAATTTGTAATTCAATAGTGGACCGCACTCTAAGGTAAATAATGAGTGTGCTGTAGATTAATAAAGTTTGATTAACGATTTCGTTAATTCTAATTATCATCTATAATAATTTGTATTTTGCCATGATATTTATCAATAGTTTCTTTTATAAAAGAAACTATTGATAAAATTTAAA
>QTVU01000116.1 GCA_003460745.1 Firmicutes bacterium AM55-24TS
GACCTGATTACCGCTGCCTTTAACAGTTATCATTTTGGAACTGTACTGATACGGCACTGAATATTTGTTGTGATCAAATCTCACGAGGGAGAAATCATCAACCTTAATCAAAAATGATCTTCTGCGGTGTTCCGCCGAAATGTTCAAGCCCTTTTACGATTCCTTCCAGGAAGCTTTCTTCATTCTGCCGATAAAAGGCTGAAACGAAGATATCCCCACTATGACATTCACGCATACACCATATCTGGATTTTCTGCTTGATCCCACAAAGTACTACAGTTGCCTCACCCCAATCTATCTGAACAGCTTCGGCAGGGTCATAGGACAGTGGTACAAATACATTACTCTCGTATAATAAAAATCAGTAAGAAAGGGGCTGATTTTTATTATTTCTCCTTTCCTCAAAATTGTTATATTTGCAGGAGTAGCTACCTGCGATATAATAAAGACAAGCACTGTGGATTTGTATCTATTGTTTTACAGCTCAGACTGGTTCGAGGTGACTCAAACCACAGTGGTTTGTCTGAAATGGTAATTAGTTAGTTAACGCTCTGACGTTTCTATTTGCGTGAATACATTGGCAGACCGTCTGTGGAAAACAGCAGTGCAAAAATATCAAAAGGAGGAACCCATGTATTACATTGGTATCGACATTTCAAAATTCAAGCACGATTGTGCCGTAATTGACGACTCCGGAGAAATTGTTACTCCTTCGTGGTCTTTTACAAATGACGCTGAGGGATTTTCGCAATTAAAGTTATTGCTTAATTCCCTTGATACAGAAACAAGAATAGGACTTGAATCTACCGGTCATTATGGTATGAATCTAAAGCTGTTTCTTGAATCCAACAACTTTTCATTCATGGAGTTCAATCCTCTGCTTATCAATCGTTTCGTTAAATCCAAGTCCCTACGAAAGACTAAAAGCGATTCTATTGATTGCATGATGATTGCTCACTATTTAATGACGGTAGAGTACAAGCCCTATCCATCATCATTTTACCACACAGAGAAGCTAAAGTCACTAACAAGATTCAGAGATTCTCTTATTAGGCTCAGAAGCCGCCAGCTTGTAGAGCTCACAAACATCTTAGATAAGGTGTTCCCTGAGTTTAAACCATTCTTTGGCAGTAGGTTTTCGGTTACAGCATTATACATACTCTCTAATTACTCATCTCCTGAAAAGATTGCTAACATGAACTCTAAGTCTTATGAAGCACTACGCAAATTATCTCGCGGCAGATTTTCAACAGTAGATTTTGCAAAGCTTAAACAGCTTGCTAAAAATACTATAGGTACTACTGAAGATTATTTACTCTTACAAATGCAGATTGTTTTGGATATTTACAGACAATTGGATTCAAAGGTTGATGAGACAGAAGTTTCTATCAAGGAATGTGTTTCCGATATGAATCCGCCTATGCTTTCTGTTCCGGGAATCGGTATTGAATCTGCTGCTGTAATCTTAGCTGAATTTGGCGATTTCTCTAAATTCAAGAATGCTTCTCAAATGCTTTCCTTTGCCGGATTAGAGCCGGGATACTTCCAATCAGGAACATACGAGACAACCGGTAAAATGGTTAAGCACGGTTCATCTTATTTGCGTTATGCACTTATGAACTGTGCCCAAACAGTTGTAAATTATGAACCGACATTTGCTATGTTTTACTCTAAGAAACGTGCAGAGGGTAAACCTCATCGTGTGGCTTTGTTAAAAAGCTGCTACGTGTCATCTACACACTGCAAACTAAAAACATTGCATATGATGCCGATTTAGTTAGATAATTACTATATCAATGTTTCAGCCCTTGAGATATAGGGCTTATTTGCCATACACTTTTTAGTTTCTTAAAAATTTTGAAAAACTTTTCAAAAAAACTCTTGACTTTTAATAGTTAGTCACCTTGTCCTTGAGTTCCGCCACAGTCCTTCTTACAGAAGCTTCACAACCTTCACAACCTTCACAACCTTCAAAACCACACTCAGCAACCAGGCGTGTGTATATCTTATGTGCTGTATGCTGCTGCTTTCGCGGAGCTTTCCGGTCAGAATCTAAACACTTCATGATAAATGCTTTAACTTCATCAGTAATGATGTCTTTTTTTCTGCCACTGCCGGGTTTGCGTTCCCACGGAACTGTTTGTCCTTCCCAATATTTCTTTACTGTGTTTCGTGAGATTCCCAGTATCTTTGCTACGTTACGCTGACTGAAGTCTGTATGCTCTCGATAATATCTGATCTTTTCATAAATATCCATTGCTATTGCCACTCCTTATCCCTCCTGTATACAAGTTTTTTCTCTTATTATACAGAAGATTTATTTTTTGTGGCTCACTTTTTTATTATCATTTTTTCCTCTAATGGCTCAGTTTTATTTTAGCAGACATAGTTATTATCGTATCTGACATAAAAACACTTCCTACTCATATTTCTTCTATAATATATCTGACATATAATTTT
>QTVU01000117.1 GCA_003460745.1 Firmicutes bacterium AM55-24TS
TAACTAAACAAGTGCATTTATATATTGCACTATCATAAGTTTTACATCAGCTTTAATATCGATTTATCTTAAATAAATTTTTTTCTTTTATGCCTAAATATATTGATTCTCCAATGATATACAAGTAAGCAGTAGCAAATATAAATATTATAATGACAGCTGTTGCTGTTACATTGTTGCCATTATAGTATATTCTTGCTGGAATAAGGAAAGTAGTAAACATTAATAGTTTGCTATCTCCGGCAGCCCAAATATGAAGTGCATAAAAAGTGATGCTTATAGCCATCATAACTAAAAAATTTAGGATAAAAGATAGGAAAAACGCTCTACCCCAAAATGTATAGTAAATGGAATTTGCAACCATTCCTACTATTCCGGTAACCAACAAGACTTTATTTTGAATAATACCATGTTTGATATCTGTCACAGTAACATAGCTGCACATACATATTAACAATGTAATTAGAATTGCTTCGTTTATAATCATGCTATTTATCATTTTCATCAAACCAACTATTTAATATATCTTCTGCATGTATATTCTTATCATCAACAAATCCTGTATCAGAATCGTCAATTATAGTAGAGGCTAATGCTCTACCTAATATCAATTCTCTGATTTCTTTTGTTTCCTGCATAACCTTATATCTTGCAGATTGTGTAAGTGCTTCGTTAGCAAATTGCTTTTCTATATTTTTTTCCAACTCACCATCAATAGGTTCTATATTAACATAGTAATATTGTTCATCAGCATCTAATGACATATAATACCTATCGGTAAAGAAGTGTGCTGCTTTTAACACAGCTTCTTTTGGATATAGGTCTTTTGTAAATTTTACTTGCATTAAAACTCTCCTCACAAAAAATCTTTTAAATTTTATATTAATCTTTCCTTAATTCTGGCAAACATACTTTACAAGGCTCTAATTTTTCATTTTTGATGTCATCTTTACTCACACGACGTTTGGTTTGCTTGTCTCTTATGTATATACACTCTGCTTTGTGATATTTTTTTCCAGATGGAGTAGCATAATATTCTCTATAATATGTTTGTTGTGTTAATATTATTGAAGTTGAAATACTTCCACCAATAGTCACAAAAATAGAACAACATAGCATAGTGGAAATTATCTTGTGTGTTGAAATAAAAGCAAATGCTTTGTTGATAATTGGCGGATTCAGTAAGTAGTGTGTAAATTCGTTTGCTTCAAATTCATCTGTTGTATTTTCCCCTGCAATTACTGTTTTTCCAAAATGACCATTGTATATATGACCTTCTTCGTGTGTTAAGAGTATCAAAGCTTCCTGTTCAGATATATTATCTTCTAAGAACACAAGTCGATAATTATTATCTACATAAGTAAAGGCACTATATGCTTGAACATACTCCTTTAAACCCAATACGTTTATTAGAATTTCAATATTTTCATCATTATACGCTTTACAAAATCTTATTATTTTATAGCCTTGACTTTTTATAATTTTGCTTATTCGTTCAAATGAAAGTATATTAATTTTATATTCTCTCAAAAATCTGCGAGCAGACTTTTTTATATTAGCTGTCATTTACTTTTCAATTCCTTTTATAGCTTTTTCAATTTTCAAATTCTTTTCGTTATTATCACTATTACGTTTTCCTCCAAAAGCAGCAACCTTTTTTGTTTCCACATTCTTTGGAATTTTGTCAATTAACTTCTCTATATAAAAAAATTGACCTAAAGCATCTTCAGACAAACCTAATAATTTCATTATTTCTATTGTTTCTTTATTAGAAAGGAAATACTTTGACAAGCTTACAAATACCGGAAATGTTATTTTTCTTTTTTTATTTTCAATAGCTGAATAAGTTGTTCGAGGTATCCCAATAACGTCTGCAATTTCTGCTTGTGTTAATGCGGCTTTTGCACGAAGCATAGCCAAATTATCACTCATAATAGCAATGTATTCATTATCGTTCAACATTCTTATCACCTCTATCAATTTAAAATCAATAGATATGTTTTCATAGGATAATTACCTATATGAAACATATTTATTGTTATATTGTATCACCACTCTACTTTTGTGTCAAGATGACACAAAAGTTTTCGTCATTATAACCATACATTTAATAAAACATTTGTTGAAATCTACAAGTAACATCATTTTAGAAAGATTAGTTAGTTCTTATATTGGGATTAGAATCTGTGAGTCAGGTTTTGAATATATCAATTCAGATAAAACACATCAGAAGTTTTGAATACTGCTCAAGGAAACTATTAACCGCCTTTTCAATATCACATTCTGTAAGAATAACTATATCATGGTAGCTAATGAAGTCAATATGTAATTCTAAAATTATTTTGAATCTAAACGGTATTTATATTTTGTATAATACCATATCAAGTCATCATAGAATTTTAACATT
>QTVU01000118.1 GCA_003460745.1 Firmicutes bacterium AM55-24TS
ATAATACAAAACGAATCAAGCAGTCACTGGGCTATATGAGTCCGGCAGAGTACAGACATAGTCTTGGATTAACAGCATAAAATAGTCCAAGAATATGTCCGCACCTCCAAGTGTAACTAATTCTCTGCCAATTCCTTTAGCACTTGCTGTTTTACTTGCTTTAGATTGAACATCCCATAATTTTCTACCCATTCTATCCATGCCTGTAACATCATTAAAAAAGTCCACCACAAAATAATTCATTTCAGAACTATCTTCACGGAAGTTCATAAGATAAAGCATAGCTTTAGTTTCCGCATCTGCACCGGATTTTCTTAATTTTTCTGATGAGCAAACCGTATATGACATTATCTCATCCCTCCAATTCCACTAATTTATCTTGCACTGCACCTGTTAATTTTTATCAGGTACATATGATGAGCAAATATAGTTTTATCATTACGCATCAAACCATTTCAGCATTTCTAAAAAACGCTATTATAACAAGTTCCGCATCAATCAAATTTACATAACTTAATCTTTTGAGTTTTTTTATTTCCATTCCATATATTATAGTATAATCCTATATTTAATCATACATCACCTTAATAAATCAGCCAATGTACATTCACCATTTCTAATGTTTGACACTCGTTTATATTCTATAATAGCCGAAACAAGCACACTCGCATCAGCAAAATACTCTTTTAAAAATTCTGTACTTTTTACATTTTTATATTTCAATTCAGTCTTACAAAATTCACTTGGCTTTTTATTAGACTTTTTATACTCTGTATATTTACCCTCATTTAAGATAATAAGCATTTCAATTTCAGGTGCAGTTATTACATTTATAACATCAATTTTAGGAGCATATGCTTTACTTAATTTAAATTTTTCTCGACGTGAATCAAGTATTCTTAGCACTGTTATTTTTTCGTCAAAGCCCTTTCTCAAGTAACGTTCTTCGAATTTTTTCGCACTCCTACACCGAATAACCTCGCCTTCAATCATATCATCATATGTGAAAATCAATTTGTTAGCATCAAGTAAGCGTTCTATGATAGCCTGCTCTGCAGCACCCTCACAAATACAGGCAATATATTTTGAAAGTTTCATCACACTTCCTCCTTGTGGAATTGTATAAGACTCTTTTTTAGTTTTATATAAGAATCATACATAGGAGTTGTGCCCTCTAAAAATCCGCTCTGATATGCATCACTCTTTTTGATGTCATTTCGCTTTAAGACAGTTGCAAGATTTTCAGCATTGATACCGTTCCTATTTCGCACAATATAAATATTGTCATTGCGTTCAAATTCATCAAGCAATTCTGCATAATGTGTTGAAAATATAATCATAGCACCATTAGGATTAACTCTTTTATCCATATAAAAACGTATAAGTGTGGAAACAATCTCATGATTAAAGTGATTTTCTATCTCATCTACAATTAAATAACCACCTTTTTCAAATGTCCTAAGCGCATTAAGGAATGTATTTATTCCCTTGATAGTACCCGATGATAGATAACGATTAAGCTCAGACGTTTTGTTCAAAATTATTTCTTCCTCATTTTTGAATTTCAGTTGAATATCACAGTCCTTGCCCTTTTTCGTAATATTCAGATATTCAACACTTGGGTCGAAGAAAGCAATTAGTTCCGGTGGACAATTTTCTAATATGCTTAATTCATTAACATTAGTATATTGGAGCATATCAACCAATATTAGTTGATCTTTATTTTTCTTGTTGAATGCCACAGTAATACTGACATCATCAAGCAAAAACATTTCATCATTATTTCTGGCTATATCAATATCGCAATCATCAAAATTAAATATATCTGCTTTACTTTTGACTTTTTTACATGGTTTGGATTTTAAGTATTCATCTTTAATAATCAGTTTTCCATTTTTTCTTACAACAACGGTATGAAGTTGGTTGATAGTTTTATTCTCCGAATAAAAGTAAACATCAAAAATCACTTCTTCCTTATGTCCCAATCCGTCTAATATTTCAGAATAAGAAATATTATTTATAGATTCATTATTAAGCATTCTGCATACAAATGTTATTAATTTCAATATGGTTGTTTTACCTGAAGCATTGATACCTATAAAAGAAATAACATTGTTCTGATAAAAGCATTGTGAACCATTAGAAAATAAGCAATTCATTTTATCTGCATTATCCGAAGAAACTCTTTGTTGTGCTAAAAAGTCTATCTCACATTTCCCCTTAAACAAAGGCAAACCTAATGCCGATATTTTCAGCAGTTTCATATTCCCGACCTCCATATTAACACGTTATCTGTTTTTACTATATAAATTATACCACAAAAAAGCGGCTAAAAATCAAGATTAAAAACAGAAAATCTGTTTTTAATCTTTGATTTTAATGGTCATTATATTAAT
>QTVU01000119.1 GCA_003460745.1 Firmicutes bacterium AM55-24TS
ATCACAATTGGTTGCACAGGACAACTATAAAGATTTGGTAATTGAAACAGGACAACTATAAAGATTTGGTAATTGAAATTGCTAATTATTTTAGAGAAAATGATATATATGTTCCGGATATGGATAAAAATACATCGCTAATCTACTGTGTTAAAAGAGATATTAAATCAAATAAATTGGACGAATTAAAGGTAAAGATAGAGGATGATCCTTTCTATTTTAAGAAATATGTATTTGCATACAGTGAGGCACAGTCAGATGAGTTTAAAAAATTACGTAAGCAACATAACTGGACAATCAACGAATTAATTCAAACATACAGTGAGGCACAGTCAGATGAGTTTAAAAAATTACGTAAGCAACATAACTGGACAATCAACGAATTAATTCAAACATATATTTTTGATACCGAAAATTTTAGTAAGTTTAAAAAGATGGTGATAATGAAAAAATATATAAATTGGTTTCGGAATTATTTATTAAAATCCCTATTATTCCAATAAATTTTGAAACTAATGGGGAGATAAAGAGTGTATCAGAGTATATGCTAGATATTAAAAAATGTAATGATGATGAATTAGATCGGTTGGATAACATTATTGAAACTTTGAATAGTCCGCAAGAGAACATGGAGCAGTTAGTGAATAAGGTATTAGAAGATTGGGGTTTCGTCGGTTTGGAGGAAAATAATGAATAGTACAATAGTTATAAACAAAATTTTCTTAGATAATTACAAGTTGTTTGAAAATTTTACGCTGGATTTAAAAAATGGATTGAATATATTTGATGGACCAAATGGATATGGAAAAACAAGCTTATTTGATGCCGTAGAATTTTTGATTACGGGTGATATAAAACGAGTAACAACCTGTGAGGTCTTAGATGGAAAATATAAATATCAGAAGGTGTTTTTTGCAAAAGATTATAAAAAAGATGTAATTATTAAAGCGGAGTTTTGCAAAAATGATAAAATATTTGTTTTAGTAAAGAAAATAGAGGGACATAAGGAGTGTAATAGTTCTATTGATAATAACCCAAAAAAATTGGAGTGTAATAGTTCTATTGATAATAACCCAAAAAAATTGAAAGAAATAACAAAAACTTATCTTGTTTATAATTTTGATGATATAGAATATTCAGATGAATATTTAGTGCCATTAGAAGAATTGAAAAAGATGCAAACAGAACTTTTCGGAAAAACTTCACAGACTTTGTATACGTTGTTATATTATATTCAGCAAGAGGATAGGCTTGCTTATTTCAAGAATAATGAAACAGGTAGAATGGGAAGTATTAATTCATTGTTCCAGATTGATGATGAAAATCAGAAACTTAAGAGTATACAATCGGCTAAAAAGAAAATAAGTGATTTAGTTAAATATTTAGAAAAACAGATAGCAGAATTGCAGGAGAGTCTATATGCTGATTTTGAAAATGAATCAGGAGCACAAGTGAAATATAGAAAATTGCTTAAGAAGGATGTTGTATGGGATGTTGAGGAGCCGATTATTTCTTCCCCCAAATCCTTGGAGCATACTCTACATATTTTAGATGGTGTTAAAGAAATTGTATTAAATCAAGAACAGTTACGAAATGATTTAAAAAATAGTAAGTATAATAATTTATTAAATAATGCCATGTTAGAAACTCAATTAAAAAGCGTATATTATTATGCGATATATATAAGATGATATTGAAAAGTATATTGAAAGCAAGAAGAAACTTCTGTTTCTAAAGAAGGAAAGTAAAAAAATAAAGGACTTAGATTACATAAATATTGAATATCAGCAAATAGGAAAATATGTTGATAAAGCAGATGTTTGTGATAAATTGGTTCAAAAAGTTTTAGAGTATCGAAAAATTGAAAAGAATGTTCAACAGACACAACAATCTATAAATGAGATGATTAGAATTCGTGAGCAGTTGATGAAAACTTCAGAAGAGGAGAATATATTTGAGGATGGAAAATGCCCATATTGTGGTTATGTTTGGCAGGAAAAAGAGCAGTTATTAAATAATATTGAAAAAACAACTAATGATGTAAATTCTCTTCTTGGAACGACAGGAAAGCAAATGAAGGAGATAGTAGATACTATTAGTGAAACTTTTCTGCAAAATGTGTGGGGTGACGCTGAAGTTTTAATTTCTGATTTAGAGAGTAATGTGTTGCTTAGTGCTTTTATGGAATTCGATGAAAGTGATATTGTACAGAAATACAAATACATAGAAAAATTTCTAAAAGATAATATGTTTGAGATTTCTTTAACGGATGAGTTTTCTGTAAATAATATGGAAAAGAATATTCAGCAGATTCAGAATGTTATAAAAAA
>QTVU01000012.1 GCA_003460745.1 Firmicutes bacterium AM55-24TS
ATTATAAAGTTAAATTGGTATATATAAAAACACTTCTATGATATAATTATACCATAACCATATTAAATTTCAAGTCATAAAAATATTTGGCAGAGTAATACAAAAAAATATGCACTATTTAAAGTTTTCCGCTATTTACTAAATAAAGTATTTAGGGTATAATATTATTAGCAAGACTTATAAAGGAAGTGTTTTTAATGAAAAAATTACTTATTTTGTTTTTGCTTGCTTCTGTGATGTTATCAATGTGTTCAGGATGCACAGTGGAGAAAACAGTGGAATCCGCACAGGCTGTTACTGTTTTAAAAGTAATAAAACCAAACTATATCTCAGATTTCACGCAAAATATAGCTGAATTTAATGAAGCAAACCCAGATATTCAAGTAAAATTTATTGATGCACCCACTTCAACAGAAAAGAGGCATCAGCTATATGTTTCGGCGTTAAGTGGTAAAGACAGTTCGATCGATATATACTGGATTAATGATGAGTGGACTAAGGAGTTTGTTGAGCAGAAATACATAAAGGCTCTTGATGGAGAGATTTTATTAGATAATAGCAGATATATAATTGACGCACAGGAAAGATTTTCTGTTAATGATTCTTTTTATGCTATGCCTGTGGGAATGGATACTGATGTTATATTTTATAGGAGCGATAAGATTCATAACGTTCCTGAAACATGGGATGGAATTATAAATCTTTGCCGTAATTCTGATTTCGGACTACCTATAAACTGGGACTGACTACCTCAGATATTCAAGATATGATGTATAATATTATAGAAATAAAAGAGGCGATAGGCATAAGCTATGCAGAAACGCTTAATCTATATAAGGAATTTATTGAAGAATACAAAGATATTGAAAATTACACTGATACAATAGCCGCCTTTAAAATTGGCAGTGCAGCGATGTTGATGGGAAACAGCTCTTTATGGAAAAAGCTTAATGGTGATACTTCGGCAGTTAAGGGAAATATAATGGTAGCAAGTCTGCCTAATAAAAATCAATTTGTAAGAAGTTATGCCCTTGCAATAAACTCAAATTCAAAAAATCAAGAGGCAGCAATAAGGTTTCTTGATTTTATGAATGGAAAAGAGCAGCAGAGAAGACTATCAAGAGATACATCGCTTATCCCGATAATAAGAGAACTTTATGACGATGAAATGATATTAGATGCAAATCCACATGTGAAGGGAATAAAGCAAAGTGTACAAAATTCAAGCTCTTTTGCAACAGTAAGTATTAATGGAGAGAATCTAAAAAAGCTGGAGGAAGCACTTATTAAATTCTTTAATAATGAAGAAACGTCAATGAATACAGGAAAAATATTTGAGGATTTGATGCAATAAGAATAAACTAATGTGATATTTAACAGGAAAACCACCATAGCCGCAATGTCATTAGTTAATATGATATTGCTTGGCACAAAATGAGAAAATGGTTTGGAAACATGTAGGTATTGAACCGATTTCCAAAAGTTAGACCACAAATCTAACTTTTGGAGGTCGGTTTTTTTTGTTGCAAAATATAGTTATGAATTTAAGTTAAAAGTTGTACGGATACTTAAATAGTGATTGTGGTTACAGTCTTAGATTATCATAATAAAATAGTTCGACCACACCATTGATTCGAGTTCACCTCAGTCAAGCACTTTTTTAATTATTTTAAATTCAAGTATATTTCTAAACTTAATTCTTTTTGTTTGACTTAAATTAATGACATTGAACGTAGTTGGTGTTTTTCCTATATGTCTTGAGGCATAGATGGATTGTGACTCGCTCTATACTGCGATGGAGTTTTACCACAGATACGCTGAAATAACTCGCTGAAATAGCGGGTGTTGTTGTATCCTACTTTTTCGGCAATATCATATATTTTTAAATCAGTTTTTTCAAGAAGTTCTTTGGCCTTTTCAATTCTTGTCTGTATGAGATAATTTTTGAAAGTTATATTAGTTTCTTTTTTAAATATAACGCTTAAATAGCAAGGTGAAATAAACACTTGCGAAGCAACCGTTTCAAGCGAGGCATCCCTTGCATAATTTTTTTCGACCAGAGCCTTTACTTGAGTGATTATATTTGCAGCCTTTTGTTTTTGAACACTTTCAATATATGATATTACAACATCTGTAATATTTTCAACAAAGGTTTTAAGTTCTGCAGGAGATTGAGTTTTTCTGATTAATGACCACGCATCCGTATTTTTAAAGAGGATTGTTGGATCGCAGTCAATATCATAGAGTGCATCTGAAATTGAAAGAATAAGTGACATACAGCGTCGCTGCTGATTATAAAGATTCATATCAGAACGTTCCATAACGTCGAAAAGTTCCTTGACGCTTTTTTTGCTTTGCTTTTCGTCGTTGTTTTTAAGTGCTTTTATGTAGGTTTCTATCAGTTTTGACTGATATGCCGAAAGCTGTGATTTTGGTTCAATATCATTAATATAAATAATGTTTCCTTGTCCAAGTCTGTCACTGTAATCGAGTGCTTGCAATGCAGAGGTATAGCTTGCCTCAAGTTCGGATATTTCCGAAGTAAAGATACCTATTCCTATATTATAATTAACGTTAAATTCAGTATCAATAAAGTCTCCCAAATTCTCACAACAAGAGAAAAGTTTTTGCTCGGATTCTCCTTCCGGTTCGTTAAAGCAGCAAATAAATACGAGGTCCGAATTACTAAAAAAGGGAATAAAGTTTATTGTTTTAGGAAGATGTTCGATTAGTGCCTCAAAAATCATAAAATTCATTCCGTAGTTGGTACTGTCTGTATCAAGACGTATTACAAATGTCGTCATTGCCGCAGCTTTTTTAGATATCTCAAATAGTTCAAAATCAAGAATACCGTACTGTGCACGATTAAATAAATAATTCAATAGAAAATAACGGCTATTTCTAAGCGTTTTGCGTAATTCAATTTCTTTTTCTGCTTTTTGTTGCTCAAGGTGTATTTCTTTTGTTAATTTGTCAACTATTTCATAAAGTTCAAATTCATCTATCGGTTTTAAAAGATATTGACATACGCCGTTATTAATAGCACTTTGTGCATATTCAAAATCATTGTATCCTGTAAGAAATATAATTTTTGTATTAGGTGAAATTTTATGAATTTGTTCTGAAAGCCATATGCCGTCTTTTGTTGGCATTTTTATATCTGATATAACAATATCGGGAAGCATTTTCTGAAAAAGCTCAAATGCTACCTCACCATTTTTTGCTGTTCCTACTACCTCAATACCTCTGGTATTCCAATCCAGTGAAGCAAGTCCTTCACGTATTATCTTCTCATCGTCACAAATTAACAACTTTACATTCATAATTCTCCATCCTATCTTATCTTTATATTAAACTATATAACATTTTAACATATTTTTATATTATTTCAAGTAGGAAATGATATAAATTTTTATTAAAAAAATATGCACATTTTAAAGTTTATCGCTATTTATATTTGAAATACTATGGTGTATAATGTTAAATATAAAGAAAGACCAATATAAAATGTTCTGATAATGGGAAAGGACGAAACGTCTGAACCGTTATCAAAAAAGAAAGGAGATAAAATTATGAGAAAGAAAATTGCGGCATTATTGGCCATGCTAATGCTTGGAGGTGTGCTTACAGGCTGTGGCGGAGGAAACAAGGTTGCAACAGGCGGTGAAGATCCTAATGTTGTACCGGAGGATACATATGAAATCAACTGGTATATGCAAGGTATGCCACAGGAGGATGTTGCTTCCGTAGAGGCTGCTGTTAATGATTATCTTAAGGATAAAATTAACGCTACACTGAAAATGCACAGACTGGAATCAAATCAGTACAGCAAGCAGCTAAACACAATGATAGCGGCGGGTGAATATTTTGATATTGCATGGACAACACCCGGAGTTCTTACTTATACGGCAAATGCGAGAAACGGTGCATGGCTTGCACTTGATGATTACATTGACACATATATTCCAAAGACAATTGAGCAGCTTGGAGAAATAGCCGACAATGCAAGAGTGGACGGCAAGCTTTATGCGATACCGACATATAAGGAAATGGCAGATTCAAGAGGCTGGACATATCGCAAAGATATTGCCGAAAAATACAATATCAATATGGATAATATTAAGACATTTGACGAACTGTTACCGGTGCTTAAAATGATTAAGGAAAATGAACCAAATATGCAATATCCGATTGACTGGGGCAGTGACAGAACACCTGAAGCTCTTATGAAGTACGAGGAAATCGCAGGAACAGCCGTTATTTTCTACGATACAGACAAATATGACGGCAAGGTTGTAAATCTTGTAGAAACTCCGGAATATCTTGAAGCATGCAAATGGGCTAATAAGCTTTATAACGAAGGTCTTGTAAAGAAAGACATTATGACTGCTACGGATTTTGAGCAGAGATTAAAGGACGGAAAAACTTTCTGTTATGTGGACTTCTTAAAACCAGGTAAGGCCAAGGAAACTTCCGCTAAGTTTGATTTTGAACTTGACCAATCAACAGTATCGGATATATGGCAGGATAATGGAGCCGGAACAGGTTCGATGCTTGCTGTTTCAAGAACATCAAAGAATCCGGAAAGAGTTCTTCGTTTCCTTGAACTACTTAACACTGATGCAACTCTCAGCAACCTTATCAACTATGGTATTGAAGGAAAACATTACACCAAGATTGATGATAATACTATAACAATTCCGGATGATACATCGTATACGTTACAAGGTTATCAGTGGATGCAGGGAAATGTATTCCTAAATTATCTTACAGAAGGAGAAAGCCCTGATAAGGTTGAGGCTCTGAAAGCATTTAACGCAGAGGCTAAGAAACCTATCGATTATGGCTTTAAATTCGATAATACTGCGGTAGAAGCGGAAATAGCGGCATGTCAGACAGTTAAGAGCGAGTATCGTAAACAGGTAATTATGGGTTCAATGGACCCTGAGCCGATTATGAAAGAATATGCCGCTAAACTTAAGGCTGCCGGCATTGACAAAATTATTGAAGAAGCACAGAAACAGTATGATGAATTTCTTGCGAACAAGAACAAGCAATAACAAGAACAAATAATTAGGTATAAGTATAGCGGTCTTTGACCGCTATACTTATATGAGGGATATTTAGGAGATTTAGTTATGAAGAAATTAGTTTCATTAATTATCGCAATGTCAATATTTTTTTCAATAAACTGTGCTATCTTTGCGACAAACGTGTCATATATGGCTGATTTTGAGTCTGCAGATGCGAAATTTGGTAATAGCACAACATATAGCGGAACTAAAAACACAGCCGGCGATTATAGTGATTTTGTCAAACCAGAATGGGTAGCCGATGGTGGAAAGGAAAATTCAACAGGACTTCGCATAACCTACAAAGCTGCGACATGGTATGCAGGCGAGGTTTTCTTCCCAATTCCTGTAGCTTGGCAAAACGGTGCGGATGCTGAGTACCTTAATTTTGATTACAATGGCAAAGGTATTGTAAATATCAGCCTGTCAACAGGAAGTGCCGCAACAGACACTCTTACGAAAGGTACAAAGTACAGTTATAAACTTAATGCCGATACAAACGGTGAATGGCAAAGTATAAGTATTCCACTTTCGGAATTTAAAAATAACGGAAATCCTGTAACAATAGCCAATATAGGCTGCGTGACATTCCAAGCGGGCGAAAACGGCGGTTTGAGTAACAGTGCCTCTGAAACGAAAGCAATGACGGCAGCGGAGCTTGAAGCGAAAGCGAGAAACGGAAGTATAATCTTTGACAATATGGAGTTGTCCAATGTCGGAGAGAATGTTCTTAATCCAAATGCAACACCGGAACCTACAGAGAAACCGGATAATACAACAAGAACCATAGATTTTGATACTTATACTCTCAGTCATAAGCAGACCTGGGCAGGATTTAATAACAATGATAAGACCTACAGTGACAGTATAAAGTCAGAAATAACTGAAAACGGTAAAGAGGGTTGTGCTCTTGAACTGACTTACAAAGCTGCCACATGGTATGCCGGAGAGATATTTATGTCAATACCAAAGGAATGGGCAATAAATAAAAATTCAGAGTGTCTTGAATTTGATGCTAAGGGACAAGGAAAAATAAAAATATCTCTTGAAACGGGCGAGGTTGTAAACGGAATACGATATGGTCATACAGTGACTATAAACACAAATGATGAATGGCAAAAAATCAGTGTGCCACTTTCTGAATTTGTAAATAACGGTAATGAAGTGCCGTTGACAGATGTGGTAGGAATGGCTTTTTCTGCGGCAGAAAGTGGAAACCTCGATAACAATGCTGAAGAAACAAAGATGATGAGTGCGGATGAACTTGAAGAAAAAGCTGTAACAGGATGTGTAGTAATAGATAACATCACGCTTGCGGAACAGGATACAACTTCCCCGACAGCTGCTCCGGAAGCGACAACTCAACCGACAGAAATATCGTATGTTGCGGATTTTGAAACAGCGGATACTAAGTTCGCAAGCGGTAAGACATGGGGAGGATTCAAAAATAAGTCGAATGATTATCAAGACTATATAAAAGCAAAATGGCTGCAGGACGGCGGAGTTGATGGAAGTACGGCTTTCTGTGTTTACTATCAATCGGCAACTTATTATGCCGGCGAAATTTTTGTGCCGGCTCCTGCAGTGTGGACAAATAATGGTGCAAAGGGGGCTGAGTACCTAAACTTTGATTATAAGGGTAAAGGAGCTGTAAAAATAAGTTTTTCAACGGGCAACACTGTCGATGGAACGCTTACAAGTGGTACACGTTATACGAGGAGATTTGAACTTGATTCTCATGGCGATTGGGCGAAAATCAGTGTTCCGCTTTCGGAGTTTGTAAATGGTGAAAATATTGTTAATATGACGGAGATAGGCACTGTTACATTTCAAGCGGCTGAGAATGCAATCTTGATAATAATTCAGACGACACAAAGGCAATGAGTGCAGATGAACTCAAAGAGATAGCGAGAACTGGTGAGATTATCTTTGATAATATGACACTGTCGGAAACAGAAGGAAAAACAACTCTGTTTTCATCTGTTAAAGTAACAGCGGAAATTGACGGAAAGGAAATCACTAATCTTACAAATGGAGATATAAAAATAAAAGCGATAGCATCTGATATTGAAAAAGATACAAATATGGTAATGATTGTAGCTGTGTATAAAGAAAACGGTGTGATTGATACAGTTCGTATGGCTGGGCAGAAAATAATCGGAGACGGTGAATTGATGCTTGACTTGAATGTTACAGATGCTGAGCATCAAACTATGAAAGTGTTTATATTTGATGATTTTACAAATCTTCACCCGATAATCAATGTGACAAACTTTTTATAAATTAAACCACCTAGCTTAAAGTTTACCTCATTTTAATGAAAAATAGTACATGTTATAATAATTGCAAGATAAAGAGATTTATATATCTCTTTAATCCTTGCAATTATTAAGTTTTTAAGGAGTGGATGAGACGTGAAAAAAAAGAAAAGCCTTATAAGAGATTTAAAAGAAAATGGTTCCTTGCTCTCAATGTGCATTCCAGGATTAATATTTTTTATACTGTTTAATTATTTGCCAATGTTTGGTATTATAATTGCGTTTAAGCAGTATCGTTATGATCTTGGAATATGGGCAAGCCCGTGGAATGGACTCAAAAATTTTGAGTTCATGTTTAGCAGTCCGGACGCATGGGTTATTACGAGAAATACGATAGCATATAATTTGTTGTTTATTTTCGGCGGTCTTGTATTTAATGTGGCAATGGCAATCGGACTTTCTGAATTGAGGAATAAAGCAGTTTCAAAGCTGTGCCAGACAGTAGTAATTATGCCGCATTTCTTATCATACGTAATTGTAAGCTTTCTTGTGCTGGCATTTCTTCACGTTGAGAACGGTCTGATAAATAGAAGTCTTATTCCGGCACTTGGATTAGAAGGTGTAGACTGGTACTCAAATCCGAAATACTGGCCATGGATTCTTGTTATAGTAAACTTTTGGAAAACAACGGGATATGGCAGTGTTGTATATCTTGCAGGTATAGCAGGAATTGACACCTCGCTTTATGAAGCCGCTAAGGTTGACGGAGCATCTCGATGGCAGCAAATACGATACATAACATTGCCGGCACTTGTTCCTCTTATGGTAGTTCTTACAATTTTAAATGTCGGAAAGATATTCAATTCCGATTTTGGTTTATTCTATCAAGTGCCGTTAAATACCGGTGCCCTTTATCCGGCTACAAATGTTATCAGTACATACGTATATAATATGTTGATGTCAGCGGGTACGGGAAGTGTAGGAATGGCTTCAGCGGCAGCTTTTTATCAATCAATTGTTGGATTTATACTTGTTATGACAACTAATTTTATTGTGAAGAAAATAAGCCCCGAAAACGCATTATTCTAAAAGGAGCTAACTATATAAAAATCAAGTGTTTTTTGAAAAAACATAAAATTTAGCTAACTGAAAATGAATATTGAAAATATATAAATAATTGTGGATTTTGTGGCACGCTAAATAACCCCTCTGTGGGAGGTGTTTTGAAAAAGGGGATTTTAATGTTTAGTTATACCAAAAGTTTGGAGTTAAATGGTTGTCTTGTGCTTAAGAGATGATAAATAACTCTTAAGAGTTTTCTGATACAATGGCCTTGAGCGCATCTGTGACCTTTGCCTTCATTTAACTTTTTGGTGTAATAGGCATAGAAAACTTCGTTATTACTGATAACAGGTAAAATAATCTGATACAAAGTTTTTCTAAGATATTTAGAGCCTTTCTTTGTGATGGCTGTATGCTGTGCCGTAAATTGACTGGATTCGTAGTGATATGGAGCAACACCTGCAAATTTGATGATTTGAGATGCTTTTGTATAATTGCAAATATCTCCTAGTTCTGATATAATAGAAGTACCGGAAAAATGTGATATTCCCGGTATGGTGAGGATAGGAGAGTTGTTTTTGAGGGAAAACTCTTCTATCCTTTTGTCTATCTCAGAAAGTTGTTTTTCCAATAATTCAATTTGGCTTACAAGGTGTCTGATTTGAATTTCTTCAGCGACAGAAGGTATGCCAATAGAAGACTTGGCAGTAAGTTTTAGTTGCTCGGCAGAAAGAGAAATTCGTTTTCCTTGTCCTTTGAATTCAAAACATTTACGGATACTTCGTATATCAGCATTTGCAATCGCTTTGGCAGAAGAGAATGCTTTTAAAATATTCATATATACAATCCCATATTTAGAATGAAACAGAGAGTTGAATTCGGGAAATACAATATCAATACATTTTTGAAGACGATTTTTGTATGTGTTTAACTCTTCTTTCAGATTATGATGATGACGGGTTAACTGTTTCTGCTCGTAGAGGTCAAAACGATTTAACGTTGTAACACGATAAGGTTTATTGCGGTGATTAGAGGAAATCACATCGCAGATGGTGAGAGAATCAAGAGGGTCGTTTTTAGTAATACCGCCTTGTAATTTTCTTGTAAGATCAGTGGTTGTAGGATTAATCAGGGCAACGGTATATCGTCTGTCGAGAAGATACTTAAGTAAGGCAAAGTGATAATGACCTGTATCTTCCATGCCGATAAGAAGTTCCGATTTAGTATAGCTGCTTAATTTTTGGATGAGAAACAAGAAACCTTTCAGATTATTAGAAAAATCAGAAGGAGATAAAAGTATTTCTCCAGAGTTTTTATCAATTATGGAAAAAGTGTGTTTGTTTTTACCAATGTCAATTCCGACTAAAATCATGATAATACATTCCTTTCAAAAAAATATGTAATGTGTTTATCCACAACACTTGTTCCGTAAAACCTGGTACAAGATACGAATTCAAAGACTCATCTAACTAATCATTACTAAGAAACAAGGCGTGGTAAGAACCTCCTTCAAGTAGTCAAAGCCACAGGAATAACATATAAATCCACATCACATGTTTATATAATACCAATGTATCACACCGTAATCAACCACGGATTAAAAGGTTGATAGAAAGGAGAAAGGTATAATGTAAATGACTGTTAGATGAGTCTTTTTTACATTATACCAGGTATAACAGTGAAGAAACAAGAAATTAATATCATAGATAGTATCAAACAGCCGGAAGTTAAAGCTCCGGCTAAGAAAAAAAGACGTAAAATCAAAGTTTCGGACATTATTCTTTATTTTATATTTTTTCTTATTGTAGTAGCTTGTGTTTATCCTTTGCTCGTGGTTCTTGGAGCATCGTTTACAAGTGAATCGGCAATTTCAGAGTTTGGTTTTCATGCTATTCCTAAAGAATGGAGTCTTGATGCTTATAGATATATAATTACATCTAAAGAAACGATTTTAAGAGCATATGGTGTAACTATTTTTGTTACGATTGTAGGAACTCTTATGAGTACATTGGTGGTTGCACTATATGCATATCCGCTTTCCAGAAAGGATTTTAAATACAGAAAACTGTTTACATTTATAGCGTTTTTTACAATGCTTTTCAGTGGTGGAACAGTGGCAGGATATATGGTGACAACAGGCATTCTTAATCTGAAGAACAGTATATGGGTACTTATTTTTCCTTATGTTATGAATGCATGGCACGTAATTGTAATGAGGTCATTCTATTCAATGTCAATACCGACTGCAATAATAGAGGCGGCGAAGATAGACGGGGCAAATGAGTATCAGATATATTTTAAGATTGTTCTGCACATATCTTTACCTGGATTGGCAACGATTGCACTGTTTGCAACACTTACTTACTGGAATGACTGGTGGCTTCCGCTTCTTTATATAACAGAGCCTCAAAAATATAATCTCCAGTATCTTCTACAAAGTATGATTTCAAATATTCAGAATTTGACCGAAAATTCAGCTCAGATGGGTTCGGCAAATCTTCTCGCTAATGTTCCTAAGGAAGGTGCGAGAATGGCACTTTGTATAATAGCGACTTTACCTATATTGTTTGTTTATCCGTTTTTCCAGAAATATTTTATTCAAGGATTGACGGTAGGTTCAGTAAAAGAATAATTTTATATTTATTCGGATAAGGAGTTTACTATGAAAATAAAAAGAGTTATCAGTTGCTTACTTGTTGCAGTTTTTAGCATGTCATTGTTGCTTGTACAGGAATCAGCACAAGCTAAAATTGGAACGGTACAAAAGATATTACCCTCGGAGCTTCATGTTGAAGGCAGATACATATATAATGCTGAAGGCGAAAAGGTTAGGCTTACCGGAGCGAATATTCCGGATTTGCAGTGGGCCACAGGCGGAGATAATGACCTTATGAAGAGAGTAGGACTTCTTTGTGACAGTTGGAATGCAAATTGTGTTCGTTTGTGCGTTCATTCTAAATTTTGGTTTGGACAAGAATGGTATCAGGGTAAGAGTTATGGTGATTACCGCAAAATGGTTGATAATGTAATTAATCAAATTACATCACGCGGAAAGTATGTAATACTTAATCTGCATGAATTTTATGCTATTACAGAACAGCAGAAGGATTTCTGGAATGATGCAGTAGAGGTTTATGGAAATAATCCGGGAGTTATATTCGGTTTGCTCAATGAACCTCATGATATTGACTGGGAAATGTGGCGTAACGGCGGTATGCTTGAAACTACCGACAGCTATGGAAAGAAAACACAGCGTGTATATGGTCATCAAGAAATTCTGGATATGATACGCAACAAGGGTGCAAAAAATATTGTAATTGCGGGCGGTCTTGATTGGTCATACTATTTTGACGGTCTGTGCGATGGATATAACGGCATGGAACATGGCTATAAATTAGAGGATAAAACGGGTAACGGTGTAATCTATGACACACACATTTATCCAATGAAGCCGGAATATAATCCGGTTGAAAAAGCCGTAGAGTGTCTTGTAGATGAAGCTCCTATACTTGTGGGTGAATATGGACACTGGGGAGAAAGACTTTTTGATTGGTATGACAATTATCTTTGTGAATATCCACATGTATGGATGAACGAAATCCATGATTTTATTGACCGTAATGAACTTAACTATACGGCATGGTCTTTTCACACGGGTGCAAATCCAAATATGTTTATGGACTATGACACATTTACACCATCAAATTATTCGGGTATATATATGAAATATAAAATGCTTCAAGAGCCTGAAACACGTCCGGAGGAAAAAGATAGACAGTATGTCGACCCATCACCACTTTCGACTTGGGAACATATTATTGATTTTGACGATAATACCGTGGACTTTAAAGTGTATGGCAAAGAAGTAAGGACAGAACGAACAGATAGTGGTTATGAAGGCAGAGGTCAGCTTATTGATTTTGACAGAAGCTGTGTTGATAGTTGGGACAGTGCTGCGATTGCTGATTTTGATAAAGATACTGATTTGAGCGGTGCAAAATGGCTTGCCGTGAGAATAAAAGGCGACGGTGATATGCGTAAAATCGGAATTGGACTTGAGTTGAAAGATGGTAGATTATTTACAACTTATATGCAGATGGATTTACATGATAACTGGAAGGACTGGTTTTTTCCATTAAGCTTGTTTAAGAATGAGCAAGGGATACTTGATACAACACAAATTAAGTCTGTACTCTTTACATCTCTTGATGACGGTCCCGGCAGTTTTATAATTGATAATATAAAAGTGGGAGGACTGCCATACGAAGAAATAAAGCCTTTTACGGTATCGAGCGTTACCCAAAAGGAAAGTATGACATGGAAGGCATGGGAAGACGATGAAAACACAGAAACAGACTCGTTTACTGTTACTAATGCAGTTGAAGAAAGCAGGGGACAAGGCTCGAATCCTGTTATGTTTAGCTATAATTGCCCTGAAGGTTCGTATGGAGGGCAGGCGAGGGCAACAATCCCTAAGTCTTGGGATATAGGCGATGCTGAATATTTTACATTTTGGGCAAAGGGCGATGGTTCTAAGCAACGCTTTATACTGCGTTTTGAACAGGAAAAAGGTACAAATCAAAATGAACAGCGTTCAAATTTCAAGAAACGTGAGTTTGAAAGATTTTGTATCGCATTCGATGTCAACAGCACGGAATGGAAACAGTATAAATTTAGGATAAGCGACCTCGGTATGAGCGATATGCTTCATCTTAACAAGGTAAGATATATCAGTCTTTTTAATATGACACTAAACTCTTCGGGACGACTTTGGATTGACGATTTTGCTTTTACGAATATTGGTGATAAACTCACAGGACAATCAGTAAGACATGCAACGCCGGTCAAATCGGAACCGATAGGTGAACTGGTTACAAAATATCCTGCAAACAAAGCAATTCAAATTCCAAAGACATTTGAGGTTGAGGCAGGAATTGAAGAACATATTTCAATTCATATTATGAATAAAACGGAGCATGAGATAAATGGTGAACTAAAGGTTGAGGGATTGCCTGTTGACAATGTTGATAATGCACTTTACAAGGTTTATCCGAAATGGGTTTCATATCCGCATTGGCCGTGGAGAAATTATTCGTATAGTAACTTTAAATTTACCATTCCTAAGGATAAAAAGGGAGAATATACAATAACCGTATCGGATGTATCGAATAACGGTATTGAGCCGCAGACCTATAAACTGATAGTAAAATAGAATGGAGGCAGAGAATGAGGATGATTAAAAAAATCTGTTCGGTTATATGTGCCGCTGTAATTGCTCTTGGTGGTGTAAACATTGTTGTAACCGCACAGGATACAGAATCACAAATCAAATATAACTATAAGCTTTCAATGGAAAGTGACTCTGACTTTCGTATGGTCTACAGTTATAACGGAGGTACTATAAGCACTAAAAAAAGCTATGTATCAGGTAAGTATGGAAATGCTATGCAGATAACATATCCGGGACATGAGATTTCCGACCCGTCAAAAAGATACAATGGCTTTGTAATGCAGTTTAAGAGCGAGCCGATAGAACTTGCTAATGAAAGTATTTCAATGCTTGACCTTATGAGAGATACAAAAAATATTTCCATGTGGGTACATACACCTCAGACAGTTGACCACGGGAATGGTGCAGCAGAGCATCGTGTTCTTGAAATCGCCATGGAGTATTCAAGTACAGAGGGGAACAAGAAGTATTCAAAAAAGTTCCAACTTCCAAACAACGGCGAATGGGAATACATAACAATACCGACATCTGCGTTTAAGTCCGGGTCAGTAACGATGGACCAAGGAATACAGAGCGATATTTATACGGCACTTAATCAAATGACAATAATTTTCCCGTATAAAGATTATTTTGGTGCTAATCCGACTTCAGATACACTTGAAACACCGTGGGAAGAACCATTGAAGATTGACGAAATACTTTTTGACCGTTCTACAGATGAAGTAAAGGCAATAACCCCGCCGTCAACCGGAGAAGAAGCGTATTTTGAAAATGCAAATATTTCAGAAGTTTTTGTAAAGGGAGTAAAAGTCGAGGACTTTGACAAAAACGCGTCATCAAATAATATTCCTGTGCCGGCGTCATATACTGCGGAGGATATTAAGAAAAATGTAACCGTAGATGTTGAGACACCTACTATTCCAAAGACCAATACACGCCAAGAACTTACGGGTGCATCATATGAAATAACCGCTCCTGAGTCTGTTCCCGGAAACGGAATGATTACAATCACTTCAGGCAGCAGAAAAGTAAAGAAAACATATAATGTAAACTTCACTGCCAGAAGCGGTATACAACCGGAAGTGAGCGATATTGAAGAAAACGGAAATAATATAAGTGTACCGGTGACAAATGAATCATCGAGTGTTTCCGTTGAAGCATGTGCTCTCGCAGTTGTAAAAAACAACGATGGAGTATGTACAAGTGCGTCTTTTGCTGAGCAACGCAGTATTGGTGCGGGTGATACAACAACATTTAATTTTAACATCAAAAAAGAAAGTGATAGTTCGGTAGAGATATACATTTTTAATAATGAAACCGATTATAAACTCTTATGCCCGCCTATAGAAGTGGGAAGCGGAGTAATGCAATACACTGCACCTTCCGGAACGATTTTTGAAAGTCATATAATAGCTTCTGACGGTGGTGAAACTATAAACATAAACGGAACCGTCACAGGAGATGGAACTGCATTTGTTGTGTTTAAAAAAGATGATAAGTATATAGGTGCGTATACTATTAATTCTGAAAATAATACAATAAACAGTGCTATTCATACCGGTGGAATGGCATATGGACAAATATATGCGGTTTTATCGTATGGAAATACAGTATCGAGAAAATTTTATAATGCCTCGCAGACAGAAATAAACTCATGTATAAGCGAGTATAAAACTCTCGGCACTACCGAATCTGATTGTGCAAATTATTTTGAAAAATATAAGGCAATAATAAATCTTGACAATTATTTGTCACAGGAATTAACATTGTCTGAAATTGCAAAAGCCGTGTCGGTTGCCGACAGAAACGTATCAGCAGTAAGCGATATACGAAAAAACATCGGTGAAGAACTTGTAGTTAAGCTTTTAAACAAAACAAATTCAATTCAAACTTTAAAAGAGATATATTCCTCATATAATGACTTGGCTGAACTTGATGGAGGAACCGATTATTTTAAAAAGTATATAACATCTGATAGTTTACTCAGCAATGTTCTTTCGGCTACGGCAAAAAATGATTATGATTCTATAGAATCGTTGAGAAGTGCATTTAATGAAAATGCTCTGCTTGTGGCTTTTGGATGCGTAAATGGTTATGGTGAGATTGGCAATCTTATTTCAGAAAATAAGAATATACTTGCACCTTATATCAGTTATAGCAGCCTTGAGGGACTTAGTGCCAGTAATCGTACAGGATATTATAAATATGTAACTGAAAAAAGAGTGGAGTCGTTGTCATCTTTAGGGACATTGCTTGATGAGTACATGAATTCTATCAGTAAAAATCCAAATAAAACGAACGGGATAGGCTCAGTATCAGGAAACGGTTCGGGAAAAGGCAGTACATCTATGATAGTTTCGCAAGTGACCGGAAATGATACTGTGTCATCTGAAAAAGACAATAAAATATTTACAGATGTAAATACGGACCATTGGGCGTATACTGCGATAAATTCATTAAAAAATCTTGGAGTTATCAGCGGACGCGGAGACGGAAGCTTTGGCACAGATAATTCCGTAACCCGTGAGGAGTTTGTTAAGATGCTTCTTGGAATTTTCGGAAAGGAAACGGAAAATGTTGATAATAAGTTCAGTGATGTGGATGAGAATAAGTGGTATGCTCCATATGTAAATACTGCTGCCGATATGGGTATCGTAAGTGGAATTGAGGAAGATATATTCGGTGTGGGAGAAAAAATTACACGTCAAGATATGTCAGTTCTTATAGTACGATATCTTAAGCAAGAAAACTGTGAATTGAACGGTGCTGCGATAGATAGCTTTACAGATGATGGTGATATTTCTGATTATGCTAAAGATAGCGTGTATGCACTAAAAAATCTTGGACTTATAAACGGTATGGGTGATGGAAGCTTTATGCCGAGGGCAAATGCAACAAGAGCACAGACTGCTCAGATACTTTACTCTGTATCTCTGTTTATGAAATCAAGAAACATATCGTATACGAATTTGACAGGCAGTGACAGATATATGCTTCTTGCCGGAAAGTTTATGGCA
Source organism: Firmicutes bacterium AM55-24TS (assembly GCA_003460745.1). Taxonomy (GTDB): domain Bacteria; phylum Bacillota; class Clostridia; order UBA1381; family UBA1381; genus Hominilimicola; species Hominilimicola fabiformis. The sequence continues at coordinate 16,640 of QTVU01000012.1, forward strand.
CTGGATATAATTCCTTTTCCTAACGAGGAAAACGGTATTGTAACGAAAGGTCAGTTTGCAAAATATCTGGCAGGTTTTGTGAATGCTAAAAATTATGAGAAAAGCGATGACAAGACCATATTCAGTGATGTGGTGCCCGGAAGTACATATTACAATGAAATTCGATTTCTTTATGATAACGGTTATATTGATAAGAACAACTCAGTATTTGGGGCTGACAATCCGATAACTCTGGGTGAGGTTGCTATTATCATGTGCCGTGTACTGGGATATGATGTTTATGCTATCGAGAACGGCGGTAATATCAGTTCATACTACAGTGTAGCGGTAAGCAACGATATTATTCCGAATTTGAGAAAGACTATTGATGATACGCTTTCTTTTATGGATATATTGGAGATATTTGATTCGGCGTCCAAGGCATATATGGTTGTGGATGATTTGGATAAATCGTCAATATACTCTATTTCTGATATAACACCTTTGTATTATTATCATAGAATACTTACTCTTGATGATATAGTATATGTATGTGGAACTCGCACATTAGACGGAAGTGGAGGTCTTAGTGCAGATGAAGTGAGAATAGGTTCTTATAGTTTCAGTACGGATATAAAAGATGTATACAGATACCTTGGTTACAGAGTAAACGCTTTTTACGTTGAAGATGATGAAACTCTAAAATTTATTGAGCCGAACCAGAAAAATAATGTCCTTTCATTAGAGCAGGACTTGATTTCAGACTTTGATGGTTCTGTATTGAAATATTATAAAAATGAAACAACAAACTCGGAGAAGAAAGAAACACTTCCGAAGACAATAAATCGCTTGTATAATTACAATTATGTTGCTGAATATGATACAGAAGACATTAAAAACGCTGATGAGGTTATTCTGATAGACAGTAACAATGATGGAATGTATGATACAGTAAATGTAATCAGAGAAGCAATATACTGTATAAATCAGCTTACACCGTATGAAAATACATTATATGATTATTATAATCAGCCGTCGATAAAACTTAATGATTTGGAAACTGTAATTGTATATGACACTGACGAAAAGTTTACATCGATAGGAAATTTAAAGATTTATGATATTCTTTCAGTTATCGAGGATAAACAAAAAGAAAATGCTGTAATTTACATATCGAGGGAAGAAGCTGACGGAGTTGTTAAGAGGACTGCTCGAAACAACGGGAATTTAACAGTTAGTATTGATGATGCGGAGTATGACTTGACAGATATTCTTGCGGCACAAAATACAACATATTCATTATTGTCAGTAGGAAATGCTGTCAGTGTATTGCTTGACCATCGTGGCAGAATAGCATATGCCGAATTTGATGACAATGATGAGGTAAATAACTTTGCATATCTTGCACAAGCTTTTCCGGCAGAGCATAGCGATGGACCATACCTAAAAGTATATACTACATCCGGAAATATGGAAACATTAGAGTTCGCACGGAATGCAAAGGTAAATAACAAAAAAGTAAATGAATATACAGACATTGAAAAGCTATTCAAGGATGTAAATACAGACCCGGATTCAGTTAATCAGCTTATAAGATACAAGCTGAATAATAATGGTGAAATTCAGTCAGTAAAAACTGCACAATATGTAGATGCTGACGAGCTTTATACAACGGCAAGTGTATTCACCCGCAGCACAGACCTTTCTGACACATACTATAATGCAAACTATAGGAGTTTCCCGGGTTATGCAAGACTTTCGGAGAAGACAAAAATAATGTATGTTCCGGCGAGCAAATCATTAATGGACGACTCCCAATATTATGAGATAAAGCAATTTAAAGATTTGAAGTCTGCAACTTTTGGTACGGTGGAACTATATAATATGTCTAAGGACATGGTAGCGGGAATTGCCGTAATACGTTCGGATAATGCAGGAGGAAATGAGCTCACTTACAGTTCTGTTATGGCGGCGGTTAAGAATGTTTCGCTCACTTCTGTTGATGATGACGAGCGTTATTTACTAACTCTTTTATACAATGGTACAGAACAGGAATTTGTGACCGCTGAGGGAGTAGAACTTGAAAGACAGTATAATAGCAGCGAAGGACCTGTTACATCAACCATTGACGAGGGAGACCTTATAAGGATTGCAACGAATGCTAATAATGAAATTGTTGACTATCATAAAATATTTGATTTTGATAACAATGATAATCCCGATGTGGTAATCAGAGGCAATGAATACGGAGAAACAAAGTCATATATCGGTTCTGCAAAGACACTTATCGCATTTGATGACATGGCTGCTAATCCTGATACCGATGTTGTATCGGGACGTATATGGCAAGGCAAAAATCCATACTGGTTCACCGGTGTTCAATATTCAACGGAATTTGGCATTGTAAAATCAATAACAGGTTCATCAATGATTATACAGACATATCCGGGAACAGCAGGAAGCAACAGTCTGAAATGCGAAAGATACTTCAATCTTAAAAATAATCGTGTATATATTTTGGAGGACAGTCGCGAAGGAGTTCATTTGGGAAGTCTTGATGATATAATTCCATCTAATCTTGCAGGAGAGGCAAAAGCTTCGAGAGTGATTATTTCAAGACATAACGATGTGCCATCGATTGCGGCAATAGTAATACGATAAAGGGGGAAGTAACATGAATAAATTAAGAAAAATAATTGCGTTGATGCTTTCTCTGAGTGTAATATTTACAGCGGCAATATCAGTGTTTTCAGCTGAAAACTTTGATGATGACGGCAACAGAGATAATAATGCGGGACTAAGCGATGAGGAACAAAATGTTCTCATTCAAGACTCGCACCCTAAGCATGAACTGGATAACCCCGATGACGCATACATAGAGGATATTGAATATGATACGTACATTATGGGTAAGAATGAATATGATGAAACAGTAAAAAAGCTTACAGCTTTTGAAATGTGGGTTCCTATTGATGATGGTTCATATCTTCAGCCAATCAAGGCAGGTGAATTTTTTCTGTCAGTGTGCCGCTACATAAACTGTGACTCATTTTATGACGAAGATGCAAACAAAGAAGACATGTGGGAAAAAGCCCATGATATGCTTAAAAGTATGGGATATGTAGATTTCAATATAGATTGTACGGATGAAATAAGTTTTGATAATGCACTCAGAACACTTGTAAATGCTTTGGGGTATAAGCAGATTGCTTATATGTATGGAGGCAATGATAATGCGTATATACAAATTGCCGCAAATTATGATATAACAAAGAACTTTCTGGATAACCGAAGTGCTTCTATCAGAAGAACTGATGCGGCATCTCTTCTTAATGATTCTATAAAGGCCGATGTATACATTTCATATGGAAATAACGGTCATAAAAGCATTAATACTTTAGAGTATTTCAAGGATGCTTATAAAATCACCGGAGTTGTAGAATCTGTTTCAGAGCATGCAATAACGAGTGGTGATACAATATATAAAGGTATTAGAATAGGAGATTATCTTCTTGCCAGTGACCGCAGTGATTTATATGATTACCTTGCGTGTAAGGTGGAGGCATATTATCGAAAGGAAGATTCCGGAGGAAATACTCTTTTATATATCTCTTATCACAAAAATAACAGCATAATAACGATAGACGGCGAAGATATTAAAAGTGTTGAAAATAACATGATACGATACTATAGCGACAATAAAACAAAAAAAGTATCTCTTAATTCATCAGCGAAAGAGATACTTAACGGATTTTCGCCAAAATTGTTAGACGAGGAAGATTTTTATAACTGCGATTATATCAGATTAGTGGATAACGATAACAATGGTAAGTACGATGTTGTTTTTGTATACAAATATGACATAATGGTTGTAAAACGTATTGTAGAGTCGCAGGGAATGATTTATGGTCTGTACAATGATGACCCAAACGGGTCATTAAAGGTAAATTTTGCTGACTGCGACATGACTGACCGTATGGGCAATCCTGTTGATGCTTATTATATAACAGAGGATTCAATTCTATCAGTTGCTAAAGATATTGAAACAAACAAGACAAAGATTATAGTAAGCAATTTGATGTATACCGGTGTAGTAAAGAGCACTAATGGCACTAAAATTAAATTTGAGGACAGGACATATAAGTATTCAACAAATGCTGAATACTATAAAGACGCAAAAGCAATTAAAAATGGAAATAAATATACGGTGTATCTTGATTACCGAGGTAGGATAGCCGGTTATGATTTGCTAAAACTGACGATATACAATATGGATTCTTAATACAGGCTTGGATTGAGGATAACAGGAGCGATGTTATAGCCAAACTACTTCCTTATACTGGTGATATGAATGAATTCAAACTTGCAAGAAGTACAAAAATTGATGGTTTAACCTGCAAAGATGCAGAAAAAATAATAACTGCATTAAAAATAGCAGCGGATTATCAGAGGTCTACGCTTGCAACACTGGATTCGTCATATAAGATAATGGCTGATTATAGTGATGACAGTTATGTGTATGTAAGAGTCCCAATTATGTATAAGCTCAACGATGAGGGAGAGATTAAATATATCGATACTCCATATCATAGCGACAATGAAAATCCGGAGTGGAATGATGTATTCCATGACAATTCTATGACAATGTATAACGATTTTTCTAAAAGGACATCTTCCATAAAACCGGGAGGCATGTATCTTAGAAATACACTTGCATTTAATAGTGATAACGGAAATAATGTGGCGATAAATTCAAAGACAAAGGTTTTTGTAGTTCCCGTTTCAAACGATAGAGGGGATATCGGAGATGCATCACAGTATATTAAGACAAATTTAACCTATTTCGATGATTGGGTATATTATCCGCAGACCGGGACACAATACACAACCGAAAATCGCATTGAAGCATATAACGTGGATGAATCTCGGACAGCAGGTGTAATAGTATATTATACAAGTGACGTAATACCTGAGATAGATAAAAAAGTACCCCTTACAGTAGTGGACGAAGTAGTAAAGGCAGTTAATGATAATGATGAGAGTGTAACTCGAATAATCGGCTGGCAGGGTAATGCTCAAATGCAGGTTGACCTTGCAGAAGATGTCTATCTGAAACGTTACTATAATGGACCTAACGGTTCAAAAATTATGTCGGAAGTAAAGCATGGTGATATAATTCGTTATGTTACAAACAGTAAAGGCGAGCTTGTGGATTATGTTAAGGTATTCTCTTTGAAGGATGAAGACAATCCTGATTATGTAAAAACAGGGAATGAAGAAGGAAAAACTGTTGAGACGTCAACACTAAATAAAACAATGATTGCTGTGTCAGACGGAAAGTATGCTGAAAATGGCCATAATACATCACATATATACAATGCCATTGGTAGCTATAATTACGGTGCAATGTATAGATTGGTATATGGTACGTTGCTTTACAGAAACGGAACAAATCTTGTTCTGAAAACAAAGGTTGATACTGCTCTGGGACAGACAGACAAAATTGAAATAGCTGATTTCTCGGGATATAATGTGTTGTTTATTGATGAGACTACAAATAGAATATATGTTCCCACAGAGGATGATTTGCTCGCAGAGCAGAGTGCAGGAGAGGCAGCATCAAAGGTAATCCTTCATACCGAAGGCGGTAAACAGCGTCAACTAATTATAATAAAAAGGGCTGGATAAAAGCTCCTTTTATCTACTGCATAAATCGAACACAACAAATGAGAGACTGACTTATCTACAGACAGAAAATCTGAGGCGTGATACGTCAGAAATTGCACTTTCATTATATCAGTTTAAGCAACAAGATGGATATATACACGAATGACTGTCGTGTGATTTACGCATAAATTTATTATAGTAGGAGGAGTGATAAAAAGTGAATATTGATAAAGCGATTACATATGCGGAGAGCATCGTAAGAAAAAGCTTAAATTATTTCTATGATTGTTTTCCTACAGAACAAAGTGAAAATCTTGTGTTCAAAAAATTTGAGAACGTTTCATGGACTACCGGATTTTATGAGGGGATATTATGGCTTATGTATGAGCTTACAGGTGATAAAGCTTTTTATAATTCGGCAAAGCATCACAGTGAAATGTTTCATAAGAGGTTGGTTGATCGAGTTGAACTGGAGCATCATGATATGGGCTTTTTGTTTACACTTTCAAGCGTCGCCGATTATCGAATAACAGGAGATGAACAGGCGAAGCAGGATGGAATTGAGGCGGCAGAATGGCTTTTGAAGCGTTATCAGCCAAAAGGTAAATTTATTCAGGCGTGGGGTGCTATGGATGATTCGCAAAGTTATAGATTTATTGTTGACTGTATGTTAAATATTCCGCTTCTATTCTGGGCGAGCGAAGTGACAGGCTACAAAAAGTATTATGACGCCGCCTATAATCATATGCAGACATCAATCGCAAATATTATCCGTCCTGATGCGTCTTCATATCACACCTTTTTCTTTGATCCTGTAACCAATAAGCGCTTCGGGGAGAAACTCATCAGGGATTTTCCGATGACAGCAGTTGGGCGAGAGGACAATCATGGGCAGTATATGGTCTTGCTCTATGTTACCACTATACTAAAGAGAAGTCGATTTTGCCGTTGTTTGAACGGGTTACGCATTATTTTATTGACCATCTTCCGGAGGATTCTGTTCCGTATTGGGATTTGATTTTCTCCGATGGTAGCGATGAACCACGGGATACCTCCGCAGCAGTGGTTGCGGTGTGCGGAATTCTTGAAATGGAAAAATATTATCACAATCAGGAATTCCTTGATGCGGCGGAAAAGATGATGACAAGTCTTTCGGAAAAGTACACGACAGTAGATTATCCTCAAAGCAACGGAATTATAAAAGACGGTATGTACAGCAGAAAACACGGTCATGAGCCGGAATGTACAAGTTGGGGAGACTACTTCTATCTTGAAGCATTAATGCGCATGAAAAAAAGCGATTGGAAAATTTATTGGTAAGGAGAACAAATATGAAATATGGATATTTTGACGATTTGAATAAGGAATATGTAATAGAGACTCCGAGAACGCCGCTTCCATGGATAAATTATCTTGGAACAAACGGATTTTTCTCATTAATTTCAAACACCTCCGGCGGCTATTGCTTCTACAAGGACGCAAAGCACAGAAGAATTCTGAGATACCGATACAACAATATCCCTGCGGATAACGGTGGACGCTATTTTTACATAAACGATAATGGCGATTGCTGGACACCCTCGTATATGCCGATGAAAAAAGAGCTTGATTTTTATGAGTGTCGTCACGGTATGGGTTACACAAAAATCACCGGCGAGCGAAACGGCGTCCGCGTTGAGCAGACAGCTTTTGTTCCTGTGGACGATAACTGCGAAATACATAGAATTAAGGTGACAAATACAAGCGGTGAGGCTAAAAACATAAATCTGTTTTCATTCGTTGAATTCTGTCTTTGGAACGCTCAGGACGATATGCTTAACTATCAGCGTAACCTCAATACGGGCGAGGTGGAAATTGACGGCAGCGCTATATACCATAAAACAGAATACCGTGAGAGAAGAAACCATTACGCTTTCTATTCAGTAAATACCGAAATAAGTGGTTTTGACACAGACAGAGACACTTTCCTTGGAGCCTTTAACGGTCTTGACACTCCTGACAGAGTAATAAATGGCAAGAGCGGCAATTCAGTAGCTTCGGGCTGGTATCCTATCGCATCTCATCAGATTGACGTGTCACTTGACGCGGGAGAAAGCCGCGAATACATATTTGTTCTTGGATATATTGAGAATGAAAAGGACGAGAAATTTGAAAGCCTTAATGTAATCAATAAGACAAAGGCAAAGGAAATGATTGCAAGATATGAATCATCAGCACAATGCGACGCGGAGCTTGATAAACTTAAATTGTACTGGGATAATCTCCTTTCGGTGTTTACTCTTGAGTCAAACGATGAAAAGCTTAACCGCATGGTAAACATATGGAATCCGTATCAGTGTATGGTGACCTTTAATATGTCAAGAAGTGCATCATATTACGAAAGCGGTATCGGCCGGGGAATGGGATTTCGCGATTCAAATCAGGATTTGCTTGGCTTTGTACATCAAATACCCGAAAGGGCGAGAGAGAGGATTATTGACATTGCCTCAACGCAGTTTGAGGACGGAAGCGCGTATCATCAGTATCAGCCGCTTACAAAGCAGGGCAATAATGAAATCGGAGGCGGATTTAATGATGATCCGCTGTGGCTGATTTTAGGCACGGTTGCGTACATCAAGGAAACAGGCGACTACGGTATTTTAGACGAGCAGGTGCCGTTTGACTGTGACAAAAACAATACGGCAACGCTTTTAGAACATCTTAATCGCTCATTCGGACACGTTACAAACAACCTTGGCCCTCACGGGCTTCCGCTTATCGGACGTGCGGACTGGAACGATTGCTTGAATTTGAACTGCTTTTCCGAAATTCCTGACGAATCTTTCCAGACTACGGGAGACGATGACGGCAGAGTAGCAGAGTCTGTGCTTATTGCAGGAATGTTCGTGTATATTGGCAGAGAATTTGCAAGGCTTTATAAGACGCTCAACAATGATGAAATGTATAAATATATTTCGGATGAGGTTGAAAAAATGACCGAAGCAGTTTTAGAGTATGGCTATGACGGTGAGTGGTTCATAAGAGCTTACGACGCTAACGGCAATAAGGTTGGCTCTGACGAATGTGACGAGGGTAAAATCTTTATTGAATCGAACGGCTTCTGTGTAATGGCTGGGATAGGCAAGGAGGACGGCAGGGCGCAAAAAGCGCTTGACAGCGTTAAAAAATATCTTGAATGTGAATATGGCATTGTACTCAATTATCCGCCGTATTCGGGATACCGACTTGAGCTTGGCGAAATCTCGTCGTATCCGCCGGGGTATAAGGAAAATGCGGGAGTGTTCTGCCATAATAACCCATGGGTAATAATCGGTGAAACGGTAATGGGTAACGGCGAAAGAGCGTTTGAACTATATAAAAAGATTGCGCCGGCATATTTAGAGGAGATAAGTGAAATTCACAAAACCGAGCCGTATGTATATTCACAGATGATTGCTGGACGTGATGCGGTAAGAGCGGGAGAAGCGAAGAATTCATGGCTTACAGGCACGGCGGCGTGGAATTATTATACGGTGTCACAATATCTTTTGGGTATACGTCCTGATTTTGACGGACTTGTAATAGAGCCGTGTATTTCAAAAGATATATCTGAATTTAAGGTAACAAGAAAATTCAGAGGAAAACATATAATATTTTAGTAAAGAACACAGGAGAGGGAACTGTTAAAATAACAGCCGACAACGGAACGGTAAACGGTACAACCGTTTCATCGGATGCGGAAATATGCAATGTAGAGGTGGTAATGTAATGAATTTCAATATACCCGATTTGGGAATTATAGACGGCAGCTCAGGATTTCGCAACCTTCCCTCCACTACAGACGGAAGATTTACCTCCGGTGAGGACGGAGTAAAACATATAGTATGCACAGGAGACGGAAAGGTTGAATTTGTGGCTTTTGAAAATCAGACTCTTGCCTATGTTAATTCAGCTCTTGGCTATGGTGCGTACTATCCGCTTCATCCTGTGAACAGAAACGGTAAAATCAAGGCTGTGCTTATGGATTTGGATGGAACATCGGTAAGAAGCGAGGAGTTCTGGATTTGGATAATCGAAAAAACAACCGCCAGTATGCTTGATGATGAAAGCTTCAAGCTTGAAGAGAGCGATATACCGTTTGTATCAGGTCATAGCGTATCGGAGCATTTACAGTATTGTATAGATAAATACTGTCCAGGTGAATCGCTTGACAAAGCGCGGAATTTCTATTTTGACCACGTTAATCGTGAAATGAAAGAAATTATGGAGGGCAGAGGCAGAAAAAATGCTTTTGTTCCGCAGGAGGGATTAAAAGAATTTTTGCTCGCACTAAAAGCCAAAGGGATTAAGATAGGACTTGTAACATCGGGATTATATGAAAAGGCGATGCCGGAAATACTTTCGGCGTTCAGAGCTCTTGATATGGGCGAGCCTACGGATTTTTACGACGCAATAATTTCAGCAGGATACCCGCTCCGCAAGGGTAGCGTTGGAACGCTCGGTGAGCTATCGCCGAAACCTCATCCGTGGCTTTATGCTGAAACCTGCGCGGTTGGACTCGGAGTTGGTTTTGATGAGCGCGGTAGCGTAATCGCTATTGAGGACAGCGGCGCAGGAGTATGCTCGGCAAGGATTGCCGGATATACAACAATAGGACTTGCGGGAGGCAATATAAAAGAAAGCGGAACGATGCCTATGTGTAGCCGCTACTGCAATAATCTTGCGGAAATACTTGATTACATAGAGGAGGAAGCGTAAATGGAGCGAAAAAATATAAAATGTCATTTTATATCCAATACCCACTGGGACAGGGAGTGGAAATTCAGCGCTCAAAGAACAAGACATATGCTTGTGACTGCGATTGATATGCTGCTCGATATTTTTGAGAAAGAGCCGGATTACAAACATTTTCATCTTGACTCGCAGACACTTCCCATTCAGGATTATCTCGAAATAAACCCTGAAAAGAAGGAAATTCTGAAAAAGTATATCAGTGAGGGAAAGCTTGCTGTGGGTCCGTGGTTTTGTTTGCCGGATGAGTTTTGCGTGGGTGGAGAGTCTCTTATAAGAAATCTTCTCCTGGGACATAAAATTGCAAATGAATTTGGCAAAGTTTCAAAGACAGGCTATTCGCCCTTTGGCTGGGGACAAATATCACAAATGCCACAGCTATATCATGGCTTCGGAATAGATTTTGCGTCCTTTTACAGAGGGCTTAATACATATATGGCACCGAAATCGGAGTTCTACTGGGAGGGCGCCGACGGTACAACAATTTATGCTTCAAGACTGGGGCAGAGACCGAGATATAATATGTGGTATATAATGCAGCGCCCTGTGTTTTATGGCAAGCGTGACGGTGACAATCGTCGTGTTTCATGGGGAGCTGGAGATGGAATATTCCGTTTTGCGGATCCGGCAAGATGTGAATATGAATATCAGTATTCGCATAGAAATATGAGTATCATGACGAATATATAGCTGAAAAGACGGAGCAGGCACTCTCTGAACAGGACGATGAGTGGACAACGCCTAACCGCTTCTGGTCGAACGGTCATGATTCATCAATACCGGATATGAGAGAATCAAGGCTTATCAAGGATGCTAATGCTGTTTATGAAGGTGTTGATGTTTTTCACAGTACAGTTTATGACTTTGAGCAGAGCGTGATCAGAGATTTTGATAAAAATTCACCTGTTTTAAAGGGCGAAATGCGCTATCCGTTTACAAAAGGCAGCGTAAGTGCGCTGTTTGGCTGGGTTCTTTCTGCAAGAATTAAGGTTAAGCAGGAGAACTTTGAAACAGAACGATTGCTCACATCATATGCTGAGCCGATGGCGGTTTTTGCGTCTGTATGCGGAGCTGTATATCCGCAGGCGTTTATTAATAAAGCCTATAACTATATGCTTCAAAACCACGGGCATGATTCGATTGGCGCGTGCGGCAGAGATGTTGTATATAAGGACGTAGAATATCGGTTCAGGCAGTCAAGAGAGATTGCAACCTGCGTGCTTGAAAGAGCTCTTATGGATTTGTCTGGCGACATTGACTTTGCGGGCTGGGATAAGAATGATATGGCGCTTGTAATGTTTAATCCGGCTCCGTTTAAAAGAAGTCTGACGGTTCCGTGTGAGCTTGAAATTCCTCTTGAGTGGGAGTGTGACAGCTTTGAGATTGTCGATGCTGAAGGTAATGTATGCCCGCACCAGAACATATCGTCAATTAATCCTATGTATCAAATTGTTCAGGATTTGGCAGACGCGGTCGATGTTCTTCCTGTGTCAAGACATACAATAAGAATATTTGTTAAGGATATTCCGTCGATGGGCTATAAAACACTCAAGGTTGTACCTAAGTATCATACACGGGCTACAACGCCGGTTAATATGCTTTGCGGCATAAATACTATGGAGAATGAATATCTGAAGGTTAAGATAAATTCAAACGGTACGCTTAAGGTTACTGAAAAGGAAACCGGCAGGGAATACGATAATATCGGATATTTTAAGGACACCGGTGAAAATGGCAGCCCGTGGGAACACAAGACACCGGAGCTTGATGAGGAATATACAACTGTTAATGAACGGGCGATTGTAAGCCTTGTATACAGCGGTGAGCTTGAAACTAAGTACAGAATAGTTCTTAATTGGGCAATTCCCGAAAATATAGTTGACGGCGGCAAGAAAAGAAGTTCCCGCCTCGCGCCTTACAGAATAGAAACGCTTGTAACACTCAGAAAAGGCGCAAGATGGGTTGAATTTGAAACGAAAATTAATAACAATGTTCCTAATCACTATCTTCAGGCTGCTTTCCCCACAGACGTGGATGCAGAGTTTGTATACGCTCAGGGACAGTTTGATGTGGTAAAGCGTCCGATTGCGAAACCGGATTATTCGAAGTATGACGAAATTCCGATGACAGAGCAGCCGATGAACTCGTTTGTTGATATATGCAATGAAAATGAAGGTGCGGCGATTTTGAATACGGGACTTAAAGCGTATGAATCGGATGATGATTATAACCATACTGTGTATTTGTCATTATTGCGCTGCTTTGAGCTTCGCATATATGTAACTCCCGAGGAGCAGAACTATTCGAGAATAGAGAACGGTTCACAGTCTTTTGGTGAACATACTTTCCGATATGCTTTTATGCCTCATAAGGGTGATTGGGAAGATGCTCAAGTATGGAAAGCTGCTGAAGATTTTAATATGGAAATACTAATTGGACAGACAGCACCAACAGAACATGGCAAGAACCCTCTTGAAAAGTCGTTTATTGAACTTGAAAATGAAAATCTACACATAAGTGCCGTAAAACGCAGTGAGGACGGCTTAGGGTGTGTGGTGAGATTATTTAATCCGTCAAGTGAAACAGTTAAAAATAGAATTAGATTTAATGGTGGCATAGCGGAGATATCAGATAAACAATCGCCAATAGAAAGACAGGTACACTCGTTTGAACTTCCGTGTACGGAAAATAGGAAGTGGGCAAGTGTTAAAAAAGTCACGCTTGAGGAACTTTCAGAGACAGAGCTTTCAGTGGATACAAATGGCTGGTGCGATGTTGAAGTTACTCCAAAACAAATTTATACATTAAAATATGAATAATGTGCCGAAAACATAATTAATCGGTAGTGAGAAAAAGTTTACCTCGTTTTTTGAGGTGAACTTTTCTTTTATAATGTTAATATAGTAAAGGACTGTTTAGAATAGGTTTTATTTATTGGACAATGGATACCTTCCAATATTCTCTCTCTCTTTCTCCCTACAAAAAAACAGTCCTTTTTATATAATTAAATCGAAAGGGTGATATTCATGAAAAAATTCTTAAGTCTTGTAACGGCTATTGTAATGACAGTGTCGCTTTGCATTATGCCTGTTTATGCACAGACATATGAGGAAGCTGCAGCAGACGCTCAAAATGCGGAAATTAACTATAATCGTTCTGTGCCTCTTGAGGTCAAGGGAAATAAAATAGTTAAGCAGGGAACAGATGAAATGGTAGTTCTTCGTGGTGTAAATGTTCCGAGTATGGACTGGGGTATGGCAGAACATCTATTTGAGTCTATGACAATGGTCTATGATAGCTGGGGAGCTAATCTGATACGTTTGCCAATAAATCCTAAATATTGGAAAAACGGCAGCGTATGGGACGAAAAAAACTTAACAAAGGAACAATATCAGAAATATATTGATGATATGGTTAAAGCTGCACAGGCGAGAGGTAAGTATATAATTCTTGATTGTCACAGATATGTTATGCCACAACAAGACGATCTTGATATGTGGAAAGAACTTGCTGTTAAGTACGGCAATAACAGTGCGGTACTTTTCGGTCTTTTGAATGAACCACATGATATAAAACCGGTAGGAGTTGAAAAACCAACTACAGTGGAACAATGGGACGTGTGGTATAATGGCGGACAAATTATAGTTGGCGGTGAAGAAGTAACTGCTATAGGTCATCAACAACTTCTAAACGAAATTCGCAAACAAGGTGCAAATAATATCTGTATAGCCGGTGGTCTGAACTGGGCATTTGATATAAGCGGTTTTGCTGATGGCTATAATGAACGCCCAAATGGATATAGACTAATAGATACGGCGGAAGGCCATGGCGTTATGTATGACTCTCACGCATATCCGGTTAAGGGTGCAAAAACCGCATGGGATACGATAATAGGTCCGGTAAGACGTGTTGCACCGGTGATTATAGGTGAATGGGGATGGGACTCATCCGACAAGAACATATCGGGCGGAGACTGCACAAGCGATATATGGATGAATCAGATTATGAACTGGATGGACGATACTGACAATCAGTATGACGGAATTCCTGTAAACTGGACAGCATGGAATCTGCATATGAGTTCATCGCCGAAAATGCTCTATTCATGGGATTATAAGACTACGGCATATAACGGTACTCATATAAAGAATCGCTTACTTTCATACAACACTGCACCGGAAAAGCTTGACGGTGTATATTCAACAGATTTCAGCACAGACGATGTATTCAGAAGCTATACTGCTCCATCGGGTAAGGCTTCGATTAAATATTCTGATGAAAGCGGAAATGTAGCGATAACACCTGCGGCGGCGAATTGGTATGCAACACTGAATTTCCCGTTTGATTGGGATTTAAATGGAATTCAGACAATAACAATGGATATTTCCGCAGCAACTGCTGGAAGTGTAAATATAGGTCTTTATGGTTCTGATATGGAAGTATGGACTAAAGCTGTAGATGTAAACACTGAAGTTCAAACAGTAACAATAGGCATAAATGAACTTGTGAAACAGGGTAATCCGCAGACTGACGGTAAGCTTGACGCCGCTCTTTCCGGCATATATTTTGGAGCCGCTACGGCAGATACGGGATCTATAACTATTGATAATGTAAAAATTGTAAAACTCGCTACACCTGTTTATACTGCCAATACATATCCTCATAAGGATATGGGAGAGGAAAGCTATATTGATATAGATACGACTGGCTTTAAAAAACAGACTACGGCGTGGAATTCCAAATTTACGGGAACAACAATGCAAATTACGGATGCGAATGTCTTAAACATAAATGGTGAGACAACAAAAACAAAATGTGTGACATATACAAGAGATGCAACTGATACTGAGGGTTGCAGAGCAAAATTTGACCTTAATACTGTTCCGTCTATGGATGCCAAGTATTTTACTATCGATATCAAAGGTAATGGTATTGCACAGAAGCTGACAGTAAGTTTAAGCGGACTGGCATATATTACTGTAAATATGGCAGAGGGCGATACCGATTGGCATCAATATATATACAGTTTAGAAGGTAATGTTGAATACCCTGAAGATATAACATATGTTCAGATTTCAGCAGACACGCGAACAACTGCCGAATTTTACATTGATAATATTGGCTTCTCAAACACAAAGCCGGAACGTCTGATTCCGTATCCGGAAAAGACATTTGTTTATGATTTTGCTACTTATAATAAGAACACCACAAAATATGAGGCAGCAATATCCACAGAATCCGGAAGTGAGGGAGATACAATCGTTGCGACTAAAGAAGAAGGCGGGCTTGGATTTGATTCAAAAGCACTTGAGGTGAAATATTCAAGAAACGGAAACACACCGTCAAAGGCAAAGGTGGTTTATTCACCGAATGATTTCTTTAAAGGAAATGTAAATGACGATGAGCGTACTGCTAACCGTGCTACTTTAAAAGCTGATATGGAATATATGACAGACTTTGTGTTTTATGGAAAATCTACAAGCGGCAAGAATGAAAAGATAAATGTTGGGGTGATTGACACAGCAAGTGCGATGACTACTTATACAGACACTAAGGAATTCACTTTGACGACGGAGTGGAAACAATTTCGAGTTCCGTTTGATGAGTTTAAGATACTTGATGGAGGAAGCAATCTTGATTGTGCACGCGTAAGAGGTTTTATATTTTCTTCTGCTGAAAACAGTGGGGAAGGTTCATTCATGATTGATAATATAACTCATACAAGCATAAAAGGTGATATAGAATGGGGCTTACCAACTCCTACTCCTGAACCGACGCCTACTCCGCTACCGGACCCTGTAACTGTTACAACGGCAGAGCAGCTTGCAGCGATTACAAGCACTGAGGGAAATATAATTCTTGGAGCAGATATAGACCTTGGCACAACAGGCTTTACGACAAAAAGTGTGACACATCTTGACCTTAACGGTCATACATTGACATCTTCGGGACCGTTCGTAGTGGACCCAAGACACGAAATAACGATTGTTGACACAGGAAGCACCAAAGGTGCCATTATAAATACAGGTACAACGCAAACCTCTTATGGAATAAGAGGTACAACAGAAGCAGCGACAATAAATATTGACGGTGCAGAAATTGATGCGGGAGGTCAAGCGATATTGATTAATGTTGCAGGACGAAAGTGCAATATAAAGGACGCAGTAATTAACGGGGGCAGCTATGCCATAAACGTAGGAACGAACGGCGGTGAGATTAATATTGATAATGCTCTTATAAATAATAAAGCGGATTATAAAGGCTACGCACTTTATTTGCAGGGCGGTATTGCCATTATAGATGACGGAACATTTGGCTATAACGGAACCACAAACACTCTTCTTGTAGCACGTTCAAGTGAGTTGACAATTAATGGCGGCACATTCACAAATCCAAACAGTGGAAGAGGTGCTATAGTTACAGATAAACAATTTGTAGGTACTGTTACGATTAATGGAGGTGTTTTTGAGAATACAAATGCCGGAGGGTACAGTATCCTCGATAGCAATGAGGGCTATCAGTCTATAGACGCAGAAACAAGTGAGATTATAGCGTCACCGGTAATAAATATTAATGATGGAACATTCAAATCGGCAATAGGAAAAACAAAGTCAACAAACTCATCAGCAACTGAAATATCTATAAAAGGTGGGCAGTTTGCCGCAGACCCGACTGTGCTGTATCCAAATTGTATAGATACAGATATATATAGTATAACAAAGGTTGCCGAAGGCAAGTATGTTGTGACGAAAAAAGGGGTGGAACCAACACCGGAACCGACACCGGAGCCGGTAGCAAAAATTGTATCGAGTATTGAGGAAATTAACACTCTTACAGCGTCTGATGATTATGTAAAGTTGGGTGCAGATATTGATTTGGGAACATCAAGTATAAAGACAAAGTGTGCAATGCGTCTTGACCTTAATGGACATACATTGAGTGGAGGCGGCTCAACGGTCATAGAAGCAATGTATAACCTTACAGTTGTTGATACAGGTACAACAAAAGGCACAATCAAGAATGTTAATACATCAACTTCTTATGGTATAAAATTTGCAGTAAAAGATGCAGTTCTTACCATTGACGGAGCAAAAGTTGAGGCAATGAGTCAAGCGATAATGTTAAGCGGTACGGGTTCAATACTTCATTTAAAAGATTCTGTAATTAACGGAAATAGCTATGCGGTAAACCTTTCAAACGGTATTATAAATATTGAAAATACCGTTATAAATGATGATTCTGAATATAAGGGCTATGCTCTGTCAGTTGCCAATGGTACCGCGGTGATAAATAGTGGAATATTCAATTATAACGGGAATATGAGCAGTATTACCTTCTCGGGTTCAAGCGAAATTACAATAAACGGCGGAACTTTTAAGAATTCTGTTAGTAAAAGAGGTGCGATTAACACTGTAAAGGGCTTTTCCGGAACTCTTACAATAAACGGAGGCACTTTTGAAAATACCGCAGAGAATAACGGTTACAGTATTCTTGATGGTGATGAAGCCACTACAGAAACAGTGCCGGTAATAAATATCACGGGCGGAACGTTTAAATCTACTATTGGTGCGACAAAGCCCGCTAACACAACAACGGTCATCACTATTTCCGGCGGAACATATTCATTTGACCCGACAAGCTATGTTACCGACACGGAAACATACAGAGTTATTGATAACGGCGATGGTACATACAAAGTAGCTCCGAATTCACAGGTGTATTCTGTCACACTTAATGCGTGCGGCGGAAGTGAAGTAATGGTTGAGGATTTTAAGGAAGAAAATATCCCTGATAATGGTATTGAACTTCCTATACCAACAAAAGCCGGATACAAATTTGACGGCTGGTACACTGAAGAAAACAATGGCAGTCAGGTTAATGGGATAACAAAAGACAATCTGTCTGACATCTTTAGAAACGAAGCAACAGTCACATTATATGCACACTGGACTCTGTTAAATTATACGATAACTTACGAGGGACTTAATGATGCAACAAACACCAATCCGTCAAACTATACGGTTGAAACTGAGGCAATAACTCTTGCCGCTCCCGGTACAAGAAAGGGATATACATTTGGCGGTTGGTACACTGATGTTGAATACCAAAACAAGATAGAAATAATCGAACAAGGCACGACGGGAAATAAAATATTATATGCAAAATGGGATGAAATAGCGTCAGGAAGTATTACCGCAAGCTTTGTATCAACGGGAACAATTCCGTCAGATATAGTACAAGGTACGATAAATGTGACAGAAAAGGCATATGAAAATGATGAAGTTTCATTTATGGTTACGCTTCCTAAGGGATATACGTTGGAAAATGTTTTGTGTACTGCTGACGGAGAAAATTTAAACACTATTACAGAAGAAAATGGCAGCTATACATTCATAATGCCAGGTAAAAATGTTACGATAACAGTGAATGTACGTCCGATACAGTATACAATTAATCTGGATTTGCAAGAGGGTACAGGTACAACAACGACTATATACGGCAGTGTTGAAAATTTACCCGTTTTACCGAATGACAATCCGAAAAAACAAGGATATAACTTCAAGGGCTGGTTTGATGCACCGACAAAAGGAACTGTAATTACGATGGATAATCTTAATACCGCTTCAAATATGCTTGCACTGTTCGGAAATAATACAGAGCTTACAATTTATGCTCAGTATACAGAAGTGGGTAATTTTGTAGTTATATACTCTGCGGTAGGAGCGGATGAGGAAACAATTCCTACTGATAACACCCAATATAATATTGCGGAAACATCGATAATTAAAATTCCTAATCAAGAACCAAAAAAATTAGGATATACATTTGAAGGCTGGAAGACAGGCACTGATGACACGGTTTATAAATATGGTACACAGAATGACACATATACAGTCCCAAATGATATAAACGGTGCTATTACATTTATTGCACAATGGTCAATAAATGAATATGAGATTACATATGAGCTCAATGGCGGAATAAATGCCGAAAATGCTCCTGTATCGTATACTATTGAAACAGATACGATAACATTGCCAGTTCCGACAAAGGATGGCTATAACTTCGAGGGATGGTATACAGATGCTGCATTTGAAAATGCAGTTGCAGCTATTGCCAAGGGTTCCGTTGGTGATATGGTTTTATATGCAAAATGGTCGGAAAAAGATATGGCTGTATATAAGATAAACAACTATGAAAAAGGAAATGTAAGCGTAAGAAAGCGTACAGACACAGATGATAGCTCAAGCGTTGTAATAGTTGCATTTTATAAAACATTAAACAATAATTCTGTCTTGATTAAGACGTCAATAGCCGAAATAGGAGCTATTGAAAAAGGTGATGATATATCAAAGACAGTGGAAGAACCGGAGGACTATTCTTATGCAAAAGTATTTATGTGGAATGACTTAAATGGAATGATGCCACGTTGTAATTCGCCGAAGATGGATAAATAATATAACAAAACATCTAAATATTAATTTATAAACAGAACATATAACCGACTGTAAATTCTTATCTTAAAAAACGTTACCCATGTCAAACTAAATGGAATTTTGTGTCGTTTGTATGTTCTGTTTGTTATTTATTATAAAATAAATTAAAAACGTGCAAATATTATACCAAATCAGAGTGGTTTTTCTATATACCCAATATAATTTATAGTGACAAAACGGATTAGCCATATCCGTAAAAGTGTATAAACTCTATGTTTTTCAGTGTTTTGCACATGGCTATTATAAATATCAAAGGAGTGAAAATAGTGTCAGAACTTTATCCTGTTCGCCTTATTCCTGTTTTTAAGGATTATCTCTGGGGTGGAACAAAATTAAAAACTGTGTTTAATAAAAAATCAGAACTGAATATACTGGCAGAAAGTTGGGAACTATCGGCTAATAAGGACGGTCAAAGTATAATAGCCAATGGTAAATATCAAGGATATGGCTTGAAAGAGTACATAGATATAGTTGGAAAGGAAATTGTAGGTACAAAAGGTCTTGCCCTTGACGATTTTCCAATACTTATAAAGTTTATAGATGCAAAAAAGAATTTGTCTGTGCAGGTTCATCCCGATGACGAGTATGCCACTTGCCATGACGGTGCAAATGCTAAGACAGAAATGTGGTACATACTCGATTGCAATGTTGGTGCATATCTGTATTACGGATTTAAAAAAGATATTACAAAGCAGGAATATCAAGATGCAATCAGAAGCAATACAATAACAGATGTACTTAATAAGGTGCCTGTTCACAAAGGAGATGTATTTTTCATACCTGCGGGAACTGTACATGCGATAGGAGCGGGAATTCTTATATGTGAAATACAACAGAATTCCAATACGACTTATCGTGTATATGATTATGATAGACGCGATAAGGACGGGAATAAAAGAGAATTACATATTAGAGAAGCTCTTGAATCTTCAAATTTGAAAAAATCTACTTATTCAAATTCTGTGCTTGATGGTGATGATATTATTTTGACTCAATGTGATTATTTCACCGTTCGTCGACTGAAAGTACAAAATAGAGTGCAGCTTAGAATTGATAAAACAAGCTTTCATTCACTTATAATTACAGACGGAAGCGGGGAATTGTATATGGGTGGAGAGATTCTTAAACTGAATAAGGGAGATAGTATATTTATCCCCGCTCAAAATAATGAATATACTGTTAGCGGACCTTGTGAAATTATATTATCATTTTTATAAAATTTTAAACAAACTTAAGGAATGGAGTGATTTATAGATGAAGTATTATATAGGAATAGATTTAGGTGGAACTAACATCGCTGCAGGAATTGTTGATAAAACAGGAAAAATTATTGCAAAGGATAGTGTTCCTACTTTGAATACACGTCCGATAGAAGCGATAATGCTTGATATGACTAAATTGTGTAAAACACTTTTAGATAAGTCGCAGATGGACATTAATAAGATTGAAGCAGTTGGCATTGGGTGTCCGGGAACGGTGGACAATAAAAATGGTATAATATCGTATTCAAATAATATCCCGATGAAGAATGTGCCAATGCGTAAATTTATGGAGAAACAACTTAATATTTCAGTGAATCTTGAAAATGACGCAAATGCAGCTGCCTTGGGCGAATATACGGCAAATGGACATAATGCTTCAAGCTATATTCTAATAACACTTGGTACAGGTATAGGCGGTGGTGCAGTTATTAACAGTAAAATTTATAGAGGATTTAACGGTGTAGGAATAGAACCGGGACATATGACACTTATAAACGGTGGTGAAAGGTGTACTTGTGGGAAACACGGCTGCTGGGAAACATATGGTTCTGTAACTGCTCTCATAAATCAGACTAAATTAAAAATGACTGACAATCCGGACAGCTTAATGCATAAAATTTCGGGGAAATTCGGTGAAGTAAATGGCAGAGTGGCTTTTGAGGCGGCAAAAGCAGGTGATAAGGCAGGGTTGGAAGTGGTTGAGAAATATACAGAATATGTTGCTGACGGTATAACAAGTGTCATAAATATTTTTGAACCTGAGATTTTGGTTATTGGTGGCGGAATAAGCAAAGAAGGGGAATATCTTTTGAATCCAATCAGAAAATTTGTTGAAATAAATGAATTCAATAAATATAGACCAAAGACAAAAATTGAAATTGCATCTTTGAATAATGATGCAGGAATTATAGGTGCTGCCTTAAGTGCGAATAGATAAATAATATATAGTATAGAAGCAAATATTAATATTTGTACATAAAATATAGATAAATGTAGATAAATGTAGTGTATTTTGTATTAAAGAAAGTGCAGATAGACAGTTAAATACAAAAGAACCGACCTTTCAACTATGAAGGTCGGTTCTTTTATATTGCAATAATGCTATTGTATTAATTTGTTATTTCAACCGGTGTTAGGTTGTTATCCCAAAGGAATATTTTTATACTATCGTTTTCTGCTATGTTTAATGATGAAATATCAATGGTTGAAATTTCGTCAGCTTTAAGAGAACAATGCTCTTTTTTGATACCGTCAAGAGTTCCGTTTTCTGCGTATGATACTACATAACAGTCTACATCTGTATCATGGTTAGAATATATTTTTACCGTTTTTGATGCTTTGTTATAACTTGAACCGTATACCGAAAGAGTACCGTTTACATATTCAATGTTATAATTATTTTTAACATCCGATGTAAATGTACAATCTGTCGGGGTGATAACATATGTACCGACGTCACTGTCTTTTGTGTACTCACATGAGAATATTGTATCAAGTTCGTCATCACCGATAAGACCTGATGAAGTAAATTTGTATGCAGGCACGACTGAATTTACGTTTGTACTCATATTTTCAGCAGTAATCGTAAGGTCTGCTTTATCTATTGTAAAAGGAACTTCTGTCGAACCAACATATTCTAAGTTGTCGCTCGGTACTTTTACAACAAGTTTGTAGTCACCTGCGTTTATCGGAGCAGAGTCAAGTGTTATGCCGTCAGCAGTCTGCCAGATGTAATCAAATTCACCGTCATAATCTGCACTTTCTGCTGTGCCGCTATACTGAACGGCAATACCGTCATATGTCTTGTTTTCAACTGTTACACCGTTTATTTCAACCTTTTGCGCTTCTTTTACTGTAAGAGTGCCGTTTACATATGTGATGTCATAGTTATCCTTGCTGCCCGATGTAAATGTACAATCGGTCGGAATAATAGCATAATCGCCAATCGGACTTTCAACAGTGTAGTCGCATGAGTATGTAGCTGAAATTGTATCTCCGTCAACAAGTCCGTCAGCCTTGCATGTAAATTCCGGAGCATTCATGCCGAAAGCAATAGATTTATTTTCAGCCGTAATTGTAAGAGCCGCTTTGTTTATATTGAACGGAATTTCCTTTGAGCCTGTGTGTGCGAAAGTTTCATCCGATACCTTTACGACAAGCTTGTAGCTGCCTGCGTTTATCGGCGCACTGTCAAGCACAGTTCCGTCTGCCTTTTCCCAAATATATTCATAGTCACCGTTGTAGTTGTCGCTTGTCGCTGTGCCGCTGTATTCAATCGGTTTGCCGTCATACGTCTTATCTTCAACTGTTACGTCGCTTATTTCAACCTTTTCCGCTTCCTTGACTGTTACGTCAAATGTAGCTGAAAAACCTTTGTAGCTAACCGTTACAGTTTGTGCGCCGACCGTGTTTTTGTCGTAGCCGCTAAGCGTATAAGCCGTAGTGGTTTTTGTTGATTCGTCCTCAAATGTCACGGTAACAACCATGCCGTCTGTTTTCAAATCTTGTCCTACATAATATTCCGTAGTTGTCGGTGGGGTAGTGATTTCGAATTTCGTAATTACAGGCTCGGCGACTGTTACGTCAAATGTAGCCGTTTGATTTCTGTATGTAACGGTTATTGTCTGCGTGCCCGATTTTGTTTTGTCGTAGCCTGTTACGGAATAATCCGATTTTATTACTTCACTTTGATTATCGTCATATATAGCTTTTACGCTCATGCCCGATGTATCAAGGCTTTCGCCGTATTTGTATTCAAGTTTTGTCGGCTTTGTAAGTTCAATGCTCTTTACGGAATTTACATTGACTTCAAATTCTGTCGACAGACCTTGATATGTAACCGTGATTGTCTGTTTTCCTAATTTTGTTTTGTTAAAACCTCTTACCGAGTAACCGGCGGGAACGGTAATTCTTTGATTATCGGAGGTTACGGCAGTAACGACCATGCCGTCAGTGTTAAGGTCTTGACCTTCAAGGTATGTTGTCTTTGTAGGAGGTGTTACCTCGATAGACGATATACCGTTTACGGTAACGTCAAAGTTCGCCGAATAATCACCGTATGAAACGGTTACAGTCTGCTTACCGACTTTTGTTTTATCATAACCGCTTACCGTATAAGCTGTTGTTCCGACAGACTTGTCGGAATAATTCAATTTTGCAACCATTCCGTCAAGGTTAAGTTCTTCGCCGAGTGCGTATGATGTTTTTGTCGGAGGAGTAAGAGTCAGTGATGAGATTTTATCTTCATATATTTTCAAATTGTCAAGCTGTATTTTACCTACACCGCCGTAGAATACGAATTTTTCAAATTTATCGCCTGATGTTGTGACTTTTCTTGAGTCAAGAACATTTCCCGACTTGTCGCTTATAGTCAGGAACAAATCCTTTTTGCTGTTCACGACAAGATGAATGTTCACCCATTTGCCTATCGGGATATTTGCGTTTTTGTTTACGGATAAATATTGGTCGTATGTAAGCTTATCAGATGAGGTTGATAAATATGAATCGGTCACTCCGTAAAGTTGTACATTTGACGTATCGCCTTGATACAAGGCGTCAAAGTCAAATACGAGGTATTTGTTTGCGGGAATATCGGCAAAGTCCGGTAAGGCTATACTGTCGCCAAACTCTATAATCGGACCTCTGCTTGGATTTGACATTCCGCCTGTTGCTATTTCAAGAGATTTATTGCCGTTATCCGTAAGTATTGCAAAGTGAGGGTATGAGTCTGTTTTTTTACCGCTTGTACCCAATGTTAATTTAAACGGTCCTAAGTCTTGAGTTTGTTTAGTTAATGTTTGACTTTTTAGTGTTATTTGAGAGTCGTCATAGCTTTCAAAGTCGTCATTTACATAGCTTGTAAGTTCACTGTTTACTATTGTAACGGTGAATGTTGTCGTTTTTCCTCCGTATGAAACGGTTAAGGTGTTTGTACCGACTGTCTGATTATCAAAACCGCTTACGTCAAAGCCGTCCGTTATTGTTTTTGATGAGTTGTTCGCATAGTTTAGTTTTACAGATAAACCGCTTGTATCAAGTTGTTCGCCTGTAAAGTACGTTGTTTTGCTCGGATTTGAAGCTATTTCAATTGAGGAAAGTTCGCCCTCTGCTACTGTAACGTCAAATGTATCCGTCATATCAAGGTAATGAACGGTTACGGTCTGCTTACCGACTTTTGTCGAGTCATAACCGCTTACAGTGTAATCTGTAATAGTTTTTGAGGTTTTATCCGAGTAGTATGCTTTTACAACCATACTGCTTAGGTCAAGTTCTTCATCGTAAAGGTCGCCGTCCCAAAAAATTCTGAAATTCTGCCCCATGCTTGCATTTACTTTTTTAAATACGTTGTTGCCGTATGCAACATATGTACCTGCATTAGAGGACATCTGATAATATCCGCCCATGCCTGTGTTTGCAATAAGACCGCGTCCCGTATCATTGCTGTCGGAAACGTGGAAGGCTTCTTCACCTGTTTTTGCATCTATAAGCGTCATACCGAAGTCGCCGTGCTCATGAACGGAAAAGTATTCAAAATTGTTGTTTGTAGGATCGTAGTTGCCGATATGAAGTGCGTCACCATGCTGTCTGCCGCCGTACCACTTCGGCATAAGCTTGTCCTCGTCGTTTACCTCATAGCAAAGCGTTGCACTTATAAATTCATCATTACCGTCGTCGTCAACGTCCGCAACCGTCATATTGTGGTTACCCTCGCCGACATATTTTTCATTACCAGGAGTGTATGCGTCGGTATCCTCGCTGTATGTATCGAATTTGTATTTAGGGTTTAGGACACCGTTTTCAAGACTGATACCGCATGCACCGTGACGTTGTCTGCCGTTTCTGCCCATGTAGTAACCTCTCCAGTAAACCGCATAAGGACGCTGACCGTCAAGCCATGCGACGCTTGCCACGTATCTGTCACAGCGGTTTCCGTTTGTATCGCCCCAACTTTCGTAGTCAAGACGTGGGATAGGGTAGTATATTGTATCGATTGTTTTACCTGTTTCGCCGTCAAATGCGGTAAAATATTCGTTACCGTCCAATATGTAGCCGTTTTGATTTACGTAGCTGACGGTATTGTCGTTGGCATTTCTGATTTCTTCAACGCTGCTTGTTTCGGAAACGTATTTTCCCGCACCGTCAATTGAACCTGGAGCCGTTTTGCAGGCAACTTCCGCTTTACCGTCCATGTCGAAATCGTAAACAAGGAATTGGGTATAGTGCGCACCTGCACGGATATTTTTACCTAAATCAATACGCCATAATTTTTTGCCGTTAAGCTTGTATGCGTCAAGATAAACATTTCCTGTAAGACTTGCTTGTGAATTATCACGCGAAGCGCAGTCCCATTTTACTATAAGTTCATATTCTCCGTCACCGTCAAGGTCACCGCATGAGGTATCACCGATAGTGTATTCATTTACTTTGGTTTCCGTGTGCCACTGATTTTCAGGTAATTCGTTTCCGTTCTCATCGGTGGTTATTGTGGTTGTTGTGGTAAGCGTTGACTTCGGTCTGTCAACGGGAATATCAAAGTAATTCGAGCCGCTTGCAAACGGAGCGACAGAATCACATTTCTCTCCCTCAACACCGTTTACAATCGGCGCTACCTGATATGTGTCGCTACTTGTACCGTTAGGATCGATATAGTTTGTCGAATATGTTTCGGTTGCAAGAAATTGACCGTTTTTATATATTGAATGGTACATTGCTTTCTGAAGTTCCGTACACTTCGTCCTCGTCAACCATAAGTCGCCAAGATAAGTAGTTATCGCCATTCAATGCTTGAACGACAAGACCTCTGTTTAATGATTCCATAGGTCTGTCAGAAGCATCGTGGCTGTATAGTACAGCACTTGTACCGTCTATGACATCGTTGACTTCGGCATTTGAAACAATCGGTAATGTCGCCGGAATCATTGTACACGCCATTAGAGCGGCTAATGCTTTTGCAGTAAGTTTTTTCATTAGTTTACCTCCGTATCTGAAAAAAATTCATTCTCTGCATAATTATAAATCTGATTTATGTTAAAGTTAAGATAAATATTGGTAATATCAATATATTAAGAGTAATATATCAAAAGTATAAAATATCTTTTATTCGTGACTTTAACTCCTAATTATGATATAATTATAGAAGAAACTAAAACAACAGAGCGGTAGATGGGAAATATGTTATTGCAGCAAATAAAATATTTTTGCACGATTGTCGAGGAGGGCAGTTTTACGGAAGCGGCGGAGAAGTGTTTTATATCGCAATCGGCAATTTCACAGCAGATACAATCTCTTGAAAAAGAGTTAGGTGTTAAACTTATAAAAAGAGAAAATCGTCGATTTCTCTTACGCATGCCGGTGAATATATGTATAGGCACGGAACAGCACTTCTTTTAGAAGCTGAACGTATATGCAAAGAAGTACAGCGTATAGGTCGTGATGATGAACTGATATTAAAAATTGCTTATCCTAAACATTACAGCAGTATAGAATTGAATAATGCAATCGCATTATTTTCGGAAAAATATCCCGAAGTGTCTATAAGTGTTATTACGGGAACGCATGAGGAAATATACGACTTGCTACGTTCCGATGATATAGACATTGCCATAAATGACCAAAGACGTGCGTTTTCGGACGAATTTGTGAATTTTGAACTTGGAAAAGCACGTTGTTATGCAGAGGTTTGTTTAAGAAACGATTTAAGTCAAAAAGAAAGTGTAACCGTTGATGATTTGAAAAATATGCCGTGTATTTTGATAACGTCAAAGGAACAACAAAAATCAGAACGTGAATTTTATCAGCAGGTACTTGGCTTTGGCGGTAATTTTATTTATGCTCAAACTCTTGACGAAGGACAACTTATGGTTGCAGGTAATCGAGGATTTATGCCTGTTGAACGTATCGGCACATTTTGGAATATAAATCCTGCCGCAAAACGTTTACCATTGTTATGAGCCGGAAAACAGATACAACGTAATTACTGCGCTTTTTGGAAAGTTAAAAATTCAAATTATTACATAGAGGAATTTGCAAACGAATTAAAAGTACAACTCAATAAAAATTAAAATACGCACGTATTTTAAATAGTAGACAAAACCGTTACGGTTTTGTCTACTTTGTTTTGGGGAGTTTGAGGTGCAACCTCAAGTAGTAATCATTTCTGACGACATGTGCGGCAGAAATGGCTTAAAATCTAAAGTTTCGACTTTGGAGGAACTTTATGATTTTTTCTCTGAAAATACTCAAAAATTACATCGTAAGATGTGATTTTTGGAGCTGTCGACATTTTGTCGACAGGCTCATGTTTGTGTGTGCTTTTTTCACATAAGTTTAACTTATGGAAATGATTAAAATATTGATTTGATAATAATTGTTTGTTGTATTAAAATTAAATCATAAATTGAAAGTAAATGAGGTGTACGAATGTCAAAGAATTTAATTATTTATTATTCAAGAAAAGGTCAGAATTATTGGAACGGAAGCATTAAAAATTTGGATAAAGGTAACACAGAGATTGTAGCAGAGTTTATTCAAAAAGCCGTCGGCGGAGATTTATTTGAAATTGAAACGGTAAAGGAATATTCAGCCGATTATTATGAATGTATCGATGACGCAAAGCAAGAACTTAACAGCGGTGCAAGACCTGAACTAAAAAAATATCTTGACAGTATTGATGAATATGACAATATATTTATATGCGGGCCTTGTTGGTGGGGTACTTATCCTATGGCGATGTTTACCCAACTTGAAAGACTTGATTGGAACGGTAAAAAGGTAATTGCCGTAATGACGCATGAGGGCAGCGGTCTTGGCAGTTGTGAGCGAGATTTAAAGAAAATATGCACAGGAGCGATTTTTGAAAAAGGTTTTGCCGTTCACGGTGCAGACGCTTCAAAATCAGAAAAGCTTGTTGCGGACTATGCAAAACAAATAGTGAAATAATAAAAGGAGTAAGAAAAATGGCAATAACGGAATTTTCAAAAAATTATCATGAAAAAATGTTTCCGAAATACCATTCTGCTTTTTTGGAAACAGATCCAGAATTTATTGAGCGATTTGACAACTTTGCGTTTGACGAAGTTGTAAACAGTGATGACCTTGACGATAAAACAAGATTTATCGCAATTTTAGCCGCACTTTTGGGTTGTCAGGGTGTAGATGAATTTGCGGTAATGCTCGGTGCGGCAATGAATTTCGGAGTTACACCTATTGAGATACGCGAGGTTGTATATCAGGCAACGGCATATTTGGGAATAGGCAGAGTTTTTCCGTTTTTAAAGGTGATGAACAAAGTCTTTACCGAAAAAGGAATAGAACTTCCGCTTGAAAATCAAGCCACAACCACAACTGAAAATAGACGTGAAGAAGGAACAAAGGCACAGGTTGAAATTTTCGGTGAGGGCATGCGTGACTTTTGGAAGTCAGGACCGGAAGAAAGCCGACATATAAATTTATGGCTTGCCGATAATTGTTTTGGCGATTATTACACCCGAAACGGTCTTGACTACAAACAGCGTGAAATGATTACATTTTGTTTCCTTGCGGCACAAGGCGGTTGTGAACCACAGCTTACAAGTCATGCGGCGGCAAATATGCGTATAGGAAATGACAAAATATTTTTAATAAAAATTATATCGCAGTGTCTGCCTTACATTGGCTATCCGCGTTCGTTAAACGTGCTTAGATGTGTAAACAGTGCAGCGGAAAAGGAGGATTTTTAAAATGAGCAGAACATGGTTAATTACAGGAGTGTCAAGCGGTTTCGGATATGAAATGACAAAACAGTTGCTTGAAAAAGGTGATGTCGTAATCGGAACAGTTAGGAATACTACAAAGGTTGAGGATTTAATACAAAAATATCCTGTAAATTTTGATTGCCGTATTCTTGACGTGACAGATGTAGCGGCAGTGCAACAGACGGTAAAAGAATCATTTGAAAAGCACGGTAAAATTGATGTTGTTGTAAGTAATGCAGGCTACGGCTTGTTTGGATGTGCAGAGGAATTGTCGGATGATGAAATCAATCACATCATTGCAACTAATTTGACAGGCTCAATTCAGCTTATAAAAACTTCACTTCCTTATTTAAGAAAACAAGGCGGCGGAAGAATTATTCAATTGTCATCATACGGCGGTCAGGTTGCATATCCAGCAAATTCAATGTACCATGCCACAAAATTCGGCATTGAGGGATTCTGTGAAGCTGTTGCACAGGAAGTGGCACAGTTTAATATTGGTGTAACCATTGTAGAGCCGGGAGGTGCGAGAACAGAATTCCGTTACGGCAGTGCAAAGGTTGCAAATCTTATGGACGAGTATGAAAGCTGTCATGGCTTTTTGAATATGCTTGACGCGTCAAAGGGACTTGCACCCGGAGATCCGGCAAAAATGGCACAACGCATAATTGAAAGCGTTGATATGGAAAAAGCACCGCTTAGAATGGTGCTCGGCTCACAAGCACTGTCGGCAACGATTGAAAGATTAAAAGAAAGAATTGCGGATTACGAAACACAAACAGAACTTGCCACTTCGACAGATATAAAAGGAGAGTAGTTAAACATTAGTCGATTTGAGGTTAATTCTTGGGTTGATGAATTAAATAAATAATGATATAATAAAAGTGAATAATCAGCAAAATTAAGCGACTTCGCCGCAAAATGCGGCAAGCCGCATTTTGTGCGTTGAAGGTGAATTTATGGAACAGAACGAAATCAGAAAATTATTGCAAAATGTTGCAAACGGAGATATTTCGGTTGACGACGCATTGCTTCATATAAAAAATGAGCCGTTTGAGGATTTGGGATATGCAAAACCTGATTTTCACAGAAAAATGCGTCAGGGTGTATCGGAAGTGATTTACGGCGCAGGAAAAACCGCCGAACAAATAATAGGAATTTCAAAATCATTTGCCAAGCATGGACAAAAAGATATTTTAATTACAAGACTTGACAAAACAAAGGCAGAGAAAATCAACAAAGAAATTCCGCTTGATTATCACGATACGGCAAATATCGGTATTATCGGCTCTATGCCGAAAGAACGTGTCGGGAAAATTGTTATAGCAACGGGCGGAACAAGTGATATACCTGTTGCGGAGGAAGCGGCAATTACAGCTGAAATGCTTGGCAACAATACTGTACGTCTGTATGATGTCGGCGTTGCCGGTATCCACAGATTGCTTACGCATACGGAAGAAATAATGACCGCTCGTGTTGTTATTGCAATCGCAGGAATGGAGGGCGCACTTGCAAGCGTTATCGGCGGACTTGCGGATTGTCCTGTTATAGCTGTTCCGACAAGCGTGGGTTACGGTGCGTCTTTCGGAGGTATAGCGGCACTTTTGTCAATGCTTAATTCATGTGCAAGCGGCGTAAGCGTTGTAAATATCGATAATGGTTTCGGAGCGGCATTTCAAGCAAGTATGATAAATCATATGGGAGGACTTAATGAATGAAAACTTTATATATTGAATGTAATATGGGTGCGGCAGGTGATATGTTGATGTCTGCATTGTTGGAGCTGCACCCAAATGCAGAGGATTTTTTGAATAGGTTAAATGCACTTGGTATTCCGAATGTGACCGTAAGTAAGACGTCAAGCGTGAAGTGTGGCATAACGGGAACACATGTAGATGTAAGCGTAAACGGTGAACATGAGGACGAGCATATGCACGAACACCACGACCATCATGAACATCACGACCACCATGAGCACCACGAACACGAGCATCACGACCATCATCATGAGCATCACCACCACCATCACCATACGGGTATGCACGAAATCGAACATATCATAGAACATTTTGATGTTCCCGAAAATGTACGCACAGATATATTGGCGGTATATCATTTGATTGCGGAGGCTGAAAGCCACGCACATGGTTGTGAAATCAATCAAATACATTTTTACGAGGTTGGACAAATGGATGCAGTAGCGGATATTACAGGCGTCTGTATGCTGATAAATGAGTTGGGTATTGATAAAATTATCGCTTCACCAATCCATGTCGGTTGCGGTCAAGTGCAGTGTGCGCATGGAATATTGCCTGTTCCTGCACCGGCAACGGCATATATATTAAAGGATATTCCGATTTACGGCGGAAGTGTTCATGGTGAATTGTGTACGCCGACAGGTGCGGCACTTTTGGCACATTTTGCAGACGAGTTTGGCAATATGCCTGTTATGCGTGTTTCAAAAATAGGGTACGGAATGGGTAAAAAGGACTTTGATACGGCAAATTGTATTCGTGTTATGCTCGGTGAAACGGAAAGTGAAGCACAACAGGTTTTAGAGTTGAAATGTAATATTGACGATATGACTGCGGAGGGAATCGGCTATGCAACAGAGCAACTTCTGAAATTGGGAGCGGTTGACGTGTTTACCGTGCCAATCGGTATGAAAAAGAACCGCCCGGGAACTTTGCTTTCATGTATCTGCAAAATTTCGGACAAGGAAACAATAGTAAATGCAATATTCAGATACACTTCTACAATAGGTATTAGACAAAATATTTGTGAACGTTACATACTTGAAAGAACAGAAAACACAGTAAAAACAAAGTATGGAGATGTTCGTGTTAAACAGTCGGAGGGGTATGGCGTAAAACGTGTAAACACCGAATATGACGACGTTGCAAAAATTTCGGACGAACTTGGTATTTCCATAAGCGAAACACGCAGATTGATAGGAGAGGAATTAGAGAAAAATGAACAGTAAGTATGAGAAAATGATAGAGAATTTGAAATCGTTGGGCAGTGTCGCAGTGGCATTTTCCGGCGGCGTGGATTCTACGTTTTTGCTAAAGGCGGCAAAGGAAGCACTCGGAAATAATGCTCTTGCCGTTACGGTACGCTCATGTATAATTCCGAGTAATGAATTTTGCGAATCGGAGGAATTTTGCAAAAGTGAAAATATTCGTCATATTATTTGTGATGTCAACCCACTTGATATAGACGGTTTTGCGGATAATCCGACAAATCGTTGTTATATCTGCAAAAAGGAAATATTCAGCCTTATAAAGAAAGTCGCCGTAGAAAACGGTGTAAATGCGGTTGCGGAAGGCTCAAACCTTGATGATAACGGCGACTATCGTCCCGGTATGAAAGCAATTCATGAATTGGGAGTATTAAGCCCTCTGCAAACGGCAGGATTTACAAAACAGGAAATTCGAGATGTATCCGAAGAACTCGGACTTCCTACTTGGAATAAACCGTCTTTCGCTTGCCTTGCTTCACGTTTTGTGTACGGTGAAAAAATCACCGCTGAAAAACTTGAAAGAGTCGGAAAAGCGGAACAAATATTGCGCAATTCAGGATTTAAACAGTTTAGAGTTCGTATTCATGGCGATATTGCCCGAATAGAATTGCTGCCGGAGGACTTTGAAAAAATGCTTGAAATGAGAGAAGAATTATATGCGAGTGTAAAAGCTCTTGGCTTTTCTTATGTGACTATGGATTTACAAGGTTATCGTACAGGTAGCATGAACGAAGTAATTGCGACTGATAAATAATGAACTGTACGAAAATATCGTACAGTTGAAAATGAATATACACCCAAACAAACCGCACCGATAAGCTGTTTCGATGCATTTGTTTGAAACTGAAAAAACGGTGAAGCGTTAGATAAAATGCAGGCGAATTTAAAGCACAAAAAGATTTATGCGAACGGGATAAAGAAAGAGTGTGACTGCAAGTAGGAGAAAACAGGCAAGCTGATGAACCGCCCTCCAATTAGTTAGATTTTGAGTCTGACTTTTGGGGGCGGTTCAATAAAGCTTGTCTTTTTTTATAATGAAAACAATAATTCTTTTTATTGGTACTATTTTTTGTACACCGTGTAATGTATAATAATAAGTGAAAAACAAATAAAGAAGAAAACAGGAGGAATAAAAATGCTTACAAGACCTAATATATTCAATTATGCAAAAAAAGAGTTGTCGCAGGACGCAGTGATATGTTGGCTTTTGGAATGTTGTCATTCGGATGATGATAAATACAGAAAGATAGGAATTGATTTTGTAAGATTTATACTTGATAATGAAAATATTAAAGAAAAGGATATAGAGCTTGAAAAAGACAGCCCGCGTAGTCAGTATAAGAATATGGATGTGTATGCAAATATTCGTGTCGGCAAAACAATAATACCTGTTATATTTGAGGATAAAACCGATACATTTTTACATGACAATCAAGAAAGCAAATATATAGAAAAGATTGAAAAATTGAAAACGGGCAGTCTTTTTAACGATAACGGACTTTGTTGGAGAGAAAAAGCACAATATGTATTTTTTAAAACAGGATATGTTTTTGATTGGCAAAGAGAAGTGATTGAAAATTTGGATAAAAATATTAATGCGGAAGTTAAAAGTATATATATTGATGACATACTGAACTTTATTTCTAAGCATAAAGATAAGGATTTTATGCTTGCGGATTATTATAAGTATTTGTTGGACAGAAAAGTAAGTTTGGTCAATGGTATTGAAGATAAATGCAACCGATATTTCAGAAAAATATTTGGTGAGAACAGATGGTTTCAATATAATCATCAAGGTTGGGCGGCAAAAAGATTGGGATATATAGAAGATAGGAATGAAAAAAACAGAATTTATTATGAAGTGAGAACAGGTACACGATCGAATAATGGTAAACAGTCATATGTGATAATTTTTCATCAATATCGAGATGAAAAATCAATTATCGGTAATGAAAAAGAAAAGGACAAGTTGAGAGAATGCAGAAAGAAATTTTTTGAAGATGACAGAGAGTTCGTTGAACAAATTATTAATGAAAAAAACGAGATAGGGATAATTGAAGAAAAAACTGCAAAAAACGAAATGGCAAATCAAAGGAATTTATTTAAAGTGTTTATTGATGAAACAAATGAAGATACAGTTTGTGAATTCTTTAGAGAGTTTGTAGAGAGATTTAACGTGCGGGCAACAGATACGCATAAAGATGAATATGTTATTTTTAGAGATTGATTTGTATTGTGAATGAGATGTACTAAAAAATGTACATTGTATGTTGTATAATAATTAAAGAATAAAATTTGAAAGGTGATTTTTATGTATACAATACCGCCAAAGAAAATGGTTATCATAAATATTCTTGATATTCTGAAAAAGTATTCTGATATGGACCACCGTCTTACTCAAGCGCAGATAATTGAGATATTAAAAAAGAATATTATATGGATGTTGACAGAAGAACCGTAAAAAGGAATTTGATGAATCTTTTAGATTTTGATTTTGGTATTGATTATACGGAAATTATAAAAAAGAATGAAAAGGGTGAAGAAATACCTATTTGTACGGATTGGTACATAACAAGAGAATTTGATGATTCTGAAATTCGACTTTTAATTGACAGCGTATTGTTTTCAAAAACAATTCCGCAAAAGCAATGTAAAAAACTTATTGATAAATTAAAAGGATTATCAAATATTTATTTTGAGAAAAAAGTTAATCATATATGCAGTTTGCCGGAAATTCGTCCGGAGAACAAGGAGCTGTTTTATACGATTGATGTTCTTGACGAGGCAATTTCAAAAGGTAAAAAGGTGTCGTTTATATATAATTCATATGGCACGGACAAAAAACTACATCCAAAACGTGAGCGTGAATATGTCATAAATCCGTATCAAATGGTGGCGACGAATGGAAGATATTATTTGATATGCAATTATGATAAGTACGATACTTTATCAAATTATCGCATTGATAGAATAACCGGAATAAAAATGATGAATGAAAAAAGAAAATCGATTAATGAACTTAAAGAGGGTGAAATTAATCTTCCGAAACATATGGCAGAACATCTGTATATGTTTGCCGGTGAAAGCATACGAGTAAAGTTTAAAGCGAAAAATTATATTATTGACCAAATTATAGATTGGTTTGGATTTGGACCGAAAATAACGAAACAAGATGAGGATACGTGTATGGTAGAAGTGGAAGTCAATGAGGAGGCATTTTTCCACTGGGCAATGCAATACGGTTTGCATATCGAGGTGTTAGAGCCGACATCAATGCGCGAGCGGATAATGAGTGCAATAAAAGAATTAAATGATAAATATGTTACTCATTAAGGATAACAGAAGAATAGTGATTAAAGGTTAAGGGGTGAGGCAAAATGTCGGAATATAAATCAAGAATAAACATACAAGTAAAAAATGTTCCCGATTGGGAAAAGTTATTTGACATAAAGATGAAAGAAGAATGGGGACTTGGAGAAGATGCAAAAAAAGTTTTCAAAGTGCCGTATTCAAAAAAACAAACAGAATTTATAAAAGCAGAAGATTGGTCTGTGGATTCTAAAAACTTGGAAGACTTAGTTGAAACTGTTGTCAAAACAATGGGCTATGAAAATTGTGCTGTTGTAGCTGATACAACGGAATGTAGTGGGATTGAGCAAAAGTGTGATTCGGTTGTGGCAATAGGTCGCCAATATATTATTCGCATATCTTATCCGAACGGTAATACGCTGAAAAGAGTAAATGTTTTCAATATTTACAACTATTTAAAAATCATAGATATTCATCTAAGCATAAAGGATATTGAATTTTTACGACAAATTTCCGAAAAATTTGCTTATGGTGACAATAATCAAACAGTTATTGTTATACCAAATGGCAGAATAATGATAAGACCGGAAGAATTTACGGGGAACTTTTTGTTGGAAAGTGTTACTATTCCTGAAAGTGTAAAACATATTGGAGAACATGCTTTTGCAAATTGTAAAAACTTAAGTGAAGTAATAATTTCCGATAATGTATTTAATATTGATTGCGGTGCATTTAGTAACTGTGAGAGCTTGGGAGAAATTTTTATTCCAAACAGTGTAACAAATATCGGAGCGGATGCTTTTTATGGTTGCAAAAATTTGAATAAAATAAATATTTCAAATAAGGTCGTAATCCTTGAAAAAGGTGTATTTAGCGGATGTGAAAATTTAAACGAAATAACTATTCCGTATGGCGTGATAAATATTGGTGACGGTGCATTTGAGGAATGTAAAAGTTTAAGAGAAGTAAGTATACCGGATAGTGTAGCAAGCATTGGAGATTATGCTTTTTGGAATTGTCAAAGCTTAAACCAAATAACTGTTTGGTCAAATGTGACAAGCATTGGATATTCTGCGTTTGATGGTTGCAAAAATCTTACGATAAGAGCATTCAAAGGCAGTTATGCAGAGCGATATGCGTTGGAAAATGAGATACCATTTGAAGAAATATAACGTTCAGATTATAGACAAAATCAAGGAGTGAGACAAATGCCGGAATATAAATCAAGAATAAATGTAAGGGTACGCATAGATCAACAAGATTGGAAAAAGTTAGCTGATATTAAAACAAAAGAAGAATGGAAACTGGATGAAAGTGTGGAAGAGATTTTTATAATAGCAAGAGGCGGATTTATAAAGACGGATGACTGGTCTGTTGACCCTAAAACTTTGGAGGATTTGGTTAAAACTTTTGCTGAAATTGCGGGTTATGAAAAGTGCGTTATTATAGCTGATGTGGTAGAACAGAATGTAGAAAATCCGTCCGGTACTTCTTTTTTAGCATTGGGCAATCAAAATTTTATTAGCATATCTTATTTGAATAGCGATAAATTAAATGAAACAAATATTTCTGATGTTTGCGAATATTTAAAACAAATAGATTTTGAACTGAGTCCAAATGATATTTATTATTTAAGACAAAATTTTGACGAATTTACTTATGATGATACAAACGGAATAGACGTTGTTATTCCTGAAGGAAGGAATGAGATAATAGAACGAGAATTTGAAGGGGATATTTTAGTTAAAAGTGTTGTTATTCCTGATAGTGTAAAAAGTATAGGACCACGGGCGTTTTACGATTGCCCGATACTAAATAAAGTAAACATACCGCATGGTATAACGGAAATAGGGTGGTTTGTATTTCATGGTTGTAAAAATTTAAAAGAAATGGTTATACCGGACAGTGTAAAAAGAATTGGAGATTGTGCGTTTTATGACTGTAAAAATTTAGAAGAAATAGTTATACCCGACAGTGTAGAAAGTATCGGAGATGGTGCATTTAGGGGTTGTATAAATTTAAAAGAAATAGATATACCGAATAGTATAAAAAGTATTGAAGAATGTGCTTTTTTGGAGTGTATAAATCTAAAAGAAATAACCATACCATACGGTGTGCCAAGTATCGGTGAATTAACATTTTATGGTTGCAGAAATTTAAAAGAAATAGTTATACCGGATAGTGTAAAAAGCATAGGAGAACAGGCTTTTTGGGGGTGTAAAAATTTAAAAGAAATAACCATACCATATGGCGTGCCCAGTATCGGTAAATCAACGTTTAGGGGTTGTAAAAAATTAAAAGAAATAGTTATACCGGATAGTGTAAAAAGCATTGGAGAGTGTGCGTTTTTTGATTGTATAAATTTAAAAGAAATAACCATACCATACGGTGTGCCAAGTATCAGTGAATCAACGTTTAGTGGTTGTGAAAAATTAAAAGAAATAGTTATACCGGATAGTGTAAAAAGCATTGGAGATCAGGCTTTTTGGGGTTGTGTAATAAAAGAAATAGTTATACCGGACAGTATAGAAAGTATCGGAGATGGTGCTTTTAGTGAGTGTAAATATTTAAAAGAAATAGTTATATCGGACAGCGTGAAAAGTATTGGAGATTATGCGTTTTATCGTTGCAAAGATCTAAAAGAAATAGTTATACCGGATAGTGTAAAAAATATTGGTGATTCTGCGTTTGAAGACTGCGAAAATCTTACGATAAGAGCACACAAAGGCAGTTATGCGGAACAATATACGTTGGAAAATGATATACCGTTTGAAGAAATATAAAAATACTTAAATGATACTGATATTACGAAATCGAGGAGTAAGAAAAATGTCGCAATTCAAATCAAGAATAAATATAAAAATAGAAAAAATTTGTGATTGGGCTAAGTTGCTCGATATTAAAATAAAAGAAGAATGGAAACTGGACAAGAATTTGCAGGGGATATTTCAGTGGAAAGTGTTGTTATTCCTGACGGCGTAATAAGTATAGGCGAACGTGCGTTTGAAGATTGCCCGATGCTTAATGAAGTAGTTATTCCGAATAGCGTAACAAGTATAGGTGAACATGCGTTTGACGGTTGCAGATATATTAGTATAAGGGTACATAAAGGTAGTTATGCGGAACAATATGCAAAAGAAAATAAAATACATAGTATGGGATTTAAAGAAGATTACAATTAAAATACACAGTTCCGATAAACTGTTTGAAAAATTACAGCACACGTTAGTGAGATAAAATGTGACTAAATAAAGACAAGCTAATAAAGCTTGTCTTTATTTATTGTTATATTAGATTACAATATATCATTTTTATTTTGTGTTGTGTATGACTTTATGAGCATTTAAACAAATCAATAGGGGAGAAAATCAATAGCCATATCCCTAATGCCGTCCCTACGGCAGAGGGAGCGATTGAGATAGCGATTACGGAAACACCATTTACAATTCACGGAAGTAAAAGCCTTGTTTTAGGTTATGGTAAAATCGGAAAAATATTATCAAAGGATTTATATGCCTTGGGTGCTCAAACATATGTGGAGGCACGAAAATATGCCGATCTTGCTATGATTGAGGGACATGGATATGAGCCGTTGCCGCTTGACAACTTAAAAGACCACATACACGAATTTGATATAATTTTCAACACTATACCTTCGCTGATTTTGGACGATGAAATTTTAACAAAAGTCAAAAAAGACGCTCTTATTATCGACCTTGCCTCAAAACCGGGGGGAATTGATTTTGACGCCGCAAAAGCATACGGTTTAAAAGTAATTTGGGCGTTGTCGTTACCGGGTAAAATTGCTCCCGTTTCGTCCGGAGCAATTATCAAAGACACGATTATGAATATTATCAAAGAATTGGGGGTGTAATAAATGGATTGGGAAAATAAAACCATTGGTTTTGCAATGTGCGGTTCATTCTGCACTTTCAAAAAAGCAATGGGGGTACTTGAAAAGCTCACGCAAACCGGTGCGAATGTTATACCTATTATGAGTGAGATGTCTTACAACACCGACACGCGATTTGGCAAAGCAGAAGATTTTCGTACCAACATAACAAATCTAACCGGCAACAACATTATACGCTGTGTTAAAGATGCAGAGCCGATTGGACCGAAAAACTTACTCGACCTACTTGTCGTACTGCCATGCACGGGCAACACTCTTGCAAAAATTGCAAACGGAATTGCCGACACATCTGTTACCATGGCAGTAAAAGCGCATTTAAGAAATCAAAAGCCTGTACTTTTAGCAGTATCCACCAACGACGGACTCGGTACTGCCGCTAAAAATATAGGAACACTTCTAAACTGCAAAAATCTATATTTTCTGCCTTTCTCACAAGATGACTACATAAAAAAGCCGAACTCACTTGTAGCCGACTTTGAAAAATTACCCGACGCGGCAATCGCCGCCTTTGAGGGCAGACAGCTCCAGCCTGTGCTGGGCTTTTAATATAGATTCCGTATGACAAAGAATACCGACTTCTGTTTGAAGTCGGTATTTTAAATTAATCAATTTCTTTGATTTTTGCAATCAGATCCGTATACAGTCTTTCAACTGCATTATACAATTCGTCACAATTATCAATGACCCTGCTTCTGAGTTTTTCTGTAAGTTCATAGCTTGCCTCATACAGTCTTTCAAAGCCCAAATTTGAGCAAACACCTTTTAGCGTATGTACCGCACAAAAAGCTTTTTCGGCGTCATTTTCATTTAAGCCGTCTGTCAAGTCATTAAAGGATGGATCTTCAGGAAACTTAAAAACAAACTTTTTAATCATATCTTCATCACAAAGTCTTTTGATAACGTCTTTATAATCTGAATCAATTTGCTCATAAAACTCTTTTAATGTCATCTGTTTTTCTCCTTTGTTTTACAGTGTATTTATGTTCATATCTCGTTCTATTTCCTGAATAGTTTTTTTATACGTTTCCTTTTTCACAGAACCACTGCCGTCAAGTTCGGTTTTTATTCTGTCTTGAATTTCAACCAAACATTCCAAAAGCAATGGATTAAATGCACCACATTCGCCGTTTAAAATCATTTCCATAGCCTTTTCATGTGAAAATGCTTTCTTATATACACGCTCACTCACAAGTTCGTCATATACATCTGCTATTGAAACAATTTGAGCCGATATAGGAATTTTATCACCCTTCAAGCCGTCGGGAT
This sequence comes from Firmicutes bacterium AM55-24TS, assembly GCA_003460745.1. Taxonomy (GTDB): domain Bacteria; phylum Bacillota; class Clostridia; order UBA1381; family UBA1381; genus Hominilimicola; species Hominilimicola fabiformis. The sequence continues at coordinate 58,057 of QTVU01000012.1, forward strand.
AACCCTTACCGTCATATCGTTCGTGATGCCAACGGACTATCTCACAAGCCGTTTTTACCAACGGTTCGTCTTGATACAATTCAAGATTTTTCAGCATTTTCTCACCTATCACGGTATGTTCTTTCATAATCTCATATTCTTCTTTTGTAAACTTGCCGGGTTTATTCAATATTTCTTCCGGAATACCGATTTTTCCTATATCATGAAGTACCGAACCATTTGTTATATAAAAACGTTCCGACCATGAAAGATAATACTTATCCGTCTTTTGAACAATTTTTTCCAAAAGCATTCCGGTCAGTGTGCTTATATTTCTGACGTGCATACCGCTATCACTGTTTCTGAATTCAACGATTTGGCTCAGTATGCCTATCATCATTTTATTGTTTTTCTCTTTTTCATAAACTTGATCGGTTATCAAATTTATAAGCCGTCTTTGTTTAGCGTACAATTTTATAGTGTTTAAAACACGCTGATAAACAATCTTTGCGTCAAACGGTCTGCTTATATAATCCGACACACCCATTTCATATGCACGTCTTATATATTGATTAGAATCTTCGCTTGAAATCAGAATTACAGGAATATCTTCAATCCAATTATTGTTATTCATATAATTAAGCACTTCAAAACCGTCCATACCCGGCATAACAATATCAAGCAAAATAATATCTATACCGGTGCCGTACTTTTCGATTATTTCAAGACATTCTTCGCCGCTTGCCGCATTGATGATCTCATAATCCGATTTCAGTATTTCCGTCAAAATCATTCTGTTCATATATGAATCGTCAACCACAAGCACGCGTTGTCGGTCTTTTACTTCTGATTCATTGTCAATGACGCCAAACTCATTTTCTTCGGTTACAACCATACCTTTTTGTTGGCTTTTTGCCTGCAACATCAACTTATCGGCACGGTACATAGCCGATTCAATCGTTTCGTTATGAGTCATAACTCCGCCTATGCTGACAGACAAACGTATTTTTGAATATCCGTCAACCTTAGCCTCTTTGATTCTTGTTCGTATCTGTTGAAGTTTTTTATTAAAGATATTGGTATGTATACCCGGGAGCACAAGTAAAAATTCATCTCCGCCAAGACGAATAATCTTATCTGAACTTCTTATACATTTTTTGATTGCGCTGACGATCGTTTCAAGTGCCATATCTCCTGCGTTGTGACCGTAGGAATCATTATAAAGTTTGAAATCGTCTAAATCAATCATTGCCACACCGGCATTTTCATTCAAATCTTTAATATTATCTTCATAATAACGTCTGTTGTAAACACCTGTCAGAGGGTCGCGATAAAGTTCGTTTTTGTAACCGGTTAAGTTATTCATTAGAATTCTTCTGCCATCGTTATCTATAAGATTTTCATTGTCGAGACGGTGTATCATTTCCATAACGCAAGGTACTCCGTCAATCTCCAAATACTTTGCAATTATTTGATATACATCATTTTCTAAACATTCAAGCTTTGTATATTGCTTTTTTTGGGTCAAAGCTTTTTCGGACACACAGTTTTCACATTGCTTGTCCTTGTTCCAAAAATCATAACATCTGCACATATTCTCATTAAGTTCCGGTTCTTGACCGCATTTCATTCTGCGAATATCTGTGGATTTTATAATTCGTACAACATCAAAAACTTCTCTGTAAATTTTCATTTTTTCTTCAGCCTGTTTAGTTGTCAATTTTATATTTGAATCCATTAATTTACCTCCTCATTATAATATCAAACTAAACAATAACAAAATATACCAATTTAGGCTAAGTGCTTTTGTAAAATTAATCCTTTTTATGGAATTTAAAATTTTTTTCGCTACTTTATTGTATAATATTATACGAAAAAAGTCAACATTTATAACTGCATTTATCGCCGTCTTTTGAACTTTTATGCGATTTTGCATAAAAATATGCACCTCCAAAAGTGTCTAACTTTTGGGGTGCATATCAGTAATCGCTTTTTGATTTAATTTTGTGTAATATATTCTCTAAAAATATCTCTTAACATAAATATATCACCACTAACCGATTTGATAGTTGCTATCATTAAATAATCTGCATCAATTTGTGAAAAGTTCAAACTTTTTCCTAATGAATTTACAAGCATTGACAAAAATAGTCTTTGTATACGTCCGTTGCCTTCTCTGAACGGATGTAAATAGTTCAAATCACAATATAAATCCGTAAACTCAACTATAAATTCATCTTCCTTGATATTCCCCAAGAAATTTGAGTTTATAATTTTTTGGAAAATTCTCTGACCACGTTCCTCAATTTTATCGGCAGGACAAAATCTTGTACCTTTTTTACTCATATCTACCGTACGAATTGTACCCGCCCATTCATAAATATCTCCAAAAACATATTTGTGCAAATTTTTATAAAATTCAAAATCAACATTTTCAAACGGTATTTCTATCATTGCCTTTGCTATGAGCATACTCGTGATGCTACGCTCCATAATATCAAGTTTTTCAGCATCGTGTATATTAAATTTATTTTTCAGTACAGCGCTGTTTTCATAACAATCATCCTGCAACGGATTTAAAGAATATTCAGGCATTATACTGTACACCTTTCAAGCATTATTTTTATAAAGTCATCTTTTGTGAGTTTTCCGTTTAAAACTTCCATACAAAGTTCTTTTTCATCATCAGAAAGTTTGTAACCTTCTATTTCAACTGACGCAATCGCATTGTTTAAAACTTTTTCTGTTTCTTGTAATAAAATTTGATTCATATTGAAAACTCCTCTCTTATTTAATATTAATCAGTATATCACAAATAACATATTAAATCAACATTATAAAAAATACCGACTTCATTATTGAAGTCGGTATTATAATATTAGTCGTTAATTGATTCCCATTTCCAATTACGAACTTCAGGCAAGTCCTGACCGTATTCGGCAATGTATTGCTTATGTTCAACAAGTTTATCGCACATAAGTTGATTTAGGTATGCACCCTTATTGCCAAGCTGAGGCAAGCTTTCAACAGTTGCCTTAACAAGGTGGAAACGATCGATTTCATTTTGAACACGCATATCGAACGGAGTAGTGATTGTGCCCTCTTCCATATAACCGAAAACGTGAAGATTTCTGTTATGTCTGTTATATGTAAGTTCGTGTACAAGTTTTCTGTAACCGTGGAATGCGAATATAATCGGCTTATCTTTTGTAAAGATTGAATCGTATTCAACGTCGCTAAGACCGTGAGGGTGTTCAGACTGTGGCTGAAGTTTCATAAGGTCAACTACGTTTACAACACGAATCTTTAAATCAGGCATATTCTTATGAAGAATTGTAGCTGCCGCAAGAATTTCAAGTGTCGGTGTATCACCGCAGCAAGCAAGTACAACATCAGGTTCACAACCCTTATCGTTTGATGCCCAATCCCAAATACCGATACCTTGTGTACAGTGCTTAACAGCCTGTTCCATTGTAAGCCATTGCGGACGTGGGTGCTTTGATGTTACAAGAACGTTTACATAGTTCTTACTTCTGATACAGTGGTCAAAGCATGATAGCAAGCAGTTGGCATCCGGCGGAAGATAAATTCTTGCAACGTCTGCTTTCTTATTTGAAATATGGTCAAGGAATCCCGGGTCCTGGTGTGTAAAACCGTTATGGTCTTGCTGCCATACGTTTGATGACAAGATAAGATTTAGCGATGCAATCTTTTGACGCCATGGAAGTTCCGATGTAACCTTTAACCATTTAGCATGCTGTGCAGCCATTGAATCGATTATTCTGATAAATGCTTCGTAACTTGCAAAAAAACCGTGACGACCTGTCAAAATATAGCCCTCAAGCCAACCTTCACACATATGTTCCGAAAGCATTGAGTCCATAACTCTGCCGTCTGTTGCAAGAAATTCGTCATTATCATATTTTTCACCGTTCCAGTCACGGTTTGTTTCTTCAAATACTTTGCCAAGTCTGTTTGACATAGTTTCGTCAGGACCAAATATACGGAAGTTTTTGCTTTCCTTGTTTAACTTGAATATGTCACGAACAAATCCGCCAAGTTCAATCATATCCTGTCCCTCGACAGAACCAGGGAACGGTACGTCAAATGCATAATCTCTGAAATCAGGCATACGTAAATCTCTTAAAAGCAAACCGCCATTTGCGTGTGGGTTAGCGCCCATTCTGTGATTGCCCTCAGGAGCAAGTGCGGCGATTTCAGGAACAAGTCTGCCGTTTTCGTCGAATAATTCTTCGGGTTTGTAGCTTAACATCCATTCTTTTAGTTGGTCAAGATGTTCCGGCTTTGACATATCCATAGGTACTTGGTGTGCTCTGAATGTACCTTCAATTTGATTTCCGTCAACAACCTTTGGACCTGTCCAGCCCTTTGGTGTACGAAGAACGATCATAGGCCACTTTGGACGTGACGCGTCATTGTTTTCGCGTGCATTCTTTTGGATTGCCTTAATCTTTTCGATTACTGTATCCATAGTTTCTGCCATTAGTTTGTGCATTGTCATAGGGTCATCGCCCTCAACAAAGTACGGTTCCCAACCACATCCCTTGAAGAATGATTCGATTTCTTCGTGTGATATACGCGAGAAAATTGTTGGGTTTGAAATTTTGTATCCGTTTAAGTGAAGTATAGGTAATACCGCACCGTCATTTATTGGGTTTAGGAATTTGTTTGATTGCCATGCTGTTGCAAGAGGGCCTGTTTCGGCCTCGCCGTCACCGACAACACAAGCAGTGATAAGATCGGGATTATCGAATACCGAACCGAATGCGTGTGCAAGTGAGTAACCAAGCTCACCGCCTTCGTTGATTGAACCCGGTGTTTCGGGTGCAACGTGGCTTGAAATACCGCCCGGGAATGAGAACTGCTTAAACAGTTTTTTCATACCCTCTGTATCTTGGCTTACGTTCGGATATACTTCCGAATAAGAGCCTTCCATATATGTATTTGCCACCATAAAGTTACCGCCGTGTCCCGGACCTGAAATGTAAATCATATCAAGGTCGTAACGCTTAATAACTCTGTTTAAGTGAGTGTAAACAAAGTTTTGACCCGGCACTGTACCCCAGTGGCCTACTATTTTGTGCTTTACGTGTTCTCTTTTAAGAGGCTCTCTCAAAAGAGGGTTGTCAAGTAAGTAAAGTTGACCTGCCGCAAGATAGTTCGCAGCTCTCCACCATGCGTCCATTTTTGTAAGCATTTCGTCGCATAATGGCTGTTTTTCCAAACAATCATTTGAATTCATAAAAATTTTCCCTCCGTTTTTTTTATGGCAATTCTATTCCCAAGCCGTAAAATTAAATGTCTAAAAATTGTCATACTACTCTCCAAGAATAAATTATACGCCTGTGTTAAATATTTGTCAATGTTTATTTTGACAAGATTAGTATTTGTTTTTTGGGATATAACAGAAACTCTTATGGGTGTGGACTTGATTTTAATACCGATAGTGACTACAAAGCAAGAGTCTATGTATATATTTGAAAAGAAAATATGTGCACAAGTGTTTCAAAATTGTGTTGCGGTTGCAATGTGCAACAGAGTTGGAAGCGAGGGCAAAATGGAGTTTGCAGGTGAGTCTTTGATGACAGACGCTAAGGGACAGGTTATTGTTAAAGCTGACGATAGCGATTTTGCAAAAAATAAAATGAAACCACCTTTACAAATTTAATGATTTGAGATATACTGTAATCACCACAATAAGACAAAAGATAATATTAATTTTATTTGTGCACATTTTTAATTGTTATTGTTAAAAATGCTACACTCTATTTTGTGTGCAAGTAAATTAGCATATCTTTTGACTTGTTGTGGTGACAGTCCGGGAGTGTTGCATTTTATGGTGTGTCACTTAGGTGGCACACCTTTTTAAATGTAACAGCAATTTCCGAAAAGTCACCGCGACAAGCTTAGAAAAGCAGAGAGTAAAAAACTCTCTGCTTTTTGTTTTTTTACAAATCTTAAATTGATACCTTTACAAAATAAGAAAAATAGGATATACTGTAATTACCACAATAATGCTAAAATTGAATATATTAATACTAATTGAGTGCATTTTGGCTTTGCTAAAAATGTAATACTCTTTATTTGACGTACTCTGTTAGTAGTTAGTTCAATTTTAGCTTGTTGTGGTGACAGTTATCGGGTGTTGCATTTTTGAGGTGCGATACTTAGGTATTCGCACCTTTTTTAATGCGAAAAAGTCACCGCAACAAGAGAACTATATTTTATAACAGAGGAGAATGGAAAATGAAAAAAAGATTTTTAAGTTTTTTGATTGTGATGTGTATGTTTTTGATAAACATACCGGTAAATGCAACGTGTTCGGCAGGAATTAACGGTAACGGCACAGGTGGAATTTATATAGATATAAATTCAGCACCGTATACCACATTTGCAGGGTATTCATACGGTGAATATGCTTATACAAGCCAAGGTTGTGCGTGGTTTGCTTCTGCGAGAGTAAACCAGCTGACGGGAAAGGGAAATGTAATACGTAGTGCAACAAATTGGTGGAATAACTGTGGAAGTTATGGCTTCAACAGAGGGTCAACTCCGCAGGCGGGTTCTATAATTTGTCTTACAAAGGGCGGTGGTGAACACGTAGCTATTATTGAAAAAATAGAAGGCTCAACAGCATATATCAGTGAGGGTGGATATGGTTCGGCAGGTGCGTCACACGGTTATTGTACAATAAGAACTGTGAATGTATCACAAATTGCCAGCCAATATGCGACTGCAAGTTTTGGAGGCTATTCATTATTGGGATATGTGTATTTTGGTGATAAGACGACCAATGTAACACCACCGACTGCGATATTGAGCATTAATAAGAGTGATTATGCTAAAAATGAAGATGTTACATTCACATTTGGTGGAGAAAATGTAAGCAATGTTTTTACGCTTGGAATTTATAAAGATAATAATAGAATAGACACAGTCAATGTTAATGGAAGTACATATACAAGAAGTTTTTCGGAGGTTGGAAATTATTCTGCATATATGACGTCATACAATGATGCAGGATATGCAGATAGTAATTGGGTGAACTGGTCTGTATTGGGGAAGCCTGAAGCAACACTGTCTGTAGATAAAAGTAAATGTGATACAACACTAATGTTACATTTACATTTAACGGTGGAAATAATGACGTATTCACATTTGGTATATATAGAAACGGTGAAAGAATAGATACAGAAACAGTAAAAAGCAATACATACACTAAAAAATTTTCTGAACCGGGATTTTATTCTGCATATATGACGTCATATAATAATGCAAATTATGCGGATAGTAACTGGATATATTGGGAAGTGTATGAGTCTGACTTTATTCCGACTACTATAAATATATATAATAATCATATTTACAGTCTATATGAACAAGTAGTATCGTGGAAAACTGCAAAAGAGTTTTGTGAAAAAATGGGGGGACATTTGGTAACGGTGACATCAAAAGATGAAAGTGATTTTATTAATCAGTTATCGAAAAATGGAAAGGTAAAAAGATATTGGTTAGGTGCTACTGATGAAGATGGAAAATGGAAATGGGTAACGGGAGAAACATTTAACTTTGTAAATTGGTGTGTAGGTGAGCCGAATAATGCTGGAAATGTAGAACATTATATGGATTTATATGATAATTCAAATTGGAATGACAGTGAGAATAACTCGTCATATGGATTTATTTTAGAGGTTGAATTGCCATTAACATCGACCGATACTATACAATATAATAATCATAAATATGTAAGATATGATTTTCCATTAAATTGGACTGAAGCAGAAACGTTTTGCAAGCAGCAAGGTGGACATTTAGCGACAATTACTTCTGAAGCTGAAAATAATGCAATTAAACAACTATTGGAAAATGCTGCGATGGATAGATATTGGATAGGAGCTAAACGAACTAACGATAAATGGGCATGGGTCAGCAATGAAGATTTTCAATATACAAATTGGTATGTTAATGAACCAAATAATACTTTGGGTATAGAAAATTATTTGGAGATATATAACAATACAGGTTGGAATGATAACAAAAATTGTAGATTAGCGAACGGAGGTTTTATATGTGAAATTGAAAATTCGGATACAAAACCAACCCCAACACCAACAGTGAAGCCAACTGTGACGCTGACTCCTACCGAAACACCGTATGACGGTCTTGCGGTTACTGCGAAAAAAGTTACTGCAAAAGCGGGAAGTGAGGTTGATATACCTATAAGTATTTCTAAAAATCCGGGAATTGCGGGATTTAAGTTTAAAATAAGCTATGATAAATCTGTACTTATTCCGATTTCGATTACAAAGGGCAGTGCATTCGGTAACGGAACTCTAAATTCAAATATTAATCAAGGCGGTGATTTATCAAAGCTTGATGAAGTTACTGCATACTGGAGCAACCCGTCAAATGTATCAGCTGACGGAGAAATGTTTACTGTTAAGTTTAAGGTTAGTGACAATGCCACAGACGGAACTTATCCGATAACTTTAACATATGAAGATGGCGATATTACAAACCAAACTTTTGATAATATAAATCCTAAGATTACAAATGGTGCGGTTACATTGACAAAAGTTAAAAAGGGCGATATATATGAGGACGGAGTTGTGAACACAAAAGACGGTGTATTGCTTTCGCAGTATCTTGCAAAGTGGAATATAAACTTTACCGAAAATCAAATGACGGCAGCCGATGTTTATGAGGACGGAGTTGTAAACACAAAAGACGGTGTTAAGCTGTCACAAGTCCTTGCTAAATGGGATAATGTAACTCTTTCTTCGGAAATATCAGCGTCCGCCGACGGTATAGCGGTCAGTATACCGAATATAGATACAAATGCCGGAGAATATATTGATGTGCCTGTAACTTTATCAAAGAATTCGGGAATTGCGGGATTTAATTTTAATATAAATTATGATACATCAGCTTTGACTCCTGTATCTATCACAGCAGGAGATATTTTATCAGACGGAACTTTTACGTCAAATCTTTTGCAGGACAGCGATTTATCACATCTTGAATATGTGACGGCATATTGGAATAATCCGAGCAATATCACAGATAACGGCACATTGTTTACGATAAGATTTAAAGTGAATGAAAACGCAAACGGAACTTTACCGATAACCGTTACATACAATGACGGTGATATATGCAATCAAGAATTTGAAAATGTAAATGCTGATATTACAAACGGTGCAATAAATGTCAGTGCAAGTGTGACAGGAAAATACTATGAAATAGCATCTGCAAAGATTACAAATGTTGCGGGTGAAGAAGTAGACACAATACCTCAAAACGGCAATTTCACAGTGAATACAACTATAAATGAATTGGCAAAGTACAGCGGAAACTCAAAACTTTATTGCGTATTGTATGATGATAATGATTTGCTTGTTTCAATAACCAATGCAGATATTTCGGATAAGACAAATTATGAATTTGCGATACCTAACATGAATAAAAATATCGCTAAAATAAAATTATTTGTTTGGAATACATTTAGTGGAATGAAGCCGCTATCCGACAGTGTTACAATAGAATAAACAAAGTAGAGGCAGTGCTATACAGCACTGCCTTTTAGTGCTTTTCAGTATCATCCGAACGTCATATGCGTCATATGGGGCGTTTTTAGCGTAGCTTTTTTATTGCAAGGTGAACACAGCTCGGTTTTATATGCAAAGGCGAAATCTAAACTATTTGTACAGTCGATATGTCCCGTTATAATAAGAGGGAACAAATTACGATTACGTAATTTTGTTTCGAGTCCTGATTGGTGTTTTTCGATAAATTGGTTTATATATGGAACAATGAGATAAGGGATAAAACAGCACAGAATAGAAATGTTGTGCTATTTTGATAAATAAATCTAAAAAAATAACAAAATATTTGACATATTCATTAATTTTTTGTATAATATTTGTATAATATAAGTATGAAAAGTAAAAAACGTCAAGGAATAAAATTTACATAAGAAAGAGGGATAAAAATGAGAATATTATTTTCACCGGTAGGTGGAAGTGATCCGATTAAGCGTATGCTGGACGGACCTATGTTACATTGCTGTCGTGTATATAAGCCTGATATTGTGTATTTGTATTTCACGCAGAGTATGCTTGAATATGAAAACAAAGATCAGCGATATACTTGGGCATTGGAAAAATTGGGCGAAAAACTAAATCACAAATTTGAGATTATTAAAATTGAACGAGAAGATTTAGTTGATGTACATAAGTTTTATATTTTTTATAACGATTTTGGAAAAATATTCGAGGAAATAGAAGAAAAATATCCCGACGCGGAATTTTATGTGAACACATCATCGGGTACTCCGGCAATGAAAAGTGCTATTGTAGATTTGGCGGCATTATCCGAAAAACGTATTAAAGCACTTCAAGTTTCAAGCGGTGAAGCAGGTCCTATGCACGACAGAGATAAGGACGAAACATATGATAAAGAAGAACAATGGGAATGTGATATGGACAATGGCGATTCTTTCAGAAACCGCACATTGTTAGTTGAGAATGAACAATTTTTGGCAAATATAAAAAGACAGAACGTCATAAAGCTGATATCTTCTTATGATTATCCGGCGGCAAAACTTCTTGCAAACGAAATCAAGGACTATCTGACTGATGATGCAATGAAACTTCTTAATGCGGCGGAAGGCAGATGGAGATTGGATTATAATTGTGTTGCAAATGTATTAAAAGATACCGAATATGATATAATACCCGTTAAGAAAAAAGAAGAAAGAGAAATAACAGAATATTTATTATGGCTCGGAATAATCTTAGGCAAAAGAGATTATTTGAGCTTTATCAGAGGTATCACTCCGGCGGCAATGATATTGCTTGAAAAGATTGTGGAAACTTTGACAGAAGTCGGTGACATAAAAAAGTATTGCGAAAAAAGAAAAGACGCTTATTGGCTTACTCGTAATAAACTTGAACAGAGTGAAATCGGTAAGGAAGTTTTAGATGTGTTAGACAAAAGATACGGCGAATTTACTGACTGCATCTATACAACAGCACATTTGGAACTTATAATTAAGGAATTTTGCTCAGATGATAAAATAAAATCACATTATTTGAAAATCATAAGAAAAACCGAAACCGAATTAAGAAATCCTATTGCACATACGATTGTTGCGGTGGATAACGGAATGATTAAGAACAGAATCGGCATAACGGCAGAAGAATTATATAATGACGTAATAAAAAAAGTAGCTGAAAGTGTCAGATTGATGAAAAAAAGCACTTGGAATTCATATGATGAAATGAATAAACTGCTGATAGAAAAAGTTCGTGAAGTAAAATAACAACACAAAAGCACAGCTATGATTTTAAAGCTGTGCTTTTTGTCATTGAGTGAAAGGATACATAATGAATGTTTATGAACGCATTTTTAATATTGTAAATTTGCTTAAAGAAGTTGAAACAGGTATATCCAAAACAACAAAGGTATAACGAAAAAGAGGTTGTTTAATGAATGGGTGTATAAGGAAGCAAAAAACAGCGAAACTGATAAAAGAAGAAAAATGTTGCAGGAGGACATCAATAAACTTGTAAGAAAAAAGATTTTAAGTATAGACAGCAACGGTGTTTTTCATTTGTCGTTAGATGTTCCCATAACTCGTAAAATAAAGAATGATATATTATTAAGAACGATATATAAAATCAGAGCAAAATGCCAAGGTGAAGCGTATCAATTAATATTAGAAAATATTATAAAGAAAATGATTGCCGATTATACATACAAATTAGAGGGTACTGTAGAGAATGATAATACGGAAATGCTTTTGTATGAGAATAAGAATAATAAGCGGTATTATGATGTGTTGTCGTCAATTATGAATATAGATTATGCCAACAAAAAGACAGAGATTGATTACAGAACAAGACGAGGTGAAGTAATCAAAAGAAAAGTCAGTGTCGGTACAATTATTTTTGCGTGCGAGCGTGACAAAATGTATATAATAGCGTCAGAGGAATATAACGGAGCCGATAATATGACCGTCATAGATATGGAAAGTATTGAAAGTGCAACGGAAAGTGAGGATATAAATTATATATATCAAAGCGATGAAGTGCAAAAGATTATAGATGAAATGTTTATTGTGTCTGTCGATAATGCGGAGAATATTGAGGTTGAGTTTAAAGATTGTTTTAATATCAAAGAACGACTTGAAAAAATGGCGGCAAACAGAAAATTTGCTAAGCTTGATATATCGGAAGATAAAATTGTGTATAGAGATACGGTTCGCGGACTCAGTGATGTTGCAAGGTATTTAAGAGGATTCGGACGCTCGTGCAAGGTTAATAAGCCGGAAAAATTAAAACAGATGATGATTGAATCTAATGATAAGGTTATAGAAATGTATGAAGAATATTTGAATAAAAATACTTGAAAAATTTGTTTATGTATAGTATAATGATTTTAATGAGATACAAAGAAAAATACAATAACTGTATATTTTCAGCCGCAAAGCCGAAAAGCAGGGTAAAACCTACGTTTTTGGCTTGTGCGGAAAATGTAAATCAACGGTTTCCAATCAAAAATAATTTTGCCCCGCAAAACGCATTTTGAGCCCAGTAGCCATGCGGGTTTTGGAGGGTAGGATTAAAAAAACGAATAACCCCTGTAAGGGACGGAAACGAGTAAGCCGACATACTCACTAAAGTAAATCGACATTATCTATTAAAAAACGAATAACCCT
>QTVU01000120.1 GCA_003460745.1 Firmicutes bacterium AM55-24TS
GCTTTTTTACTTCCATCACGATTTCCTACTGTTGTCAACAAATTTAATGTCTTTTTTTCCCCACATACGAAATATAATCTCTATCTTTTTCAAATGTAGAATTTATATCACGCAATCCCTTAAAAAACGGATTTTTGTATCTATCAATAATACAGTATTCAGCCCAATTCATTTCGTCTATTTTCTTTAAAACATTCGGATTGATTGTATGTATTAAATCTCTGATTTTATCCTCACTCATTCTTGAAATATGTTCATAAAATGCACTCACTTCACACTGCTTACAAAACATTACTCTTTCTTCTTCAGAGTCCCATTCATCTAAACAGTACTCATGATATTCCCCGCACATCATTAGCAGTTTATTTTTAATATTGTATAAATAGTATTCTTCACATCTTTTTATCGAATCATCACTATCAAGCACCTTTCTAATCCGATTAAATCCTATTCTCCGCTCTGCGGTTTTATTATACTGAATATGTCTTTGCGTAATATGCTTGTCTATTAATCCTTGTAAACATAAAAAGATCATTTCACAAAAATTTTGATCAGTACATTTCCATCCTTCAGCCCCAGTATTTCTCCAGTAGCTATTGATTTCTACCTTAATTAAATCATTAATTTCAGCCAATTCACAGTATACATTGCCATTAGAATAGGAATACACTTCTAATTTTTTTATATCTTCATCTTGTATATTTTGGCTCGTCAACATTTGTGCTTGCAAATCCGACAATATCCTGTCCAAAATATTATCAACATTATGAACATTAATTTTTCTATACTCAAAATATTTTTCGTTGTACTCTTTAATTAATTTATTGACTTCTGATTTTCTGCCTGATTTATATATTTTTTCTACTTCATCTTTTTTTTTCGGATTACTTTTATAAGAAATAATTATATTTTGCAATGCCTTTATATGACTACACTTCAATATCAATTCCTTAACTTTATCATTCCATTCATTTTCATCATAGTTTATTGACTTACACACATGCAAATACGCATACTCAATAGTTTTGTGATTAACAATCTTGTAATATAGTTTTACCAAGGCATCTTCGTAATCAGTAATGTTGTGCTTATCTTTGGCTTTCACCTGATGAATAGTCTTGTATTGAACACCGTCATTATCTTTATACAATATCGAAAAATCTTCCAGCCATTCTAATTCTATACTATATTTCTCTATTTCATCAACTTTCCCGATAGAAATCAATTCATTTATTTTCTTTAATACCACAAATAAGGCTATTTTACCTTGATAATTATAGCCACTCCAACTATTTGTTGCATCCCAATTCTCATTTTCCAATTTAGTATTAATACACATTCTACCCCTTCTTTCATTGCAAAATAACCTATATTCAATTATACTAAATCCATATATATATAAATAAATTCTGTTTTTTCAATTAACCCCAATGTTTATTTTGCACAAACAAAGAAGCTTTCTTTTTCCCATATACTTTCTTCTTTAATTTTGTCCTATTGCAGTATGTTCTCCAACCATTGTATCGTCTGTGCTAGTTCACTTTAATATTCATCAACCCTTTTGTATGAAACATTCATGTTATTATTAGGATAAAGATTAACTATAGAAATTAACTCTTTATATACGTTGTTTAAATTTTTTCTTTTTGCTGAATTTATAAATTAGTTTTGAATCTTTTAACAAGTGCATTTGTAATAAGAGTAATTATACTTACTAATAAAGTTCCTCCTGCACTAGCTAAAGCTGTTATTATGCCTTTGTCAATAAAAAACTGAGCCACCTCGCTAATAAAAAAGTGAGCCAGTTGTGATAAAAAAATTTTGAGCCACTAATCGTGATTCAAGGTCGAGTCGATACGGTAAGACGAGCTGCAGTTCATGTTCAGAACGAAGGATCTGAAGGTGACTCTATCTATGAGTGCAGCAAGCAGCATTTCGTTTTCAAAAAGCTGTGTCCATTGTGAAAATTCAAGATTTGTGCTTATGATAACACTGGCTCTTTCTGAACGTTCTGATATGATCTGAAATAGCATTTCTGACTGGTACCTGTTAAAAGTCAGATAACTGAGTTCATCGATTATTAGAAGATCTATTTTACTGAGACTCTTTTCAAGTTTGGACAGTCTGTTCATCTGGACAGCTTCTGCAAGCTCAGCAGCAAGATTGACCGCCGTATAGAATTTTACCCGATACCCCGCTTCACAGGCATTCATGCCAAGTGCGATTGAAAGATGTGTCTTTCCACTCCCGGGATTTCCGATCATGACAATATTTTGAC
>QTVU01000121.1 GCA_003460745.1 Firmicutes bacterium AM55-24TS
TAAAAATAAAGTAGGAGAGAATTTACATAATGAAAAAAAGTAAAGCGTGGATATTATGGACATTATTTAAGTCTATGTTTGTTTTAAGCTCATGTACATTCGGCGGCGGTTAAAAATAAAGTAGGAGAGAATTTACATAATGAAAAAAAGTAAAGCGTGGATATTATGGACATTATTTAAGTCTATGTTTGTTTTAAGCTCATGTACATTCGGCGGCGGATTTGTAATTGTTTCATTAATGAAGAAAAAATTTGTTGAGGAGCTGCAATGGCTTGATGAGGACGAAATGCTTGACGTGACCGCAATAACTCAGTCCGCACCCGGTCCGCTGCCCGTCAACGCGTCTGTTATAATAGGTTACAGAATGGCGGGAATTTTAGGCTCACTTTCCGCCGTTTTCGGCACAATATTGCCTCCTATGATTGTACTTTCAATCATATCTCTGTTCTATAACCAATTCCGAACAAACAAATACATAGCCGTTGCACTTCAAGTTATGCGTGCAGGCGTTGCGGCAGTTATATTTGACGTTGTTATAAATCTTGCGAAAAACGTATTCAAAACCCGCAGAATTTTATATATCGCAATGATGATTATTGCGTTTGTATGTACTTATTTTTTAGGGGTAAGCGCTATTATAGTCATACTCGTATGTCTTGGAATAGGCCTACTCGATTTACTGGTGTCGATTTTAAAAGAGAAACATAAAAAGGAGATTAGATAATGCTTTTACTGAAATTATTTTTTTCATTTATACAAATCGGTCTATTCAGTGTCGGCGGCGGTTATGCCGCAATTCCGCTTATTCAGGAACAAATAGTAAACATACACCACCTTATGACTATGGAGGAATTTTCCGACCTTATCACTGTTGCGGAAATGACCCCGGGTCCTATATCCATAAATTCATCAACATTTGTCGGTATGCGTATCGCCGGTATAGGCGGTGTGTTGCTTTGCTCGCTCGGCTGTATCATTCCGTCATTTGTCATATGCTTTATACTCGCGTATTTCTACTATAAATACCGCACTGTCGGCGGAGTTCAGACGGTTTTATCTGCCCTTCGTCCTGCTGTTGTCGCACTTATAACCTCCGCAGGCACATCTATACTAATGCTCGCGCTTTTCCAAACAGATATTTTTTCTGCATCGTTAAAAGATATTCGTTTTGTCGAACTCGGTATATTCCTTGTGGCGCTGTTTTTACTCAGAAAATTTAAAATGAATGCAATTACAATTATTCTTGGCAGTGGTGTTGTCGGAACGTTGATTTATATGCTTTTGGGAATGGTATAATATTTCTTTAAGAATTTGTACTAAAATAGTGGACTTTTATTGATTTTTGTATTATAATAGCGATTGTCGAAAAAACATATTAAAACGGAGGATTATTATGATAAGACAAGTTATAAAAATAGATGAAGATAAATGTACAGGTTGCGGTATTTGTGCCGATGCCTGTCAAGAAGGTGCAATAGGGATTGTTGACGGCAAGGCAAAGCTTTTGCGTGACGATTACTGTGACGGTTTAGGAAACTGCTTACCTACCTGTCCGACTAATGCGATTTCTTTTGAAACCCGTGAAGCCGCCGCATTTGATGAAGATGCGGTAAAGCAAAATATGCAGAAAACAAAAGAACAAGAAAAGCCTGCGTTTGTCTGTCCGGGCAGTATGGCAAAGGCTATAAAGCACAATACCGAAACAAGCACGCCTGTTTCAACAAGCCAACTTTCACAATGGCCGGTACAAATCAAACTTGTACCTGTCAACGCACCGTATTTTGACAACACCAATCTTCTTATTGCGGCAGATTGCAGTGCATACGCTTACGGCAATTTTCACAACAAGTTTATAAAAAACAGAATTACACTAATCGGTTGTCCGAAACTTGACGATATTGACTACACCGAAAAATTGCAAGCGATTATCGAAAGCAACAACATTAAGAGCGTTACGATAGTTCGTATGGAAGTTCCGTGCTGCGGCGGTATTGAGTATGCCGCAAAAACAGCGTTGCAAAACAGCGGTAAATTCATTCCGTGGCAAGTTTATACAATCGGTACAAACGGTGAAATTTTAGATTAATTTATTAACAAAAAAAGAGAATGCTGTGAACCGACCCCCAAAAGTTAGACCAAAAATCTAACTATTGGGAGGTCGGTTTTTTCATGGCAAAATATAGTTTTGAATTTAAAATGGAGGTTGTGCAGGCATATCTAAATGCTG
>QTVU01000122.1 GCA_003460745.1 Firmicutes bacterium AM55-24TS
AATTATATCCGACTGCTCCGCCGTAACTGTAATACCACAAATCACCTTTTTGCTTATATTGTTGTCCTATACGAATAAGGTTACTGTCGAGAGTATCACTTTCAACTGTGCCTGCCCACGTTCCCTCTTGATTAATTTCTCCAGCCTCAAAGTTTGGATAAACCATATTGTTTGGTATTTTTCCTTTTTCTAATATATCACCGTAACCAAAACTTTGACCGTAAATATATTTCGGGTCGTTACCCTCAACCACTTCCAAAGCTCCGTAATGCTCGTTAGAGCCGCCTTCATATCCCCACATAGAGAATATAACGGAGCTATATGGATAACGTGCTTTAGGTAGTGGTTTATGTGGCATATATGGAAGATACGGCTCGTCACTCGAATTATCTTTATTATCTGTCAAATAAAATTTAGGACTGAATTTTATTTCAATTCGGCAAGTGTCACCGTCACGATATACACGATAACCTATATCGCCATTAAATAGTTTACTTGCCTTTTTATCATTGTCATCACCCTCCACATCAGCATCAATGTCAAACTTGAATTTCAAATCAGGTAAATCTTCATCTATATGGTCGTATATGTATTGACGTATATTTTCATCGGGAATATTTACAACATCAACACTTGCCACTACATATCGTTTATCTATATCACCCAACCATATTTTTGTAACATCACCATCTGATAATTCGTCACCATATATACTTTTCCAGATTGCGTTATTCTCGGGATTTTCGGCATTTACATATCGCCAAAATGGAATGTTTCCGCCCACTATTACAGAATTAACGTCAGTTGTTTCCATATCTCTGTTCCAAGACCAATCTACCTTTGTATATCCGTCAAGTTCATCTGCATTTACAATATAACTTGAGGCTATAGCAGAAAATATAACAGTCAAAATCATTGTTAAAAATATTATTGATTTTCTTTTCATGTTCATTTTTCCTTTCTCTGTACTAAAAAAAGTGCATATTTAACTGCACTTGATTTTACTTTTATATTAATTTTTGCAAATATTATTGCATTTTTCGCAATTATTTGATAACATATTTACGGGTTACCATAAACGGTAGGCGGTTAAGTCCTCATTTGGAGGGCATTTCCCTCCGGAAAGGAGGGTGATAGTCTATGTCTTACATAACATTACAAGATTTACTTCAGTTCTGTTTAGTAATTATAGCTCTTATCAGCTTGATATTTCAGTCAAGAAAATAGCCGCCCTGTCTCACAAACAAGCGGCTAAATTCTTTTAGTTTTCTTATTTCAAGGACACCGTCTACTGGTAACCCTTTTTATATTTTTATTATATCATATATGTATAATTTGTCAATACTGAATTTACAACATCATCACCAATTAAGCTCAATATCATTCTCCTCAAACTGATAATCTTTAGTATAATCTTTGTAACCTTGACCTTGTACCCATTCAAAATTAGTATGCATATTATTGAATGATACTTCAGGCTTATCTAATCTTTCTAACGAAAGCGGTTTATGACAGGTCACTTCAACATATGAAGTAAATGAATCTGATTCTTTTGGTTTTACTTCTATTCCTATGTTGTAAAGCAAATTAATACCAGAGTACGAATATTTACCGGGTTCTGTAATCGATATTTTTTTTCTGTTTGATAAATCATAATCTTTATCATTATCCCAATAAACAATTCCGACTACCCATCTTTGACTTTCAGGAAGATAATCAGGAACTGTAAGCGTTATTGTATCGCCGTCATATTTGATTGACTGTAATACCAAATCTTCAAACATCATAGCTTTGGAGCGATTTAATTCATATTTTGAAATACTACCGCCGTTTGCCATTGCTCTATCATAACTTGCTTGTGAAATAACTTCGTGGTCTGAAATACTTACTTGATATTGCTCCGGAACGTCTGTTCTCAACGGCTCTGTCCAAGTAACTTTTCTTCCGAAATAGTCATATAGCGTTTCATCGGAATTAACTCTCTCTTTTTTATCAATTAATCTTACAAGTACCGATGACGCTTCTGCTCTCGTAAGCAAGCCGTCATCTCTGAAAGTGCCGTCATCATAACCGCTTAAAATACCTTTTGCATAAGCTTGAAGAACATACGGCTTATATTCTTCTTTTATTCTGTTATAATCTTTAAGTTTTGTAATGTAGGTTGAAGTATCGGCTACTGAATCTTCCT
>QTVU01000123.1 GCA_003460745.1 Firmicutes bacterium AM55-24TS
CTTTTTTATTTTCTTTATAACAGCAAATAGCTGATTAGATATATTTTTAAGGAGGAATTTATAATGAAGAAACTTAATAGGAAAGATATTGGCAGATTGTTAAAAATAAATCCTGAAAACTTTCTGATAGTTAATACGAATTATCGGAATGAAATTGAAGTAGTTGGCAGATTATTAAAAACAAGTGCCGGACTTGCTTTAATTATTTACAAAGACAGGATAATCAGGTGGGATGAAATTTTGCTATCAAAATTAAATGAAAAGGAGCGTGAAACAGTTGAAAGTGAAGTAATAACAAATGGTGTGATTAAACACCTATTTGAATATGCTACCGGTTATAATTCTAAAGTAAATGCATATGCAATTACCGAATGTGAATTTACAGAAATATTACCGGAAATAAAAAGAGGTATATACCTACTATATACCGAAAAGGAAGCAATTTTGTAAATTATATTTTATGGAGATGAACACAAGAAAGGAAGTATCATTATGAGTTATTCATGCAATATAAGTTTTAAAAATATTGAACCTAAAGATGTATATAACTTTTTTATGCAGTTCAAAAGAGAGTGTATGAGTCATGCATTTGAAATCGGTGAAGAATTTGGGTTATTAAGTCCTATATTTACTGACAATAAAAGTTCTATTATAATCGACACAACTTCTAATGATGAACTATGTGTCGAATTAATAGAAAAAACAAAAACTTGGGCTATAAATAAAGCATTCAAATTTGGATATTTCTACATTGCCGCTGAAAATTTACTTGGTATATATCAAGTACCTAAGTGTATGCGTTACATTTTTGACAAAACACTTGTTTTTCAAAATTCTGCTGAACACGATTATGACTTTGACTGCTATGATGGGATAAAAATGTTTAAACCTATTGTAGATAAATACAAAAACATGTCCAAAGATGAAATCAAAGCAATTTATGAGAAATATTTTGAAGAAGAATGGTACGGCGATGGATGCAAACTCGAATTTTACAGAAAAACATTTGCAAATGAAGAAATTTGGAACTCTATAGAATACACATTTGATGCAGAAAATATACTTTGCATTTCGCTTTTTGATGAATTTAAGTTGTCAACATACTTTGAATTCTTCAAAGGCTGTGTTAAAAGAGTCAACCATTTTATAGATGACGTTAAGAATTAATAATGACGATTATCTATAAATAAGGATAGAAACAATTTTATTAATTATATTTTATGGAGAGCAACTTTTTATAGTTGCTCTTTTTGTTTTTTAAGGAGGAAAGATCATGAAGATGGATCAAACAACACTAAACGCTGCCTATAAGGCAGTATCAGAATTTACAGCTATGTCGGGATATTATGCAAAATTTGAAATAATTAACGGACTGAATTTTGCTATGGTGTGTAATAATCACATAGCACAACGAGCAGGACAAAGAATGGGATTATCAGAATACGGATATAGAAAAGAATATATTCTTTCAAAAATCGTTGAATTTCTAAGCACATCAGAAGATGCTATGTGGGATATGATGGAATATCCTGAATTTTGCATAATTGATGAACGTCCAAACGGAGAAAAACACGGCTATTTCTGCCAAAATAGCTACAAAACCTTTGGTACGACTATTATAAACATTGTATATGTTAAAACTGTCGTAGTCAAAGCTCCGGGCAAAGAAGTTTATCGTAATAATAACAAACCATTGTTCGTGTACAAAAACGGTAATATTTCATTTGTTGAAACAGAATAGAAAAAAAGGTCGGTACATTATGTGTAGAGTCAATTTCAAGTATTGTGTAAACCTTCATTATGGTGTAGAATAGAAATACACTAAATGGAGGTTTTTAATTATGCCACGAAGAAAAAGAACACCGGAAGAAATTGC
>QTVU01000124.1 GCA_003460745.1 Firmicutes bacterium AM55-24TS
ATATATAGACATCTCAAAAATTTGTGAAAATAGCTTAAAATCATTAAAATTTTTTGTGTGTGTTTAACAAAACTATATGTAAATATAAATAAAAAATCAAGGAGAATATATATCGCCGACCTATATCAGAATTTAATATTTTTCATAAGAAAAGTATTAGGGTCAACATAAAATACGTCCTTACCGCAATTTACCGCATATTCAACTGTTTTACCTGTACCGCTCGGCTTGCCGTTCCACACGGCTACAACATAATCGCTGTTGTCTATCATATAAATATTACGTTCCATCATACAGTTTTTTGTATATGCTTCGTTTACATATGTTACTTTGTCGCATAACAATAGTAACCGATTGTACCTTTTTTTCGATACTATATTCCAACGGTCAGCTTGAGAACGGCAAGGGATAGCCGCTTCAAGTGTGATATTGGGATAGTCATCTTTTAATTCAAGCACAATTTCAGCCGCCCAAGTATCAACACCGAGCGCGACTCCTGATATAAAATGCGTTACATTCTTTTTTCAATTAAGCCGATAATCAGTCTTTCAAGCTGATTTTTTATTTTTATGCAAGCAGGGTGTATTTCATCAAATCCGAACGGCAGGCTCTGCGGTCTGTGTCCTGTAAAACAAGCTGTATATGACATATAACATTCTCCTTTTGAATTTTTTTGATATAAATGCAGAATAATTTTAATTAAATATCCTATTCGGATATTTACACTATTCTATCATATCCCAAAAGGATATACAATTAAAATACCAAAAAAATTTATAACGAGGTTGATTTTTATGGAAATTGATTATAGCGCAATAGGAAAGAGAATAAGAAAATGCAGAAAAGAATTAAATCTGACTCAACAACAATTAGCTGAAATGTCAGATTTAAGCGATACTAATATTTCGCATATAGAACGCGGTGCTACAAAACTTAGTCTGCCAAGTTTAATAGCCATTACTAACGCGTTAAATACTACAACTGATTATTTGTTAATGGACGTAATAAATAATTCGGATATTCAATTCAAAAATGAATTTGCGGAATTGTTAAAAGATTGCGGAAAAGAGGAATTTAATTTGCTATATAATATTTGTAAAGCAGCATTAGAAAACGGGAGATAAGGCATCTCCCGTTTTACTGTGTTTACTGTTGTTTTTGAATATATGCGCTCTGTGCATCATTAAGCAACTTTCTTGCTACGGTAAACATAGCCATATCAACGGCGGGAATATCTCTGTAACAAGTATCAAGTGAAAATTGTTTATCATAGTTGAATGACGGATTGACGGATTGATAGATTTTCTCATAAGCCGCTTTTATGGCGGTATTCATATCCATTCCGTTTTCAACCTCGGTGATGATATCCGCAAGCAATACCTTTAATTCTTCCTCTGCCTGCGCGTACACATCAGGTCTTAACATCATATCGCGGATTGCGTTCTGCGCTATCGGTGATAATATTCCGTAACCGTTTCCGTTTGTTTGATTTGCCATAACTGCTTTTCGTATATTCAACAATGGAATATTATATAATGCCAATTGTAAATATTGGGCTTGAAATAAAAGAAAAATATAACGATTGGGATTTTGGAGAAAATGTTATTAAATCATTGGAAGATTGTAAAAGTAAGTATTATACAAAAACATATGGAAAATTAAATGTTGATGGCTTACCTGAATCTCATAGGCTTATAATAAATGCATTAAAAGATTCATTGGAAGATTGTAAAAGTAAGTATTATACAAAAACATATGGAAAATTAAATGTTGATGGCTTACCTGAATCTCATAGGCTTATAATAAATGCATTAAAAGATTATGGAATGATAGGTATGCTTCAACATTTAAATGAGGAAATGCTTATAGAAA
>QTVU01000125.1 GCA_003460745.1 Firmicutes bacterium AM55-24TS
TCTCTTGTGCAAGAAAAAACAGTATCTTTTCTCGTTCTTTTGTGGTAAAATGTTTGTAGTGGCTCATGGGAATCATCCTTTCAATAATAGTCGTTGCAATTCTATTATACTGGATTTTTCCCTTTGAGTCATTATTTTTTTACTTGTTGCACTTATATTGTAAATTCAAGTCATAAATAAACTCCTAAATTTATAAATCGCTATTTTGTATTACTCGATATACGGTACCTTAAAATAATCCAAATACTTTTTGAACTTATCCTGTGCCGCAAGGCAAGTATCGGTCAAATAACCTTTTTCATTGTTCCATTCGGACAGACCTCTGTAATAGAACATCTTCAAATCTTCATCAATTATAAATGGAACAATATTATTTTTCAGGCATTCTTTAAACATAATAAGTCTTCCTACTCTGCCGTTGCCGTCTTGAAACGGATGTATTGTTTCAAAACTATAATGAAAGTCTATGATTTCTTCAAGCGTATGCTCTTCTTTTTGATTATAGTCTTTTAAAAGTGCTTTAATCTTAGTTGCAACATCTTCTGGTTTTGCGGTTTCTTTTCCGCCAACTTCATTGGGGAGCTTTTTATACTCGCCCACATTAAACCAATCTTTTCTTGAATCAGATGTACCGGATTTTAAAGTATAATGCAACTGTTTTATAAACTTTTCTGTGAGCTTGTATTTTGCATTATTAATTATCATATCGATACATTTGAAATGATTTGCCGTTTCAATAATGTCATCAACATTAAGTGCATCATTTTCCACTCCGATTGTATTGGTTTCAAAAATATATCTCGTTTGGTCGTGGGTAAGTTTGCTTCCCTCAATGTGATTTGAATTATAGGTAAATTCAATCTGTATTTTATGATATATTCCGCCGGAAATATGAGATGCTTTCTCTGATTTCAATCGTTCAAGCAATGTTTGAGGCTCATTGCTTTTTTTATTTTTTCTTTTGGGTTTTTCTGCGTTTTCGGGAATATTCCAAGTCTTACCCGTTAGGAATGCACCGGGTATTTTATCCTCGGCACAGTATTTTCTAACACCACGCTCGGACATATTCCATTTTTTCGCCATTTGCGATACAGATAAATAGTTCATAAACTCACTCCTAACATCTATTTATATTATACCACATTACAGGAACAAAATCAATAAATTTAAAATTGTTTTCAATATATTTGTGCCGATAACGGCATATTTGCAATTAATAAAACCATTGTTATTAAATGTCGATATTCATAAAACTGTTCAATTCTTGTTTCTTCAATATCAATGGTCTCCAGAGCAAATTTCATTTCGTTTAAAACATGAGAAAAATCCTATACAAATTAGTTATGCTACAATTTATCGTGGAATATATCGAGGATTTTTAGAAGAAGGAAAATTATCCCCTGGGCAACGTGGAGTTGCAAGAAAGTTAAGACATAAAGGAAAAACCAGACATAAAAATGGTTGTATTGAAACGAGAGGTAAAATTAGTCATCACATTTCAGAACGACCAGAACAAGCAAATCAACGAGAGAGAATAGGCGATTGGGAAGCTGATACTGTTGCAGGCGTAACAGGAAAAGCGTGTTTAGTAACGCTTGTTGACCGAAAGAGTCGTTATTTGTTGTGCGAAAAAGTAGCAAAAAAAGATTCTATCAGTGTAAAACAAGCGATAATTCATATGTTAAAAGATAGTCGAGCAAAAACAATTACACCTGATAGGGGCAAAGAATTTTCACGACATGAAGAAATCAGTAAAGCTCTAAATGATGTGCAATTCTATTTTCCTGAACCACATCAACCATGGCAAAGAGGTACTAATGAGAATACTAATGGACTTCTACGCGAATATTTTCCTAAAAAACAGGATTT
>QTVU01000126.1 GCA_003460745.1 Firmicutes bacterium AM55-24TS
AACGAACTCTTAACATTATTCTCACTAATCAGTGATTTTTGTTCAAGCATTTTATATGCCAAATGACAAAAATCAATACGCGATATATTAGCGGTTAAATCTCTGTCCGAAAAGAAGTTCGGCAATAACCCCGCTTCATCTGCACTTATCAAACTTTCCTCTGCCCATTGTGAATGATTTTCACTTACTTCTGCTGACACACCTATTCCCGCCGCCAAAATCATTGACACACATAACACACCTAAAACAAACTTCTTTTTCATTTTCTTCTCCCCCATTTTTCTATTTCATATAGTTCGTTACATCTTTTATATGTTCAGGCACTTCTACAAGTTCACCTGTTTTAGATCATACACATCAATATAAAATTGATCGTGTCCTCCCGATTCTGTTTCTACCCACTCCTGCTTTGTGATTGTATAACAAGGTTTTCCATCATATGAAATCAGATAAATTTTTCTATCCGATTCTGCTATAACTTCACCATCTGGATTATATAAATAATACTTACACTCATTAGGGCCTAAATACAGATACACCGGTGTATATCCGTTGAATTCTTCACTTTTCCAAAAATCATATTTAGTGTATGGATAAGAGTATAATGTATTATATCCCTTAACCCTATAATTGCCTTTTGGTGAAACACAGTCACTTTCTATATTTTTTTGAAGATATTCATACATATACTTGTATACTGTATCATATTCATTTGTATCCCATTCTATTGAACCAATAAACTCTTTTGTTTTGGGATTATAAATCTGTACAGAATTGTCGTGATTTTCACCAATACATATGCTATCATCATATATCAGTGTAAATAACTCTTTATCACTTTTGTATATTATATCCCCTTTCTCATTAAAAACAGCATAATTATTTCCTTCTGAATCAGGCAATGACAGCTTAACAGGTGTATATCCTTTTACTGCATTTGTCTTACTATACAAAATACGCTCAATATCATTTCCATATCCACCATACTTGTACGGATATTTATCTAATAAAATTTCACCGGGAACAAAATATTTGTCTGACGGTGACTCTGCCTTTTCAAAATCTACTCTTATCTGTCTGTTATTACACGGATATTCATCCTTATCAAGAAAATCGCCACCTAAGTATGAGCTGTAATAAGAAGAAGCAAGCTTTTCGCCTTCATAGCTATAAAGCTCCATATTAGTTATATAAGAAACGGGTTCAGCTCCGGCGTAACCGTATGTTGTTACCATATAATAATCATCTGCAAAGTCAATATGGTCGGTTCTTCCTTGTTTGTTATTTAGTGTATCAACCATCAGTTTATAGTCTTTATTTCCTGTTTCGGCATTGTATATACCTGTGCATTTATTATTTTTGCTGTAATTTTCACTTTTGTTGTTATGAATATAAAAATACCATTTCCCGCTTTTTTCAAAGAACACAAACGACCTCTCATCATCAGCAATATCTTCCTCCGGACCGTCATATGTAAATATTGTTTTACCGTCATTTTTTATCCATTGCTTGTTCTTACCGTTAAAAAGTGATAAATCACCGTCAATTTTTATTTCATACACATTGCTTGCATAATCACTCACATCAAGGTTAAACAGCTTTAGCATCGTTATTGCCGACTGCTCCATTGTATAATTTGATTTTGGCGAGAAATTGTTATCACCTACTCCTCGCATTATTCCGAGAGAATCCATTTTACGCACAGATTTCTTTGCCCAATCCGAAACTGTGTCATAATCAGAAAATACAGTATCAAATAAAGCTATGTCCTCTTTTACGCCCATAAATTCCGCTGTATTCGTCAGTATTACTGCCGCCTCCTCACGCGTAA
>QTVU01000127.1 GCA_003460745.1 Firmicutes bacterium AM55-24TS
CCAGAAGAATATTATCAAAAAAGAATGAGTACCAATTTGATAGTCTTTTAAAGGAATATTTTTTGTCAATAGAAGAGGTGGCAGAGTCTTTTAAAGGAATATTTTTTGTCAATAGAAGAGGTGGCAGAGTTGAAGGAAGGGGATATAGTACAGAAAGCTGAGTTTTTAAAATATAAATTTATTATACAAGAAAGAGATAAAAGCAAAAAGATAGAGAACTTAAAGAGGAAAAAAGAATGTATTGAAGGTGAAATTAGTAAAAAACTTAATCAATACATGAAAGATTGGAAAGCCAGTATTGATAAATATCAAGGCAATATCATTTCACAGGTTGAAATACCTTTTTATATTTATAGTGCAAGAATTTTACAATCGTATCAAGGCGGACAGGGCATATTAATTCGAGATAAGAATGGTAAAGAAGAATTAAATTCTATCAGATTTACAACACCTAATGAGGAACATGATATTTTATACACTATGAGTTCAGGACAATTATCTGGTATTTTGCTTGCATTTTCGTTAGCATTACATAAGATATTTATAAATGCTGGATTGAATATAATGCTAATTGATGATCCGGTTCAGTGCATGGATGATTTGAATATAGTTTCGTTTGTGGAATTAATAAGAACAGAGTTCCCCAATGTTCAATTCTTAATTTCTACACACGAAAATAGTTTCGCTGGGTACATTGGATATAAGTATAAGAAATATAATTTGCCAGTGCAAAGATGTAATTTGAAGGAAATAAGTACATTGTGACACGAGCAAATAAGATCACATCGGAAGAAAAGATTAGGATGAGCTGAGTAATATTTTGGATGCTATATATCGAACAAAGATTATCTAAATTTTAATGATAATTTTATAGCATGTCATAGGATTATATAACAAAAGAAAAAATGAACACAGAACAAATATTCGTGCAACAATGTATTGACATTTGTGCACGGATGTTTTATTTTATACAGTATTGGGAGGTGTGATTGAGTGAAAAAATTAGTATCAATAAGTGTACGAGTTAGTAAAAAAGAGTTAGACAAATTTAAGTAGGCTACTAGATTAGTCATATGTTTCATATAGTAAATTTGTGCGAAGAATGACACTTATCGAGCAGCAAAAATAATAAAAAAGAATAAGAATGAACGCAGATATGTCAGATTCGGTAATATATCGAACCAAAAACTATGTTGATAACTGGGATGAAATGAAATCATATAGGCTGTTTGCGCTGGAGACTGGTTGGCACTGGTAAAAGGAGTATTCTTCAAGTTTTGTGTAAATACAAAATAGTGCAGAAAAATTTATTTAAGTGGACGGAATTAAATTCCGTCCGCTTTTACGTTATCAGAAAAATCAGCAATTGTCAATAGCTGATTCTATCAGCGAAGAATATCTCCAACTGAGAATGAATATCACCTCGTTTTCAAAAAGCTGTGTCCATTGTGAAAATTCAAGATTTGTACTTATGATAACACTGGCTCTTTCTGAACGTTCTGATATGATCTGAAAAAGCATTTCTGACTGGTACCTGTTAAAAGTCAGATAACTGAGTTCATCGATTATCAGAAGAACTATTTTACTGAGACTCTTTTCAAGTTTGGACAGTTTGTTCATCTGGACAGCTTCTGCAAGCTCAGCAGCAAGATTGACAGCCGTATAGAATTTTACCCGATACCCCGCTTCACAGGCATTCATGCCAAGTGCGATTGAAAGATGTGTCTTTCCACTCCCGGGATTTCCGATCATGACAATATTTTGAC
>QTVU01000128.1 GCA_003460745.1 Firmicutes bacterium AM55-24TS
TTTTCTTTCTTTAAAATTGATTTTTATTATATCGTCATTGTCAATAAAACATTTTTATTTAATATAATCCTATTACATAGGCTTATAAATGCATCAAACTTATAAGTTACAACATTTTATTTTTTTCAAATAAGGCTCCCGAAACAGTCTTAGCCATACAAATTTTAACTTCTGCATACATATGAGCATATGCTCTTTATGTAATATCTGAACTTGCATCAATCCCAGGGGCAACAATTTTAATGTTGCCCTACTTGTTTCCTTGTAATGAATCATTTTATTTCTTTTTCCTGTATCTAAAACCCGACTTTTCCAGTATTCTTTTTTTATTTCCAACCGGATTCATGATACCACCTTGATTTTGTTTCTTATAAATACAATATAAATTAAATCATCCAAATAGGTACAATATAATTGTCGCTATCAACTGCGGAAAGAGTTTCTTTCATACAAATAATTGCACCTTTACCTCTTGGAACAGATGCTTTATCTAATAATTTAAACGGTTTTATAAGTTCGGTTCCGGGACTGGCAGTTCTTTTTATTTCAATAGGATGAAGCATACCGTCACTTTCAATTACAAGGTCAATTTCATTACTATTTGTATCACGGTAATACCATATAAGGCATTCTTTTGCATTGTTGTTATACGTTTTGATAATCTCTGACACAACGTAATTTTCAAGTATTGCACCATTAATTGCACCGTTTGCTAAAATCTCCGGAGATGAATATCTTGTAAGATATGCAACAAGTCCAGTGTCAAAGAAATACATTTTAGGAGTTTTTATTGTTCTCTTTAGCAAGTTATTTGAATAAGGACGTAAAAAAAATACAATATCAGATTTTTCAAGAATCTTTAGCCAACGCTTTGCCGTATCGTTAGAAATCCCAACATCTCTAGCAATATCTGACACATTGAGCATTTGACCTGCTCTACAAGCAGCAGAACGAATAAAATCGCTAAATATCATTGTATCATCAATATCAGCAATCTCTTTTACGTCTCTCTCTATATAAGTTTGAAGATAACTGCTATAAAACAGATCTCTGTCTGTGTATTTTCCACTTATATGTCCAGGCAAAGAGCCACTCCATATACGTCTGTATATTTCATTAAGATCAGCCGGCTTATTTATTTTACTACGTTTCTTTAATTTATCTAAATCAATAGAAAATGGTTCGGTTTTATCATTCCCATAGATTTCATGTTGTGAAAGTGAAGGCATGTGAATAATAGCAATTCTTCCAGCCAGAGATTCTTGCGCAAGTTCCATGAGCTTAAATGGTTGAGAACCTGTGAGCCAAAATGAACCGGGAGCAGCACCTTTATCTATTGCCATTTTTATATAAGAAAATAGTTCAGGTGCATATTGAACTTCATCTATCAAAATTGGTAATGAGTGCATTTGCAAAAAAAGTGCCGGATCCTTTGATGCTAATTTTCTTTCTTCTATATCATCCAACAAAACCTCTTCACGATTATCATCCATTAATTTCTTTAGTACAGTGGATTTACCCACTTGCCTTGCACCTGTTATCAAAATACAAGCATATTCTTTAGAAGCAGATTTAATTTTTTCCTCTAGGTCACGATTTATATATGTCATTGATATTCTCCTCTCATATTTTAATCCAATTGTATTATATATCAATCACGCATCATTGTCAATGTTAATTCAAGATTGTATCGTAAATTAGCCTAAAATACTCGTCAATATTATTGTTTCTATTAAAAAAAATTACAAATTATCAT
>QTVU01000129.1 GCA_003460745.1 Firmicutes bacterium AM55-24TS
TTTATATTAACATACAAATATTAAATATACAATTAGGAAATATGTAGAATTATTTTGCTATTTTTTTAGTCATATTAACTGTAATTAATAGGCATATAAAAAACAGCTAAGCGAAGAACGCAGATTAACGCAAAGTGAATTTGAAACATTTGTAAAAACAAACCATAAAACATTGTCTATACAAAAAAATCAAGGGGAGAGGAATTAAGTTTCCCCTACCCTATTTTTTACATTTTCAAGTCAGTTGCTTTTATTACTTGCCAACCCCTATAACTTTTCATTAGTGGTTTCGGTGTTGATATAGACATTAATGCTGAAATGATTGAGTTATCTTTGATATTTTGTGGAAATAAATATCTATTCTCTGATACCCAACCTTTTAAGTTGTTTGTTATGATTGTTTCCCCCTTTGGTGAAATTAACTTATATGAATTTGTTTCATACATACATATTTTTAATTTGGGATAGTATTTGTTTATCATTTTTTTGACATCATAATCGTACTTATCGCATAAACATCGCAAATGATTATAATAGAAATCCCTACAAGTAACATGATAATATTGTGTCTCGTCAGTTATATCAATCTTTAAATAATCAACCAGAACATAGTATATGGCTTCTTTTTCTTGTTCTTGTGTATATTTTCCTACACTTGTTCCAGTTCCTCTTGGTATCCACCAATGTTCTTCCGGATAATAAAGTCGCAAAAAGTTTGAGAATCCACCGCATAATCGAAAGAAAACTCTTTCTCCTCCATAGATATGTGGAGAGATTTCCCTAAGTCTTAATCTATTTACAGGCTTGTCCTTTTCTTTTGCAATCAATTCTACTTCTTCTTTCAACAAATCAATATCCCAATAATTAATTGTTCTATCAAACATTTCTTCATTGTATTGATTTGGATATGCGTTGTCTATTGCCTTGAATAGATTATTATTATATAAAATTCTCATCATATTAGTAAGTTTTGCTTCTCTAAAAGTTTTGATTGAAAGATTTTGTATCACTTGTTTTCTGCTTTTGTATTTTAATATTTTTTCGATAAGATATTTTACTATATACTTTGATTTTATTAATCCGTTTTCTACCCAATAACTGTTTGGCAATTCTTGAACTGCACCCATTCCAAACGTTTTATACAAAAATATTACAGTTTCTTCCTTAATTTCCTTGTCAATATTAATACCGCAAACCTTTGATTTTACTTGTTTTTCGTCCATTTTATTTTATTTACATTTACACCGCACGTTCAGAAGGCCTCGCAACCTTCACCTCCGCCCTAAAAGACCCTCATCTCGGGCTTGCCATAGCTGTATGGATAACAACAAGATACCCAACCAAAAAGAACATAAGCATTTTGCCTATGTTCTTTCTTAATTATATAAGGTTTTTAATATATTTTTTAGAAGGATATTCAATTTATTTTAATATTCAAATCTTTTAGCCGGATATGTTTTTAATAAATCCATATCTCGACCTGAAATTGTACAATCTTCTTTAGGGGTTTTCCAATAGTAATCGAAATATTCTAATAATCTTTTTGAGTATTTTTGAAGTTGTTCAAAACATTGTTTTTCGTCTTCGTTTCGAGCTAAATCAGGCATTCTATATATACTGAATAAAAATTTTTCCCTATTTTCTTTAGAATACTTTCTTTTAGCTGTTCTTCTAAATTTTTCAGGAATTTTTCTTAATTGTCTAGGCAATTTTAAAA
>QTVU01000013.1 GCA_003460745.1 Firmicutes bacterium AM55-24TS
TACATTTATTTTTGATTAATGTTACAAAAAATAAAGCAGGTATATACTTTTTCATAGTCGGAGATAATGGAAATAAAACAAATTGAAATGATTGGAGATTAGTAATGAAAGAATTGACAAAGAAAGTAGTTATTTTAAATAATTTTTCATCACCGTATGTGAGCCAAGCAATAATAATTCTCAAAGACTATAATCCAAAACTTGAAAGCAGAGCAATAGCAGACGCGGAAACAATAGTCAGTCGCTACATCGAACGAATACAAAAAAACGGACAACCAACAAAGGCTGTCCGCTCGAAATCTAAAATATTAAAAATATTGATTTGCTTAATTTTGATTGCGTCAATATGCTTTGCAATCAAATATCTTTCTTAAATTATTTGAAATTGCTGTCCATATAGTCAATATATTCAGTATATTTTTGAGCCGTTGATGTCATTGAAGAATATGAGAAATCATAATATACCGCAATTCCGTTTTTCAATACGCATTTTCTGTGGTAAACAGTATCATCTGTTGTCACAGTGACTGCATACCAATCGTCACCGGCACGAGAATATGAAACTTCGCCACCCGTTTGACGTGCATAGTCACGCATAAGGTCAGACGGAGCACCGCTCTTTCCCTCTTGCGAAACAGTCATAGTTGCACCGCCAAGCGCGTCAGTCAAGTTAAGTTTTTGATTTCCTGTTGTCGGATTTGAATTAAAAGTAGACGGATAAACGCACGTCACACCGCTTATTGTCATTTTTGAATAACCGTTTTTGCTTGCTGAATTTGACGGCGATGATGTTGATGATACGTTGTTTGCTGTATCTGTCGGCGTATTCGTTGCACTTGCAGGCGAATTTGTTGAAGTAGGAGCAGTGCCTAATCCGTTATCGTTCGGAGCCATCATATTATAGCCGATAATCACGCTTACTATTGCGATAAGCAGTGCTACGATTATGAAAATCATAACACTTCCCTTACTTTTTCTACGTTTTTTATTACGGGCTTGTTTTGCCTCTTTTTCCTGTAAACGACGTTTACGATTAAGACGTTCAGCCTTCAGTTCCTCGATTTCTTTGCGTTTTGTAGTTTGGCTGTTCTGGTTGTTTTTTCTTACTGATTGACCGCATCTGTCACAAAAACGCGTTCCCTCTTTCAGTTGTCTGCCACAATTTTTGCAGTACATAAAACCCCTCCGAAATTACTTTTTTGCTATCTAAACTATTATACTATATATTGTATATAAATGCAAGTAATTTTCGTAATTTTGTTACATATAGATTACACATTAAACGCAAAATACGAAATATTTTTGAAATATTTGTTATTTAAACGCAAAATTCCATATTTTTATTATAAGAAATTATCATAGCATTTACATTTATCGATAAATTCTTTCCTATATGATATAATAACATTCTGAAATGGTTGCAAACCATGCTGACACCACCTTGAAGGGGGTGTGCATATGAGTGAAGCTATTGTTTATTTAACTTTGGTTTTACTGCTTTGTATAGTGATAATAAAAAAATAGTTACCTATCGACCAAATAGGTAACTATTCCGTAGAAAGTATTTCTTCCTACAACATATCAACTGCAGCATGGTTTGTTTACCATTTCTTTTATTATATTATCACACAACGCTAAATTTGTCAAGCAAAAAGAACGGTCATACGACCGTTCTTTTATTGCTTTATAAATTATTCAGTTGCAGATGTTGTTGCATCACTTTCTGATACCTTGATATTATCAAGCATTGCACAATGGCTGTTGTTTATATAACCAAAAATATCAATTTGTGTTGCTTTTAAGTTTTCTGTTGTTGCATCAACAAAAGCCACATCTGTTGCTTTTGCTATTTCTGCACCATCTGCTTTATTTGTGATAGTATAGCTTACTTTCTTTGTTGATTGATTAACAACTACATTGACATGCATCCATTTATTTGTATAGTCACCTATAGCTTTAGAGCTGTCACCTTGAACTAATGCATTAGTTTTATTCGATCCTAAATTAAATATAGCACCTGTTGAATTGTAAGTAACTTTTGTACTACCACCAGTAGTTCCTCTTGTTGTTGCATCACCAATGCTCAATATTGCTCTACCACCGTTTGTATTATAATAATCAAAATCAAATGTTACTATATCTTTTGTTACTGTATCTGGTAATGCATAATGTGCAAATGAATATCCATTACCTGCATTACCTGCACAAGTGAATCCGACAACTTTTGAATTTAATGTAGCATCATCTTCAATTTTTACTGTAATTCTTGAATCTGCTTTGAATAATGGCTTTTCATCTTCAAACTTTTCATATACATTATATGATGCGTCTTTCTTGACAACAATTACAACTTTATTTTCTCCTGCTGCCAAAGTAATTTTATCAGTACCACCTGATACATAACTATATACATCATATAGTCCTGTGTCTGAATTTGTTACTACTCTTTCTGAAAGATATGATTCAGGAACAGTAACTTCATCTGCTTCAAATTTGTTATCGTCTTCAGTATATACGTCAACAGTTTCAACTACACCTGTTGTTTCATCACCTGTTGTATATATTGCCTTTAAAGTACCTTTGCTCTTTGCAACAACTTCAAAGTCTGCTGTTGCAGATATTTCTGTATCAGCGATTGTAGCCTGTACTTTGTATTTTCCGCCTATAACTCCGTTTGTTACTGATACAACACCATTTTCTACTGCAATATTAGCCGGTGTATCAACAACAGTCCAATTTACAGTCTTGCCTGTCATTACACGACCATCTTGGTCTTTAACTGTTGCTGTAAATGTAATAGGGCTTCCAACTACAACAATGTTATTTTCAGGAGACGTAATTTCAACTTTCTTTGCTTCATTTGCAACTACAGCAACATTTTCTGCTACAGCTGAATCTGCAACTTTTATAGAACCTGTTTTAATTGCATAATCAGCACTTGTTACTGTATATGTGTAATCACCTGATGGTAGAGCAACTTTTGCTACACCATCAGTATCAGTTGTTTCTGTTGCTACAACTGCATCGCCATTCTTAATTTCAACAGTTGCTTTTTCAACTTTTGTTTCGCCACTTGCAACATTAAAAGTTACCGCTTGACCTATTGTAAGAACTAACTTTGGAGCTTTCTTAACAACCTGTGTTCTTGCTGTTCCTACAGCTAATTCTAAAGAAAGTTTATCTGTTGTTGCAGACTTTACTAATGATGTAACAGGAACATTTGCTGTTACAAATGCACCGTGAGCTTCAGTGGAGGCTGTAGTTGCATCCTTTGTTCCTGTCCATACCTTTGTATCTGTTAAACTATCATTTCTTATACTTTGATAATCTGTATATACTGCTGTTGACGCATCCCAATCATTGCTTGAAAGTGCACCTATAAAGAAGTAAGAATCTACCCAACGTTTTTGATTTGCATCATAGCTTGTTGATGCAACATCAAAATTCAAATTAGCTGAAACAACTCTATCCTTATCTACATCTGATAGACCTGCATATCTAAGAAGTGTTGTTTCATTTGTGCTAAGTGTACCATCTTTACCCTTTGCCCATTGACCTAATTTTAGCAATTCATCACTGCCATGAGCTGTTGTGTCATCAGCTTTTACCCATGTTGATGCTTCTGCATCAAAAACTTTCATTGTTGGGTCTGCTGCATATGCAACTGTTACTGTTACAGGGTATGCAGGCATTGTGAACTTGCCTTCTGCTACAGTTACTGTTGTTTCGGCATCGTCTGTCTTTGTTACTGTAATTGTCGGATCAGCAGCAAGGTAACCCAAAGCAGGTGTTGCAGCTGTTATTGTAAGTTCTGTACCTTCAGCAACGCTTTTCAAATCTGTTGCGCCTGTTACTGTAGCAGTACCGCCTGTTACTGTAGTAGTTACAGCACTCTTAACTTTAGCAGTTGTTGTTACTGTGAATACACCTGCTAGATTGCCGCTAACTGTAATTTCTTGAGGAGTTACTGTTAAATCTTTGTAATCATCTTTAGCTACAGCTGATACTGTATATGTACCGGCTTTAACACCTGTAAATGTTACAGCTGTATCTTCGATTGTACCTGTAATTGTATTTTCAGCTTCTGCTTTATCTGTAAGAGTTACAGATTTAACACCTGCGTCTACAGTACCTGATACTGCATAAGTAGGAACAGCTGTTGCTGTTGGAGCCGGTGTATCTGTCGGAGCAACTGTTTCTGCCGGAGCTTCTGTCGGCTCAACTGTCGGAGCAACTGTTTCTGCCGGAGCTTCTGTCGGCTCAGCTGTCGGAGCAGCTGTTTCTGCCGGAGCTTCTGTAGGTTCAGCTGTCGGAGCCGGCTTAGCTGTTGCTTGAGCTGCACCGTTCTTTACTGTATAAGCATTAGCAAGCGGTGTCATAGTCTTTAGACTATCCCAAACCATTATCTTATCATTCGTTGTGAATGCATCTAAATCTGTTGCAGGAACTGTTGTAGCCTTGTTTGCTTCTAATTTAAGATTTACAACTTTCTTAACTGAATCCAATGTATTATCAGTTCTGTATGATGCTTGAACAAGAACTGCATCTGTATCCTTATCTGATGTCAATGTAACTGTGTTAGCAGTTTCATCAACGCTCATTGTAACCTTTGCAGGTATCGGAGCAGGTGTCGGAGCTGCTTGTGTTGTTGGAAGAAGTTTTCTTGGTTGATCAGCTGTTCCTGAATATGTTAGCATATTATCAATTCTTGCAACTGAACCTGTGTAAGAACCACCTTTTTCAGATGTTACTGCTAACAATGGAAGTTCTGTAACTGATGTTGCTGTATTGCCTGTTCCAACGTGGTCGCAATCAACTTGTGGTTTTTCTGTGAAATCTTCATCAGCTTTTGCAACCCAAATTCTAAATTTATCGCTTGAAACTATAATTGCAACTTTGTACCATTGATAAGCCTCAACTTGTTGACCGATTGTTATAACATTGCTACCGCTACCGATTGTGTAGCTTGAGGCTGTGTCATCAGTTGTAAGTACACCCATAACATTGTTGTATGCACCGTTCTTGTCAGTACCAGCTTGGCTGTTATCCTTTAGAATATAAAGTCTACCGGCACCGCCTGCCTTGTTTGAGCCAAGATTAACAGCGAATGTCATTACAGATGATTTTCCGTCTGCTAATGCCAAAGTATTTGCAGCAGAAACTACAGGACCTCTACCGGCACCTGAATAAGGACCACCTGCAAGTGTAAGAACTTTATCGCCAGCTGCCCAATCTTCTACTGAAACAGTTGTTGCTGTATCGCCGCCTGTTCTATTACCCATAGCAATAGATAGACCGTCTACATCTGTAATTGTTGTAGCAGTTTCGCCCATCGCTGTTGATGCAAGTGCTTTGCTGAAAGTATTATTAACTACCGGTGTAACTCCATCTGGAGCTGAAAGGCCAGGAGCCTGTGTCTTAACGTCCGGAACCGGCATAACTGTTGGAACTACAACAGTTGCATCACCTCTAAGACCATCTGTTGTAAGTGTTTCCGGAGCACCTTGGTAAATATGTAAGTTGTCAAGTGCAACTATACCACTACCACCATCACCTCTGTTTGAGCAAACATATATTGAATTAATTTCATTTGTTGAGTTTGTATATTCTACACCGTCAACAAGTTTATTACCTGACTTATCGATTACTGTTACAGTAGTCTTATCATTATTAACTGCAGCTTGTACTCTTACCCATTTAGTATCTGCAACCTCGACTGCACTTTCAGGATAAGCTACTAATTCTGATGTTGAATCATCATTAATTACCCATTTATCTGTAAGATATGGTCTAAGGTCAGTTTTCATAGCAGCGTTAGCTACTGACGCACCTGAACCTGAATTATACTTTGTACCTTGTTGTGCATTTACTGTATCTATAATACCTGCACCATCTCTTGTATCCTTAGTGTTTGTATCATTTGTAAATGCAAGTTGGTTTGAGTGCATGATTCTGCTCATACCATTACCACGAGTCATCATTGTATCATATTCAATAGTATATTGACCTGAAATAGTTTGACCCAAAGAATATGTCGACTTACGGTTACCGCCGCCGCTACCTTGGAATTTTAAATATTGGTCAGTTTCACCGTCATCAATGGTAACTGTCGGAACAATGTCACCTTTATCTGCTCCATCCGGAGCAACCCAACCATCTGCTGTTGAGCCATCAAGAGTGACTAAATCTGTTGCCGCGCTTGCTGTTACTGTCAAGCCTGCGAAAGCAGATGCTGACATAGCAGCGGCGCAAAGTAATGAAATTAGTTTTTTACTTTTCATTTCTTCTCTCCCTTTCTTTCCTTAACTTGTTTCCAAGTATTGTTTAATTTAGCAGGTACAGGATGTTGATTTAAGTAAATCTGCACAATCCTAACCCATCTATATGGTATATATTGTATCATATTTTTTTTGTATGTGCAATATTATTAAGAAACTTTGAATGAAAATATTGCACAAAAAAGCACATCATTTTTTATTCAAAATGCAAAATTCAAGTTGTACATTTTTTATTTTTGTAGATTATTTTTACCAAAAAAAGACCGCTTTCGCGGTCTTTTAAGCGTTATTATTTTGTAACAGTGAAATTGCTGATAGCAATTATTCTTGTTTCCGGTGAACTCTTATCCGCTGAAAATTCTATGCTTGCAATATCTCCTGCATTATCTGTAAGAGTTGTTGTTGCAGATTTTGTACCGTCTGTTACTGTTACAACCTTAGTTTCAGGGTCAATCGTTACAGTTACTGTTGTATATTCTGTCTTTTTATCAGGCAATGTAGCAGCTTCTAATCCTGCTGTTGCAGCTGTACCGGCATACAATGTACCCCATGAATAACACATTGAGAATATTGTTGTACCTGAAGAATTCTTGAAGTTAAGAGTCTTTAGCTGTCCTGCTCCCCATTTATTTTTCGAGTCAGGTGCCCATGTATGATCAAATTTAACTGTTGTTGCTTTATCAAGAGTTATTCTTGATCCGAATGTATATGTCTGAGTTTGACCTAAACCAGGGAATACTATAGCAGTCTTTCCGCCAAGAGTCATAAATTTACCTGTATAGTTAGTTGAACCCTCTGCCATATCTTCGTAATATTCATAACCGAATACTGTCAATGTTGCCGTCTTTGTTACGCCGTTTAGTGTACCCTTAATTGTAACGTTCTTTGTCAATGAATCGCCCATTGAGAAACCGTCACCGATTGTAACAACACCGTTTGCGTCTATTGTCACACCTGTTTCATCACAAGACCATGTAACATCTGTGTTTGTAACCTTATCCATAGGTGTTCCGACTGAGTCTGTTGCATTCTTAATTGAAACAGTTGTTGTTGAGCCGGTTGTCGACTTAATACTTGCAGGTGATAGTGAAAGTTCAAAATCTGTAATATCCGCAACTGTCGGTGCGTTTACAAAATTAGCTACAATTCTTGAGTCACCGCGAAGTCTGAATGTATATTCATCATCCATTGAAAGTGTTGTTCCGCTTTCAGTCTTCCAACCACGGAATACATATCCTTCATTTGCTGTTGCCTTTAATGTTACAACATTGTTTAGAGGAAGTGTTTCCATTGTATACTCACTGTCCGGAATCGGTGTTGCAGTCGGTGCAGCTGTCGGAGCAGGTGCTACACTGCTTACTGTCAACGGAGTCATTTTTTGAAGCGAATCCCAAAGCATTACCTTACTTCCTGTTGTAACTGTGTAATCTTGTGTACCTGCCTCTTCAAATGTTACAGGAGTTGTTGTAACCTTTTTAATTGTTCCGTTTTCTGTATATTGTGCCTCAACAAGAACTGCTGTCAATGCCTTTGTTGCAGTTACAACAGCTTTATCGGCAGTAACTGTCAATGTAACGTCACCGTCTGCCAAAGTATTTACTGTTGCTGTTTCATTATCTTTAGCCTCTGCAGTTGCTGTCGGAGCTGCTGTTGCAGTTGCCTCTGTAGGTTCTGTTGTTGCTGTAGGTTCTGTTGTCGCTGTAGGTTCTGTTGTCGCTGTAGGTTCTGTTGTCACTGTAGGTTCTGTTGTCGCTGTAGGTTCTGTTGTCGCTGTAGGTTCAGGTGTTACATATGAAAGTGTAACGCTGCCCTTTGCTGTATCATTACTTCTTATGCCGATAGTATAGCTTGGAAGTTTTTGATCTTTTAATTTTGCAACTGAAAGGTTTGCTACTTTATTATCAAATGCAACCTTACTTCCGCCGAATAGAAATTGAGTAATCTTTGTCGGTGTAACTGTCAATTCTGTTGTTTGATAATTGTTAAGTGCAATTTCAACAGGTGTTCCGCCACCTACTGATACAGTTGCAATACCTAAATCCATATCAAGAATGTATTGTATATTAGTAAGTGCGGTTGCTGAAATTGTACCGACTTCTTTATTTCCCGCAGTTACCAAACCGCCTGAACCGATTGTGAACAAGTTAAGGCTTTCTGTACCGCCTAAATTTTTATCGTTATGACCCGTTACAAGATTGAATGTCATACCACCGCCCGATACATACTGAACATCAGCTGAAACAAGGTATCTGCCTGTTGTACCGATTTCAGTTGAAAGATCTTTTGAATAGTAGAACGAACCTTGGTTGGCACTGCCGTTTTTAGCACCGTCTGATGTGATTTCAACATATTTTGTTTCATCACTTGTTTGGTTAAGATATGCTGTTATTCCGGCACTGCCGATTTGTGTCCAATCATTAAATTCTTTCAATGATGATGTTTTACCGTCATATGTTGCGCCGTAAAATCCAAATTGTTCATTTCCGTCTTTATCTTCATTTAACAGATACTGTTCTTCAACATCTGTCGGAATATATTCAGCCGAATATTGTACATTTTCAGGGTCAACGGTAAGACCTGTGTCACCGCCGTTGTCCTTAGCTTTCCATACTGTTGCTGTGTATGTATCGCCTTCTTCAAGTTTTACGTCTGTCGTAAAGTGTGTAATTTCCTGTGTACCGTTGCCTGTTGAGTTATCAACCTGGTCTATAGCATAAATCTTACCCTTTTCCTCACCATTCTCGTCTTTAACCGTAATAACGATAATACCGTAAGCACCAAGGTCTATTTTTGCGTCTTGTACAAGCACCTTAGCATAATTCGCCTCACCGGCTTCGTTGAATTTAATATCTTTAATTACAACAGGATATTCGTTATCTGTCGGAACAACGTATTGCGGCCAAGCGTCATTTGGTGCAGCGCCAAGACTTGTGATTTCTGTTGAAACAAGGTTTGGTGTTTCGTCTGTAAAGTTATTTACAACAGGTGCCAAAGCAGCCTTTTGTGTTTCGTCCGTTACAGCCTTTGCAGCCTTAACGAATTCATATGCAAGATTTTCAGCACCTGCATCGTTAGGGTGAGTTTGGTCTGTTCCGCCACCCTTAGCTGTTTGGAAATAGAACTTAATAGCACCCGAATCACCGCCGTTATCAGTTGTAATCTTATTATAGAAATCCAAACTGTATGAATTCAAATCAACATATGCAATATCTGTTGCACCGGCTGTTACCTTATCTGCAACATACTGTGCACCGGCTGTCGCAAAGCCGTCCAATGTGTGCTGATATGCGCCGTCTGTGAATGTGTTAATTCTTTCGATCGGGCTGACGATAACAAGCGTTGCACCTACGCTGTGACAAGCATTGTAATACTTATCAAGGTTTGATACATAGCCTGCAGGTCCGTCACTCTTATGGTTGTGACCGTATTCAACGTATAGGTAGTCGCCAGCTTTAATACGATCCTTTACCATATTAAAGTGGTAGTTATCGGCAGCATTAAGACCGCCCTCGCCTTCGTTTACCATTGCATAATTTCTCGGCAAATATTTTGTCAAACCTGTACCTACACCTGTGTAGTTTTGAAGTCTGAAGAATGGCAATGAACAGTTACCGTCTGTAACTGTTGAGTCACCAAGCACCCAAAATACAGGGTATTCTTGTACTTTTTGAATTTCGATAGATGCGATTGCAGAGTTTTTACCCGCTACGCACACATTTACCATTCCGTCTGCTATAGTGCCCTTAGGCTCAGACTTTTCGTAGTAAATCGGAGTAGGTCTTACAGAAAACTCGACTGTCTTTGTCTGACCTGCCTCAACCTTTGTATCTGTGAATATAGGGTGCTTTCTTTCTGTGTAAAGTGAAATTTCAGCATCTTTAGTTGTATCAAGAGTTGTTACTGTTGCACGAACTCTGTAATATGCCTCATCATCTGCTTTCAACGCAAAACGTGTAGGATAATATACGTCACCGGCATTTCCGAAGCTATCCTCTCCCACTGAACCGATTGCGTCATTAAGACCTGTACCGCCGCCGGCTTGAAGTTTTATAACCTGTCCTTTTTGGTTGCCGAAGCCGTCCAAACGATTTCCAAGTTTGTACGAATCTTCGTCAATACCAAGAAAACCATACTCCTTATTTGTAACATAATTGGTGTCCGGTGTTACAAGTGTGTAACCGTCTTCTGCATCTGTTCCTGATGCACCGAAATCAAATTTCCACTCTTGCTCAACGGTATCACCGTCAAAAATAGGTGTTGTTTCCGCACTTGCCGTCATAGGCAATACGATACTTCCCGCAATCATTGCCGTTGACAATGCCGCACAAAGCAATTTTTTTTAGATTGTTTTTCATAAAACCTTCTCCTTTTTTATAAATTTCCTCTCTCAAATTTGCCGTTATAAATTATATTATCATATTCTCTCAAAAAAGAAAAGCAGATTAATAAAAAAAGTAGTTTTTTTATTAAATCTGCTCTGTTTTTTTACTTTTTCTTTCTAAGCATTGCGCCCTCGCAAACAGGCTGTGCCGTTTTAAACTTAACTATCTGCTCCGCGTGATTTGCAACTTCGATTTCATTACCGTTTTCGTCGCACATACTGTTAACCGTCTGTACAAAAAACGGTTTCATAGGCTGAATTATCTCTATTTCGTCCCCCTTAAAGAAACGGTTTCTCTGTGTAATCGTTGCAATGCCCGTTTCCGCGTCATACGACTTGACTATACCGATAAGGTCGTAATCTCTGATATACGAACTTGATGTGTAAACTTGTGAATTTTCATCGGGCTTGCCGAAATAAAAACCTGTTGTATACGGTCTGTGACTGACCTTGCAAAGCTCTTCGTATTCCGCTTCATTAAACACATAATTTTCGGGATCGGCACAATATCTGTCAATCTCACGTCTGTACGCCCCAACAACCGTTGCAACATAATAAGAAGTTTTTACTCTGCCCTCGATTTTAAGGCTCGCAATACCGCTTTGCACAAGCTCAGGTATATGACGGATTGTACACAAGTCCTTTGAATTAAATATAAACGTACCTCTTTCGTTTTCAAACACGTCCATATATTCACCCGGTCTTGTTTCCTCGACAAGTTTGTAATTCCATCTGCACGGATGTGCGCAAGCACCCATGTTTGAGTCACGTCCCGTCATATAGTTTGACAAAAGACATCTGCCCGAATACGATATACACATAGCGCCGTGTATAAATGCTTCAAGCTCCAAATCTTCAGGAATTTTCTTTTGAAATTCCGCAATTTCTTTAAACGACATTTCTCTTGCAAGCACGACACGCGTTGCGCCCATCTTGTACCACTTTATTGCCGAGCGATAATTAATGTTATTCGCCTGTGTACTTACATGAATAGGTATTTCCGGTGCAAGTTCCTGCATCATATCAAACAATCCCAAATCTGCCACAAGCACTGCGTCAAAGCCGTAATTCTTTATATCTTTGACAAACTCCTCAAATTCTTCAATATCATCATTGTGCGGAAGAATATTCGCGGTAAGGTACACTTTTTTGCCTCTGTCGTGAGCGTACTTTATACCCTCCTGCATATCTTCCTTTGAAAAATTTTCCGCCGCAACACGTAGTGAAAACATTTCACCGCCGATATACACCGCGTCCGCACCGTAATCTATCGCTGTTTTCAATTTCTCCAAGCTGCCGCCGGGAGCTAAAAGTTCTGGTTTCTTCATAATATATTCCTACCCTTTATTATTTCTTTACCGATATTGTAACACCGTCACCAAGAGGTAAAAGCGATGTTTCAAGCTCCTTATGCTCCATAAGCATATCAATATATTTTCTAAGACGTTTTACAATCGTGATTTTTCTTCTCACAACGTGGTTATCGTCCGCTGTCATTCCCTTGTAAAGCACATTGTCGGAAATAAGCACACCGCCTTTTTTCAGCAATCGCACGCACTCGTCAAGCATATAAATATAATGTGCTTTCGGACCGTCAAGGAATATCATATCAAAAACTTCATCATCGTCAATATACGAAAGATAATCCTTTGCATCTGCCTCAATAACAGATATTTTTTCCGCATATCCCGAAGTTTTAATATTCTCCCTTGCAATACGCACCATATCTTCGTTACATTCAAGTGTTGCTATTTCGCAGTCATCATCTGTAGCCTGTGCCATTAATATAGAAGAATACCCAATCGCACAACCTACTTCAAGTATTTTTTTCGGTTTAACCGTTCTGCACATCACCGACAAAAACCTTGCCGTTTCAGGCTCTACTATCGGAACACTGTTTTCTTCCGCATATTTTTCAAGCGAGTGCATAAATTCATCATTATGCACTGTTTTCGCACGCAAATATTCCGTTATATACGGCGGAA
The DNA here is from genome assembly GCA_003460745.1 of Firmicutes bacterium AM55-24TS. Taxonomy (GTDB): domain Bacteria; phylum Bacillota; class Clostridia; order UBA1381; family UBA1381; genus Hominilimicola; species Hominilimicola fabiformis. The sequence continues at coordinate 12,645 of QTVU01000013.1, forward strand.
CAATCGCGTCTTTATCATATTCTATCATTTATCAAACCTCTTTATTGTTTTAAACTGTCTTGATTTTCAAGTGCACTGTCATCGACCGAAATATTTTGTTCGGTACTCTGCATTGCCGCAAGGTGTTCTTCATATGTCTTTGAGAAGATATGTGAGCCGTCCTTGCCAAGTACAAAGTAATACGCATCGGTTGCCTCCGGATAAAGTGCCGCCTCTATACATTCCGTTCCCGGATTGCATATAGGACCTATCGGAAATCCCGCATACATATATGTGTTATACGGTGAATCTATCTGCGTGTCGGCAATCGAAAGTACAGGCTTTCTTTCACCTAAAATATACTGTACCGTCGCACACGACTGGAACTTCATACCTGAGTTTCTTCTATTATAAAATACTCCCGCAACTTTTGCTCTTTCCGTTCCGCTGTCCGTTTCACGTTCAACGATTGACGCCATAGTTATAACTTCATCAACCGTCAATCCAAGCTCTGTCGCACGTTCATAATACTCCGGTTTAAACTGATTGTCAAATGCCGCAAGCATTAGGTCGATAATATCGTGTGCCGACATTCCGTTCGGAATTTCATACGTTGCAGGGAACAAATATCCCTCCATACGTCCGTCACGTTCAGGCAAGTTTTTCAAGAACGCATAATCATAATCGTCGGGATTTAAAGCCGCATAAAAGTCCTGCCAGCTTACAATACCTGCCTCATCAAGTTTCTGTGCTATCTGTTTGATTTCATAGCCCTCCGGTATTGTAATTTTCGCAGCCTCACGGCTCGGCGTTATTATAAGATTAAGTATGTCACTGTAACTCATTCCGTCATCAATAGTTGCCGCACCCGGCTGAAAATTACCGTCATATCCGCCGAGCTTTGACTGCACCTTAAACAAAAGCGGATACTTTATTATGCCGTTGTCCTTTAACAGTTTTGCAACAGATGACGTACCGTCACCTTCTGCAACCTCTATTCTCTTACTTCCTTCTTCTATTGAAACACCAAGGCTGTCGCTTAATAGTATGCCCGTTCCCGCAAGACCCAAAACAACTATAACAGCTATGATTATCACAGGCACTTTCCATTTGCCGTAACCTGTTTCATGCACCTTTACTGCCATAAAAGTGTCCTCCTTATTAATACATATTACTGCTATTCTATAACAAAATACACTTTTCGTCAAGTTTTGCGTTTTTTTTGTCAATTTATACGATAACTTTTCTTTAATTTTTACATATTCATAATTGAAAATTTTGAGAAAGTATTATATAATATTAATATGAGATTATTTTTAAGGAGGAGTTATCAATGGGATACAAGGAAACCTACAACCGTTGGCTTACAAGCGACGTGGTTGATGATGACACAAAAGCAGAGCTTAAATCTATTGAAAACAACGAAAAAGAAATAGAAGAAAGATTTTATCGTGAACTTGAATTCGGTACAGCCGGTATGAGAGGTATTATCGGAGCGGGTACGAACAGAATCAATATATATAACGTAAGACGTGCAAGTCAAGGTGTTGCGAAGTACGTTCTTTCAAACGGTGAGGACGCCGCAAAAGCAGGTGTTCTTATCGGTTACGATACACGTAATTTTTCACGCACATTTGCTGAAGAAACAGCTAAGGTTCTTACTTGTGCAGGTGTAAAGACTTATCTTTTCCCTATCGTTCATTCAGTTCCGGAAGTTTCATTCGGTATTCGCGAACTTAGCTGCAGTGCCGGCGTTATGATTACCGCCAGCCACAACCCTAAAGAATACAACGGTTACAAGGTATACGGCCCTGACGGCGGACAACTTCCTCCGGATGCGGCTGATGTTGTTGTTGCCGCAATCGACAGCTACGATATATTTGACGATGTTAAGTTTATTTCGCTTGACGAAGCAAAAGAAAAAGGCTTGCTTGAAATCGTAAGCAGTGACCTTGACGAAAAATTCCTTGATGTTGTTCAAACACAACAGCAAAATCCCGAGGCAGTAGCAGAAGTTGCAGATACATTCAAGCTTATCTACACACCTTTCCACGGCACAGGCTCAAGACCTATCAAGGCAATACTTAACCGTATGGGCTTTAAAAATGTGCTTGTCGTTAAGGAACAGGATACAGAGGACGGTAATTTCCCGACTGTTAAGTCACCTAATCCGGAGGACAAGGAAGGGTTTGAAATTGCTATAAAAATGGCAAAGGAAAATGACGTTGACGTTATCATCGGTACAGACCCCGACTGTGACAGAGTCGGTATAGTTGTTCGTGACGCCGACGGCATATACAGAACACTTACAGGCAACCAAACAGGTGCTTTGCTTGTTGAATACATACTTTCATCAAAGAAAGCCAAAGGCACTCTGCCTGAAAACGGCGTTGTTATCAAGACAATCGTTACAACAGAGCTTGCCGCCGCAATCGCTCATTCATACGGTATCGAAATTATGAACGTGCTTACAGGTTTTAAGTACATAGGCGAAAAAATGACAGAGTTTGCAAAGACAGGCGACCATACATATCTTATCGGCTTTGAAGAAAGCTACGGTTATCTTGTAGGTACTCACGCACGCGACAAAGACGGTGTTGTTGCGACAATGCTTATCGCAGAAATGGCTGCTTACTACAAAACAAAGGGTAAGTCACTTTACGAAGCACTTATGGATATATACAATAAGTACGGATATTATTCAGAAAAGACAGTTTCATTTGTAATGCCGGGTAAAGACGGTATGGAAAAGATGTCACAGTTACTTACAGACCTACGTCAAACACCGCCGACAAAAGTTGCAGGTATGGACGTTGTACTTTACACCGACTATCAGTCACAAACAATTAAAGATACAAAGGGCAATGTTTCACCTCTTAAAGGTTTGCCTAAGTCAAACGTATTGAAGTACAACCTTTCAGACGAAAAGACTTACTTTATCGTAAGACCGTCGGGAACAGAGCCGAAAATCAAGTTGTATCTCGGCACATTCGCAGAAAGCTTTGAAACAGCCGAAAAGACTATCGAAAAAGTTCTTGAAGATTGCAAAAAACAACTTGGACTATAAACCAAAATGCTTTCTCTTTGAGAAAGGCATTTCAGATTGTAGACAAAACCGTTATGGTTTTGTCTACTTTGTTCTTGGGTGTTTGAGGTGCAACCTCAATTTATAATCATTTCTGGCGACCTGTGCGGCAGAAATGGCTTAAAATCTAAAGTTTCGACTTTGGAGGAACTTTATGATTTTTTCTCTAAAAACACTCAAAAATTACATCGCAAGATGTGATGTGAGCTGTCGACATTTTGTCGACAGACTCATTAACTTGTGGTATCATTAAATTATATTACACTTGGGGGGATTGCAATGGGGAAATCATTTAATCAAAAGCTGAAATTACTGTACATAATGCAGATGTTAAAGGAAAATACAGACGAAAATCACGCAATGTCCGCAAATGATATTATTTCGGCACTTGCCAAGCAAGGTATAAGTGCCGAACGCAAGAGCATTTATGATGACATTGAACGGCTTAAATTATTCGGTTGCGATATTTTGAGCAGAAGAAGTGAGCCGAAAGGATATTATCTCGCGTCAAGAGATTTTGAAATTGCAGAATTGAAGTTATTGGTTGACGCAGTTCAATCTTCAAAATTCATTACAGAAAAGAAATCAAATCAGTTAATTCACAAAATCGAACAGCTCGCCAGCCGTCATGAGGCTCAAACGCTTCAAAGACAAGTCGTTGTTTCAAACAGAATTAAGACGATGAATGAGAGTATCTACTATAATATAGATAAACTTCATTCCGCAATATCTTCAGATGTTAAAATCACTTTCAAATATTGTTCATGGACGCTTGCCAAAAAGCTTGAACCGAAAAAGGACGGTGCAAATTACACCGTAAGTCCGTATATTTTGATATGGGACGATGAAAATTACTATCTGATTGGTTTTGATGATGATAGCAAAGAAATACGCCATTACCGCGTAGACAAAATGCTTAACATAACAATAACCGCCGAAAAACGTGACGGCGGTGACCAATTCAGCAAATTCGATATAGGAAACTATTCAAAAAGAACATTCGGTATGTTTGCAGGTGATGAAAATACACTCGAAATTGAATTTGACAATAACCTTATCGGTGTTGTTATGGATAGGTTCGGCAAGGATATTATTTTAAACTCAAATACCGAAAATACGTTCGTTGCCAAATTAAATGTAAACATCAGTTCACAGTTTTACGGTTGGCTTGCAGGGCTCGGAACAGGTGTAAAAATCCTTTCTCCGCAGTCTGAAGTCGAAAAATATTTAACATATATTAAGGATATATCCTCAAATATACACATTTTTGATGTTTTGTTATATTGTATCCTGTAAACATATAACCATTAATACATTTAATGGTTATTTTTTCTTTCACTTTTCATAAAAAACATTTCGTATTAATCGGATTTTTTATCTATTTAATGGTATTATTATTCATTTTGTTGACAAATCAATCGACTGTGATATAATGTAGCCAATGTACAAAGTTGTGCATTTATTTTTATACCGCCGGGTATAGAAATAACGTATCTGGAAATAATCATATTGATATTTCCGAAGGATAGGAGGTTTTTACCATGAAACAATTTTCTTATACAATTCAAGGTGAACACGGACTTCACGCCAGATGTGCCGGCAAACTCGTACAAAAAGCACAAAATTTTACGTCGAACATTAGCATTGAATATAACCAGAGAATTGAAAACTTAAAAAGACTTTTTACAATAACTTGTCTTGGCATCAGTAAAGGTGATTTCGTTACAGTCAAAGTTGAAGGTAACGATGAAACTGAAGCCGCAAATGTTCTTGAAAATTATTTTAAAGAAAATCTTTAAAGACAAAAAGCACGTCTGATACAGGCGTGCTTTTTGATTTTTTGCACAAAAAAATCGAAACAAGCATAACCTGTTCCGATTGGAGCTAATGGGGGGAGTCGAACCCCCGACCTACTGATTACGAATCAGTTGCTCTGCCAACTGAGCTACACCAGCGAAAATGAAATATAAGAGAGAGCCGAAGCTCTCTCTGTAATATTTTTAGTTAAACAAACTTTTAGCAATCGTGCTGACTGCTTTTCCGTCTGCTCTTCCCTTAACTTTCGGCATAACGTATTCCATAACCTTACCCATATCTTTCATGGAGGTTGCGCCTACTGCTTTAACGCCTTCTTCTACAATCGGACGTAGCTCGTCCTCTGTAAGCTGTTTAGGAAGATATTCCATCAAGCATTCCATTTCCTGTTTTAACTGAGAGATTAAATCCTCTCTGCCACTCTTTTCATATTCAGGAAGAGAGTCCTTGCGTTGCTTTAATTGCTTTGCAATTACCTCCAAAATATCCTCGTCATCAAGAGTTACTTTGTTGTCCTTTTCAACCTGCAATATTGCAGTACGGACAAGTTGTACTGTATTTTTGCGTACAGTGTCTTTGTTTTTCATTGACGATTTTAGATCTTCTGCTAATTTTTCCTTTAAAGACATTATCGTCATCTCCTTATGTTGCTAATTAAAAATTAGAACTTTCTTTTTCTTGCAGCTTCTGATTTCTTTTTACGCTTTACGCTTGGCTTTTCATAGTGCTCACGCTTTCTGATTTCAGACATGACACCTGACTTAGCACATTGACGCTTGAATCTGCGAAGTGCGCTATCTAATGATTCATTATCTTTTACTCTTACTTCAGACATTGTTTCCCCTCCCTCCGGCAAGTCAATTCTAAAAACGGACTTGATGGACTCAGTTATACACTGTTTGTACAACAATATCTATTATACCTTATTTTACATAGATATGTCAAGATATTTTAGTGATTTTTATAAAGATTTGTTTATTTTAGCTGCCGACAAATTTATCGGCAGCTGTATTTATTATTTCAATGTTTTTGACAAACGATACATCACTACGCAGGTCCAAAGTTTTGTATCATCAAGCCCCAATCCGCTGCCGGTGCCGACAATTATACCGTTATCCACGCACCACCGAACAGCCTCTTTTGCCCAGTCGGGCATATTATCATCGATATAATTATAAATCATAGGATTTTCGATTTTGTAAACCTCATTCTGCAAAACATCAACTCTTGCAGTCTGTTCCGAAATCATTTGTTTTAATTCTTCATATTGCGACATTGTAAGTTCCTCCTCCATTTTTTCGCCGACTATCGCGTCGCTTATTGCCTCGGCAATTCTGTCTGCGCCGACTTCATTATATAAATCCGCGTCCGATTCGGTGTCGACAAAGCACACTTCTATAAGCATCGACCTCGCATTACTTCTGCGAATGACATACAAATTTGAGCCGTTTTTTATACCTCTGTTTATAAACCCAAGCTCCGCCATATTTTCACATACCAGCTCCGCTTGTTTAAAAACTTCTCCGTTATAGGTATAAACCTCAGTTCCTCTGCCGCCGCCGCTGTTAAAGTGTATCGAAACGAACAAATCAAGCGGCTGTGCATTTGCTTTATCAACAATCTTTTTCAAATTTCCGCTTACCGTAGAAGAATAATCATCAGTGCAATCAACCACCGTAACACCTTTTGCCCTGAGATACTCCATTACTTTATAACCGACTCGGCGCGTTTCGTTGCTTTCGTTAAGGAATCCGACCGCACCGCTGCCGACTGTACCGCTGACAGTGTGTCCGCAATTTATTCCTACTATCATATATCTCACTCCCCATATATTATATTCACTCACTGTCCGCACTGTTACTGTCACGAATTTGGAGCAATATATCCTTTATTGCTTTCGGCATTCGCGGGTAAATCACCGCCACATTTTCCAACACACTTATACCCTCATTCGCTACGTAAAACATAATAACTATTTCCCGAATTGCAACATTATCGCCTGTAATCTGTTGCAGAACATTTGAAAGTGCTACTATAATTAATATAGTAATCTTTTTGAGTAATCCTTTAAACCCAATCTCACTCGACATTGTTTTTGTATAAATTGCTTTAATAACACCTGTCAAACAGTCAAGCACCATTATCACTAACAGCGCCCACAAAATACTGTCCCATTGACCGAAAATCGCGGCGAAATATCCGCCCACAATTCCTATAACCGTACTTGTCCAATTAAAAATTCTGTCCATAAATTATTCCTCCGTTTTATTTATTTTCAGCTTGCTTTTTTAACTCCGCCACCGTTTTTACAACCTCGATCGGCTCTTGGAAACCATAACTGCAAAGTGCATTAAACATTTCGTAAACATCGCTGATTATGTAGTCAAGTCCCGGATAATTAACTGAATTACTTTTTTCTAAACCTCCGGCCACCCACTTCAGCAAATCCGTCACACGATAACTTGCATCTTTACCATTTACAATATCATTCGCGCCGACTTTTCCGCTTACAAGTTCATTTATCGCCCCAACAAACGAATCTCTGTTATTCGTTTTGAGAGCATCAAGCGTGTTCAATCCATCAAATCTGATTATACCCGCATATATTTCGGCAACTTCCGCTTTCATATATGTTACATTCATCTTTGCAACATTACCCGATTCAGGCTGTTCCGTAACCTCCAAGCCCAATGTGCCGTTATCGCTGTCATATAACAAATTAATCCACTTTTCTCCTTCTTCACCTTTTTCCGCCGAAAACGAGGCAGAAATCGGTGCTGTTTGTATATATGCACGTCCGTCCCTAAAAATTTTAGTCTGCACAGGTAAGCTGTTTATCGTTACTGTACCGTTTCCGTTTCCTTGATTTATGTTTATAATAAAATCAGACTTTTTCAGACTGTGTGTTATCTTATGCGTAATATTCTTTTCTCTTCCGTACAACTCGGTTTTGTCTGCTTTTTCAAAAAATCTTGACTTGTTTTCTTCATTATCTGCCTGTCGCTCCATTTTTTCATATTCGATACGACCGCTCAATTCATTATCCGCCTCTTGACGCGAATTTACCTCGTTTGAAATTTTGATTTCAAGCGAATTGTCCGCTTTCTTTCTGTCCGATGTTTCGGTTGAAATTTTGCCCTCAAGAGAACGGTCTGCCGTCTTTCTGTCCGACGTTTCCTTTGTTATTTTATCAGTCAAATCATTACCTAAATTCACACGTCGATTTATTTCTTCACTCAAATTATCCTCTAACGCATTATATTCGTCCTGCACCGTCTGAAAATTCGATTTTACCTGTTGCCACCATTTTTTCAGCAAAGTTTTTCCGTCAAAATTAAAATCTAATTTCATTCTTATTCTCCTTCCACCAATATCCTTTTACCGTTAATACACAACACACCGTTACTGTCCTGTGTAATAACATTATCCCCCACGCTCAATTTTTCCGTTTCAAAATCACCCTTAAAATTCATATTGCCCTTGTCCGTAATATTCACAGCCGAATTGCCGTTGTTGTCCGTAATATTAAACACAAACTGACCGTTCACATTTCCAATCTGCGTTTTTACGTCACCGTCCGTTGACACCTCAATAATGTCCGATAACAACGAAACCGTACCGTTTTCACCGTCTATTTTCATTCCGGACTGTGAAATAACACCGCTTACCGATTTCGCCTTGACTTTACCGCCTGTTGTCGATACTTTTTTGTAACGTTTTGCAAGAGTTCCTATTTGTTCAAGATAGAAAAACAAATCCTTTTTAACCCTGCCGACAGATATAACGGTATCGTCACTTTGATAAGGATAATATTCAAGCCTTATGACGCGTTCTCTAATCTCGTTTCCGCAGTCGATTACAGTCACCGTATCACCGATATTAATTTTCTCGTCCGCATAATCCGCCAGCTTTGAAATATCGGCATATCCGCCTGTTATATTAACACAAGGCACGTCAATTCTTTCCTCATTTTCACTGTCAAACTCCCACCGTGCGCGTCTTAATATTTTACTCGGTTCAATATAATCGGTATAATCACGATACCCCTCACGAACACCGTAAATATCCGCGTTTTCACTTATAATATACTGCTTTCCGCTGTTCACACTTCCGATATGTGCGTCATCTTTTCCGTAAGGGTACAACTTCGTCACCATATCGGTTATATCCCTTTCTATCGAAATATCTTTCATATTCTTTGAAAGGTCAAGCCTTAAACAGCTTTCACCGCCTATACGCTCCACAAGGGCAATCTTGTAATTGTCGGCATAAATCTCGCCCTTACCGCAGTTTTCGATAAGAGCCTTAACCGCCTCATACGGATTGGTCTTATCCATAGAAAAGAAATCAATCTTAAAACCGCTGTAATCAACTCGTTTCATCCGACTTTTGTCAATTCACTGTCCGTCATAATCGAAAACTTCGTATTTTTAAATATCTGCCCCAAAACATAAGACGGAGTTTTTCCGATTAAATCGGGAATATTTTGAATATGTATGTTCGATGCGTCCGCATTATAGACGTGACTGCATTCCGCCGCAATAAAATTCTTTTCACCGATTGTTTTTGACACCTTTATAATTCTGTATGCCTGACCCTCGCATACAACGATTTTATTTTCACTTATAATTTCCGACTTTTCATTTATCGGGTGCGAAAAATCAAGCCTGCGTTCACCGTTTATTTCATACGTAACACGCACATCATACGCGTCACCGATTACAATACCCTTGTCAAACGTAACACTGTTATACGGTAATATTCTAAGCATTTCCGTCACCCCATTCCAAGTCGTCAAAATGTTCACCGTACATAAAATACGGTGTATATGAAATTTCGGCCGTCATATTTTGACTGTTTGAATTTACGATATGAAGTTTGTTTCTTCCCGACGGAAATTCAAAAAACTCACCCGACACCAATATATTTCCGCTTGTATTTTTGACATTTTGTTTTTCAAAATCAATAGTTGTCTGACCGTTTGACATAAACGCAAGCGATTTGCCGTTCATAGACAGCGTTACATTTCTTGCACTCGCTCCAAGCTTTACAATCGGTCTTACAGGTCTGTCACCGAAATTGTATACACTTATATCACCGCTGCCGGAAATATTAAATTTAAACAAACACGAAATATCAATAGGTATATTTGCATCTAACATAAAAGGCATTTCCAAAGCCGGGCCTTCCGTATCAAAAATACATTTACAAAACGGTTCTGCCCTGAACGACACCTCCATAACCGCCTTACGACCGCTGTGTTCAGGCATATATATAACCTCGTCCGACACTTTCCCCCGCCATTTTGAAAATGGCATATCATCAAAAATCAGCTCACCCTCACCGCAAAGCCACAGAGAAAGCAAAGACAGCTTCCTCTGCATTTCCGCAAGATTATCGGCATATATGTTAAACGTAACCGTGAATATCCTGTCATTATAAAACTCACGTCCGAAAGGATTAGCTTTTGAAAAATCATATCCGCCGTCACGGTACGGCAAATCGACAATATTCTCTTTTACGCTCGGCAATATCGGTCTTGATTTAGTCCTCACCGTCACATCGAAATCGGAAGAATGACGGTCTTTAAATATAAAACCATTCCTCATATAATCCCCCTTTAATTGTAATTACCGTATGATACAGCCAGTCCGACTCTGTTTTGAAGTGCGTTCAAAATATCACGGCTGTCCCCTCTTATGCTGATATTTCTGTTGTCAGAATAAGAATTTGACGATACCTTAATCGACTTTATCGCACTTATAGTCTGATTTAACAACGATGTAATCACACTTTGCATATTCTTTACGTCAAAATTCACGCTTTTCACGATTTTTTCTATATTCATCCCATTTTTTTCTATAGTCGCAAGAAGATATTTCTTATTTGCCTCAACGGTGTCATAACTGTTTTCAAGACTTGTCAGCGTTGCGGTATGCATTTTTTGTAATTTGTACATTTCCTCTTCACGTTTTATCTTTTTCATTTGCTCCTGCAAAGATTTATATGTATCCATACCTTTTTGAGTAACCGCATTTTTGTATATGCTCAATTTGTGTGATATTTCTGACTTCGACTCGTTCCTGTCCTCAATCTCCCACTTTGTGCCAAGTGCCTTTTCTTCACTTGAAAACTGTTCTTTCAGATTGTTTATGTATTCCTTTTGCTTATCAAGAAGTGTGTCCGTTGCCTCGATTTTTGCATTATACAAATTCAAAACCGCATACATAGTATCGTCACTGTATTCCTGCCAACCTACAAAACCGCCGTCATACATTTTCTGAATACGTTCGATACTGCGTTCGTAAAACTGAATATGACTGTCGCCTGTTTCGTCCCAATCATCATATGTATCGCGGATATTTTTCCAATTCTTCGCGTCACTTTTCCACTTTTCATAAACGGCATAATTCTTTTCATTCTCAAGCTTGCCGATTTTCAAATCGACATCGGCTTTGTACTTATAGAAATCTCCCCAAATTTCTTTAATTTCCTCTGATGAATATGCGGTTGACGTAACCATTTCCGACACCATCGCATTATAGGTATAAAGCTGTCTTTTGTACGATTCAATCTGCTCGTCAACACCCATATCATTCACTTGCACCTGATATTTAATCCAAGCATCGGAATGTTTTTTGTAGTCTGAAAGTGCGGTTTCGCTCGCCTTTTTTTCTTCTTTCCAAATTTTCTTCTGCGACGCGAAAATCTCCTCTTGAATTTCTTTCACAACCTCGCTGTCATAACTGAATTGCTCCATCAATTCATTCCAAAGCCTTAATTCCTCCGTCGGAGATACATCGTTTGTTTTTTTGTAATGGTTTAAATCAGCCTTTTTAATTTCAAACATTTCATTGTTTTTGCCGGACGCATAATGCGGAATACCCATACCGTTCATTATCGCCTTTGTTTCGTCAGCCGTATAAACCTTGTCGCCTTGCGACAGCGGAACAACCACATCACGCCCGCTAAACATCATAAGTCGCCCGTTATGCTCGATAAGCTCACGCGGATCACTGACGCCCCTTTCATCATTTACAACCGCCAAACCGCTTTTTGCATATTGTGTTCCGTCTGCCAGTTTCGGCATTCCCTGCACATTGTACTTAACAGTAACATTGACTGTTCTGTCCTTCAAACTGTTTATACTTGCTCTTGCCGAACTCACACCGCTTGCGGTATTGTCAACTGCGGTAATATTGATTTTTGCATTTTTGCCGTCATATTCACTCATTATTTTACCTGCCGATGAATTAAGTGTAGCAAGTGCATTTTGTGCCGTTGCCAAAGCATTTATAAGTCCCGACGCGTCACCCGTTATGCTGACCAATAAATTAGCCGCCTCTGCCATAACTATACCTCCTCTCCGTAAAACATTCTCAAATGTTCGTTATCGTAATCCTCTGTATCTTCATTCAATCCGTCAAGCATTTTAAACAGTACCCACGGATTTTGTCTGCCAACTTCGTCAGGCAGTATGTGGTGGTACGTTAGGAACATCGTATAGATGTCCCTAAGCACCCCGCTGCCGCCTGACGTTACTCGTTTTTTGAAGAAAGAGCGTCAACGTAAAACCCCCAAAGTGCAAGACACATCTTTGCACGTTCGTTCACGTCAACGGAATCGATAATATCCTGAGTTGCGTCCGTACCCTCAAACATATAGTCAAGTGCATCTCTGCAAATGCTGAGCGGACCTTTCTTATTTTCATCATTATGTGCGTCATTAATAATGCACATCGCCTCAAAGTCAAACGGCTTTGAAACGTATTTAACCTTATCTTTTACAAATGTTAATGTATGTTGCATAATTTTCTCCTTATACCGTCTGCGGATAGTAATTCATATCCGTAAACCACTTGTTTTCAAATTCATCTCTTGTGATATTTGACGGCAAATCGCTTTCATCAAAGTACGCATAATAATTGTTGTCAAAATCACGTTGTACCGCCGTGTATGTTGCCTTAGCGGTTTGCTTGTCGATACTTCCGCTTGACGGTTTTGTCTTTCCCCCAACGTTCGATGCAAAACTGTATGAACCCTTGTAGTATCTTACATAACGGTACGAGCCGTCGGACTTCAAAATTCTCCATACCACTCCGAAATATACTGTTTTAACATCGTTTCCGACTTCAACCACACCGTTTTTGCGTGTCAATCCACGCCACATTGCGTCAACCTCCGGCGGAATATCGGCATTTGTAATATCGTGTCCCAATTTTTCGATATAGCTTGACGCCTCATACGCACCGTTGTCCGCGTCAAAAACATCACTGCCGCCGCTGTCGGTCGGTGCAATTTCAACCGTTCCTTTCAAATTATACGCTTCTCCGTATTCCGTTCCGCTAACGCTGTCCTCATTCACTTTAAAAAAAGTATACTTGTCCACACCTATTGTAGGTAAAGGTTTCTTGTTCATAATTTTCCTCCGTTTTTTCATATTTTGTCTTAAAGAGATATATTTTTATAACGTAAAATACTTCTGAAATCTCATTGTCTTATGATATATTTTTTTATCATTTTCGGGAACGTCCATAGACATCTCCCTCACCCAACTGTCCTTTGTCATTACTTCATTGACCTCTGCCGCCAAATCACTGCATTCTTTCGGAATTTCCGCCCATATGTCAATTTGAATATGCCCGTCTTGAATACTCTCGCCATTGTCGGCATAAAATCCGCCGCACTCCGTCACCGTATAATAACTTATAATCGGCAGATTATTAAAATTTTTCGGATATTGAAATACCGCCTTGCATTTAACATCACCGAGTGACTTTTCAGCCTCAGCATTAATATCAATCATATAATCACCCCTTTATCGCCTCTGCGATTGCAGACAATATTGCTTGCGTGTTTGATAAAAGTGCCGGCACAAGATACGGCTGTGCCGCCATTTTCGACGTACCGAATTCAACAAATACCGCATATTCCGTATCAGCCGATATAACCGCCGTATTTCCGCCGGGCTGTACATTAATTGACGACTGCAACCGTCCCGTATCGACAGGGCATAGACTTTTTGCACTTTCACATACCGTTTGAGCCCCCTGACCGATTATATCCGCAAAATTATTTTCTATATTATTTGCAATATCCGAAAGTCCGTTATCATAATTAATATCAATCTGCATTTTTCTCACTCCGCATCATCGCCGTCATACCGAAATTCCAACATTCAGCCTTTATAATCTCGAAAAATTCATCACCGAATTTAGCATATCTGCCTACTTTTATAAGGTCTGTTTTGTCGCAGAATACTTTATATTTTTTATTTTCGGTCACACCGTATATACGGTTTTCGAGTTCATTTTCATATGGCTGAATATCACACACAACACTCCCCAAAAGTGTTTTTTCACCCTTTTTTTCATATGTATTTTCACCTACTTCGTACACCTCGATTTCGGTGTCATAAAATATTTCAAACGGATTTATCATCGGCAATCACCTCCGACGGCACTTTAACTTTCCTGCTGACAAACGGCTTTAGACGTATTGCATATTCTTTCAAATAATCATAGTTGTCGTCAGAGTATTCGACCTTTCTCTCACCCTCCGTAACCGACTTAACACCGCCGTTTTGATTTGCCGTATATCTCTTGACCGTAAGCGTCGGAATAAAGCTTACAATCTGTCTTGGCAGAACATCAATACGACAGTACGCCAGCACAGAATTAACCGTGTCCTCAATCAAAAGCATAAGAACATCGTCCTTGTCATTGTCTTTAATTCCGAGCAGTAATTTCACCGCGTCAAGAATTTCATTTTTAGTGTCCCCCATTTTCAACACAGCCTTTCTGACCTATTATTATTCGGCAGTCTTAAACACATAAATCGCACTCTTTTTATTTTCAAGCACAAATGCGTCATAGTACACTCTGCCTTCAACCAGCCAACCGTTGATTCCCGGCGGATTATCGTGGATTTTGTATTCCGACAATTTAACCGGAGAAGTCGTTGCGGCTTGATTTGTGATAATAAATTCAACGTTTTCAGGGAAGTAAGACTTCGGCACAACGATAAGCGGAATACCGTCAATCGTTCCGACTTGACCTTTAATCAAAATTTCCTGCGACATATCGCCGTTTCTGATAAAGCTTGAATCCTCCTTGATGTTCTTGTAAAAATCACTTGATACAAATGCACAACTTCCGACAAGCGGAACATTATTTTCAATAAGAGTTGTTGCACCGGTCAAAAATGCGTCATACGCATTTGCCTTTGTCACCTTTCCTGTAACGGTTGTTTTTGCCCCTTCGCAAATTTTTCCAAAACGGTACTTGTCGATTTCAGGCACAACCACTTCTCTGATTTGTCTTTGAAGTGCCGCACCTGCCGCATTTGACATTTGAGTATCGTTATATGTCCCCCTGTCAATAGTGAACGTGAAACTTCTGTCACGCGTCATAGTCATTTCCTGTACAGTGTTTTCGATTTCCTGAGGTGTACCGTATCTGCTTGTACCTGATACCGAATAGTCGTTCATCTCTGCGGTAGGCACTGAATATACGTTTACCGTCTTAACACCGACAAAGTCGTAATCATTGTTTACCGCCGCCGAAGTCATAGACTCCCTTGCAAATTTTTCATCAATTTTTTGAGCATACTTGCTTGCATAATTTATAGCCATTGTATTCATCCTTTCATAATCACGTTATTTATTACATTCCCAAACCGCTTAAAAACGGGTCTGTTAAATTTTCTTTTTCTCTTGAAATTCTCGGCGGAACACCCTTTAATCTTTCGGATAAACCGCTTTCGATTGCTTTCATATATTCTGCTTTAAATCGCTCGATATTTTCCGCCATAATGTCCTTGTCTGCATCTGCGACCATTCTCGCAAAATTCACAGGCAGATTTTGAGCCGCCAATTCCTTTGCCGCCTCAAATTCGGCTCTTTCGGATACATACTGCTGTCTTTCATTTTCAAAATCTTTTTGTCTTTTGTCCATTTCAGCCTTTGCTCTGTCCTCTGCCGACATTGTAGCCATCTTGGCGGCTTCCTCTCTTTCCGATACGATTCTGTCTGAAAAATCTTTTTCCCACGTTGCTTTTTCGTTTTTAATCGCCTCCGCAACATAGCTTGCAATGAGATTTTTCAGTTCATCGTTTTTATGTCCCTCGTTTTCGTTTTTTGTGTCACTGTTTAGTGTCCCCTGTTTCTTCTTTTCGTCCATACTTTTTTCCTTTCTTTACATTAAAATAAATCACTATGTTTTTTATTCTTGAATTATTCCTGTACATATTTTAATTTTTCGCCAAGCATTTTTTCTTTTGCGGCAAGCTGTGCCTCTTCCTTTGGATCGCCCACAAATGAAAGCTGTGATAAAAGAGTTTCGCTTGACGCAATACCGACTAAGTTGTTTACCATCTGTGAAATCTCCAACTCATTAACAGGCAAATTTCTCGTAAACACAACATCAATGCGATGTATAGGCACATACTCCATAGCACCTTTTAACGACAGAAAATTAACATACAATTCAAATCTCTGTTTTAAAGCTTTCGTAAAGTATCGCTCCTTATTTCTGACATGCTGTTCAAACCCCATAAGCTTATACTTAATCGCGACACCCGATAAATTTGTACCGAACGTCTGGTCTGATAAATCGGGAATCATAGAAAATCTGTGAATATCGCTTTTCAGACTGTCCTTTAACACTTCAATATCGCTTTCGGACATAACCTTTGAAAGATATTGAGCCGCCGCACCCTCATATCCCATCAAAATGCGTTCTTCCCTAAGTTTCTTCGCCTGCTCACTGTCAAGGTCGATACCAGTAAGGAATAAGAATGCGTCAACAAACTGTTCCTTGTCGTTAACTCTGTCCGACTCCAAAATATTGTAAGCGTCAATCAGCGGAATCATCTGTTCAAAATCACCTTGCTTTTCTTCGTTGTTGCGATACTCCACCATAGGCATTTTACCGAAATAGTGGTGCTGAGAATTTGTCATAGTCATATGCAAAAAACTGTCCGCAGTGTTTTCATATGTATAAATCATCTCCCTGTCACACACAATACAGCAAACACCCGTAACCGCGCCGTCAATGTCACGCTTTTTGTAATAATGTATGCCGTACAGCGGAATTTCGCCAACGCCCGCACCGTACACAATAAACGTGTTGCTCGGCGGCAAGCATACACTTTTCGGCTGTGATTGCTCGTCCGCATAAACCAATTCATAAGCTTTACCGAAAATGCTCATTGTCTTTTCAAATTCCGCGTCCAAACTCGGCATATCCTGAACGGCAAAGCAATTTTTAACCGCCTCAATATCGTATCCGTCCGAACAGCTGTACGCCACAGGATTGCCTACAAGATAGCTTTTTGCAATATCCACGATATACTTCGCGTGATTGCACACAATTTTGTTGTTTGCGATATTGTCGCTTGAACGTTTGCGTTCACAAATTGCGTGTTTGCCGATATAATAGTTGTAAAGTTTTTCGTATCGCTCCTGTTCAAGCGAATGTTTCCCAATCAGCTTAGCAAGCAATACATCGTCTATACCGTCCTTTAAAATATCCTCGTCAATTATCATAAATCAAGTTCACTCCTTTTAATTACCCTCGCTTTTTTCTTTGTGATTTCGTCCTCAAGTGCATAACGTACCGCATCAATGGTGTGATTGTTCTTGTCGGGATAAACCGACTTAAATTCACCGTCCGTATCGCGTTCAAGCTCATATTCCGAAAATTCTCTTGCGACATTCGGACACCTTTCGGAATCAATCACGATTTTTTCAAGACTCTGCAAAAATCTGATACCGTACTCGATACTGTCTGGACCTTTCCTTGCACCGCGAACACGCAAACCGAACATTCGCAAATCATTGATACTTTTCGGCTCAGCACTGTCGCATACAATCAATTTATTAGCAAACCCTTTTTCAAAAATCTTTTCAGCCGCATTGTGATTTGTCATCCCTTTCGCGTAAATTTCGTCAAAGATAAACAACTTATTGTTGTGATAAAAACACACCACATACACAAACGGATCTGCCGCGAAACCGAAATCGACACCGCATTTAATATTGTCAAAACTTTTTACTTCCTCATCGCTAAGTTTTACAACTTCAAGATTATCAAAAATTTCACCACCGGTTCCCGTCACCTCACCGAGATATTCGTGATTATACTGATCAATATGTAGCTTTTTAAGATACTCCGCTTCCAAAAAAAATTGTTCTCCCAGCCAACTTTTCGGTACATCAAGATATGTACTCTTATGCACAAGCATATCGTCACGCTTTTTGAGCACCTCACGGTTTACCCAACTGCGTCGGTTTTGTGGTGGATTGTACGAATAAAACACGGTAAATTTTTCACCGCCACGCATCATCGACTGATTTATCGAGCGTATTTCTTTCATACCGCAAAACTCGTCTAACTCCTCATACCAAATATATCGAATATATCCATGTGTAACTTTGGTAGATTTCAATTTCTGCACCTTGTCCGCACCGCGAAACAGTATTTTCTGACCTGTTTTTTTGTAGACAATTTCCGGCACACTCGCCTTTATATCCCACATATCCGATACACCGAGCTTTTCAATCGCCCATTCAAGCTGAGAGAATACGCTGTCTTTTAAGTAAGCACCGACCTTACGCAGTACAACCGCATTTGTATCGGCATTTTTCATAATACCGAGTATAATTTCAACGCTCACAAAACTTGATTTAGTCGACCCACGACCACCGCAAAGCCAAAAATGCGTATAATCTTCAATAGAGTTATGCACCTTGTAAAAAGACGGTGCAATCAACCTGTCAAGACTGCACTGCATTTTTCCGCTCCTTGATTTCTTCGGCTTTTTCGATATTATCGACGATTATAACATCACCGCCTCCGCTTTCGCTCTTGCCTTCGAACATTCCGTAATGCTTACCCAAAAGCTCCGCCGCTTTAAATGAATCCGCCATACGAATTTCCTCATCTTCGCGACGCATTATGTACGTTAGAAATTCAAGAATTTCCCCTTCATTTGCAATGCCCAATTTAATCACCCTCTTTTTCATTTAATATTGATTTTTCATCAATACATAACGTCCGACTTTCTGACACATTCACTGCAGCCGATACATTCTTCATCATCATTGATATAGTAATGTTCCGGTTCAAAAGCACCGCATACGGGACATACCGTTTCCCCGTCATATGAGTCATACTCACCGTAATTATCCGTCCTTGCAATTTCCATTGCCAAAATTGCCATTGGGTCATCATTTGAATAAATCATAAGCACTCCTTTCTATCTTTTTAAGATACTTTATTGTTAAAAAATATATGTCAATCACTTGGCTATCTCTTTAAGACACTGTTATTATATCTTACAAAGATACTTTTGTCAAGCATAAATTTCTTTTTAGGATACTTTTAACAACATTTTGTTTACTTTTCAGATACTTTTATGTACAATGCTTGCAAAAAGTTTTAAAATATGATACTATATAATAAGTTACGAAATATGATTAGAAAGATTTTGGTGATTAAAATGACTACGGGCGAAAGAATTAAAATGCTCAGAAAAGAGCATAATTTAACCCAGGAGGAGCTTGGAGCAAAAATCGGTGTGCAAAAAGCGGCAATCCAAAAATACGAAAAAGGGACAGTAAAAAACATAAAACGCGACTCGCTTATAAAGCTTGCACAATGTCTTGATACTTCCCCCGAATACCTTCTCGGTTGGGAGGATATGCCGAATAATATTGAAGTAGCCGATACATCGGACTATGTAAATATTCCGATAATCGGCAGAGTTGCGGCAGGTCTGAGCTGCTTTGCCGAAACTAATATCACAGATTACGAACCTGTCAATAAAAATGACATTCGCGGTGACGAACCGTTCGTTTTTCTCCGTGTTGTCGGTGACAGTATGTATCCGCTTTTTATGGAGGGCGACCTTGTGCTTGTCAGATGTCAGTCGTCGGTTGACAGTGGCAGTTATGCGGTTGTTATGATAGACGAAGAGGACGGCGTTGTAAAGAAAATCGTATACGGACCTGATTTTATCGAACTTCACTCCATAAACCCAATGTACCCTGTCAGACGTTTTGAAAACGAAGATGTTACACGTATTCGTGTATTCGGCTTGGTACGCGAGATAAAGCGAAAATTTTAGTCGAATTTGGAACAAATCAGTATAAATTTACGTCTAATAATATATATGATAAAGGAGTATAATATTGTATCAATATAAAACACTTTCAAACGGTATAAAAGTAGTTGCCGAAAAGATTGATTACCTAAAGTCAATCTCAATAGGAGTATGGGTAGGCAACGGCTCACGATATGAAAATAAAGAAGTAAACGGAATTTCTCATTTTATCGAGCATATGCTTTTTAAGGGAACGAAAAATCGGTCGGCGGCACAAATTGCACACGAAATAGATTCGGTCGGCGGTCAGCTTGACGCATTTACTTCGCGTGAATATACTTGTTTTTACACAAAAACACTTGATTCACATATTCCGATTGCGCTTGAAATTCTTTCGGATATGCTTTATAATCCGAGTCTTTCACCTGATGATATGGCACTTGAAAGACAGGTTATAAAAGAAGAAATCCATATGTATGAAGACAGTCCGGAGGATCTTGTGTATGACCTTTCGTCATACGCCGCATGGGGCGACACACCTATGGGCAGAACGATTCTCGGCACATATGAAAGTCTTGACGGCATAACGCCGGATATAATGAGAAACTATATGAATAATCATTATACAAGTGCGAATACTATAATATCAGTATCAGGAAATTTTGACGATACGTTTTTTGAACTTCTTGAAAAGTATTTCGGTACAAAGAAAATGCCTGACACAAAACCGTATCTTCCCGACGCACCTTATATAAGCAAGAATAATATCGTAAAAGAAAAAGATATTGAACAAGTCCAGCTTGTCGCAACATTCAAGGGCATTGATGTTATGGACGAATCGGTGTACAGTCTGCTTGTGTTTAACAACGTGTTCGGCAGCGGAATGTCGTCAAGATTGTTCCAAAACATACGCGAACAGCGTGGTTTGGTGTATTCGATAAGTGCGGGACACAGTGCGTATATCAATACGGGTGTATTTGATATTTCTGCCGGAATGAGTCCCGAGAGTCTTGGCGAAGTCGCACATCTTATTTCAAAAGAAATCAATACGATTAAACGCAATAAGCTGACATCGGCAGAAATCACAAAAGCAAAAGAACAGCTTAAAGGTAATTATATACTTTCAAGCGAAAGCACAGGCGCAAGAATGCAAGGCGCAGGTCGCTCATTGCTTTTGAATAAACCGATATACACGCAGGAAGAAGCACTGAAAAAAATCGACGCAGTAAATGCCGATTCGGTTGCGGAAATAATAGACAGAGTTCTCGACAGTTCGACTATGTGTATTTCAGCAGTCGGACCTGTCAATAACGTTGAGAATCTGTTTGAACTCGATTAAATAATGTATAAATATTAATTTATTATAAAATTTTAGCTAAAGCACTTGCAATTTTATTGTATTTGTACTATGCTATAAATAAATGATATGCTATTTTTAGCAGAAAGGGTGAATATCATGGAATTTAACGAAACAATGAAAATCAACCTTGAGTTTGATAAGGAAAAGGAAGTCAGAGAAATAGTTGCCAAAGTATATGAGGCACTGAAAATCAAAGGCTATGATCCTATCAGCCAAATAGTAGGATATATCCTTTCAGGCGACCCGACCTACATAACAAGCTATAACGGTGCAAGAGGTCTGATTGTTAAAATAGAACGTGACGAACTATTAGAGGAGTTTGCAAAAACATATATTAAAACGCTTTAATCAAATAAAAGGTATTTTATACATACCTTTTATTTGTACGCAAAAAATCCGTCAAATGACGGATTTTTTAGTTTCATCACAATATTTTCTTTAATATCTGCATTACACCCTCATCATCATTTGACGGTGCGATGTATTTTGCAACTTTTTTAATTTCATCGTGTGCATTTTCCATGGCGTAACTTTCGCCGCAATTTTGGAGCATTTCATAATCATTCATATAATCACCGAACGCAACACATTCTTCGGGCGAAATACCGTAAATTTCCTGAATAACCTTAATTGCGTTGCCCTTATTTACATTTGCATTAATAACATCAACCCAACTTTCCGCCGATAAAACAGCTTTCAAATCACCGCTTATATCCGCGAGTTTGGGAAGTATATTATCCTTTGCTCTTTTGTGGCAGTAAAGCGCAAGATTTAAAATATTATCCTTGCCCACCACCGATTTTATATCATCAACAGTTTCCAAACGCACATTATATTGTGCGACATCGTTCATAACATATTCAGGCGGGTTTTCTATATAAGATGTCTTTTCGCACCCAAGCACAGGATAAATCCCTTTGTCCTCACTCACCAAATCAAGCACTTCCAATGCCTTAGCGTCAGGAACGGGCATAATATGAATAACCTTGTCCTTTTCCATTATAATTCCGCCGTTTTCAGAAATAAAAATCAATTTATCCTTAATCGGATTAAATATATTCAAAAGACTGTAATACTGCCTGCCGCTTGCGACAACAAATTTCACGTTGGGATGTGACTCAATCATTTCAAACAGACCTTTCGGCAAACGCAGTTACTGTCCAAAACAGTTCCGTCCATATCAAATGCAACAAGTTTTATTGATTTTTCCACACTAAAAAACCTCCTTTTGCTTATTATATACCGCAAAGGAGGTAATGTAAACATTTATTTTTTGTCAGTCTTTTTTATTTTAATTATGTATTCCGTTCCCCATTCAAAAGAATTTTCTTCGATTCTTGCGTCTATGCCGCTTTTTTTCATCAAATCAACCGCACGTTTTACGGTGTTTTTGAATACTTTAACATCTTTTGCAGTTGTTATGCGAAGGTCATTGATAGGTTTCGGTTTCGGAATATTCATAGTGCGTACAAGTTCTTCTGCTTGTGTAACATTCATATTGTCACGGCAAATAAGTTTGACAGCCTCAAGCTGTTTTTCTTCATTGTTAAGCAACAGCAAAGCCCTCGCGTGACGTTCCGTAAGGTCGTAATCTCTTATTAATTTTTTCACAAGCGGAGGTAGTTTTAATAATCGTATTTTGTTTGCAACCGATGCTTGACTTTTTCCGACTTTCAAAGCCAACTCCGTTTGTGTAAGTCCCTGTTCACGAATAAGACTTTTATAACTTTCCGCTATCTCAAAAAACGATAAATCCTCTCTCTGCAAATTTTCAAGTAAGGCCAAAATTGCAGATTTATCATTGTCAGCCTCAATTATAACCACCGGTATTTCGTCAAGTCCCGCCATTTGTGCAGCACGAAAACGTCTTTCACCTGCTACAAGCTCGTATTCACCGCTGCGCCTGCGTACTGTTACCGGCTGAATTAAACCGTATTCCATTATAGAATTTTTCAATTCCTCCATAGCTTGCGGTTCAAAATATTTTCTCGGCTGATTAGGATTTGGTGCTATCATATAAAGCGGAAGTGATACAATCCGCATTTTATCTTGTACCGTTGATTTTCTAAGGAAACTAATCATGGAAATTTCTCCTACGCTATTTTACATTATTTTACACTGAATGGTTAAAAAAATATACCCCACACACAATGTGAAATCACTACTCTTTTAAATTCTTAATAAAATTAAGAATTTAAAAAGAGTAACCAGCGATAATGTTCGGCATTGATGTTTACACTTGATGTAACAACATTATCGCTGTTTACCCTCGGTGGTGGAAGGTGTAAGACATTTTGGGGGTAGAACAAGGCCTTGGGGAAACCTTGTTAGAAATGTACCGTATTGATACTATCTGCCTTACATTTACTATTATAGCATAATTTTTCCATATTGCAAGTACTTTTTGCAATTATATTTCGACAATATTCAATTTAATTTTTTTATTTCACCAAATTGTAACAAGTTCCGATAGGAGTTTTTGTTGCAATACCCGGTTTTCTCGGATATTTAAGCGGAGTTTGTCCTACTTTTTTTATAACTATTATCTTGTGTTTCAATTCGGTGAACGGAATTTCCGCCTCAACAATGTCCTCAATCTGTCCGCCGAGTATTTTTATGGCACGTTTAGCGTCCTTTACCTCCTGCTCTGCCAACGGACCTTTCAAAGCAAGGAAGTAACCGCCTTGTTTCAAAAACGGAATACACCACTCCGAAAGCACAGTCAAATTAGCCACCGCACGCGACACAACGGTATCGAACTTACCTCTGTAATCTCTGTTTTTACCGCCGTCCTCCGCACGCGAATGGACAAATTCCACATCATTTATATCAACCTTTTCACAAACGTCCTTTAAAAAGTTAATTCGCTTGTTAAGACTGTCAAGCAAAGTCAGCTTAATTTCAGGCTTTGCAATTTTCAGCACAAGTCCGGGGAAACCCGCACCTGTTCCGACGTCAATCACTTTGCCCTTGACATATCCCGTCTTTATTGCGGTCAGCGAGTCAAGAAAATGTTTTGTTACAATGCCCTCATCATCTGTTATCGCAGTAAGATTAATCTTTTCGTTCCACTCAACCAAAAGACGCGCATATTCCATAAGTTTATCAACTTGCACATCATCAAGCGGTATATCAAGCTGTCTGCTTCCGTTTATAATTAAATCCTTCATCATTCACCTATCCATTTTATAAAGATTTCAGCCAAGGTATCATCGGCTCAACATAAATAGCCTGATAACCGAGTTCGTTCGGATGAGTACCGTCACCGTCAGGCTTACTTTCTGTTCCAAAATACAACTTACGCATATCATCGTCACGCACATTTACACCTGTATCGGAATTATTTTTTGCATACAAATCAAGATACGAAACATCCCACTTGTCGCATACTTCTTTTATACGCTCATAATACGATTCAAAATCACCTTCGGCGTCATATGTAAACGGATCGTGTGTAATAACAAACCCTACTTTCGAGTTAGGAAAATCATTTCTAATTTCAAAAAACATTTTTTCCATACCGCCGGTCATTGTGTTTTCATCAAAATCACCGCTGAAACCGTCTGTAATTTCTCCAAGTTCCGAATGGCCCCAAAAATCATTCAAACCGCCCTCGGCAATGATATATTCATAATCACCTTCAAGGTTATCGAGCATATCCGTAATATACGGTCTGTAACCGTCTGAATTTTCCGACCAATGCACATTGTCAGCAAGAGTAGCACCGCCCTTGCTGACATTTGTAACATTCATATTATATTGTTCCCCAATCAACTTGCCGTAACCGCCTTGCCAATTAGTGCCGTAACTGATACTGTCACCAATAAACGCAATTCTTTTGCCGTCAAGCGGATTTTCACCTTTAAAACTGCACGACGTAACAGTCATAACAGCAGTTATCATTAGTGAAATTATTTTATCCATATTTCTTACAACCACTTTTATCCCAAGATTTTTTCAATAAGTTCTGCAAGTTCCTCAGCTTTCTTTGTGATGTATTCTTCGTCCTTACCCTCAATCATAACACGAACAAGCGGTTCAGTACCCGAAGGTCTGATAAGGACTCTGCCCTCGCCGGCAAATTCATCTTCAAGAGCCTTGCAAGCCGCAGCTATTTCTTCATTTTCCATATAACTGTTTTTATTTTCAAGTTTTACAACGGCATTTCTAAGCACTTGTGGCATAACCGTTACAATACTTGCCGCCTCAGACGCTTTCATACCTGTCTTTTTAAGTACCGATAAGAATTGCAAAGCACTTACAAGACCGTCACCTGTTGTGTTGTGGTCAAGGAAAATGATGTGACCGGATTGTTCACCGCCGATATTGTAACCCTTTGCAAGCATTTCTTCAAGTACATATCTGTCACCGACTTTTGTACGCGGAATATTTATACCGATTTTTTCACCTGCCATAAATAAGCCAAGATTACTCATAACCGTTGCAACAAGAGTATTTTGCTTCAATGTACCGTTATCACGCATAAACTTTGCACAAGCCGCCATAATCTGGTCACCGTCAATAAGCTTGCCGTTTTCGTCCACAGCCAACATTCTGTCCGCGTCACCGTCAAAAGCTATACCGATGTCCGCACCGATTGAAGTAACGTAAGCCTGTAAACTTTCCATATGAGTAGAACCGCACATATGGTTGATGTTTACACCGTCAGGAGTGTTGTGTATAGCCTCAACATTTGCACCAAGCTTGTTAAGAGCTTTGAAAGCGGTTTCATAACTTGCACCGTTTGCACAGTCAACAGCGATTTTCATACCATCAAGACGGCAGTCAATCGTAGAAACAGCAAACGCAACATAATCCTCAACAGCGTTGTGGTTAGCACTTACATAACCGACTTTGCCGTGAGTAGCAATTCTTCGATAGCCTTTTCACCAAGTATATAGCTTTCAATTTCATGTTCAATTCCGTCACTTAGCTTGTATCCGTCACTGTTAAAGAACTTTATACCGTTGTATTCGCATGGATTGTGAGATGCAGAGATAACAACACCAGCATCAGCCTTGTAGTATCTTGTAAGATACGCAACAGCCGGTGTAGGAACTACACCCAAAGGAATAACCTTTGCGCCCATCGAACAAAGTCCGGCAGTAAGAGCCGCCTCAAGCATATCACCTGATTTTCTTGTATCTTTACCAATAAGTATTCTCGGTCTTTTTGAAGAATGTTTTGTAAGCACATATGCACCGCTTTGACCTGTTTTAAAAGCCAATTCGGCAGTAAGGTCTTTGTTGGCGATACCTCTTATACCGTCCGTTCCAAATAGTTTTCCCATTCTTAATTTCCTCCTAATTAAACTAATCCTATTATATTATTATATAATAAAGATATACAAAAGTAAACCGTTTTTTGACAAAAAAAACTGCCGTTTAAAACAGCAGTTCTATGTCTCCGGTATTTTACCGACAGATTCAATTTCTTATTAAAGGTCAGTAAACTTCTTACCGCCCATAAGGTGAAAATGTAAATGCGGAACAGTCTGACCGCCGTCCTCGCCACAATTGTTTACAACTCTGTAACCGTTTTCGGCAAAGCCTAATTCAGACGCAATTTGCGGTATCTTTTCCCATATAGCCGCAACATACTTTACGTTTTCTGCATTAATTTCATTCGCACTTGCAATGTGACACTTAGGCACAATAACAATGTGCTCCGGTGCTTGCGGATTGATGTCACGGAATGCTAACATCATATCATCTTCATATACTTTGTTTGACGGAATTTCTCCGTCAATTATTTTGCAGAATAAACAATCCATTTTATTCACTCCTTTGTATTTTACACCATCCCTCAGCCGGCTTTGCCGACAGCTTCCTTCCACGGAAGCCTTTTCGGTGCGGTGGCTAATTACTTAATCTGTTCCGCAACGATTTCGTCAACCTTAGCCAACGCGTCATCAATCTTGCTCGCGTCACTGCCGCCGCCTTGCGCCATATCAGGCTTACCGCCGCCGCGGCCGCCTGCAACAGCCGTAATATCCTTAATAATCTTACCGCAATGAACGCCCAGCTTAACAGCCTCCTTTGACGCCATAGCAACAAACGTAATCTTACCGTCAGTTTCAGCACCCATAACAGCAACACTGTTCGGAACTTCCGCCTTAATCTTATCAGCCATAGACTTCATTTCATCAGCACCCATACCGTCAACCTGTGCGGTAATCAAGCTGATTTCGCCGATATGCTTAATACCTGTCATAATGTTGTTTGCCTTTGCGGCAGCCATTTTTTCCTTAAACGAATCAACAGCCTTTTCAAGCTCACGGCACTGTGCCATAACGCTTTCAGCCTTGTGATCAATTTCATTAATTTGATTAATCTTTAACGCAGCCGCAGTCTTTTCAATAAGTCTGTCACTGTTATTGATATATTCAAGCACACCCTTACCAGTCACAGCCTCAATACGTCTTACACCTGCCGCAACACCGCTTTCAGAAATAATCTTAAACAAACCGCATTGAGCAGTATTTGTAAGGTGAGTACCGCCACAGAATTCAACACTGTAATCGCCGACAGAAACAACTCTTACAACATCACCGTACTTTTCTCCGAACAATGCAATAGCGCCAAGCTTTTTAGCTTCTTCAATCGGCAATTCCTGTACAGTCACGTCAATGCTTTCAAGAATTTTCTCATTAACAATATCTTCAGCCTGTTTGATCTGTTCAGTTGTCATAGCCTCAAAGTGAGAGAAGTCAAAACGAAGTCTGTCACTTTCAACAAGCGAACCTGCTTGCGCAACGTGTGAACCAAGTACATCACGAAGTGCCTTGTCAAGAATATGAGTTGCAGTATGGTTACGGCAAACGTCTGTTCTGTGAACCTTGTCAACAGACATTGTAACTGTATCGCCAACCTTAATCGGTGTAAGCTGAACTTCTGTTTCGTGAAGATAATAACCGTCCTCTGTCTTTGTTGTATTAACAACATTTGCAGCCTTACCGTTTATTGTGATAGTACCTATGTCACCTACCTGACCGCCCATTTCAGCATAGAAAGGAGTTTTATCTGTAACGATAAATCCCTTTTGATTTTCGATTATTGTATCACAAATGCCCTCGTCCTCAACAACAATGCCGACAACTTTTGCATCTGTTTCAAGTGTATCGTAACCGACAAATACAGTCGGCTCTGCATTTTCAAATTCAAATTTTTCGTTACCGTCCCAGCTTGAACCTTCTGCACGAGCATCTCTTGCATTATCCTTTTGTTCCTGCATAGCTTTGTTAAAGCCGTCAACATCAACTTCAAGACCTTTTTCTTCAGCCATTTCTATTGTAAGGTCAACAGGAAAACCATATGTGTCGTGAAGTTTAAATGCCTCTTTACCGGTAAGCTCTTTTCTGCCCTCTTTTTGAGCTGCCTCAATATATCCGTTAAGTACGTTAAGACCGTTGTCGATTGTAGCGTCAAAGCGTTCTTCTTCTTTCTTGATTATGTTTCTGATATAATCTCTCTTTTCATCAAGTTCCGGATAAGCACCCTTTGAACATTCAATTACAGTATCTGCAACTTCAAACAAGAACTGCTTGTTTATACCAAGTAATTTGCCATGTCTTGCGGCACGTCTTAAAAGACGGCGAAGAACGTAACCTCTGCCCTCGTTTGACGGAATAACACCGTCCGAAACCATCATAACCGTACTTCTGATATGGTCGGTTATAACTCTTAGAGAAACGTCTTTTTTATCGTCCTTTTTATATTCAATATTTGCGATACGGCAAATATGTTTCATAACGTCTTGAACAGTGTCAATCTCAAAAAGATTGTCAACACCTTGCATAACAACGGCAAGTCTTTCAAGACCCATACCCGTATCAATGTTAGGGTTCGGTAAACGGTTATAGTTGCCGTCCTCGTCCTTGTCGAACTGCGTAAATACAAGGTTCCAAACTTCCATAAATCTGTCACATTCACAGCCGACACCGCAGCCCGGCTCACCGCAGCCGTATTCTTCGCCGCGGTCAAAATATATTTCCGAACAAGGACCGCAAGGACCTGTACCGTGTTCCCAGAAGTTGTCCTCTTTACCAAGCTTAACGATGTGAGCAGGGTCAACGCCAACTTCATTTACCCAAATATCTCTTGCCTCGTCATCTTCTTCATACACTGAAATCCAAAGACGTTCCTGCGGAATTTCCATAACCTTAGTGAAGAATTCCCACGCCCAAGCAGTTGCCTCTTTTTTAAAGTAATCTCCGAAAGAGAAGTTACCGAGCATTTCAAAGAAAGTGCCGTGACGTGCAGTCTTACCGACATTTTCAATATCACCTGTTCTGATACATTTCTGACAAGTCGTAACTCGTCTTTTAGGTGCTGTTTCAGGGTTTTGGAACCAAGGTTTCATCGGTGCCATACCCGAATTTATAAGTAACAAACTTGCGTCATTCTTCGGTATAAGCGGAAAACTTCCAAGTCTTAAACAACCTTTTGATTCAAAAAAGCTAAGAAACTTTTCACGAATCTCATTTACGCCCATTGATTTCATAATTTATCTATTCTCCTTTGTTTTTATACTGACTTATCTTATTTATTATATAAAATATCCTGTGCTATGTCAAGCTGAATACAACATTAAAGCACAATTTCCGTTTTATAAAATTCTTTTATCATTTTCACCATATATTCCGTGTCACGACTTCCCGCCGTTTCGTATGACGAGTGCATGGCAAGCTGTGCAAGACCGATATCTGCGGTATTCAGCGAAACCTTTTCATTTGAAAGATTTCCAAGCGTTGAACCGCCCGGAATATCACTTCTGTTTGCATACATCTGATACGGCACACCTGCATTTTTGCACACATACTTAACAACCGCCTCCGATACCGCGTCAGTGGTGTATCTTTGATTTGCATTGTACTTAATCACAATACCGCCGTTCATATACACACGGTTTGTACTGTCCGACTTGTCCGCAAAATTCGGATGCACCGCATGAGCATTGTCGCACGATAACATAAAGCTTTTAGCAACGGCTCTTTTGTACGTTTCCGAATTATTGCAAATTCTTTCAAGCACATCACGCAAAAATGACGATTTAGCACCTTGCTTTGTACCGCTGCCGACTTCTTCATTGTCAAACGCAGCGAAAACAGTTACATTAGCATCACTTTCGGAATTTAAAAATCCCTCAAGTGTACTGTACATACACTGTAAATCATCAATTCGCGGTGCAGAAAAATATTCTCCGTC
Source organism: Firmicutes bacterium AM55-24TS (assembly GCA_003460745.1). GTDB lineage: Bacteria > Bacillota > Clostridia > UBA1381 > UBA1381 > Hominilimicola > Hominilimicola fabiformis. The sequence goes on from QTVU01000013.1 coordinate 43,194, forward strand.
CGCGCCCAAAACAGTACCGCGCATACGATTGTAAAGCGACAAATCAAAACCCAATATTTTCTCTTTATCTACTCCGACGCTTTCTGCAATAATATCCTCAATTCTGCCGTTTTTCTCCGACGCTATCGGACACATATCACGTCTTATGTTAAACTCATAACCCTTATTAATATCTCTGCTCATATGAATTGCAAGTGACGGAATAACAAGCAAATCCCTGTCTATATTGACAAGTTTCGTTTCAATCTTTCCGTCCTTTGCCGTAACAATTCTTCCGCTTATCGACAGCGTCTGTCAAGCCACGACGACATTATCATACCGCCGTAACCCTCAACACTCAACTTTATACAGCCGTCCGCATTTATTTCAAAATCAGGCTTTAGCTTGAATGACGGCGAATCGGTATGAGAGGCACAAATCATAAACGCACCGAAATCCTTTTTCGGCATTTCAAACGCAATTATTGATGACGAATTTCGTATAACGTAATATTTACCGCCGTTTTGTACATCCCACTTGTCACCCTCAAAAAGTTCCGTAAAACCGTTTTCGTCAAGCCTGTCCTTTGCGGTTTTGACCGCATGGTAACAATCCGTACTTTTTCCGATAAAATCGATTAATTTTTCTGTATAACCCATTGTTAAGCCCTCTTTATTCAAATCTGATGTTTCCGCCGCCCGCATTCGCTTTAACCGCTGTACCGCGTCGTTTCAAACCGTATATGTCGGTAAGTTCGTATTCAAAAATATAAGCTCCGTCTGAAATATTTGCTTTTTTCACACCGCCGAACATTTTTAAAGTCCATGAACCTGTTATATTGTCGTTTGAGTTGTGTTCCTCGTCATATACCGTAAGAATAGGAGTTATTTTATCAAAGAAACCAATCTTTTTTAAATTCGTATATGCTCTGCCGTTTGTCGAATCAAGACCGCCCCAAGCACCGATAATTTTGTAACTGTCTTTTTCGGTATCGTGCATAATGCGAACATTGCTTCTTTTGCCGTTTAATATAATCGGAGCCGAATAAATCTCGTAACCGTCATATTTTCCGACAAGATTAACCGATATATTTTTACCGCACAATCTAAGCATTTTGCCGTTAAAATTATCTTTAAAAACACCTGCGTCCCAGTCACCGTCCAAATCGCTGTATTTACCTATATATGTATAGTTTCCGCTCTTTTTATCCGCCTTATACACGTTTATATCCACACTTTTGAACATATCCATATTGCCGAGAATATTCAGTTCATATGAATTGCCGTCCAAAATAGTCTTATATTCCATAGTCTGCATATCTTGATTATATGTATTCCACGCCCAAGAAGAATTAAAATCTTCTGTATTTGACGAATCTTCTACATTGCACCGGGTACATATCTTGCGTAGAAATTCCTTATATTTAACACTGTTTGAAATCTCCATATACTCTTGAAGTTCGTCATTGTTTTCCCAAAGCGGATAATATAGTGCAAGACCTGTAGAATTAGCTTTTCTCTCACCGCACACTCTGTACAAAACGGTTTCATTTAACGTGTTAATAAGCACGTCCGACGTGTTTCCGACAAATTCACTTGTTTTAACCGCCATATCGCCTAAATCAACAGAATTTGAAAATCCCTCATCAACCGTTGCACCGCCGTAAAGCTGTACACCGCTTATCGCCTTTGAAAGATTGACATAATTTAAAAGGCTGTCCGTTGCGGTAAGCATATCGCCTGCCATACCGTCAAACGCCTGATTAAGCGTAGACATATTGTCTAAAGCAACGCAAGACATTGCCGCGTCTTTGTCAGTGCCTTTTTCTTCACACTTTGCATAATATCCGTCACACACTGCCTTACCTATACCTTGAGAATCAGTTGAGGGATTGTCGGACAAATACTGTAAAACATATTCATAATTCCATTCATCATTTCCGATAACGTCCTGCGGTGCAGTCATATAATCGGCACACATAGACATCTCCGCCGCAATTTCAAGACTTCCCATAAGTGACGAATCGAAAGACAGCATATCAAAATTCACGCCCGCCGCACTGATTCCGTATGAAATTTCTTCAAGATTAAGGCTGTCGTTGCCGTTAAGCTCGTCATAAGCCATACCGTTTATCAATCCGCCGCCTGCACCTGATAAAATAAGCATATAATGGTTTGCTTTATACTTTGACGTGCCCCACGATATAAAATTAGCAAGAGTATTGTAGTCACCCATATTTGCCGCCATAGACTGATCCTCAAGATAAAGTTTATTCTTACCGGCTTTAAATCTCTGACAATAATCGCTGTATATATTCTTTGTGTGCCACTTACTGCTGCCGCCTGTTTGCACAATGACATTTATATTGTCCGAATAATTTACATTCATAATTTCATCAAGTTTTTTTGAATAATCACCGTTTACGGATTCATCGTCACCGCCGCACATATATATAAGAACAGTCCAAGCCTTGTTACCCCCTTGACTTTCGGTATTACTTTCATAAACCACCTTATTTGAAGAACACGCCGTAAGCATAAGAACCGTCAAAACGGCAGTTATTATAAGCGTAACTCTTTTCATAGCCTTACCCCTCCATAAATTTATATAATGTAAAAAGGTGTTGCAAAGATTTCTCTTATACAACACCTTCTCAGTTCATTTTTAATTACGCTTGTGCAGGAGCGCCTACCGGACAGACACCAGCACATGCACCACATTCGATACAAGTAGCGTCATCTATAACGTATTGAGCGTCACCCTCGCTGATTGCACTTACAGGACATTCAGCAGCGCAAGCACCGCATGAAATGCAAGCATCAGAAATCTTATATGCCATTGAAATACACCTCCTCATTTGATATTGCTGATATGATTATAACACGAAAATTGATATACTTCAATAGTTTTTCAAAATATTTTACTCACCGATTTCTTCCTCTGAAGGCTCGTTGTTTTTGCCTTTTTTAAGAACTTTAACGTCCGCAACGTTAAACTCTTTTAAAGTTTTTTCGTTTTCGTCGTCAAGTTTAACTTTAACCAGACCTTTAAGTAAGCTGACATATTCAACACTGCCCGTACCTTCGGGAGTTTTTACGATAGCACCCTGTTTCGGTGTAACCTTTAAAAGTTCCTCATATGTATCCTGTTCATATTTCAAACAACACATAAGACGTCCGCAAGCACCCGAAATTTTAGTCGGATTAAGTGAAAGTCCCTGTTCCTTTGCCATTTTTATAGATACCGGAGCGAACTCACCGAGGAACTGACTGCAACATAAACCTCTGCCGCATACACCGATACTTCCGAGAGTTTTCGCCTCATCTCTGACGCCGATTTGACGAAGTTCAATTCTTGTCTTAAAGACCATAGCCAAGTCTTTTACAAGTTCACGGAAGTCAATTCTTCCGTCTGCGGTAAAATAGAATAAAATCTTGTTTCCGTCAAATGTGTATTCAACTTCAACAAGTTTCATTTCAAGCTTGTGATTTTGAATTTTCTCCAAACATATCTTGTAAGCCTCTTTTTCAAACTCTCTGTTCCTTTTGCTTTTTTCGGTATCTTCTTCGGTTGCGATACGGATAACACCTTTTAAAGGTTTCTTGAATTGGTCGTTATCAATAGCCTTTTTGCTCATAACGACCTCACCGTATTCAATACCTCTTGAAGTTTCGACAATTACACTGTCGCCTTGTTTTATATCAAAATCAAGCGGATCAAAATAGTACGTTTTGCCTGCCGGCTTAAATCGTACCCCTATCACGTTTACCATATTATAAAACCATTCCTTCCAAAATGTTTAAGCTTTGCTGTTTTTCGCTCTGCTCTTAATCTTTTCAGCCATTTTCTGCGACGGCTCAAAAACAAGCATATTTTCTATTCTGTTCTTTTCATAAACAACATACCAAACCTTTTTAGGCGAAAATACACTCGCACGCATATTGTATATCGTTTTCGGAGTTTTTTTCGGTTTTTGTCTGGTAACAGACTTCACGTCCGATATATAAAATTCAACTTCTTTGTTTCTGTGACCGATTGCACGGTTTACGCGTACAATATCATCTTTTATGCTGTAAGTAAATATCGCCGCATAACGCGTCAGGACGAAGAAACCCAATATACAAAACAAAAGTATCGTTATTATCGTACCGATTATTTTGTAGCTTGGCAAAATAAAAATTATATATTGTCCTAAAATCATAAATATGACAGCCCATAAAAGCGAAAATATAAATTCTTTTCCGCCACCTGTTCTCTTTTCTTCCACTTCCCGAAAACTCCTTAAAACATCATTTTCTAATCTAATTAATTATAATATAAAACAATAAAATTGTCAACTCTCCGCATAAATAGCGATTGATGACCTCAAGCCACCACTCCGTCACTTCGTGACACCTCTCCTCAAGGAGAGGCTTTTTTATATACGCCCTCTTCCGTAAGGCTCCCCTTAAGGGGAGCTGTCGGCAACACCGACTGAGGGGTGGCTTTTCTGTCTATTATTTTCCTCTATTCTTTCTTATTCTATTATCTACAACACGGGGCATTGTGGCACCGTCCCATACTTTCACACCATCCGCATCTCATTCAAAGCGGGCGACCAATGGTCGCCCTATAAGGCTCCCCTTGAGGGGAGCTGTCGGCAACGCCGACTGAGGGGTGGCTTTTCTGTCATTTTCTTCTAAGCATATTAATCATTTCCGAAATCGTCTTAATCCCGTAAGCCGCAAAACCGTCCGGAATTTTCACACCTCTAAGCGATTGTTTCGGCACAATCGCCGACTTAAACCCAAGCTTAGCCGCCTCATTAATACGCTTTTCAAGCTGCGAAACACCTCTAAGTTCACCGCCAAGACCGACTTCTCCGATAAAAATCATATCCGGCGGCAGAGGAATATCCGCCTGACTTGTCGCAATAGCGGCACAGATACCCAAATCAACCGCCGTTTCATCAATGCGAAGTCCGCCTGCAACATTCACATAAATGTCGGAATTCGACAAATTCATCCTTGCACGTTTTTCAAGTACTGCGATAAGCAACAGCACACGATTAACGTCAATACCGTTCGTCATACGACGTGGATTGCCAAAACCTGTTGGTGTAACGAGTGCTTGAATTTCAGCCATAACACCACGACTGCCCTCCATTGTACACACAATCGCACTACCCGATATATCAACATTTCTGCCTTCCAAAAGCATCATTGACGGATTTTCAACTTCTCTGAGACCGCTGTCACACATTTCAAATACACCGATTTCGTTAGTCGAGCCAAAACGATTTTTAACCGCTCTTAAAATCCTGAACGAAAGCTGTCTGTCACCCTCAAAATAAAGCACACAGTCGACCATATGTTCAAGCACTCTCGGACCTGCGATTGCCCCCTCTTTTGTAACGTGACCGACTATAAACATAGAAATTCCGAGTGACTTTGCAATGTGCATAAAAGCGTTAGTAGCCTCTCTTACTTGCGGAACACTTCCTGCCGCAGAGGCAATATCCTGTCTGTTCATCGTTTGAATTGAGTCAATAATAACAATGTCGGGTTTAATTTCGTTTATACATTCGATGACCGTTTCAACATCAGTTTCGGAAACAAGATAAAGATTTTCCGTTGTAACTCCCAATCTTTCAGCGCGAATTTTAATTTGTCCCTCCGATTCCTCACCCGAAACATATAGAATTTTTCTTTCTTCACCGGCTTTTTGGCAAATTTGCAAAAGTAATGTTGATTTACCGATACCCGGATCACCGCCTACAAGTATTAATTCCCCCTGTACAATTCCGCCGCCAAGCACTCTGTCAAGTTCCTGTAAACCTGTTTTGTAACGTGTTTCATATCCGACTTTTACATCACCGATTTTTTTCGGCATACGCACACTTCCGCCGTTGCTTATAGACATTGCACGCGTTGCAGACGTTTTCTTTTCCGTAATAACCGTTTCCTGTATGGTGTTCCAACTGTTACAGCCGGGACATTTTCCCAGCCACTTCGGTGATTTGTACCCACATTCACTGCATATATATGTCGTTTTTGTTTTCATTCCGATTCCTTTCATTTATCAGCATTGCCACCATTCCGTCACTTCGTGACACCTCTCCTCAAGGAGAAGCTTTTCGGCTCCCTTTGAGGGGAGCTGTCGGCAACGCCGACCGAGGGGGGCTTGCTACCTTTTATCTTTTCTCTACACTTGCCACCATTCCGTCACTTCGTTACACCTCTCCTCAAGGAGAAGCTTTTCGGCTCCACTTGAGGAGAGCCTGTCGGCAACGCCGACTGAGGGGTGGCATATCCCACCGCAAAAATTATATCCATAATTTTATAACTTTCCACCCACACTGTCAAGCCACAAATATTACACTCACATTGCGGTTTGCATAATTTACATTACAGCAATGTTACAGCTATGTTAATATCCACTCTATCCACGTACTTATCCACGCAATTCACGCCCGATTTATCCGCAAATATCAAAGTTATCCACGCGTTATGCACCCAGCGTGGATAACTTTATTAACACATTCACAGTTAACATAACCTTTTATGTCCCCAAAATTTTTATATTCCGAAAATTCAAAAAAATAATACTTATAACGTCAATATTTTTCGGAATAGCCTTGACAAACACCGTCAGTTTTTATAAACTATATGTATATGTAATTATGTAATAATTTGAAAGGATGACTTTTTTATAATGAATAACGCAGATAAAACAATGGACAAAATCGTAGCGCTTTGTAAAGGCAGAGGCTATGTGTACCCCGGCAGTGAAATTTACGGTGGTCTTGCAAATACTTGGGATTACGGTCCTCTCGGTGTTGAATTTAAAAACAACGTAAAAAAAGCTTGGTGGAAAAAGTTCATACAGGAATCAAAATATAATGTAGGTCTTGACTGTGCAATCCTTATGAACCCTGAAACATGGGTTGCGTCAGGTCACGTTGGCGGTTTCTCGGATCCTCTTATGGACTGTAAAGAATGTAAATCACGTCACAGAGCGGACAAGCTGATTGAAGACTTTGCACACGAAAAAGGTGAGGACATCACAGTTGACGGTTGGAGCAAAGAAAAGATGGTTGAATACATCACAGAAAATAACATTGTCTGCCCAAAATGCGGCAAGCAAAACTTTACTGATATTCGTGAATTTAACCTTATGTTCAAGACATTCCAAGGCGTTACAGAAGATTCTTCATCAGTAGTATATCTTCGTCCGGAAACTGCACAAGGTATTTTCGTAAACTTCAAAAACGTACAACGTACAAGCCGTAAAAAAGTACCTTTCGGCATCGGACAAATCGGTAAATCATTCAGAAACGAAATCACACCGGGTAACTTCACATTCCGTACAAGAGAATTTGAGCAAATGGAGCTTGAATTTTTCTGTGCACCGGGTACAGACCTTGAGTGGCACGCATATTGGAAAGAATACTGTATGAATTTCTTACTTAACCTTGGTATAAGAAAGGAAAACTTGCGTTTCAGAGATCACTCACCTGAAGAACTTGCATTCTATTCAAATGCAACTGCCGATATTGAATTTGTATTCCCATTCGGTTGGGGTGAACTTTGGGGTATTGCAGACAGAACCGATTATGACTTAAAGCAACATATGGAACACAGCGGTGAAAGTATGGAATATATGGACCCAATCACAAATGAAAAATATGTTCCGTATTGTATCGAACCATCACTTGGTGCAGACAGAGTTGCACTTGCATTCCTTGTTGAGGCATATGACGAAGAAGAACTTGAGGGCGGCGACACAAGAGTTGTTATGCACTTGCATCCGGCGCTTGCACCGATAAAGGCTGCCATTCTTCCGCTTTCAAAGAAACTTGACGAAGGTGCAACAGCTGTATACGAACAGCTTTCAAAGAAGTTCAACTGTGAGTATGACAATGCAGGCTCAATAGGTAAGCGTTACAGAAGACAAGACGAAATCGGTACACCGTACTGTATCACATATGACTTCGAATCAGCAGAAGATAACTCGGTTACAGTCCGTGACAGAGATACAATGGAACAGCAAAGAATTAAGATTGACGAACTTGAAAAGTTCTTGGAAGAGAAGTTAGAATTTTAATAATGTTGTTGGTGGGGGTAAATTGCTATGAAATTTGTTGATGAATTTAAAGATTTTATATCTCGTGGAAACGTAGTTGATATGGCAGTCGGCGTTGTTGTCGGTGGTGCATTTAAAAGCATTGTCGATTCACTTGTTGCCGACATTATCAACCCGGGTATTGCATACGTTGTATCTCTTATAACAGGTGCACTCAAAACAGCCGCTACAAGTACAGTCGGTGACACAAGTGCCGTTGAATCGGTTATGGATATGTCTAAATGGATAATTCCGGGTACATCAATAAATATCGGTAATTTCCTTTCGGCTATTATTAATTTCCTTATCCTTGCATTTATAATTTTCTGCGTAGTTAAGGGACTTAATAAACTAAATGATAAATTCAAAAAGAAAGTTGAGGAAGAAGTCACTCCTGCGGGTTCTACCCAAGAAGAACTTCTTGCCGAAATACGCGATTTATTAAAAGACAAAGAATAATACAAAACCCAATCGAACGAAATTCGATTGGGTTTTCTTTTATTTTTCTATTTGCTTTACCTCTGCATACGGCTTCATATTTCCATTCCACACATATACATCTATACCGTCATATTCCGTATCACTCAAATCAACCTCCGCCGTCATATCATGTATGTCAGGTGTCACAATCTTTTTAAGTTCATTACCTTTTCTGAACGCAACATACATCACTTCGTCATCTTCTTCAAAATTAAGCGATACGATAAGTTTGTTATCTTTTATTTCACACTCAATTTTATTGTTCGTTAAAACAAGTCGGCATTGGTGTGACTGTCGGAGCAGCCGTTGGTGTTGCCGTTGGACTTGACGTTACTGTCGGCATCGGTACTGTCGTAGGCGTTGCCGTTGGACTTGGTGTTACTGTCGTCACTATCGTTGGTGTTGCTGTCGGTTTTACCGTTGGTGTTGCCGTTGGACTTGACGTTACTGTCGGCGTCGGTACTGTCGTAGGCGTTGCTGTTGGTTTTACTGTTGGTGTTGCCGTTGGTGTCGCTGTCGGCATAATTGCCTTAACCGCATTATACGCATTCAATCTTCCGCCGCTTATAACTTTACCTGTAAGTGCCGAAAGTTTGTCTGAACTCGAACACAAAGTTTCTTTAATTTCTTTTGCCGAAATATTCGGATTTACTGCACGCATTACCGCAACAGCACTTGCAACCATAGGTGTAGCCATAGAAGTTCCCGACATTGTTCCGTAACTGCTTGTCGGAATTGTACTGTAAATAACTGTACCCGGTGCTGCAATATCAACACTTGTTGCACCGTAATGCGACGTACTGCTGAGTTCATCACTGCTTGTCGTGTTTGCAACAGAAATTACATTGTCAAGGTCTTTTGTAAGTTGTGACGGATATACCGCCGTTCGATCGTTATCAGGTTGCGGTGTACTTGTCGCAATATTTCCCGCCGCAATAACAAAGAATATATCCGGCACCGCCTCAATCGCCGATTTAACGATACTCACCGAAGTACTTCCCCAACCTGCACCGCCAAAACTGCAATTAATAATATTTATATCATTCTTTTTTGCGTAATTAATCCCTTCTATTATATAAGATAAAGTACTTTTACCACTGCTGTTAAAAATCTTTATTGATGCGATTTTGGCATTACGTGCAACAGACGCCACACCCTTGGAATTGTCGGTCACCGCACTCACAATACCTGCAACGTGAACGCCGTGATTACTCACATATGACACATCACCGTTACTGTCGCCGCAATTCCAACCATATATGTCATCAATATAGCCGTTACCGTCATTATCAATGCCGTCACCGACAATTTCTCCCGTATTCACCCATATATTATCAATTAAATCCTCGTGATTTGTCTGTATACCCGAATCCATAACTCCGACAGTCACATCAGAGCAATCAATATCAAAATCCCAAAGCTTTTTTGCACCGATTAAATCAAGCACAGCTTGTTTTCCGTTTTGATAGTACGTATCATTAGGTTCGGAAAACTCATATACATTGTAGTTAGGCTCTGCATATTCAATATTCGGCATAGCCTTTAACTTTTCAATCGTATCTATAACATTTTCACGGCTCGGATTTTCCAAATCAAGTACATATATAATAGGCTCTGTTTTATCAGAAAACAAACTGATACTGCTTGCATCGTCACCGAAAATACATTTTGCATCACTGATATTCAATTCGTCAAACGGGTCTGAACACATTGAAACAGCATCGGTAATCTGCGGTTTTAACTGCACAAGCACACTTCCGTAATCAAAATCCAACCCGTCATATTCATCTGCATAAACATTAATCCCCAGCCACATCATAGCCAATAACGTGGCAAAAAAAATATATATAAACCTTTTCATAACCATAGCTCCGTTTTTCAAATTGCTTTAATTTCAGTATATCACTCAATTTTTATAAAGTCAATTTAAACCTCGTTTTTCGCTTGACTTTTTTGTTTTACTATGGTAAAATATTAAGGTACTTTTGGAGAAGTATCGAAGCGGTCATAACGGGGCGCACTCGAAATGCGTTTGCCTTAACGGGCACGTGGGTTCGAATCCCACCTTCTCCGCCAAAGAGAATGCTGATTTTTAATCCGCATTCTTTTTTTACTATGTGAATTTTTATAAAGGAGTAAAACAATGCAGACAGAAGAAAAACAAATGAAGATGAGTTATCTTATAAAGCGCTTTGTACCATATTTCAAAAAATACAAATGGATACTGATACTCGATCTAATCTGTGCGTCACTGACAACGGTTTGTGAGCTTGTATTCCCAATGCTCGTGCGTTACATAACAAATATGGGTATCAATAATATAGCAGGATTAACCGTCGGAATAATCTTAAAAATAGGACTTTTCTATCTGATTTTAAGAATAATCGACTCTGCGGCAAATTTCTATATGGCTGACACGGGACATATTATGGGAGCAAAAATCGAAACAGATATGCGCCGTGACTTATTCGCGCACCTTGAAACGCTTTCACATTCATACTTTGCCGAACACAAAGTCGGACAAATTATGGCACGAATAACAAGCGACTTGTTTGATATAACAGAATTTGCGCACCACTGCCCCGAAGAATTTTTCATCGCCGCACTGAAAATAATCGTTTCATTTATAATTCTTTGCGGAGTAAACGTACCGCTTACGGTCATTGTGTTTGCGTCACTTCCGCTTATATTCTGTTTTGTAAAATTCTTTAATACGCGTATGCGTAAAGCGTTCAAGAAACAGCGTAACCAAATCGGCGAAATTAATTCACAGGTTGAGGATACATTGCTCGGTATAAGAGTGGTAAAGTCATTTGCGACAGAAGAACTCGAAGCTGAAAAGTTTGAGGACGGCAACAAAAAATTTCTTGATACAAAAAAACTCGGATATTTTTATATGGCAGGTTTTCAAACATCAAACAGAGCCTTTGAGGGTGTAATGTATTTGATAGTCGTTGTTGCGGGTGCGTTGTTTATGATTAACGGCAAAATCTCCCCTGCCGACCTTACCGCATATCTTTTGTATGTAAGCACGCTCCTTGCCACTTTGCGTACAATCATTCAATTTACCGAACAATTCCAACGCGGTATGACAGGTATTGAGCGTTTCCTTGAAATTATGGACGCACCTGCCGAAATAACAGAAAAAGAAAATGCCGACGAATTGAAAAATGTTCAAGGAAATATAACGTTTGAAAACGTCGGATTTCATTACAGTGACGATGACACAAACGTGCTGTCAAATATAAATCTTAACATCAAGAAAGGCGACAGCGTTGCACTTGTCGGTCCGTCAGGCGGCGGAAAAACAACGCTTTGTAACCTTATCCCACGTTTTTATGACGTCACAGAAGGACGTATTTTAATTGACGGCAAAGATATAAAGAACGTCACATTAAATTCGCTCCGAAATTCAATCGGTGTCGTTCAACAGGACGTTTACTTGTTCTCGGGAACGGTCTTTGAAAACATCGCTTACGGATTAAGCGGTGCAACACGCGAAGATGTTATAAACGCCGCCAAGCTTGCAGGCGCACATGAATTTATTTCAAACCTCGAAAACGGATATGACACATATGTCGGCGAACGTGGAGTTAAACTTTCGGGCGGTCAAAAGCAAAGAATAAGTATCGCAAGAGTATTCTTAAAAAATCCGCCTATACTTATTCTTGACGAAGCGACCTCCGCACTTGATAATGAAAGCGAAAAAATCGTGCAAGACTCACTCGAAAAACTTGCAAAAGGCAGAACAGTGTTCACAATCGCCCATAGACTTACAACAATCCGTAATGCAAATATGATTCTTGTCCTCACCGAAAACGGTATCGAAGAGCAAGGCACACACCAAGAATTGATTGATAAAAAAGGATTGTACTACAACCTATACAGTATGTACACATCACTATAACAAACAAAAATGCGGTCTGTATGACCGCATTTTTTATAGTAGTGGTGCTACTAACCTTATAATATGTCCTAAAAGCTTTGTGAAAATATTAAAATGTTTAACGTCCTCTAATGTAATCTTCTGCGACAATTCAAGCGTGTCTTTGAAATCACGTTCAATATCCATAACCGCCGGTACATTAAGCATATAAGCCGCACATTCATAGTGAAGATACAAACTTCTGTAATCGTGATTTACCGTACCGACAATGGCTTTTTTACCGTCACTTATCGACATTTTTGCGTGAACAAAACCGGGTGTATATTCGTATATTTCTATACCTGCTTTCAAAAGTTCCTTATAATATGTTCTCGCAAGATAGAACGCATATTTCTTGTCGGGAATATGTGGCATTATAATCTTAACGTCAACGCCCCTTTGAGCCGCATACTTCATACACTCATACATCTCGTCATCAATAACAAGATACGGCGTCATTATATAAGTATATTCCGACGCATTGTTCAGATTATTTATATATGCACGCTTTCCAACATAAACTTCATCAAGCGGAGTATCGCCGAACGGTATTACAAATCCGTCCGTACTTACGGAATATTTTTTTGACGCTTGGATATATTCACCGCAATCCTCAATGTGTTCATCATTTACGTTCCACATTTCAAGAAACATAGCAGTAAATCCCGCAACAGCCTCGCCTCTGAGCATAAATCCCGTATCTTTCCAATGCCCGAAACGCATCTTTTCATTAATATATTCATCTGAAATATTTATACCGCCGCAAAACGCTGTCGCGCCGTCTATAACCATTATTTTTCTGTGGTCACGATTGTTTTGGTGAGTTGACAAAAGCGGTACAATCGGCGAAAATATACGACATTTAATACCATGTCTTTCAAGATATTCATTGTATTTTCGCGGAAGCGTCACGATACAGCCCATACCGTCATACATAACGCGAACTTCAACGCCCTGTTTAACTTTTTTCTTTAAAATTTCAAGAATTTCATTCCACATACGGCTCGTGTGATTTATAATAAAGAACTCCAAAAATATGAATTTCTCCGCTTTCAAAAGCTCCTTTTTCATATCCTCAAACATTCTCTCGCCTATGCTGTAATACTGTACACCCGTATTTGTGTAAGCAGGAGAACCGCCGTATTTCGATAAATACCTTGCAAAGCCGTCCTGATTTTTATCGGTCTGATAAATATTTTTCATAACATCTTCGTCTTGAACAAGATACTTTTTGTTTGCCTCTTGAATAGTCTTGTAATCGTCACCTATATTCATTGACACTCCCTGCGCCCTTGTAAACAGATAAAACAACGCGCCGAATATAGGTATAATCGCAATAAGCGTTATCCACGTCATTTTAAAAGTAGATTCCTCTGTACGATTAATTTCAAATATTATAAGTACGGCACTCAAAACAGTCGAAAGACCGAACAAAACCTTTGAATAGTCGGAAATCCATATATACATTGCAACAAACGTAATGATTTGCATTAAAAGCATTACCATTGCAACGAATTTGTTTGAATATAAAAGTCTGTAAATCTTTTTCATTCAAAATCCTCCTTTCAAACGGCTATTTTAAATTTTTTATATACGCAAACGTTTTTTCTTCCCCTTCTTGCTGCAACATCATAAGCCACCCTTCAAGCAGCTTTGCAGTGTTTGGATGCATACTTGTTTTAGCATTTCCCTTTAAGAAATATTCTATCGGATTATCGTTTGTATATTTGTCGTCCAAATAAATTTTTCCTGCCGCAACACGGTCGCAAAACATTTCTTTAACATATTTTAACGGCATTTCGACCGCCTCCATACGTCTTGTTTTGGGATTGTAGTCTGTCCAATATTCAAAGTGATGTTTGTTTCTTCCCTTGTGGTGCATCCAAGCCTTTGAATAACCGTATTCACGTCTTTCGCCCTCTGTCGGACTTCTGTCACCGAGATAAAATCTTGCTCCCGGTAAAAATTCAGTCGGTGAATATTTCGACAAATCGTGACGCATACCCTGCCACAAAATTCCGCACCTTAGGCAATGATACATTACCTTGTGACGGTGCCTTGTGATTGTCATAAAATGTTTTATAAAATGCCACATACAGTGATTCTTCCTTTTTCTATAATAGTTTATTATATCACAAATACCGACATTTTACAATACCAAAACGTTGCACCTCTCAAAACAAAAAAATCGGTTGCCAAAATTTCGGCAACCGATTTTCGATTAGTTACTTCTTCTTTCCATTTCCTTATAAATATCTTCCCAAGTCATACCGTTGTCAACCAGCATAACAGTAAGGTGATAAATAAGGTCAGCGGTTTCGTAGCTGATTTCGTCCTTATCGCGGTTTTTACCTGCAATAACAACTTCGGCAGCCTCTTCACCGACTTTTTTCAAAATCTTATCTTCGCCCTTATCGAACAAGTAATTTGTATAACTGCCCTCTTCAGGGTGTTCTTTTCTGTCCATAACAACAGCCTGTTCACGTGCAAATACATCTGTCTTAGTCTGTTCCTTTGAGTCCTCAACAAGCTTGCCGTCCTCAATCTTTCTGAAGAAACAACTTCTGTTTCCTGTATGACACGCAGGGCCGGCAGGATTAACAAGTACAACAAGGCAATCACAGTCACAGTCAACACGAACTTCTTTAACGTACATATAATTACCCGAAGTATCGCCCTTTACCCAAACTTCCTGTCTGCTTCTTGACCAAAAAGTTGCTCTGCCTGTTTCAAGAGTTTGCTTAATCGTGTCCGCATTCATATATGCAACCATAAGCACCTCATTAGTTTCAATATTCTGCACAACCGCCGGAATGAGTCCGCTTGCGTCGAATTTAAGAGTATTTATTAATTCTTCCATTTATGTAATTCCCCTTTCAATTATATAAAACAAATTTATTTCATTTCCATCAGGTTCCAATTCTTTGCTATATAGTCCACACCCGAAATTATTGTGAATACAACCGAAATCCAAATAAGTATATCTGAAATCAATTTAGGGTGTACACCCAAGAATGTATTTTGAATCGGAAGCAAAAGCATTGCAACGATAATCGCAACCATTTGCGTAACGGTTTTAAGCTTGCCCCACATACTTGCGGCAACAACTTTGCCCTCGCCCGCCGCAACAAGTCTTATACCCGCAACCGCAAATTCTCTTACAAGCACAATCATCAATGCCCATACACTCATACGGTCATAGTACATCAATATCAAAAATGCCGCTGTTGTAAGCACCTTGTCGGCAAGCGGATCAACAAATTTACCGAAAGTCGTTACTTGATTATATTTTCTTGCAACGTGACCGTCTATCGCGTCAGTTATTGACGCAAGTACAAAAACACCAAGTGCCGCATAATGACACATTACGTTATCTATCATAAACAACACCATAAATATCGGTACTAGAACTACACGAATCATTGTAATTTTATTAGCTGTATTCATCAAATCACCTCCGCTTGACCTGTAAGGTCATATTCATCTGCGTCAAGAATTTTCACTTTTATAATATCGCCCGGAGTAACTTCTTCCTCCGTTGCAAAGTATACTTTTCCGTCAACATCAATACTGTCGCCGCGACTTCTGCCGTAGAACAAGAAACTTTCTTCATCGTATCCCTCAACCAAAACTTCAAGTGTTTTGCCAAGCTTAGCCTTGTTAAGTTCAAGCGATATTCCCTGTTGAAGTGTCATAAGTCTGTCAAGACGTTCTTCCTTGATTTCCTCATCAACCTGATTCGGAAAATCAGCCGCAGGAGTATCTTCTTCCTGTGAATATGTGAAAGCACCCATTCTGTCAAAACGCACCTTTTTAACAAACTCATAAAGCTCGTTAAACTGTTCCTCCGTTTCACCCGGAAAACCTACAATTATAGACGTTCTGATTGTGCAGTCAGGCATTTTTTCTCTTATTTTATTTATTCTCTCAACCATTTGTTCTTGAGTTGTACGTCTTGCCATACGTCTTAAAATCTCATTGTTGCCATGCTGTACGGGCATATCGATATAATTGCATATCTTATCGTATTTAGCCATTGTATCAATAAGACCGTCCGTAATAGCCTCGGGATAGAAATAATGCACTCTTATCCACTCAATACCGTCAACAGCGACAAGCTTTTCAAGCAACTTGTCAAGCGAATATTCGCCGTACAAATCTTTTCCGTAACGTGAAGTGTCCTGTGCAATAAGGATAAGTTCCTTAACGCCGTTTTTCGCAAGATTTTCAGCCTCTTCAACTATATCTTCGATTTTTCTGCTCCTAAAATGTCCTCTAATCATAGGAATAGCACAATAAGTACAGTTATTGTCACAACCGTCGGCAATTTTCAAATATGCCGTATATGACGGTGTTGACAAAATTCGCGGAAGCCGTTCATCCGGAGTTCTGTCATTATGACCGCATATTACAGGCTTTTCGCCCTTAAACGCCTCGCGGATAACCTCCGCGATTTTATCATAATCACCTGTTCCGACTATTGCATCAACCTCGGGCAGTTCGATTAAAATATCACTGCTGTATCGTTCTGCCAAGCAACCTGTCGCAATAAGCAATCGACATCTTCCGTTTTTGTATTGAGCCATTTCAAGTATAGCGTCTATTGATTCCTGTTTAGCCGACTCGATAAAACCGCAAGTATTTACGATTATGACATCGGCGTCCGACGGATTATACGTTATATTAAAACCGTCATTTGCCAATATACCGAGCATAATTTCGGCATCTGTCTGATTTTTCGCACAGCCAAGCGAAACAAGACCGATGTTATACATAAGTTTACTCTCCATATTCTTCTTTTATATTATCTATACAATTTTTAATGTCAGAAAAGCCGTAACCTCTGTACATAAAATATCGTATACATTTATCAATGTTTTTCTTTTCAAAGTCACCTTTAAGCCTTTTTTCAACAAGAGGCAAAAGCATATCTTCTTCGTCCTCATCAAGATACGAAACCGCCTCCTCAACGTATTCCGCGTCTATACCCTTGCTGTAAAGCTCGGACTTAATACGTCTTTTACCGTATTTCTTCAAATTCTTTAAATCCTTTGCCTTTGCAATCGCATACTTTCTGTCGTCCAAAAAGCCGTAATTTCTGCAAAATTCAAGAATTTCATCTATATCTTCTTCCTTTGCACCGGCTCTCTTCAGCTTATCCGAAAGTTCACGCTCACTGTGTGAACGAAATTCAAGCAATCTCAAAGCCTTGTCTTTAGCCTCATCAAAGGTCAGTTCTTTTTTTTCTCTGTTATATCTCATAATACAAAGTAATCAAATAATTCTCCAAAATTAATTCCGCCGATAACCTTATCCTTGTATTTGCCTTTCAAATGGTCATATCCGCTCTGCATTTGCTCTGACTTAATGCCATAGCTAAGCGACATATATGCCTCAATGTATGCGGAAAGGTGGTCACATCCGCGTATAATCTGTCCGTCTATCGGATTGTATTTGTCTTCATTATACTTTTCGTTTATCAAGTCCGACGTAACCATATTGATTTCGCCGTCATCAATAATTTTAGAGTCAAATTCATTCTGCGTGTAATACTCTATCTCCCTGTGCCAAGCAGGCGGTAAAAGCGGATAAATAACTTCACGCATTTGTTCATCTTCTATTTCACTGATTATGCTGTCCAAACCCTTGACGCTGTTCTTTACCGGTGACACAATATCCCTTGTCAAAACCTCGGGTAAATCGTGAAAAAGTCCCGAAAAGAAGTTGTTTTCAAGACGTTTTCTGCAAGGATTGTCAAGTTCAAGCGACATAAAGTACGACAAAATCGCAACGACAAGCATATGCCCCATAACAAAAGTTTCGGGCATTCTTACTGCTTTTGCCCACCTTTGTTGGTATCTCAGCTTTCCTATAAGCGACAAAAACTCTTGAAGATACTTACTTCCGGCAAAATATCTGAAGCCGTGAAAAGTATCGCAAGCCGCCAATCCCTGTGCCATTTCGGTTTTACCTGTTCTATACCGAAAGTCTGCGGATTCATAGGGTAAATTATTTTAAATTCCCAGTTGCTTGCATGGTAATGTGCGGCTTTTAAAATCTGTTTTTCAAGAGATGCGTAATCTTTGTCAAGATAATACTGTTTCATTCTCTCAAAGAAACAGCAGCCGATACCGTCCATATGTTCTTCAAGCTCTGAAAGTACCCAATTATCTATTTGAAAGCCTTTTTCTTTTACAAGTTTATGATAAATAGGCGGTTTAATGTCAGTAAGCACAATTCTGTGAAAAAACTCAAATATTCCGCCCTCAATAAGTTTTATCATATCAACGCTTTCGCCCTCACACTTTGCAAGCACATAAGCATAAAACATCTTGTGTGCCTGCTTGTCAAGCTCCGTAAAGCCGGTCCAAGGACGGATATGGTCGTTCCAACGCTGAATAGATGCCGCCTCATACATCAGAGAAATAAGAGATTTTTTAATCATTTAATTTTACTCCATCACAATATTATAACCGTTCTTTTCAAGTACCTTAATAACTCTTTCGCCGTGTTCTCTGCCGCCGACTTCACAAGCAATATGAATAATTGCCTCGTTCGGATCAAGTTCTGCACTCAATCTGTCGTGCTGTACCATTACGATATTCGCGTTTGCCTCGGCAAGAATGTGTGAAAGATGTTCCAAACTTCCCGGAATATCAAGAAGTGTAGTCTTGAATTTAAGCTTTCTCTCACGCGTAACAAGACCAAGCTCGATAATTCTGTGAATAAAGCTAACATCAATATTACCGCCAGAAAGTACGCAAGCGATTTTCTTACCCTTAACGTCAACCTTGTTGTTAAGAACAGCCGCAAGCGGTGTAGCACCGGCAGGTTCAACAACTTGCTTTGTTCTTTCAAGAAGCAGTAAAATAGCCTCTGAGATTTCTGCATCTGATACCGTCACAACATCATCTGCATACTTGTTGATAAGTTCAACAGTTTTGTCACCTGGTATTTTAACCGCAATACCGTCTGCGATAGTAACGGCAGAATCGGTAGTAACGTGTTTTTTCTCTTTAAATGAATTGTAAATTGCAGGAGCGCCCTCGGCTTGTACACCTACAATTTGCACACGCGGATTGATTTGCTTTATGCAAGCCGCAACACCGGCCAAAAGACCGCCGCCGCCAGCCGGCACAAGTACCATATCAACAGTAGGTAAATCCTCAAGAATTTCTATACCGATTGTACCTTGTCCTGCCATAACTTCAAGATCGTCGTATGGGTGAAGGAAAGTTGCACCCTCTTTTTCTTGAATTTCAACCGCTTTTTTGTAAGCGTCGTCATAACAATCTCCGTAAAGCACTACCTTGGCACCGTAACCCTCTGTCGCACTCACCTTAGCAATAGGAGCAGACTTCGGCATAACGATAGTTGCGGGAATATTGTGAACGTGTGACGCATATGCAACACCTTGTGCATGGTTGCCGGCAGATGAAGCAACGGCTGAAGTAATTTCGCCTCTTTCAACAAGTGCGGCAATCTTATTTGACGCACCTCTTATTTTAAATGAACCTGTTTTCTGTTGGTTCTCAAATTTTAAATATATCTCTCCGCCTGTCATGTCAGAGAAAGTTTTAGATGATTCAATCTTAGTTCTGTGAATAGTCGGCTCAAGACGTTTAGCCGCAAGTTCAATTTCTTTTAATTCCAAATCCATTTTTTTCGCAAGTCCTTTCTTACTTTTTCTTATCTTATAATTATACCGCAATTATATCTATTTTTCAATAGCAGATTTTATTTATATGCAAAATCATTATATTATTCACAAAACAATTCACTATCTCCCCTCCTCACCCTCCTTTTTCTTCATATGCTTTCCATTCGGGCGGCCAATGACCGCCCCTACACACTTTCCTCTCTTTCCTCTCATTTCGTAGGGACGACCATCGGTCGCCCTCTTACCATACACAAAACCTCCACAATCCCCTCACCTTCCCTTGCAAACCGCCACAAAATATAGTATAATAAAAAAGTTGCATATAAAAATCGAAAGGAGTCGCAATAAATGGAACAAACGAAAGAAAATAAAATGGGTACAATGCCTGTAAACAAGCTGCTTGTAACAATGTCACTGCCTATGGTTATATCAATGATAGTGCAAGCACTTTATAACATAGTCGACAGTATATTCGTATCAAGACTTTCCGAAGACGCATTGACAGCCGTTTCAATGGCATTTCCAATGCAAAACCTTATGATTTCCGTAGCAGTCGGTACAGGGGTAGGTATAAACGCAATGCTTTCACGCGCACTCGGCGAAAAAAAGTTTGAAGCGGCAAACAAGACCGCCGAAAACGGTATATTTATAGAAGTTCTCGGATATGTTTTATTTTTTCTTATAGGAATTTTCGTAACAAAGCCGTTTTTTCTTGCACAAGCAGGTGCAGGCGATATTGCAAATATGGGTATTGAATATACAAGAATTTGTCTGCTTATGTCATTCGGTATTTTTATGCAGATTGGTTTTGAAAGAATCCTTCAATCTACCGGACGAACAATATTCACAATGATAACACAGTCAACAGGTGCAATTATCAATATCATTCTCGATCCTATATTAATTTTCGGTTTGTTTGGTATGCCGAAAATGGGTGTTGCCGGTGCGGCGATTGCGACTGTAACAGGTCAAATATGTGCGGCAATTCTTGCGATTACATTTAACCTTACCAAAAATCCCGATGTACATATCAGCTTTAAAGGTTTTAAACCACAGATTATATTTGTAAAGAACATTCTTTCTGTCGGTATTCCTTCAATAATTATGTCGTCAGTCGGCTCTGCAATGACTTTTGGTATGAATAAAATTCTTATCACTTTTTCGTCAACTGCCGTTGCGGTATTCGGTGTATACTTTAAACTTAACAGTTTTGTATTTATGCCTGTATTCGGTCTTAATAACGGTATGGTGCCGATTGTTTCATATAACTACGGTGCACAAAACAAAAAACGTCTTACAAAAACCATTAAGCTCGCAATTATGTATGCGGTTTGTATTATGTTTATAGGAATTATGCTGTTCCAGTTTATACCCGATGTACTTTTGAAATTGTTTGACGCCTCAGACCATATGCTTGAAATCGGTATTCCGGCATTGAGAGTAATCAGCCTCAGCTTTGCATTTGCAGGTATATGTATAGTTATTTCATCAAGCCTGCAAGCATTGGGACACGGCTTTTTAAGTATGATGATTTCTATAACACGTCAGCTTATCATACTTCTTCCGTCAGCATATATCCTTGCAAAATTCGGCGGTATCCACGCAGTTTGGTGGTCATTCAACATTGCCGAAATCGGCTCATTGACGTTATCATTGTTATTCTTTAAACATATGTACAACAAGATAATTAAACATTTAGGAGAATAGTAAATATCCCCCGGCTATACCGGGGGATATTTATTTAGCACAGATTCTTTTATCACTTCTGATTAGTATTATTTCTGCTCAAATTTGGCAATAAAAAAAAACAAACCGCATAATAATGCGATTTGTTTGCCGTTTTTGGTCGGGATGACAGGATTTGAACCTGCGGCCCCTACGTCCCGAACGTAGTGCTCTACCAAACTGAGCCACATCCCGATATGACCTATAAACAACATAGATTATTATACCACCACTCTTCCGCAAAGTCAACCACCAAAACAAAATTAATCCAATATTTTTTACAAAGTAAAAAGACGGATTGCTCCGTCTTTTTAAAAATCAGTTTCATCATCGTCTGCAACCGAAACAGGTTGTTTAACAATTTGTTTTTCTTCAATTTGTACTTCTTCTTTAACTTCATCTATACTCGGTTTCTTCTTATTAAATATATGTGCAACGGTATCGTCTACAAGATAATGCGATATAAGCGCACACAATACAGCAATAACATAAACCGCCGCAACATATCCCATATTACCCACCAAACCGATTTGCACGAATATATCAACAACAACCATATGATACAAATACAATCCGTACGACAAATCAAACTTAAATCTGATTTTACCAAAACTGTAACCGAAACCGACAGTCATAAGACAAAGCAAAAGCACTTGAATCATATCCATATACTCGCCTGTTCTCACACCGAACCTGTCGCAATAAATCGCACGGGCAATAAACAAAATCACACACAATATTTTTGTTTTTGAAAGTATCGGCACGATTTTTTCACGATAGCGGTACATAAACCAACCTGCAAAATACATATAAAAATACGGCATACACGAATGTGAGATTATCAACCGTCCCGTTTCAGGCACTATTTCCTGTAAGTGCGGCACAACAAGATTAAGTGCCATAGACAGTATCATTACAAATATCCATACCCACAGTTTTCGATTTTTTAAAAATCTGTATATTATCGCAGTAATAATGTAAAACTGGACTGTAAATATCATTGTCCAAAGATTTGCTTGGAAATTTCCTATTCCGAAATTATTTATAAAATCCGGTTGCGGCAAATCCCGTATAAAAACAAGCTGTCCCAGAAACCATGTCACAAAAGTCTTGTTCAGCACAAATCCGCAAAATGCCGCCGCCACAATCACTCCGACAATTATACACACCCACAGCGACGGAATTATTCGCAGTACACGTTTTTTCAAAAACTCCCACGTGTTTTTACTTCTCTCCATAGACGCCGGCACCAAAAAGCCGCTTATGCAAAACAACACAACAACACCGTTCCACCAATCGAATACAGGCGACACTTCCTGCAATCTTATATGTCTGAATATGTGCAGAGTCATAACATAAAACGCACTGTACAGTCTAAGCACATCAAAACAGTTGTTCGCAAAATCAAATTTAATCTGTTCTTTTACCTTGTTCATCACTTCACCCCAATACTTTTTGTCGTATATTCTTATTATATGTCATAAAATATTATTAGTCAAGTAAACAAAATAATACAACAATTTTTAAAATGAAAGTTGCGATTTAAAGAGTATTAATGAAAAATAAAGAGAAAACGAGAGATTGTTATTTAATTTATTAAAAAATTTTCAAAAAGTGTTGACAACGAGCAAAAAACATAGTAAAATAGCCGTTGTGAGTTAAAGAAGTAAGCTTTAACATGAATAGATTAAGTATAGGAGGACACAACTATGAATTCAAGCTATTTGCAAAAGCCACAAGACGTAGAAAGAAAGTGGTATGTTGTTGATGCAGCTGACAAGCCACTTGGTCGTGTTGCTGCAACAGTTGCAAGCATTTTAAGAGGTAAGCACTTACCTACATTTACACCAAACGTAGATTGCGGTGACCACGTTATCGTTATCAATGCTGATAAGATTATCCTTACAGGTAATAAGCTTAACCAAAAGGTTCGTTACTACCACACAGGCTGGGTAGGCGGAATTAAGGAAATCCACTACAACAAGCTTATGGCAGAAGAACCTGAAAAGGCTGTTATGTACGCTGTAAACGGTATGCTTCCAAACAACACAATCGGAAGAAAAGCTCTTACAAGACTTCGTGTTTACAAAGGTACAGAACATGATCATCAAGCACAAAATCCAATCGCTTGGACAGGCGAAATAAAGTAAGGAGGACAATATAAATGGCTAAAGAACAATACTACGGTACAGGTAGAAGAAAATCTTCTGTTGCAAGAGTTCGTCTTGTTCCGGGCAACGGAAAAATCACAATAAACGGCAGAACAATCGATGAATACTTTGGTCTTGATACACTAAAGCTTATCGTTCGTCAGCCACTTGAACTTACAAAGACAACAGATAAGTTCGACGTAATCGCAAAAGTTGAAGGCGGTGGTTTCACAGGTCAAGCCGGTGCAATCCGTCACGGTATCTCAAGAGCACTTCTTGAAGTTGATACAGAAGCTTACAGAGCAGACCTTAAGTCAGCAGGCTTCCTTACAAGAGACTCAAGAATGAAGGAAAGAAAGAAGTACGGTCTAAAAGCCGCTCGTCGTGCTCCACAGTTCTCAAAAAGATAAGTTTTTTATCAAACAAATCCCACAATCATGCCGATTGTGGGATTTATTTTTTGTCTTTTACCGCAATTTTGCCACAAATAATTGTGGTAATCAGTAATATATCATTTTAAACAAGAGTAATTTGTATAATTCTTGCTCTTATTTCTCGTTTTATCATATTATACAACCGATTATAATATAAAAAGAATTCCGCCACTATAAGACTTGCTAATCAAATTGTGAATAGAGCACCAGACTTAAAGCATTACGGACACTACAAGCCTTACATACTTTCGATTATATGTTTGTCAAAACACTGGCATAAAAATTTACGAAAACCGGTTTGCAGTAGAAATATAACGTTTATAAAAGCACAACACTTCTTCAAAACCGCAACGAGTAATCCCCATTTGTTCTATTAAACAAAGTTGTAAATGCATCATTATCGGTTGTAGATATTCTTTACCTATAGAATCCTATTAAAAGTCGTTTATTTTTCTGACAGCGTAAAAACAGAAGGAATTGAATTCCTTCTGTTTAAATAAAATTTTCCACGCTATTCTACATTTATACAAAGTTGAAGAATACTATTTGCAATTCGAAATTGCATCTGTCAATGCACTCACTTTCCTCAAGACTTGTTTCGTTTCATCAGAGATATTACATCTAAATAAAGCCTTAATTACAGAAGAAAACTCCGTATGAATATTCAAGTAATCATATCCATTTTTCTGGACCTCAGATAACCTTTCATAGACATACTTCCAAAATTCTGCGCTTAAGAATTCATCACGCAAAGAAAGCAAATCTGATTTATCCTCAACTTGTTCATATATCTTTTCATAGTACGGATTCACAATCCAATAAGCTACTTGTATCGGACGATACTTTCTCATTCCATCATAGTCTGATACAATTTTTTGACCTATCATATCATTAAACAATGCACCATATGATGAATGTTCTGTGCTTTTAATCAACTTACGATAATATGACTGATATCCATGAATGAATCTATACATTCTTTCAGTTTCGCTTGTTCTTACAAGCATGTGGACTAACAGGCATAAATCCAAAATTAGTTCCTTTGAAAAAATCTCATCTTTTAATCTATCTGTACTACCATAATATCGACCATGCGCAATACGATTACGAATATGATTGTTGAAATAAAACATAAAATATTCTATTGCTTCGTGATATATGCCACTGTGTGCCTCCTCCAAATGTCTAATTTTATCTTTTAAGATGGCATCCTCATATATCGTCATTTTATTAAATCTTGCAAATGTTGTTGCATCTCTCAAATAGTCTGCAAACATTCCTTCAATCTGAATTGAAATTAGGTTATTAAATATCTCATATTCACTTTGTTCAAACTGCGCTATTACTTTTAACAGCATGTCTTTGCGTCGCTTCAAACATACACTAGTATTGATTAATTTTTTTAAGTCATCAATCAAATCATAGTCTTCCATTAGCTTTGACAGAGCCTCTCTGTATCTCGACAAATCATTAGTTTTCCAAAGATGCAAATCATCTATCTTAGGAATCTTAGATAAATAATCTTTATATTCCTTAATTGCTTCTTCATCTGTATACTTAAATGACATTGAGTGATATTTTTTATTAGCCTTTTCAATCACTGTATATGTCTTTACTTTAAAAAACAGCATATATTCACGCTCTATATCATCTTCAAATAGTTCTAAACAATTCTTATATATATAAAAATAGCCATTCCTAATTGTCTCATTTTTTTCTTTGCTCAGCGACAGGGCTGTTTTTCTTAATGTAACGTCAATTTCAGAAACATTTTGTAAATCACAAAATTCACCCATAACTGTTTTTACATGACAAAATGCATATTCTATCATTTCTTTTCGAGTACGTAACAAATTGCATTTTTCACTCAATCTATAGAGCTGTTCCTCGTCTTCTGATATATCTCTTACTATAGAATACGAAGCTTTTTTATTTTTTATTCTATCACTTGCAGTTTTTGTTTCTGAAAGCTCATTTTTAAGACGACTAATCTCATCGTTGTATTTTTGAGTAATATCATTAAATCTGACTCTAAAAATATCATCATAAGCATCATGAACATCATTAAGAACTTTTTGAGGCAATAGTTCAACCCCCAATATATTGCATATTTTTTCATAATATAGAATTTGGTTATCACAATGGCTTAACTCACCAATTCTGGAGACGACTATATTAATCAAATCAATGCTTGCACCCTCAACACTATTTATAAGCAACTCATAATAAAATTCTCCCAATTCTGCAAATGATAATTTATTAAAAATTTCAGAATCACACATAGTCCTCAATCTGCCTTTTATCATAGAAAGTATATTATTGCAAATCGACTTTTCTTCTTTATCCATATTTAATTTCTCCTCCATTGTCTATTCCACTGTCAAGCTTGCCTCTTTATATATGTCTATTTATCCCATTTAAAAGAATTCTCAAAATTTGTAGCATCTAAACCATATGCTCTATTTACATTATCTAATTTGAAATCACAACCTGACACATTTTCGCAATAAATATGTTTTATTGTAAAAAACCTCTAAAATACGCACCTTCTATTTCTTACTCATCCTTTATAGACGTTAATACAACCATTTCCCAATCAGATTTATATTAATGCATTTCTACTAACAACTATCTATTTCTTCTTTAAAATTGATTTTATTATATCGT
>QTVU01000130.1 GCA_003460745.1 Firmicutes bacterium AM55-24TS
TGTTACAACCCCACGCATATACTGTTCCGTTTGCTTTTAATGCCAATGTATGCCACGTTGCTGCTTTTACTTCTACTATATCTGTTAAATATTGACTTCCCGATGCTCCGCCTAATACTTGCTGTGCCGTTGTTCTGTTTGTACCGTCTCCTAATCCCAGCTGTCCGGCATAGTTATATCCCCATGCCCAGACTGTTCCGTCTTTTCTGACGGCAAAACTGTTATAATATCCTGCGGCTATTGAGACCATATCTGAAACACCTATTACCTTTACAGGTAATGAAGAATTAGACGTTGTTCTGTTTCCGAGTTGACCTTGAGGGCCATATCCCCATGCCCATACTGTTCCGTCTTTATCAAGTGCCAAATTGTGATTTGAACCTGCAGCGATTTCTATTATGTCTGTTAAATATGAACTTCCGTCTGCTGATTTTACTTGTACAGGACTATATACTGTTGTTGTATTTCCCTGTCCAAGTTCACCATTTCCATTATAACCCCATGCCCAGACTGTTCCGTCATATCTCAATGCGATTGTATGAGACGATCCGGCCGCTACCATCGGTGACGCTACAGACTTTGGATCATCCGTTTCAGAAGGTTTTATCTTAATTCTGATAAGCGATTGCACTGCACCTGACTTAACAAGAATAATCGCTGTGCCGTACATTCCCTTAACAGGAGTTACAACACCTGTATTGTTGTCAACAGTTGCAATATTTGTATTAAATGACGTAATATTTACATCATTGGTTGACAAAGTATCTGTGTCCGGCAAAAGGCTGAAGCTCTGCTTTGCAGTAATCTTTGACTTATCGATCACAAAAGTATCGTCTTCTGCAATCGTAATATTACCTATTATATTATTCGGATTGTCAAATTCTTCTATTACAGTCGTTCCATGCATAATTTTACCATAAGAAATATGCATAGCATTAGAACCACCGCCGCCTACTTGTATCGGCCGTGATTTATTATCTTGCGAACCGTTACCAAGTTGTCCGTTGCTATTTAAGCCTACAGTCCAAACCGTTCCGTCTTTCTTTACAAATGCTCCATGATAACCGTTTTGTGAGCCTGTTACTTGCAAAATTCCGTTAATCAACTTTTCTGAATTTTGTACATCTTGTGCTGCGGAACTGCTGGTTGTCGTACCGTTACCAAGCTGTCCATATCCGTTATATCCCAAACTTGATACCGTTCCGTCTTCTTTTAGGATATATGTAAATTGTCCAGAGTCTGTTCCTCCAAGTGCCGCTCCTACTGCTGTATTTATATTACTTACTTTTATCGGAGATCCAAATTCTCCGGTTTTTCCTAATGCTCCATAATTACTATAGCCCCAACCATATACTTCTTTGCTTTCTGTTACTGCTATACTTGTTCCCCAAGTACTGTCAGCTTCCGATGCAGCATCCAATTCTACTACCTTTTCAAGATATCCGCTTGCACTTCCTTGCTGTCCTGTTACTACCTGTACAGGGCGACTGCTACTACTGCCTGTACTTCCAAGTTGGCTGTGGCTGTTATTTCCCCACGCATATACTGTTCCGTTTGCTTTTAATGCCAATGTATGCCACGTTGCTGCTTTTACTTCTACTATATCTGTTAAATATTGACTTCCCGATGCTCCGCCTAATA
>QTVU01000131.1 GCA_003460745.1 Firmicutes bacterium AM55-24TS
GTATATATTGCATAAATCATTATAGGAATATATGTACACTTTCATAATTTTATTTAACTTTGGCATAAAAGTATTGACTTTGGCATAAAAGTATGCTATAGTATAATCAGAAAATAACAAAAGAGGTCAGCCGAAAGGCAAGAAAGGAAGATTAATTATGAAAAAGAGATTAATTTACGGAGAAACAAACGCATACGACATTATCATTAGCATTGACGAAGAAGGATGTTGCAGATATGTCACAGAGAAAGAATGGTTCCCGAATTTAGCTGACTGTGATGATGACGAAAAAACTGAAAAAGCTGAAGAATTTTTAAGAACTATTGAAGATGATAGTTCTTGGGAAAACGACAGTTACGAATTATCAGCAGACGAAGTATTAGAATATGTAGACATCATCGCTGAAATTGAAAAAGAGCTATAAAAACGCAATTCCGACGCATTTCGGTGCGTCGGTGCAATGCAGAGGTGCAATATGATAACAAGAAAGGAAGATAAAATATGAAAGAATATAGAAAGCCACTGTCAATAGTGGTGTCAAAATATGAAAGAGAGTTTACCGAAAGCGGTAAGGCTCTTATCAAATTAATAACATCAAAGACAGACTACACGATTCCACCAAGATACCCTGAACCAAATGGAACTCTCCGTTTTGGTATACCTGAAACAGAGAGCGATAACACCTCATATTGGATTGAGGTAACAGGCTGGGAAGACGAAGTAATAGGTTATCGTTGCGGAAATGGAGAAGGATGTTTTCCAACAGAGGACTTTAGAACCAATAATGTAGAAGATTTTATCAATGATAAAATCAAATTTAATTAATAGGAGGAATTTAAAATGCAAAAAATAATTAAGGGTCGTAAGTACGACACAGACACCGCACAGGAAGTGTGCGGATACTCCAACGGATTGCCGTCGGGCGATTTTGACGCCCTTTGCGAGCAACTGTATGTAAAGCGTACAGGTGAGTTTTTCTTGTACGGATATGGCGGTGCAAGAACCGCCTATGCTGAAGCCGACGGCAATATGTGGACTTCAGGTGAAAAAATCGTTCCACTTTCCGAAGCTGACGCAAAGGCGTTCGCTGAAGAACACGCTTCACCGGAAGTGTACGAACAGTACTTCGGTGAAGTGTCAGAGGGTGATACCTACCGAACAACAATAACCCTTTCTGGAACAGCAAAAAAGAAACTTCAATCGCTCGCCCTCGAAAAGCGAGAGAACATTAGTCAAATTATCGAGAGGCTGATTGAAACGCATAACCAAAAAAGACGGTTGCCATAAAAATAAGCATCTTCAAAAGTGTCTAACTTGTGGGATGCATATCAAAACGGCAGCCGTCTTTTTTTGTGTCCATAAAAAAATTAAGGTATACAAGAATAATTTGCACTATATGTATTTATAAAGTATAATTATATATATGGTGGGATTTACAAACATTTACCTCCGAAAGGAGGTGAACGGCATGAGAAACATTTACCTCCGAAAGGAGGTGAACGGCATGAGAAATGAAAAGATATAAAATTTATATTCAGTGATGAATTTGATGTAGAAAGTTATAATCGAATATTATGATTTA
>QTVU01000132.1 GCA_003460745.1 Firmicutes bacterium AM55-24TS
ATTAGAGATACTTTTATGAATCAAAAGAAGTTAGATTAATAAAGCCAAAATTTTAAATTCCGGCATTATATAAAAAATATACAATATTTATTTGTCAAAAAAGACACCTGTATGGTGTCTAATCACAATAAAATAGGATAAGTACATATATATTTTTTCATCTGCTGAATAGTAGTAAAACCGTAGTACAGGACTTTTTCTAACGGCACGATTTGCCCCGATTTACCCAATCAAAAGGCGATACGTCTTTTACACTCATACTATTGCCGTGGCAGACAAATAGTATCTTTATCATTTTTCAAGTGCCTCCTAAAATGCTAAGTTTTGCTCTGATTTGCCCCGATTTGCCGAGCATATCCGAGCGGTTGTTTTGCCCCCGATTCTGTCACAAAAATACGAAACGGTGCAAAACACGGCAAATTGATGCCGTCAATCATAATAAAAACGTAGTAGGAATTGGGGGTGTTTACTACTGTGGGAATTATTCTTGTTTTTTTGTCCAATAAATCGAAAGTTATCAATACGGTTATCTCAAATAAAATCAGTCTTCTTGTTGTTCAAGAATTGATTTGTAATAATTTCCAAAAACTGCAAGTGCATCAATAATCGGTAGCATCTTTCGTCCAAGTTCTGTCAGTCCATACTCAACTCTTGGAGACAATTCGTGATAATCATATCTATAAACAAGACCATCGTCAATCATTTGCCGCAAACTGTCGGTCAACACTTTTTGCGAAATTCCATCCAAATCTCTTTGAAGTTCATTAAATCTCCACTGACGTGTTTTGAGGTTACGAATAATAAGAAGTTTCCATTTTCCTCCGATTAAGTTTACTGCTGTTGCCACCGGACAAGGCGGTAATTCGTCTTTTGTTTTCATTTTTTTATCACCTCACAAGCATATTATATCACACATTTTGAAACTTGTATACAGTTACAAAAAAGTGCGTACTTGTTTTTTAATATGCACCATGATAAAATATAGCCAAGTAAAAAGAAATTACTAAAACTTATTGGAGGTGCATACCATGCAAAACTATACTAAAACAAACATCGGAAACGAAGGCAGAACAGAACTTCACGAAAATCTTTCTTTGACCGGTGCAGAGGTCAGTATCAATCAGCTACTGGCAGGTGAGGCTGTTCCATTTGTTCATTCTCACAAGAACAACGAAGAAATCTACGGAATACTTTCCGGCAAAGGTAAAGCCGTAATCGATAGTGAAGAAATTGAGCTTACAACAGGAGATTGGCTGAAAATTGTTCCTGCAGCAAAACGACAGTTTTTCGCATCAAAAGATTTGGGAATTACTTATGTCTGCATTCAAGTAAAAGAAAATTCACTTGACGGTTTTACTGCTGACGACGCCGTTTTGTATTAAGTTTATTACTTAAAATCAAGAAGTACAGTTAAGGAGTGTTCCAAAACTGTGCTTCTTATTTATTTTCGAAATGTCCTCTGTAAATTCCGATTGAGATTTCACCTGTTTTAAGAAATTTAATAACTGTTATATTTTATTATTAAATTCTTCGCACCCCCTTGAAAACACTGGATTTGTCGCAGGTGAGCTT
>QTVU01000133.1 GCA_003460745.1 Firmicutes bacterium AM55-24TS
ACTTGTCGATTTTAAAGCAGAAGTATGGGAAAAGCTTGATAAAATCGCAGATGAAAGATATAAACGGATTTTGTGGCTTAGATATGCCGACCGTAAAACGTGGAGATATATTGCGTTGGAACTTAATTTTACAATACGGTATATTCATAAAATGCACTTGAAAGCTTTGGCTGAACTTGATAAAATCATATAAAAAGAAAATTGGACACTATAGTTCACGCAAGTTCACTTCAGTTCACTCTTGAACATCGTAAAAAAGTGTGTTATGCTATAATCGCGAGAGAAGAATAAACAGAGAGATGATATGTAACAGTCGGCTTTGTGTATTGTTCCAATAATTGAGGTTGTATTATTCCGATACACTTGATATTATTCCGATAATACGGTATTGCAGGGAAGATTAGAAATAAATATTTAAGACTTGAAAGTGAAAAGTTATACAAAGAAGGATGTTTCCTATACGGAGCGTCCTTTTTTCGTTGGAGGAAAGAATATGCCATACAGACCAAAGAAACCATGCAGACATCCGAGCTGTGCAAATTTAACTGACGGAAGATATTGTGAGGAACATATATCATGTCACCCTGAAGTTACTCGCTCAGCCACAAAGCGTGGATACGGAAGTAAATGGAGAACATCAAGCAAGGCATATCTTAGAGAACATCCTCTGTACGAGATTTGTAAGAGGAACGGGAAATACGTTCAAGCTACGGTGGTTGACCATATCAAACCGCACAGAGGTGATAATAAATTGTTTTGGGATAAAAGCAACTGGCAGAGCTTTGTAAGAGCTGTCATGATAAAAAAACGGGACGGTTTGACAGTAAACCTACATACAGTTACTGAAACCGTCCCGATATTTATTTGTCGAACAAATCGCTGTGCGTTCCGGTTCTTTGCAGTGTAAGAACAAGAATGCTTTTTTCAATGCGATACATCAACAGCCAATCCGGTTGAATATGACATTCACGGTAATCCTTGAGATTGCCCGTTAACTGATGGTCATTGTATTCTTCCGGCAATGTCTGTCCTGCGGCAAGCATACGAATTACATCGTCAAGAAGCTCAATGTTTAGGTTGCGCTTGATTGCGAGTTTGTAGTCTTTTTTAAATCTGGAAGTCCAGATGACTTTTAGATTCATGACTTCAACTCCTTTAGAGCGTCTTCAACATCATATGCCTTTAAATTGGGATCGCGCAGCATACGCTCGGTTTCAAGCATTGCCGCCACTGTTTCTGAGTTGGGTGTGTTTATAGTTATGTCGAACGGAATACGTCCTTCGCGTACTGACTGACGCAGAAAAATGTTAAACGCTGTGGTCATATTCATACCAAGCTGAGAAAACAGTGTATCGGCTTGAGCTTTCAAGTCGCTGTCAATGCGAAAACTTACATTTGATATGTTAGCCATGTAAAATCACTCCTTCCGTTGATTGTAGTATTATTATAACATATTAGACTGCTAATATCAAGCTAATAAAACGCAATCAGCAGTTTAATATATAAATATTATATGCAATTATAATAAA
>QTVU01000134.1 GCA_003460745.1 Firmicutes bacterium AM55-24TS
ATAGTAATATATGGGAAAAGTCGAGTAATATATTTATTCATATTGCAATATTTGAAATTATTTTGTAATAAAAAATGTAATAAAAAGCTTGACAATGTAACAATTTTGTAGTATACTATGGGACAAGTAATGAAAGGGGTTTAACTTTTATGACTACACAAGAGATGACAAAACAAGAAATGATAATGAATTTGCGTGAAAAACGCGAAGAAAAGAAAAAAGCAAAATTGAAAGCAAAGCACAGAAGATGTACGATTGCAATTATTACGCTTGTGGCAATGATGACGGTAATATTCGGTAGTGTATACAGCGCATCGGCGAAGGAAATCACAATTACGGAAATAAACGAATTTGCGGGAACAAATGAAACAAAAACTGTAAAGACAAGAAGTGAAAGCGTTGAGGGTGCTCTTGAAGAACATGGCGTGAATGTTTCGGATACCGATAAGATTAATGTTTCAACAGAAAAGCCTGTTGAGGATAATGAAAATATTGTTATCAAGCGTGGTAAGCGTGTTACAATTAAAGTCGGTGAATCGGAAGAAGTTGTAACAGTAACAAAGGCGGACGTTAAGGACGCACTTGTTGAGGCAGGATATATTCCGGGTGAATATGACCAAATTTCTTCTAACGGCGATAATGTCGCGAGCAGTGATACAATCGAGCTTGTATCGGTAAGCCATACCGATGAAACAGAAACGGAAGTAATTCCTAAGGGTGTTGAATATGTTGATGATTCAACTTTGATTAAAGGTCAGGAAAAGGTTGTTGACGAAGGACAAGACGGTGTGAAAACAATCACTTACAAGGTTACATACCAAGATGGTCAAGAGGCGACAAGAGAGGTGATAGACGAACAAGTTACAACTGAAATGCGTAATAAAGTTATTGCAAAAGGTACAATGGAACCTACACCTGCACCTAAGAATACAACCGTTAAGGACACCTTTGCGACAAAGTCGACAGTAAGCGATAACGGCGGTACTGTAAACGGATATAAATATAAGAAGAAAATCACAATGACTGCTACAGCTTATTCGACTTCACCGTCAGAAAACGGCGGTTATACGGTTTCTGCAATGGGTAATCCGCTTGGATACGGTATAGTTGCAGTTGACCCGAGCGTTGTTCCGCTTGGCTCAAAAGTGTATGTAACATCAGCCGACGGCTCTTGGTCATACGGCGTTGCAAGTGCCGAAGATACAGGCGGTGCAATTAAGGGTAACAAGATTGATTTGTGCTACGGCTCAAATGCTAACGACTTCGGCAGAAGAAGTTGTGTAGTGTATATTTTGGAATAATGTGTAAATAAAAATCCCGCTTTGATTTAACATCAAAATGGGATTTTTTTGTGTTTATTGATTTTTTGGAACTAATTGAACTTTGAGGGGAGAGGGAGGTGCGGACATATTCTTGGACTATTTTATGCTGTTAATCCAAGACTATGTCTGTACTCTGCCGGACTCATATAGCCCAGTGACTGCTTGATTCGTTTTGTATTATA
>QTVU01000135.1 GCA_003460745.1 Firmicutes bacterium AM55-24TS
ATTTTGTGCAAATACATAACCGATGGTATTATAAGTAAAATACATATTAAAATTAATACTTTTTTCATAGAAATAACCCTCTTTCTAAATATTTATTACCAATTCCCAGCACCAATATGTTTATCTAATGTATTACTATCACTACTATAATAGAACCAACTATTAAGAGTCCATGTTTTATTCGTAAAAATTATGTCATAGTCAACTGGTTGCGCTCCACCAAGCCCAAATTGATAATTCATAATACTTTTAAATGGTACGCTAATATTAGGATCTGTTCTTTTTGTCGATCCCGTATTAGGATCTGTATAGTGGTAAATATCATATACATGAAAACCTGCATGACCAAATTCATGAGCAGAGGTAGACATAAAATCTGCCAATGAATATGTATATCCTGTTCTTCCATCTCCTACAAACATGTTTATCGGTCCTCCAAGATATGACCGAGAGTAATCATTCGCTGTAGTTACATTGTTGATGTTAACAACAATGCCATTTGCATGTTGTCCAGTATGACATGCAACAGTAGTACTGCTCCAATCATTACTTACACCATTAAGAAATGCATCTGCATATGTCATATTGTTAATGGTTGTATTGGTATTATCAGTAATATTAAAATTAACGCGTATAGATGAATTGCCCGTAACAGAATCCGTATAGACTACCATTTGTTCATCTCCTATTCCAAACTCTTGAATGAATAGAGAATCATCAACTTGTATTCTACCGTCTACATTATTTTTCGAATCAGATAAGACACTAAACGACTTATCATTCCAACTAACTGTTGCGGTTCGTGTAGATTCATCCCACTCAACACTTGAACCCGAATAAGTTCCGGCATAATCTCGTAATCCTACAGAAACCAACCCCAACGGATCAATAAATATAATAGGGTTGTTTCTACAATAGCTATACCAATTCAATCCATCTCTTATCGGGTCTTCGGTGATAAACCGTCCTGCTGTTGGTCTGTAATATCTTGCTCTTAGGTATATGCTGTCTGTTTCGGTATCATAATACTCTCCGCAATATCTGAATGGGTTAGTATCATTATCAGCTTTATCTGTTTCCACGCCAAACGCATCATAGCTGTACTGCTTTGTTATTGCTCCTGTGCCGTTTGTAAGCTGAACAACATCACCATGTCCGTTATAGGTGTAGAAGTTCTCGTTGCTGCCCTTCTTTGAGGAGATAAGCTGTAAACCTCTTATGTACTTTGTCACCGTTGAGCCGGATACATCAGCTGCAATGTTTGTTCCGTCCCAGATATGGCTCGTCTTAACACCGTTTATGGTCTTGCTCATTCGCAGTCCGTCACCATTGTAGGTATAGCTTGAGGTTTTGCCGTTCTGCATAGTCCTTGTAAGCTGATTCCAACTGTTGTACTCGCTGTAACTGTTGGTATTATCAGCCCCAACAAGTGCAATGCCTACTCCTGCCGTGCCTGTACCGCCTGTTGATACCGTCATGCT
>QTVU01000136.1 GCA_003460745.1 Firmicutes bacterium AM55-24TS
AGAAAAGAATAAAAGAAAAACTTGGGTGGATGAGTCCGGTTGAGTATCGGCTCAACACCTTGGCTGCATAAAAATAGCGTAGCAGTCGTTAAAACTACTACGCTATAAAGTCTAACTTTTGGGGGTCACATCATAAAAAATTTAAGCCTTATCTCTTTTTTATATTTAGAATATATATTTTAGTTGTAAATGAGCATTTTTGCTCGTGTAATATATTAAAAGATTTTGGAGGTACAAGATTATGTTAATAGCAATAGACCATGGGAACTACGCAATTAAGACACCGAAAAATTCATTTATATCCGGATTGTCCGAGCATACGGTAAAACCGCCTATGTGCTATGAAATCTTGGAATATGCAGGAAGCTACTGGACGCTCAGTGGCAAAAGACTGAGTTATATGAGTGATAAGACTCAGGATGACCGATATTTCATTTTATCCTTGTTTGCAATAGCCAGAGAGCTTGAGGCGAATGGCAGGCATTCTCATATAGAACATATTGAGCTTGCTGTTGGTCTTCCGCCTGAACATTATGGCATATTAAGAGACAGTTTTGCAAAGTATTTCAAGCGTTACGGGGTTATAAAGTTCAATTATAAGGATAAGCCATACAGTATTATTGTGGATAAGGTTTTGGTCTTTCCACAGGCTTTTGAGGCAGTGATACCACAAAGCCATATACTTATAAACACTCTCAGAATGTTTATTATAGACATTGGCGGATATACAACCGATGTACTGCTCTTGAGGAACGGGAAACCGGATATGCAGTTCTGCCGCAGCCTTGAAACAGGTATTATAACTATGAACAACGAAATTGTAAGGAAAGTTGGTGCTCTGCACGATATGCGTATAGAGGATGAGCATATAAACGCAGTCCTCTGCGAACAGGAAACAATTTTGCCGGATGATGTAAAAAATACTATTCTTTGTGTAACAGAGCTACACGCAAAGGATATTCTTGACCAGCTTCGCGAATTGCAGGTGGATTTACGTTCAAATCCAGCAATTTTCATTGGCGGAGGTAGTATTCTGCTTAGAAAATTCATTGAAGAATCGACGCTGGTGGCAAAATCGGACTTTATAGAGTCACCGAATGCAAATGCCATTGGGTATGAAATGCTGGCAAGAAGCCAGTTAAAGCGATAAATTTGGAGGATAGCTTATGAAAAAGGACGGAAAATACAGATTTTCGTTGTAATTTAGAGCAGACTCAAAAGAACAAATCAGGGCAGGGGAATTATTAGAACGATTAGGGAACAAGAAAAGTCAGATTATTGTTACTGCTTTGAATGAGTATATGACAGAACATCCTGAGTTGTTAAATGAAGAATGTAAATTAGATATCAAATCATCATTTGTATATAGTCAAGAGGATATTAAAAGGATTGTAGAAGGTATGATACAATCAAAATTTGATAATATACAAACGTCAAATA
>QTVU01000137.1 GCA_003460745.1 Firmicutes bacterium AM55-24TS
ATCGGAAGCTGACAGTACTTGGGGAACAAGTATAGCAGTAACAGAAAGCAAAGAAGTATATGGTTGGGGCTATAGTAATTATGGAGCATTAGGAAAAACCGGAGAATTTAAATCTCCGATAAAAGTAAGTAATATAAATACCGCAGTGGGAGCGGCACTTGGAGGAACAGACTCTGGACAATTTACATATATCCAAAAAGAAGACGGAACGGTATCAAGTTTGGGATATAACGGATATGGACAGCTTGGTAACGGTACGGCAGCTAACAGTTCCGCAGCTCAAGACGTGAAAAATGTAACTGACATAGTACAGGTATCAGGTTCTCAAAACGGATATTTTGGAGCATTTGTAAAGAAAGACGGAACGGTTTGGACAGTAGGAAATAATGGGAACGGACAACTTGGTGACGGCTCGTCAATTAATAAAAGCAAACCTGTTCAAGTTGGCGGCGGTTCTTCAAATGCAATGAAACTTCGTAACGGAGCAGTCCTTGAAAATGACGGTGTAACTGTTGCGAAGGATAGGAACGGCAAGGACCTTATCTATAATAAAAAAGATGAGCTTTTGACAAATCTATATATAGAAGAAGACCAAAAGTTCAGAATAGATTCGGATATTCAAGTTGAAAAGAGTTTCTCTTTGCTTAAAGCAAATGCAAAGGTAAATCCAAAAGACTTGACATATACTGTGTTTGACGAAAGATTTGCAACTGTTGAAAAGGACAGTAACGGTAACGGCATTGTTATACCTAAGTCCGGTATATACGGTGTTGCAATTATTCTTGTCAAGGACAGTAATTCAGGTTACGGTTCTATTCTTCGTTTGGGAATCCGTCCTAAGGATTCTGTCGCTATGCCTATGGTTTCGGCAGGTTCCGCTCATGTTGTAGCCTTAAAGGCAAACGGAACGGTTTGGACATGGGGTTATAATGGAAATGGTGAACTTGGTGACGGTAAAAACAGAAATACCAATATTCCGGTGCAAGTTTTGACAGGTGCACAGGATAGTAATAGTGGTTATCTTGAAAATATTATTCAAGTAGCTGCAGGTTCAAATCACAATTTGGCACTTGATAAAGACGGAACAGTATGGGCATGGGGATATGGTTCTCATGGTGAACTTGGAAACAGAACAACGGCTAATTCTTCATTACCTGTAAAGGTAATAGGTGTTTCAGATGTGGTCTCAATAGCCGCAGGATACTATAACAGTTTTGCCGTCAGAAAAGACGGAACAGTATGGGCATGGGGATATAACTATGCCGGACAGCTGGGATTAGGAGACGGTACAAACAGAACAACGGCACAGCAAGTGTTAGGTGGAGCATCGGGAAGTCAATATTTAACAGATATAGTAGAAGTAAAAGCAGCAACGTGGCATACATTGGCATTAAAAGCAAACGGAACAGTATATGCGTGGGGTTGTAACA
>QTVU01000138.1 GCA_003460745.1 Firmicutes bacterium AM55-24TS
GCTTTTAATGCCAATGTATGCCACGTTGCTGCTTTTACTTCTACTATATCTGTTAAATATTGACTTCCCGATGCTCCGCCTAATACTTGCTGTGCCGTTGTTCTGTTTGCACCGTCTCCTAATCCCAGCTGTCCGGCATTGTTATATCCCCATGCCCATACTGTTCCGTCTTTTCTGACGGCAAAACTGCTATAATATCCTGCGGCTATTGAGACTACTCCTGTCAAATCAACGCTTCCGTCTCCGATTTTTACTTTTACCGGTAATGAAGAATTAGCCTTTGTTCCGTTTCCAAGCTGTCCGTGGTAATTATATCCCCATGACCATACCGTTCCGTCTTTTGCAAGTGCCAAATTATGATATGCACCTGCAGCGATTTCTATTATGTCTGTTAAATATGAATTTCCGTCTGCTGATTTTACTTGTACCGGACTATATACACTTGTTGTATTTCCCTGTCCAAGTTCGCCATTTCCATTATAGCCCCATGCCCAGACTGTTCCGTCATATCTCAATGCGATTGTGTGACCAGCTCCGGCTGCTACCATTGGTGACGCTACACCCATATAAGGTGCAACCTTTACACGAATCATTCCCTTGAATTTATTTACAACGCCTAAATCGTTATAATTATATTCAACCAAAATGACCGTACTTCCGTAATTACCTTTATGAGCAGGACGCACGTTTCCTGCAGAATCAACTGTTACAATTTCAGGATTCATAGATTTGAAAGTCAATCTGTCAGATGATGTCAGTCTCTTTTCTTCATCTACACCCAAATTCAAGTTAAACTTTCTTGCAACACTTGTTGACGAAACATTAAATGCGTCATACTTATTTTCACCGTTATCACCACGAAGTGTTATATTAGAAATAACCGTATTATCGCCGCCATATGTTCCTGTTTTTCCCATAGGCGTGTTATCATCAATGCTGCTTGCAAGTGTAACTTCATGTACAACGAGAACATTTGAGACTTCTGTTCCTGCTTGGATTGGTACAGATTTATTATCAGCCGTACCGTTACCAAGCTGTCCGTTTCCATTATTTCCTACTGTCCAAACCGTTCCGTCTTTCTTTACAAATGCTCCAAAATATCCGTTTTGAGAACCTGATACCTGTACTATGTCAGTTACATTTTTCACGTCTTGAGCTGTGGAACTGCTGGTTGTCGTACCGTTACCAAGTTGTCCGTAACCGTTATATCCCAAACTTGATACCGTTCCGTCTTCTTTTAGGATATATGTAAATGGTGTACTGTCTGTTCCTCCAAGTGCCGCTTCCACTGCGGTATTTATATTACTTACTTTTATCGGAGATGTGAATCGTCCGTCTTTTCCTAATGCTCCATAATTACTATAGCCCCAACCATACACTTTTTTACTTTCTGTTACTGCTATACTTGTTCCCCAAGTACT
>QTVU01000139.1 GCA_003460745.1 Firmicutes bacterium AM55-24TS
TTAATAAGAAT
Source organism: Firmicutes bacterium AM55-24TS (assembly GCA_003460745.1). Lineage (GTDB taxonomy): Bacteria > Bacillota > Clostridia > UBA1381 > UBA1381 > Hominilimicola > Hominilimicola fabiformis. Next base: position 12 of record QTVU01000139.1, read on the forward strand.
TCCTTATTGGGAAAGGGATAATATTGAATATATATTATTTGATGAATTGGTAAAAGCAAATGCTATTGAAAAGGTAAGTTAAAAAAAAATAATCAACAACTAATCGGATGTTGCGAATCTGATTGAATATTAATGAAATAAAACAGCCAATAGCTTAGAAGGTAGCCTTAATAAACTTTCAAATACTTGGACAGATACTGTACAAAATGTACTTGATTCAGATACACTTAATTCAGGAGTTAAAGTTTTAAATACAGTTTTAGACCTTATAAATAAAATAACAGATAAACTTGGATTGTTTGGTACTGCTGGTTTAACAATCGGTACAATCTTAGGAGTAAAAAATGTCGGTAGAGCGAATCATATTAGTGAGCTCTCATTGTTTTGAATATGCCGACAGCATATATAATTCTATCGGATACGATAGTTTAGAATATGCTAAATCGTGAAATACACGATGATAAACGCCCGATAACGTCTGAAGGACTTGTATGTCATAAACATGCAACTGGGAAGCACGTCAACCTCACGCTACTCTCCTATTTTGGTAACAAATTAGGCTATAGTGATAATGTGTGAATTCGTGTGGTCAGGTCGGAAGTCTCCTTTATATAAGGAGAAACCGCCACAGTAGTAACATGGGCGAGATTTGGTATATGAAACGCTGCCAATGAGAATAGGTACTCGGCACTATCATAGAAACGTAGCTATGAAATTATGAGTTAGTAACTTATCTACTACTTCTACGTTGTGGAGTTCTTTTGCATTAGGACTATGATAAGAAATGCAAACTTTTCATCTGACAAGATGAATATAATAATAAAAAATAGTATTGACAATATAACTAAATGTGATATAATATTTATAGAAATAAAAAATGTGGAAACCAAAGACGGTTGCCACAACTGATAATGTTTACACTTATTTGAGATTATTTAATCTCAATTATAGTGAGCCAATCTGTTGCAGCAGACGGCTCACTTTTTCTTTATAATCGCTATTATGTCTTTTATAATTTGATAAATCAAACTTAAAATACCACAAATAGCAGCTATATTTACTAAAGTAATATGTATCAGCCTCCTTTCAAGAAAATTTCTCGACAAGAGCTTATACATAGCCTCCATTCCGCTCAGGCGAGATGAAAGGCAACCGTCATAAACCGTCATACCGTCTACAAAGATGGAGAAAACTCAACTGTATGACGGCATGATTTCCACAACATTATTATATCAAATTCAACATTAACTGTCAATATATTCTTGTTTGAGCGTATTTTCGGATACGTTCTTTTTGTATGTAACAAAATTACAATAACAATTTTACAACTTATTTACAATTATTTATAATGTATTGACTATATAATGCCATATATTATATAATTATAGAGAAAACATTATGAAAA
>QTVU01000014.1 GCA_003460745.1 Firmicutes bacterium AM55-24TS
ACCGTCAAATTTTCATTGACTTGTTGCTGTTGTTGTGTTAATATATAAATAATATTAAAACAATTAAAGGGCGTGTAAAAATGGAAATAAATAATGTTACAATAGGTAACCGCATAAAAGAACTAAGGACTTCAAAGAATCTTACACAAGAGGATATTGCAAAGATGGTAAAAGTATCTAAAGCAACTATCAGTAATTACGAAAAAGGAAAAGTTTCGCCGCCTATCGAACTTCTCATAAAGCTTGCGGAACGATATGACGTGTCTATTGATTGGTTGTGTGGTTTAAGTAATGAAGAAATCCCTCGCCTTATGTCATATGGAGATGCCTTTTTTAGATTAGTAGAAATTGATAAAGTTATCGGTTTTTCTGTGGAAGATGTTACTTTTTTCTCTAACCTTAGAGGTACAGCCGTTTTATTTGACGCAACATTGACCAAAGCATTAGAAGAATATCAGGAAATGGTAAACTTAAGAGATAACAACACAATAAGCGAACATTTATTTAATCTATGGATTTCAGACAAAGTACAACAACTGGATAAGCAATATCGACTTCTCTCAAACCCAGCACTTAAAAACCTAAAAAAAATGGATAAAGACTTAGAAAAATCAATTAAGCAAAAGGAAGATGAAACAAATGGCAACAGTACGAAAAAGGGGTAACACATATCAAATAAGAGTATCTTGCGGCTATGACTGTACAGGCAAACACATTGAAAAGTCAATAACTTGGAAACCGTCAGCCGGAATGACAAAAAAGCAAATAGATAAGGAGCTTGAACGTCAAAAAGTATTATTTGAAGAAAAGTGTATAACAGGACAATTTCTTGACGGCAACATAACTTTCAACGACTTTGCTCAAAGGTGGTTTAATAACTATGCAGATAAACAATTACGCTCCCGAACTGTAACACGATACAAGGAGCTTATGAACCGAATAACCCCCGCAATCGGACATATAAAACTATGTAAATTACAACCTCATCATTTAATGGAGTTTTATAGCAATCTTTCAGAGGACGGCATAAGACTTGATACAAAATACACGCCTTGCAGTGATTTCAAGGAAATACTTTCCGCCTCGGGCTATACTCAAAAAATGCTATCAGAAAAAAGCGGTGTTTCACTTACTGCAATACGTTCTTGTATAAACGGTAAAAACGTATCTAAAAACACAGCCGATAACATAAGTGCAGTGTTAAACCGCAAAGATATTTTCGCAGTTGCAGAGGGTAAAACAAGGCTGTCCGATAAGACTATATCAGAATATCACCGCCTCATATCGTCTATACTTACGGCGGCGGTACAATGGCAAGTTATACTCGCAAACCCTTGCGACAGAGTTAAACCGCCAAAGGTTGAACGTAGAGAGGCGGTAAGCCTTGATGAAGTACAAGCAAATGAGTTGATTACTTGCTTACAGTCCGAGCCGATAAAGTACCGCACCGCTGTTATGCTTACATTGTACACAGGTTTAAGACGTGGTGAAGTATGTGGCTTGGATTGGTCCGATATTGATTTTGAAAACGGACTTGTTAAAATAAATAAATCTGTACTGTATTCAGCGGATAAGGGAGTTTATGAAGATACCACAAAAACAAACAGCTCCAACCGTATTATAAGCATACCGTCGGCAATGGTGCAGTTGTTGAAAGAATATAAAATCGAACAATCAAAGAAAAAGTTGTTAATGGGTGATATGTGGAATAATAGCGGTAAAGTGTTTACTTCCGAAAGCGGTGGAATGATAAACCCCGATACTCTTTCAACGTGGTTTAAAGGCTTTATAAACCGCCATAACTTACCCGATATTCATTATCATTCATTAAGACATACCGCCGCAACATTGCTTATTGCAGGTGGCGTTGATATTGCAACGGTTTCAAAAAGATTAGGTCACGCCGATAGGACTACCACTTTAAATATTTATACTCACGCAATTAAATCAGCCGATAAAGCGGCGGCGGATAAATTGCAGGACATTTTTACACATTCAAAAATAGGCTGATTTTATACCATAGCGGACAAATAGCGGACAAAATACGAATTTTAATAACATTCCGAAAACACAAAAACGGCTCAAACATAGTGTTTAAGCCGTTTATTAATGGTTGCGGAGACTGGACTTGAACCAGCGACCTTCGGGTTATGAGCCCGACGAGCTACCAACTGCTCTACCCCGCGATATTTAACTTAGCGCCTCTCTCAGAGTGCTATAATAGTATAGCACACCCTAACTTATTTGTCAAGTGTTTTTTTATAATTTTTACATTTTTATTTTTTAAACCTCAATACTATTGTTTTTATCCGTGATCTAGTATATAATGTAAGTATTATTTCAAAGGAGAGATGATTAATTTGGAGCGTTTTCTTTCAAATTTGCGTGTACGGCTTGAAGAACATATTTCGCCGAATATGATGCGTGTAATACGTCCGTTTATGACGGTGCAATTTGTTATATTTATGCTTTTGGGCATTGTGAACACTGCCGTATCGGTCAGCACAGCCACATTACTTGACATTCTTCACAATGCGTTTCTTGCACCGGACAACCCACTGCGATTAATCGCCGAACACTCACGTTCCAACTTTATATTCGGATATATAATCAGCATAATAACATCATTCTTTTTAAACTGTCACTTTACGTTTCACCAACGACCGACACTTAAAAAGTTTCTCAAATTTCCGATAAGCTATATACCGAATTTCATATTTCAATACCTAATGGTATTCATTTTTACGGCTTTAAACTTAAATTCGACGCTGGCATACATTTGTGCGGCGATACTCGGCACACCGCTTACGTTTGCGGCAATGAAACTAATGGTATTCAGCCGAAGAAAATCAACTACTTGAGGTGATATAAATGCTTTCACACATATATTCCTGCGGACTTTCGGGTATAGACGGATTTTCCGTATGCGTAGAAACGGATATTTCAAACGGTTTACCCGCATTTGATATAGTAGGCTTACCCGACGCCGCCGTTAAAGAGGCAAAAGAACGCATACGTTCTGCCATAAAAAACACAGGCTTTCGTTTTCCCGCAAAGCACATTGTCATAAATCTTGCCCCCGCCTCCAAGCGTAAAGAGGGTTCGGGATACGATTTACCTATGGCACTTTCTATTATATGCGCCACGGAGCAGATTTATGCACCGGACTTAAGCAAATGTACGTTTTTCGGCGAACTTTCGCTTGACGGTACCGTACAACCGATAAACGGCATACTTCCTATGGTTATTTCGGCGTACAAAAGCGGTTTTACCGATATGTTTGTACCAACCGAAAATGCGGACGAGGCAGCAGTCATTGAAGGTGTAAACATATATCCCGTATCATCTTTGAAAGCATTATGCGACCATTTTTGCGACATACAGAAAATTAATGTACATAAAATTGACCTTACCAATTATTTTGCGTCAAGTGCTTCAAATGTACTTGATTTTTGTGATGTAAAAGGTCAGGAGAACGTCAAGCGTGCGCTTGAAATTGCCGCCGCCGGCAATCACAACGTACTTCTTATAGGCAGTCCCGGAACAGGTAAAACAATGCTTGCACAACGTATGCCGAGCATACTTCCCGACCTTTCGTTTGACGAAGCTTTGGAAGTCACAAAAATACATTCAATCGCCGGACTTTTACCGAAAGACCAACCGCTTATTTTAAACAGACCTTTCAGAAGTCCACACCACACGATTTCATCTGCAGGTTTGTCAGGCGGAGGTTCAACTCCAAAACCGGGTGAGCTTTCCCTCGCACACAACGGCATACTTTTCCTTGATGAATTACCTGAATTCAGACGTGATTCGCTTGAAGTTTTGCGTCAGCCGTTAGAGGACGGAAACGTCACAATTTCAAGAGTAAACGCAACTCTCACCTACCCTTGCAACATTATGCTTATAGCAAGTATGAACCCTTGCAAATGCGGTTATTTCGGTGACAGTCGCAGACAATGTACCTGTACTCCGACACAGGTTAATCGTTATCGCAGTCGAATATCGGGTCCGTTGCTTGACAGAATTGACATTCAAGTTGAAGTATCGAATGTTGATTATGAAGATTTAAGCTCGACCGAAAACAGTGAAACAAGTGCCGAAATAAAAAAACGTGTAAACAAAACACGCAAACTGCAACTTGAAAGATACAAAGATTACAATATCTACTCAAATTCACAGCTTGACGCAGGTATGCTTAAAAAATTCTGTCCGCTCGGCGAAGAAGAAAATGCAATTTTACGTGCCGCATTCGACAATCTCGGTTTGAGTGCCAGAGCGCACAGCCGTATTTTGAAAGTCGCTCGTACCATTGCCGACCTTGAAGGCTCAGAAAACATAAAAAGTGAACACATAGCTGAGGCAATACAATACAGAAGTCTTGACCGCAAATATTTTGAATAGCCACAACTCAGTAAATGATTAATCGTTCACTGTGCCGGAATGTCAGCAAATTGTCCGAAACGTGCATAATATTATTTTTATTATAATTTACAGCTATAAAAAAATGACAGGTAAGCCTATCTTTGATATACGGCTTGCCTGTACACTTTTATATATACGCTGACGCAGTAAACCTTAATTGTTTACTGCGTTTTTTATTGTTCTTCAGGATATTTCAGTCCCCATTCATTACGAATATCGGTCATAATTTCCATAACGTCTTTTGTATACTCCCTAAGCATACAACCGCTTCGCTTTGAAATCTCCTCCTCCATATCCTCCATTTCATACTGCAACGCTCTTTCGGTTTCACCCTCACAGATTTCTTTTCGCTCGCCTGTTTCGGTGCAGACAATCGTCGCCTTACACGCTCTCGGATATTCCATAATCTCGATATATCCCTTATCACCGCATATAACACATCTTTTCGGTTGTTTTGTATGAAGCGACAATGAAATAACCGTCATTTGTCCCTCTTTGTTCGTCATAACAATTCCCGACATTTCATCAACACCGCTCGGTGCAAATTTTACCGTTGAAATTACATTGTCGGGCTTTGACTTCAAAAAACATCTTGCAAGCGAAATTGCATAAACACCAATATCAAGCATTGCTCCGCCCGCCAAATTCATATTGAAAAATCTGTTTTTCATATCATAGTCCTTGTAACTTCCGAAATTCGCCTGTATCATACTCACGTCACCGATTTCACCGTCCGCAACAAGTTTCATAAGTTTTTTGTATAGCGGCATATGATAAATCGTCATTGCCTCGGCAAGTACAAGATTTTTCCCGTCAGCCTTTTTTAAAGCCTTTTCCAACTCAACGCTGTTTAATGTTATCGACTTTTCACACAAAATATGCTTTCCGTTTTCAAGTGCCTTCATAATAAAATCAATATGCGTGTTATGAGGTGACGTTATATAAATAACGTCCACATTGTCGTCATAAAACATATCGTTCAAATCTTCATACACCTTTTCAATTCCGTACTTGTTTGCAAAATCAACGGCTTTGCTGTGCGTTCTGTTGCCTACGGCGTAAAGTTTGCGTCCAACGTCTTGCATTGCCTGTGCCATCTGATTTGCCACAACGCCCGTACCAAGCACCGCCCAATTTAATTTATTCATTTCAACCGCCTCCTCCGATATAATTTTATTATACTGATTTCACAGATAAATTTCAATAAAAAAAGAGGTATTTCTTATTTAAAATACCTCAATTAATATTTACTTATCCCCAAACTTCGTCGGCAATTTCCTTTACAAGTTTCAATTTTGCCCATTGTTCTTCTTCTGTAAGCTTATTACCTATTTCGCAAGATGCAAAACCGCACTGCGGACTTAGGCAAAGTCTTTCAAGCGGAACATACTTTGCCGCCTCGTGTATTCTCTTGATAACATCTTCTTCGTTTTCAAGTTTAGGCGACTTAGTTGTGATTAAGCCCAAAACAACTTTTTTATCGCTTGATACCTTTGCAAGAGGTTCAAAACCGCCCGAACGCTCATCATCATATTCAAGAAGAAGTGCGTCAACATTTTCTCTTGCAAAAACATAATCCGCAACAGGGTCATATGCACCGCTTGTGAAATATGTTGAATGATAGTTACCACGGCAAATATGAGAAGTAATCACCATATCAGCCGGCTTATTTTCAAGTGCAAGATTGTTTACCTTTAGAAGCTGTTCCTTAACGGTTTCAATATCAATGCCAAGTGACTGGTATCTCTGTGCTGCCGCATCACCTACAACCGCACCCCAAGTACAGTCGTCAAGCTGAAGATTACGGCAGCCTGCATCGTAAAATTGCTTTATAACGTCACTGTAAGCCGCCGCAATATCTTTAATCAATTCGTCATTGTCAGCATAAAACTTTCTTGTACCCTCAATATTATTCGGCACAATAAATTGTTGGAAAGTTTGAGCCGGTGCAGGAATAGTGTATTTGGCAACTGTATTCTCATCCTCAAATTGCTTTAAAAATTTAAAGTATTCAACAAACGGATGTGCCTTTGCCTTGATTTTACCAACCAAATATGTATCGTCAAGTTTTGCAAGTTCCGCATCAAACTTAACTCCGTTTCCCGTGTCCTCATGCTCAACGCCCTCAAATCCCCACATAAAATCAAGGTGCCAGAAAGTTCTTCTGAACTCGCCGTCTGTGATTGCGTGGAAACCAAGTTCTTTTTGCTTTGCTACTAATTTAGTTATTTCTTCATTTACAATTTTATCGTATTCGTCTTTTTGTATCTCTCCGTTTTTTAACTTTTCCTTTGAATCTTTTAATATCTGCGGTCTTAAAAAACTTCCTACAAAATCGTATCTAAACGGTGTCTTTAATGTACTCATAATAAACTGTCCTTTCTTTCTTTGATGAATACAGTTTATCATATAAGTACCGTTTTGAAAAATACTTATAAACCGCATTTATTCATAGTTTCAACCTATGGACAAATATATTTTAAAAATATATCAATGTGGCATTGCCGCATAGCTTTTATCAATCGTGATTACACAGTAATATGTAGGATATTTTTCCTTTACCATATCATTTATCGCTTTCTTGACTTCCTTGTCGGTCATATCCATATTATGCGGAACAACGCAGTCAAATATAACGTTTGTGTGCGTAATACCATACACTATACGCAAGTCATGAATTGTCAGACGTTCATCAATCTCTTTTACCTTTTCACCAATCCAAATTCTAAGGTCGTTCACTGTATTGTCCTTTGTCGAAATCGGGTCAAAATGCACAATCATATGAAGTCCTTCATCATTCATAAAATCACGTTCAATATTATCTATGACGTCATGATTTTTCATAGCATCGCCTTCCGCCGCCATTTCAACATGCACACTTGCAAATTGTCTGCCGGGTCCGTAGTCGTGTACCATTAAGTCGTGAGTACCCAAAACACCGGGATAGCTTAAAATCTTTTGACGAATTTCTTCAACCTGTTCGTCCTCCGGCGCTTTTCCGAGCATAGGGTCAAGAGTGTCTTTTACAAGTCCGAAACCGCTGTACAAAATAAATACCGCCACACCAAGACCCATCCAGCCGTCAAGCTCAAAGCCGATAAAATGCGATAATATCGCCGCAACCAACACTGCACCTGTCGTTATAACATCATTACGGCTGTCTGCCGCCGTTGCTATAAGCGTGTTTGAGTTAATCATTTTACCTGTTTTCGTATTAAACAATGCCATCCACGTTTTAAGCAAAATCGAAAACACAAGCACACCGACAGTAACCCAGCTGAATTCAACCGCTGACGGATGAAGCACCTTATCCAAACTGCTTTTAAACAGTTCAACGCCGATTACCATAATAAGTACGGCAACCATAAGTCCCGACAGATATTCATATCGTCCGTGACCGTAAGGGTGTTCTTCATCTGCCGGACGGCTTGCAAGTTTAAAACCAAGCAGACTGATTATGCTTGATGATGCATCGGATAGGTTGTTTACCGCATCGGCAGTGATAGAAACAGACGCCGACAGTGTTCCGACAATTAGTTTGCTTATGAACAGTATCGCATTGCACACTATTCCGACTATGCTTGAAAATTTACCGTATGCCGTACGCACATCGGAATTTTGCGTGTTTTCATAGTCTTTTATAAATCTTTTTATAAGTAGTTTTGTCATCTATGTCACCCAATCTTTATAACATAATTATTCTCTTTCAATACGTCAAGTGCCTTTTGAAAAAATTCGTTCTTTATAAGTATATAATCAGTGTTGTATGTTGATACCGCAAAAATCGGTATTTTTGCATTTGCTAAAATGTCCGCAGCTCTCGCAAGTATTCCCGTGAGTGAAAAATCAAGTATACCCTCGATTCTGAACGCTCTCCAACCGCTGTCACATACAATCGTATTTTTCGGAACAAACTCGCTTGAGCATACAAGCGATAATTCCTCGTCAGTCTTGCCGACAAAGCAAAACTCGTCATTAAAGTTCACTTCCGTAACATCATTTATCTTGCATACCGCAAATTCTTTGTCTATTACCTTTATATCCATTTTTATCCCCTCAATTATTGTTTCTAATCAGTATAGCACATTTTGTTGCCAACTGCAACAAAAAAAAGAGTCAAAGGCTCTTTTTTTATTTTCTGTGTTTTTTTATATGAATAATCTCAATAAAATATTTATACTGTCTGAACAAAATCAATCCGATTACATACACACCGCCCATAATTGCCAATTTAATAACGGCATTTATTGTTATACCGACGATATTTGTTGCGTCAATAGTAGCGTAACGCGTCAAAAAACCCGCAATGCAAACCATAACCGCAATACACACGTCCGGAATAAAACTTTTCAGAAATTTCAAAAAGCTAAATCCAAACGTCATTTTTATAAGCATAAAATATGAAATCATAAAATTAATATTATATGAAATCATTGCATTTCTTGCGACTGTGCTAATATCGCCGAACACTATTCCGAGTACAATACCTATCAGAGTAGTCGATGACGACAAAACGCCCGTTATAAAAAGATTTTTCGTGTTGCCAAGGCTTTGGAATATCGCACCAGAGCTTGAATTTACCACCTGTGCCCAAACCGAAAGACTAAGCATTGCAAGACAAGGAATTGCCGCCGCCCAATGCTCACCGAACATCATACAGATAATCTCATATGACGCAAAATACATATACGCACCGACAAACAATCCGAGCAATGAAAGTATTTTGACAATCTTCATATAATTCTCATATATATACGCCTTATCGTCCTGATACTCCGACAAAATCGGGTGTATAACAGGTGTTATGACGTGCGTCAAATTTTGTTCGGGATAAAGTGCAAGTTTATATGCCTTATCGTAATATCCAAGCTGTGTATCGCCCATAAACTTCGCTACAAGCAAATTATCGGCATTTCTTGCAAAATAATTAAACACGTTAAATGCAAACTGATATGACGAAAACGAAAAAATCTTCTTCACACTGCCGAAATTACATTTAATTCTAAGTTTTATCCTTGTACTGCTGTAATTCCATATAAAATTGACCATAACCTGTATAATAGACTGTGTGGCAAGTGCGTAATATTTCAGTCCGAGTTTTGCCAATACAATCGCTATACCGCTGCTTACAACAGTTGTGGTAATCATACGAAGTCCGATACGCACGAACTTTTTTTCTTTCATTAAAAGTGCGTTCGGCACCATATTCATTGTCGAAAAAAACAAAGACACCGAAAGCAAGCACCCTATCGGTATGTACACGCTGTTGCCGTAAAATTTAGACAACGGCACAGAAAAAATCGCAAAAATTATTGAAAGCCCTACCGCAACATATAAATTAAAAGTGAATATATTCGACACATCATAGTCGCTAAGCTCCTTATTCTGAATAACGGCAGTGCCTATCCCCATATTCGCAAGCACCGAAAAAAACGTGGTAAAAACGGTCATTACACCGATTACCCCGTAATCCTCCGGTAAAAGTATTCGCGCCAAAACAGCACTGAAACCAAGCTGCAATATAACACAGCTGTAATTTGCGGCAGCATTGATAAACGCCGCCTTTTTGATTGATATATTTTTAACATCATTTTTTATCATCCATGTTTCAACTCCCTGTATATAATATATACACTAAAATTCAACTTGTCAAACATATTTTTTCTGACAAAAAAAGACAGATGAAACGGTTTGAATTTCATCTGTCTTTTTATCAGTCCATAGTTACAGTAGGCGGAATTTGTCCGCTGTAAACAGGTACGTCAAACGATAATGTTGCGTCTGTGAATGACGAGAATATCTTTTCAATGCTTACCGCCTGCTTAACCGCCCAGCCAATATCCGTTGCATATTGGTGAGTACCCGGATTTTCAGGGTTCCAAAGCATTTTATAAAGTGTGTTCTGTCTGCCATCCGAACTGTTCACATAGTTTTCGCTTATCCACTTTGCACCGCCCTTAATAGCCGCCTCTACACTCGTCCAGCCTTGATTGTATGCTCTCTGTGAACCGTTTCCGACAGGGTTTGCGTCATATGCACCGATACCGAACAAGTTATAAACGGTTGTGCCGTTGACCTCAACACCTGTTGCAAGCTGTGAAGTACCGTTTCCGGACTCAAGGCAAGCATGTGCAACAAGGTAAACTTCGCTGACGTTATATTCTTTAGCCGCCTCGATGAATGCCGCTCCCATTCCTTTCATTACGCCCTTATCGTCAAGATAATTATTAAGCGTTTCTTCGCTGACATTATTCGGTTTTGAAAGGTCAAGGAACTGATATTTATATGCGTCCGTATAGAAACTGTTCGGATTCATATATTCCGCTGTTTCGGACTCTGTCGCATATGACATTCCGCCGTTTCTCCAAATTTTCGGCGGTGGGTTCAAGCCCATCTGTATTCTTATAATCTGTGGGAATGATATGTCATATGACGTGTATATTACAGTTCCCTCCGTATCCAAATCAGAAACTTCATCATTCAAATTGAATGGGTCTTTTGTGTCCGATTCGGTTACATTTACGGTAAATGTCTGTTTCTTTCCGTTAGTCGTTTCAACCGTTATATTCGCCGTACCAACGCTGACGCCGCGTATTCTGCCCGTTTGACTTACTGTCGCTGTCTTTGTATCGTCACTCGACCATTTAAGCGTTTTGTTTCGTGCGTTTGACGGGGAAACGGTTACTATCGCGTTAACACTGTCGCCGACTTTTATCGTCATTGCGTCAGTATTTTTTACGGATAAAGTCTGTACGTCAACGTATGAATTTACGACATTTACAAAGCACTTCGCCTCAAAGCCTCCGTCCTCCGTTGTTGCCGTTATCTCCGTCATACCGACGCCGACAGGCTTTACTCTGCCGTTTTCGTCCACACGTGCAATCTTTGTATTTTTAGATTTCCACGTTATGTTTTGGTTCGTTGCGTTTTTCGGGAATATTTCTGTCTGTAAAAGTCTGCCCTCACCGCCTGTATAAAGCGTTATTGTGCTTGTCGGCATAAATATACCCGTTACAGGTTGTCTTACCGACAAAGTAGCGGTTGCACTCTTTTTTTGACTGTACAACATTGCCGTCAATGTCGCTTTACCGGGATTTTGTGCCGTTATATTACCGCCGCTGTCAATCTTTGCGATATTGTCATCAGACGATTTCCAAGTAATTTTTTTATCGGGTAAATTTATCGGATAAACCTTTGCTTTTATTTTTGCCTCTGCCGTACCGCCGTTTAGGTCAACAGCACCGTCGTCCCAGCTTAATTTTATCGCAACATTGGTTTTGTCGCTGTGGTCGAACGTGTAATAATTCTGCAAAACCATCGCATATCCGACAGAATCGTCACCCTCTTGAAGATAGTCGGAATTTACGGAATTTTTTATCATAACGCCCAAAAGCACACCGAGTACCGCCACTCCGACAGCAACTGAAATCAATGCCTTCAGCCTGTGTGCCTTTGCATACTCCCAAATTGTCTTTCTGAATTTCGGAAATTTAACGTATGCAAAATTTGAAAACTTTTTGCTCTTGCACAAAAATTTCCAAAACTTCTTAAACACTCCGCCTACCGCATCCCAGACTGTTTTAACACCTTTAAGTATCTTGCTGAGCCACGAAAACGGACTTTTATTATTCGGTTGTATATTTCTTGTTACTTTAGTTTCCATACCGAATTCAATCCTTAATAAAAAATGGTATTATTTCTACAATACCATTTAATTTTATGACTGCACAGTAAAAAAGTCAATACATATGCACCATTGTTAAAAAAATATTTACTTTTTAAACCTATTTACAATATATTGGTTTGCCATATCTTCAAGAGTGTCCTCCAAACCGCCAAGACCTTTGAAGTCGGGATTTTTTCTCTTTATTGCGTTTGTCAGAATGTAATCGCAAAGTGCAGGGTTTTTAGGCAAAAGCGGTCCGTGCAAATATGTTGCGACAACGTTTTTATACACAACACCCTCAACACCGGATTTTTCATCGTTTCCGTAACCGTAAACAACTCTGCCGAGCGGTGTGTGATTACCGATGTAAGTTCTTCCGCCGTGATTTTCAAAACCGACAATTTTTTGATTTAGAAAGTCATTTTCAAGTACGATATTTCCGATAAGACGTTTTTTGCCTTGTTCGGTGTAAATATTAAGTATATCAAGCCCTTCAATTGTTTCGTTTTCAAGCTTGTAATACTTACCCAAAAGCTGATAACCGCCGCACACTGCGACAAGTACACCGTTATCTTCAACATAATTTCTTATTTCGTTCTTGTGTTCCAAAAGTCTGTGGCAAACAATTTTCTGTTCTCTGTCCGAGCCGCCGCCTATGAACACAATATCAACGTCCGACAAATCAAATCCGCTGTCCTCACAGGTGTATGTCACAACCTCCGCGTCAATACCGCGCCACATAAGTCGTTTTCGCATACATTCGATATTTCCTCTGTCACCGTACAAATTCAAAAGGTCGGGATAAAGATGAAGTATTTTGATTTTCATTATGCCTCACCTCCGAGTTTTTTAAGTACCGCCTCTGTCGAATAAAGTGCGGTATAATTCACAAGTACATAGACAACTTCGCTGTCAGTTTCAAGACATTTTGTAATTGCGTCTGCCATATCCTGCGTCATACGGTCAACCTTTATATCCGAATACTTAAATCTAAGACTTATATCGTAAACTCTGATACCTGTCGTTGTAAGCGTGTTCAGGTTTTCGTCCGCAATTTTATCAAAATCCACGTCCCACAGCCACGACACATCACGACCGTCATTAGCCTTGTCATTGATTGCGATTATAACGTCTTTCTTACGCTTGTCCGTATTTACCGTTGCAATGGCTTGGTTAAATCCTGCGGGATTTTTTGAAAGGCTTAGTATAACAGGCTTGTTGAATTTGTATTCCTGCATTCTGCCGATTTGCGGTTTGTAGCCCGTCAAAAGTTTTGCGAAATCGTCCGTTTTTTCTCCCAAAACATTTAGTGCACCGTATACGGCAATAAGGTTATATATATTGTAAAAACCTTTGTAATTTATCACCATAGGCTGATTGTTTATCGTAAACTTCATCGGTGTGTCGAGCGATACATTCTTGACTTCAAAATCAATCTCAGGTCGCTTGAAACCGCACGACGGGCAATAAAAATCGCCGAGCTGACTGTAATGATAGTAATTGTACTTCTGTTCCTCACCGCATACAGGACAGAAACGTCCTTCCTTTGTATCGTCAAGCTGAGGAAGTACCTTTTCGGATATTCCGTAATAATATGCCTTGACGTTTTCCTCTCTGCCGAACTGAACGCACAGCGGATCGTCACCGTTTAAAACAAGTTTTAAATTCGGCACTTTTTTTATTGCACGCTTGATAATATCCGAAGTAATGTCAATTTCGCCGTATCTGTCAAGCTGGTCACGGAATAGATTCGTTATAACCATAACATCGGGCTTTACATAGTCAAACACTATCGGCGTGTACGCCTCGTCAATTTCAAGACACGCATAGTCCGCTTTTAATTTGCCGAATATACTCATTTCCTGTAAAACGGTGGTTGCAATACCGCTAAGCATATTCGCACCGAGCTTATTGCAAATAACCTTATATCCCTTTGCCTCAAGTGCCGATGCCATAAGATTGTTTGTCGTTGTTTTTCCGTTTGTGCCGCAAGTTACGATTATCCCCTTTGACACGCATTTTTCCAAACCTTTTACAAGGTCGGGACATATTTTAAGTGCATACGCACCCGGCGAAGAAGATGATTTTTTACCTACTGTTTTTCCGACTATGGTAAGAATTTTTCCGAGCCATATCGCAAGAAGTTTTCTCATTACAGTTATTCCTTTCAACTAATATAATATATGATTATACTACACTTTCTTCCCTTTTGCAACTTTCTCTTTAAAGTAATGAGGTTTTTATGTTCTTACTTTACTTTTTTTCGTGAATGTGTTATTATTGACACGAAATAAACATTAACATATCGAAAGAATGACGTAATTATGACAGACTTTATAACGCAGATTGATTTTAATATTTTAAACGCAATTCAAAGCATACGCACTCCGTTTCTTGATACAATTATGCCACTTATAACGTTTTTAGGCAGTGGCGGCATTGTATGGGCTGTAACTGCACTTATAATGCTTTGTTTCAAAAAATCACGAAAAACAGGTATTATAATAATAGTTTCACTGCTTTTGGGATTATTCCTTTCTACAATGGGGCTTAAAAATGTAATTGCACGTGAACGTCCATATAACACCGAAGAAGCGTTGCTTACAGTTGAAAATCTGCTGATAAGCGCGCCGTCGGGAAGATTTTCGTTTCCGTCCGGTCACGCAATATCTTCATTTTCCGCCGCAACGGTTATTTTGCTGTACAGCAAAAAATTAGGTATACCGGCAATTATTCTTGCGGCTTTGATATGCTTTACAAGGCTGTATCTGTATGTACATTTTCCGTCCGACGTTATTTGCGGTGCGTTGTTCGGAATATTGCTCGCGTTCTTGTCAAACTTCTTAGTCAATAAAATATGGGAGAAAATCAATGAAAGAAAATTATCAAATAATTCTAAACAAAACGATTGACGAAATTCAAAAAAACAATACCGTTCCGTCACTTCTTCTGCACAGCTGTTGTGCGCCTTGTTCAAGCTATGTACTTGAATATTTGTCGGAATATTTTGATATAACTATCTTTTACTACAATCCGAATATTTCACCCGAGGAAGAATTTTATAAGCGTGTCAGCGAGCAAAAGCGTCTTATAAATGAAATGCCTTTAAATAGAAAAGTAAAGTTTATCGAGGGCAAATATGACTGTGAAAAATTTTATTCGATTGCAAAAGGGCTTGAAAATCTCAAAGAAGGTGGCGAGCGTTGCTTTAAATGTTACCGACTTCGTCTTGAAGAAACAGCAAAAACCGCCCAAAAGGACGGTTTTGATTACTTCACTACCACGCTTTCGATAAGTCCGCATAAAAATGCTCAAGTGCTTAACCAAATCGGTCTTGAACTTGAAGAAAGCTACAGTGTTAAATATCTATGCTCCGATTTCAAAAAGAAAAACGGTTATAAGCGTTCTTGTGAACTTTCGGAAATATACGGTCTTTATCGTCAGAATTACTGCGGTTGTATTTATTCAAAGCTTGAGGCTGACGAACGTGAAAGAGCTAAAAATAATAACGAACAGCCGCTATCTGTGCAATAAATTCACGCACGCAAGATACAGGCAAAAGCGTTATCGGTGTAGACGCACCTATATGTGTTGCGTCTATGCCGTTTATTTTTGCCATCAATTCCGAACGCAAAACGTGAAATTCGTTTGTTACAAATACGGCTTGTCCCTCGTCCATTATCAACTTTGAATATTCAAAATTTTCATATGTGCTTGTGGAGTTGTCCTCTTTTATAATTCTGTCTTCTCTTATTCCGTGATTTAAAAGGTAGTTTTCCATTGCCTGTGCCTCTGAAATTGTTTCGCCTTTGCCTTGTCCACCGCTGACTATTGCTATTGCATTTCCGTTTTTGTTCATATATTCAGCCGCTTTTTCAAGTCGTCTTTCAAGTGCCAAAGACGGTGTATCGCCTTTCAGTCCCGCACCAAGCACGATTATATAATCTTCTCTGTATGTCGCATTGTCACTTTTTCCGACAACGCATATAATTCCCGAATAAATCACAAGTACAATCATTCCGAACGTAAACAAACCTTTTATAAATTTCAAAAAGCCTTTTGTTTTGAACGCGTCGTAAAACGTACTCCATAATATAAACATAATACCTATTGCAACGGTAAATGCCTCACCCACGCCCATTGATGTGGTTGATGCAAAGTAAAGTCCGTCCGCCGAAAAAAGCAATCCCAATATAAATAATATTACTCGCATATACTGTCTCCTTATATCATTGAATATTCCATACATTCGTAATGTAACTTCGTGCCGATGTCTACACCCAACGGCAACAGTGCCATTGCTATGAATAATTCTTCCTCACTTTCAATATCCGTACGCTTTAGGTACGCATATTCCCCCTCAATTCTTGATACAATATAATCCTTCGGTTCCATATTCGACCTCCATATTTGCTTTTATACTCATATAATACATTAACTATTATATCATTGTCAATAATTTTTTATTTTTTTGAAAAAAAGTGTTGACAAAAGCATTTTTATGTGCTATTATATTATCTGTCGTCAGACGTAAAACATAATATGCGTGATTAGCTCAGTTGGTAGAGCACCTGACTCTTAATCAGGGTGTCCAGGGTTCGAACCCCTGATCGCGTACCACAAGTTGCAATATCCGAACTTTTGTTCGGATATTTTTTTGTTATGGGCTTTTTCCCATTTCATAAGCATTTTGCATTGTCCTGCTTTGCTTTATACATCTATCGTTAATTGCCACAACACATCAATTCTTCACACAAATAACTTTTTCATAACAAATCACCCTTTTTATTCTATCGTAGCTGTCCTAATCTCTGTTTAGTAAACCACTTAAACGTTGATTTTTTACAAAAAGCACGTCCGAAACGTGCTTGACATAATTTTTATACTATGTTATACTTTAGATACAAGATAAGGGCAACAGCAGTTGTCTTTGCAGAATGTAAACGTTTTGTAGAAAAATTCTACCTTAACCGTCTATTTCGCAGATAGACGGTTATTTTTTTATCTCTATAACAAGCAAAAATACAATTATAATTATAAGAGTAAATTCACTCATATGCTGCTCCTTTCGGAATAGCAGAGACAACCGCCTTGCGTCCGCTTTGCCAAACGTTATTGCCCTTTTTATATCTTGGGGTTTTATAAACCCATATATATTCTACACTATACCTCACGCAATGTCAAATTACGTTTATTTTACTAAAAAAAATACAAAATGGCGGTTTTAAACCGCCATTTTGATTACTTCAATTTTTCATTAATACGCATAAACACTGCCGCTGTCTGTGCTCTTGTGGAATTCGCCTGCGGAGCGAAAGTACCGTCGGTATTACCCGACATTATTTCTTGCTCTGACAGCCAATCAACCGCATTCCTTGCATAATCTGAAATACTGTCACTGTCAACATAATTTGCCGTTTCATTTACCGTTATATCACAATTTTTGTATTCCGCATAACGATAAACAATCGCCGCCATTTGTTCACGTGTTATACTCATATCAGGTGCAAACTCTGTATCGCTCACACCGCTGACAATTTTATTTTCTTCCGCCCATGCCACTGCATTTGCGTAATAACTGTCACTTGCCACATCAACAAAGCTTGAATTTTCCGCATACGGTTCACCCTCTGTTCTGTACAGAACAGTTACAAACATAGCCCTTGTAACGTCACCGTCAGGTGCAAATTCCGTATCGCTCACACCATACATCAAACCGTTTTCATAAGCGTACTTAACTGAATTATAGAACCAATCGTTGTTACTTACGTCAACAAACGGATTATTCCAATCAGTCGGTTCAGGCTTATCTGACGGATTAGGCACAGCATCAATCTTTTTGAACTTTGCAGTGATTTCAGCTTTTGCATTCACCTTTTCAAACGTATATTCGCTCACCTTACCGACCCTTTCGCCGTTACGATTACGTCCTCAATTTCGTAACCCTCATCAGCCGTTATCGTAAATGTCTTGCTTTCATTTTTATTTACGGTTACGGTGTCCGGACTGATTTTACCGTTTTCGGACTGAACAACTGTAATTTTATATGTTACATTGCCGGAGTTTCCTCCTCCGCCACCGCCCGAACTTGGTTTAATCATAAGTGGACTGCTTGCGATAATGTGAGTGTTTTCAACCATTGTACCCGTCAAATTAACCGTAACGGTATATGTCACAGACGTATCAAACGTGCCGTACAACGTATATGTCTTATTATCACTGCTTGCCTTAACCTCTGTAAGTTCCACATTCTTATCACCGTTCAGTACAACAAAATTATCTGCCGTCATTCCCTCAATCGCTGTATCAAGATTAATCGTGATATGCGTCTTTCTTGCCGTACCTGCCGACGCATTCACTTTAATTTTTTCACTTGGAATATCAGTGCTGTCCTTGCCGCCCAAAACGGTATAAACATTCTGATTATCAACAGTCGCACTTACTACGCCGTTTATTTTTTCATCAGTTGTAATGTAGCCGTTTTCATCAACATTCGCCGCACCTTCTATTGCCGAAACGTTCCATTCAATTCTGTTTGCCGCCGCACTGTCGTCATTGATTTCAATAATTCTGTTATCGGTTTTCACCTTTAGCGAAAGCTGACCGCTTGTGCCGGCTTTAATTGTACTGTCACTGCACTCTTTTCCGTCAATGTACATTTGAAGTACACTGTCGTCATTGCCGAGTGCTTTGTTTGTAAGCTGTAATGTTACAGGTACTGTTTCGTTGCCGATTTCGTCTGCCGCATACACAACTATATTTTGATATGCCATAGAATTATCAAGTGTAACAGTCTTTTCAAAACTGCCGTCATCTCCGACAGTCACTTCCTGTATTTCTTGATTTTCCGCACCGATATACACTTTCGCACCACTGTCGCTGATACCCTTAACCGTAACAGTGTCCTCGAAAAATCCGCCGTTATTCGGACTGCTTATTTGCAATCTCGGAGGAAGTGTATCAACAGTAAACATATACTCCGACAATGTACCGTCTTTTGAATCGTTTTCGCCCTTGAAGGTTATTATATGCGTACCGTCCTCTAAGCCGTCAAGATTTATACTCTGCGACATAGTTTTTTCCGAAACAGTACCGTTCATTTCACCGCCGTCCAAAGACCATTCGCCGGAAACATTCATATCCGATACAAGGTCTATGACTGCATTACTGCTTTTAACCGTATCTGTTCCGTCAATGTTTACCGCATTTTGTGCTTTAAGTGTTACATCAGCCTTTTTAGGCTCAACCATTGTCACAGGTGATGACAGTGTTTCAGCGGAAACAATCTGACCGCCTGAAGATGTATTTTTATAACCCTTTAATCCTATCACATACTGCTTACCGCTTACAAGTCCGACTTGTTCGGTCTGCGTTTTTATATCCTTTTTCTCATCTTCCGTAAGGTCGTTTTCATTCACGATATTTCCGTTCTTATCCACCGTAACCGTCTTTGTATACTGACCGCCGACCGTAATCACATCACTTCCGCTTACAGTCATATTGTCAAATACAGTCGGTACGTTTTTACCGTCTTGAACTTCATATATACTTACCTTATAGCCGTCATAATTATCTTGATTTATACCTGTCAAATCAATACTGTAATCACCGCCCAATGCCACATTAAACGTCGGTGCGGACGGCTGTGACGGATTGGTATAATTAAGCTTTTTATCGGTTGTCACAACAGGGTTAGCACTTTCGTCTGTCGTTGTCGCAACAACTTTTACCGTATATTCACCGCTCGGCATATTTTCAGGCATTGTTATATTTGCACTCTTACTCTTTATGTCATTCACATTTTCTGTTTTGTACAACGGATAAACTTCGTTATTGCTGTCCTCTGCATAAATTGTAAGACTGTTGAATTTATCCAAATCTTCACCCGACCACGTTACCGTATTATTGTTCAATACCGCATTGTCGATTGTCGGCAACTTTGAAAGTGCGTATATAGTCACGCTTGACGCAATACCTGTTTTTAATTGCAATGCTTTATTAAAGTAATTTTCATCTGTAACCGTTATTGTAACGGTTGCTTTCTTTGTATCCTCATTCCAATTCAACATTGCGTTTGCATTTGCGTTGGCTGTATCGTCTGCCGTTTTTGAACTGTCTGACCATACTATCGGATAATTTTCCATTTCAATATTCTTTGCATATGTTTCCGCAATAAGCTGACTTGGTGCATCATACGAAATTGTAAGTATTCCGTTTTCGTTGTTATACTTGCCGAAATTAACCGAATGTACCGTTTTACCCGCAAGCGATGATACCGTCGCACCGTTTGAGCCGAACAATGATATATCATCTGTTGACGCCAATGTACGAATACTGTTATTGAGTTTCATATACAAGGTACGGTCTGTTTTTTCATCGTAATAAACAGGAATACCCTCCGCACTCAACTCAATAGTCGGTTCCGGTGCGTCATATTTACCGAAAGCGAAATCTACATCGCCGCCCCAATAATATGTTACACCTGCGTCAATTTTCAAAACGTGCAAAGCACCCCATATTTTTTCTGCATTGACACCCAAATCGGCAGAACCTATTTCAATACCGCCGAAAATCGGTATTTTTTTAGGAATACTTACCACTGCTGTGGCATAACCTTCCCAGAAATATTTATCCTTAACCTTATCTTTTTCCACAATTAAATGTCCGTCACCCGAAATAACGTCGAATATACCGATAGACACTCCCGCTGCAAATCTAAGTTCGGGATACCATGCACATTCAATTCCCGCATAGTCTATAAGTGTAATTCCCGCAACATTCACGTCCGACAGTGCAATACTCAAATCTCTCGGACTGATACTTACGTCACCTCTTGCGGAAAGAACATCAAACAAAGCGAATTGTCCGCTTAGCAGAAGCGTTATAGGCGGTACGGATGAGGACGGATAAATCGTTTCAAACAGATTATCTATACCGCCGCCTGCACCTTTAATCCAAAATACGCCCATTCCGTCAACATTTATACCCGGTGTAAATCCGCCTGCATAGAAATATAATTTATCCGGAATAGGTATTCCGTTGTTACTTCTAAGACGAATTTCCGCCTCCATTTCAAATGCCATCATATCGGCACTGCCTTGAACGCCGATAGTGTATTCGTTGTTCATAACCTTTAAATCAAGAGTTCCCTCAACGCTCGGAAGTCCGTCCGCATATGACGGAACTTCTACTTCGACAGACGTATTAAATCCGATAAATCCGCCGCCGAAAAGTATATCATGGATATACAAATTCAGACTTCCGCCCTCTGCGTCTTCCCATTCCTCTTGGTCCTCGGCATATCTGTCCTGTACATCTCTAAGCTGTGACGGAGTGTAATTACTGCTCGCCATTTTCAGTTGTGCAACCTCCATTGCGGAAGTTTTTCTGTTGCTCCAATCAAAGTTTGACGGAACAAGAAAATCAGGTGAAAGTTGTGCACCGAATGCGATTACTCTTTGTTTCGGTGTTTTTGAAGTGACTTCACCGTCAACTGTCGCCATCTGTCCGAACTGACAGTATCTGAATTCCATCACCATTCCCGCAATAGTTTGTGCGGTACTTGCCGCACCCGGCCACATAAGCATAATACCGTTTGTATTTGCAACGCTGTTTTCAACGTCACCTGTCTGTTCGCCCTCGTTTGTGTACTGCAAAAGTGTTGATTCGGAGCCGTTTTCAAATGACGAAATCGCACATACACCGCTCCAAACCTTTGTTCTTGCACCTGTCGTATAAACTTCGCCGTCTATATCGATATTAATAGTTTGGTCGTCCTGACCGACGTTTTCGACAGACACGGTTACAGTACCTTTTTCAATATCAAGACAATTACTGATATTTATTGTGCTTTTCGCCTTATGGTCTACCGTTTCAAGAGAAACAGCCTCTGCCTCTGCAATTTTACCGTTTTCATATTTTAACGTAAAGTCACCGCGAAGTTCAAGCAAAGAGATATTTTGAGCATTTGGAACTTCGTCACTGTATTCCTTTTCGTCTTTATACGCCCTTAGGGCATACTTGTTATCGCCGTCTTTTTCAATCGTGACAACTCCGTAAGAACCGCCTTGATATGCAATATCATCACTGACATTAAATTTCAGTGCGTCAGACGTAATATCTTTTTTAGTCGGATCTTTCATATCAAATACAATCTGATATGTACCGACCGACATAAGCTCGTCAAGTATCAAATCCGCCGTATTGTTTTCGGTATCCAAAATGAAGTTTTCCGCACTTACAGTCAACGGCTGACTGCCGTTTAAAGGCGTAACCTTTATATCGTATTCACTCTTATTTTTAAGCAAATTGAAATTCTGACCTGCAAGGTAAATATGTCTTGTTCCTCTGTTATAAACAATCTCGGGTGCGGTGCTTATAAACGAAACCCTGTCGCCTGTTGCACCCGGGCAAAGAAGATATATACTTCTCTGACCGATTAAGTTTTCGGAAAGCAATTTACCGTCCGTTCCGCTCACGTCATAACAACGCACTTCGATTTTTCTGTAATCGGTAGCCGTAAGCGGTTCGGCATTAAAGTTAAACACAACCTGTCGTTCTTCATCCGCGTTAAAATCTATAATATCAACACTGAAAGGGTTTGAATATGAGGCTGTAACGTCAAGATTACCCGACAAGTCATACGGTGTTATTCCCTCCTGCGGATATACCGCAACGGCAATTTGTTTCATTTCGTTCTGCGACACGTTTTTAATTTGCGTTGACACGCTGAAATCACCGTTTTTACCGCCTGTCGTTTGCGGTTTGTATTCGTCTTTTGTATCGGTAAGCTGCATTGCTCCGAGTTCAGATGAAAAATTTATCGCAACCTTATCATCGTTATTTACGGTTACGTTTGAATATATACCGTAATTTGTCGCAACGGTATTGCCCTCACCGTTTGCCGCCACACTGCCCATATCGAAATACAAAGCATACGCACTGTCGGCAGTCAAATATTTTTCGTTATACGGATTTGTAAACGTCAACGAGTTATCAGGCTCAAAATCAAATACACTTGACGCAAGGTTGTTCCAATGTCCGAACGCTATTTGATACGGTGCGACAATTTTATTGTTAATCGACGCATTCACCGTATAAGCCGTTACGGACGGTGCTTTCGGATTGTCGTATCCGAATAACGCGTTGTTGTATGCTTCTCCGTCAGAGTTATCAATAACCGTTTCAGATTGTATCTGCTCATATGTACTGTCCTTTTTCGTCAGTTCATACACCGCATAATCCTGATAACCGAGTGCGGTATCAAGCATAACTCTTGCCTGAACACTGTCCGCACTTCTTCCGTCCGTACTCTTTACACCGTATGAAATTGACGCCATACCGTGCAGAGCCGATTTTGTATTTGCAAGCGTGACGGTCTGCGTAAAAGTCAAACCGTCAACGCTCCACGTTGCGACAATGTTGTCACTGTTTTTCACTAAAGTGACGTCACTGCTGTCCTTACCCAAGAAACCGTATTTTCTTCCGAAAATATAGTCCTTTACCTCATTACCTCTTTTTACGCGAAAAGAGGTATATGATGTATCATAATTTTCATCGGGAAACAAAAGATATTTATTATCATCTGCTTTGTTCAGCTTATCTCCCTCAACGGTATCTATCAGAAAACCGCCGTTTTTCGCCGAAACAACGACTTTCAAATAACCGTCGTTCAATTCTTCGTAATCCGCCTTATTCAGATTTTCGGCAAACGCGCCGATAGGCATTATACCGAAAATCATCGCTGTTACGGTTAAGGCTGATATAATTTTTTTTAATCTTTGCAGCATAGTAAACCTCCTTTTTTCATTATTGAACGTAAATTACAAATCTGTAATTGTCACGTCCCTGCGTTTGTACATTAAATGTATAATACCCCGCCTTTTTCGGAACGAATGAAATCGGCTCTGCATTATCCTTATTCTTCGCCAATTCAGTCGCACCGATTTTCATTTGACCGACTGTCTTTATACCGTTTTTATATTTAACACTGTACGGCTCGCCATTGCTTTCAACGACAATGTTCTGTGCCTCGTTTTTGCTTAGCAGAATCATATCTCTGTAAATATACTCACCGTTTACGCTGACTCTAAGCTGAGTATCCTCATAGAAATAGATATATCCGTATCTTTCACTGCTGTTTCCTGCCTCGTCTGTTGCGGTATAAGCCACCCTTACTGTTCCCGTTGTCTGCGGTTTTGTGTAAGTAACATCAAGCTTGATTTTGTCCTTTTCGGTTTCGTTGTCGCTTACCGTCATATTCGCTTTAATCTGTGACAAAATATCTTCTGAATTTAAGTCTATTTCCACCGTTTCCTTTTTCAATTTGATAGTCGGTGCTTTTTTATCCGGCATTGCTATCTGCATAAAGTGATAATACTTTGTATTTGAATATTCGTCCTTTGCCTTTATTGTAGGATACAATCCTGCCAAATCCTCCGATACGGTTAACTTCGTCCACGCACCGGCCGTAAGATTTTGACCTGTTGTGTCACCGTTCCATGTTACCATACAGTTTCTGTTTGCACTCACATATACAGTGTCACCAACCTTTAAACGACCGAGTTTATCCGGTGACTCCTTACTGTCTGTACCGTCACTTGCAAGACTGAATGTAAGCGACAAATCTTTATCAATGATGCTGTCAACCTTAACAACCTTTTCCGTCAGATTGCCTGCAGCATCCGCAAAGTGATATACATATTCGCCGTTTGCGTTTATTACTCGTGTAAATTCAGTTCCCTGTTTTCCGTTTTCTCTGAAAATAACTTCTTTGTCGGCTTTTAAAGTCACTGTCACTTTACGGTGATTTTTGGACGGCTGAATTGTTTCGGTAATAATCGGCGCGTTTTTGTCGATGTTCTTAACCTCATTCAAAGTAATTTCACACACTTGACCGTTTACGGCTGTGCAAACAAGCGTCATAGTCGGTGCATTTTCCGAATATGAAATTGTAACTTGATTATCAAGTTTATATATTTCAGGAAGATAACCGCTTTGATTTTTCCATTCCGCTTTCGTGATGAGCTTATCAAATCTAAGCTGTGCCGTAACGGATTTATTCGTCTTACTGCTCTTTGCGTTTTCAGACCATACTTCACTGATTTTATTTGCAGGTGAATTGTCTATTTCTGTAACGGCTGCTTTTAATTCACCGCTTTCGTTCTCACCTTTATATGTGTATGTGTAGTTTATAACAATATTTTCGTTGCCTGTTACTTCTATATAATACAAGCCGTTGTATTCTCCGTCACCTGTTTCCTGTTTTGCGTTGTCATTAGTCATAACAAGGTTTGTAAAGTCACTGTCCTCAGGCGGTATTAGGTACACCTTTACAGTCTGCATATCGCCCGACACGACTTTCTGCAAATGCGGCTGAGGCGCTTCTCCCAAGTTATCCGCAACAAGCGGAATTTCGGTGACATTATTACAGCTGTCGACCGCAAACAATGTAAATTCCGCGTTCTTTGTTATATCAACGGTTCTGCCGTTTACACTCACTCCGTCAATCGTATCACTTGTTGAATCAAATGTCGGTGTTTCGGCATTAAGTCCCGCTTTTGCAATAAGCTTTACACCGTTTATATCAGACACGATTACATTAAATCTGTAATGTGACGACCAACCCATTTTCTTCATAAATGATATACTGTCGGTAACTGTTTCATAGCCTCCGCCGCTTAAATCCGGAAGTGACGGATTTAAGTAATGCTTGTTATCGTCATACAGATTAAGCACAAGTTTTTTACTTTGTGCCACGCCGCCCCTTACGGTATAACCAACCATTTCAACACTCGGCGGCATTGTATCGACATATTCTTCGGGCGGCTGATAATCTTTAAGTGTTACATCAAGCGTAACTGTATAATCTTCACCCAAAGTATCATTTTGATTTTTGTAATTCTTGAATGTAAATTCCGTTTCACTGTTAGGATAGAATGTATGGCTCGGTGTTTCGCCCGTTGCGGTATCAACAAGTGTTGAGCCGTTTTCATCAACAAGCTTTGCGGTTACTTCGCCGTATATACAGCCGTCAACCACATCATCTTCGTCATAATCCCATACAACTTTCGGCTTTATCGGTTTTATCTCATTATTGGTTATATTTAATATTTTACTCTTTTCAGCTCCGTTGTCCGTCCACTTCATTGTAACCTTTGTAGGCTGTGTTGCGGTTACGGTTACGTTATTTGTTCCGTTGTTTTCGATTTTTGCAAATGTGTTTCCGTCATTTTCCGTAACAGTTACGGGAGAAGTATATTCGATATTCGCCGTAATATCGCCCTTTGTCTTATACAAAGTTGACATTGTAACCTTTGGACCGTCTGCAAGAAGTGTAACAGTTACAGGTATTGTCCATGTATTGCCGAACATATCCTCGCCCTCAACTTCGTATGTACCGTTTGAGTATATCGGCAGATAGTGAGCAGAAGCATAAACCGTATCACCCTTTAATTTTAAATATCCGTTAAAGTATACCTTAACACCTCTGTCATTGCAGATATAACTGTAATCCGCTAATGAATCGTCATCATAAACGTCAACAAATCGCGGTTCTTCATATTTAAAGTTCGTTACCAAGCTTCCGTAATTTTCATCGTCTTTGGTATACGTTCTCGTTGCTGTGTCACCATGCACACCTACAAAGTTAAACGTAATACTGTCAAAGAAAGGCTCGCCTGCCTTTTCCACACTCCATGGTCTTGTAAAGTCTATACTCAAATTAGTGGACGTGCTGTCCTCACGATAATAACCGCCCTCAAAACCCAATTCATTCGGATATTGATAGTTTTTCATAGGCATATTGTACGTTTCGCCGTCTTTCACAACTGTAAAAGAGCTTTTGTCCATGTCAAGATTTTTGGCATAAAAATTATAAATATAATCACCCTGGTTGTATGTGTTAAGATTTGCTTGAGTTACTGTCAATGCATCATTTTCAAAGGTATATTTCGTTTTTTCCTTGAACTGCGGAATATATGAAACAGAATTACCGGATTCGTCTATCGCAATAAATGCAAAGTTGAGCCTATCTCTGCCGTTTTCGTCTTGTCTACAGTTTTGATAATTAAAGGCACTATCACCCTTCAATGTAACAACCTCGTCAAGTCCGATTTCATCGGCAGTCCAACTGCTGTAATCCTCTCTGTGAACATAATATACCGTTATATTACCGTTTTCGGAGAAAGCATTTTTTACGGTCGCATCAGCGGAGATAACGTGCATTGTTCCGTTGTCGTCCGTATAATTCTGCGATTCGTTCATATCAAAATCCATTGCAATCTGCGGTATACTTTCAACCATATTTACCGTGAACTCGTATATCGGCGATACATTGCCGTTTTCCAATTTAACTTGATAACAGAAAGTGTTACTTCCCTTTTCAAATTGCAAACCGCCCGTTGCCGTTACTCCGTCAAGAGTTTCTTTTGCAGGGTTTTGCATTAAATTTATCTCGTATTCTCTTGTTAGGTCAGTAGTCTTTTCAAACGGTAAATCTTCTCCGCCATTGCACGCTTTATTCCACAAACGAAATCCCTCTGCCTTACCGATTGTTTCACCGCACAATTCTTTTGAAACATCATTGCTCTTAAGCGTCATTTTGACGATATGTGCCATATTCTGTTCTAAAGAATATCCCTCATCTTCATTACGGTCAATCTCCTTAAATTCAGCATTACCGATATTGATTGTTTTAAATGCCGTATCGCTTTCTTTTACGATTGACGGTATCGGATTAGGAATAGGGTAATATTCGTGTTCGGGAATAATTTCATATCTGTTTACACCGACATCTGCCGACGTTTTGATATTGTCAAGAAGTACCGCCGTATCGCACTTAAATTCGGCAGGGCTGTCACTGCCTGTCTGATACAAATAAACCGCAATTCTGTATGTATCCGTTCCAAGCAAGTTACCGTCTTTATCTCTAAGCGGCATTGCAAGAGTTTGGCTTGCATTTCTGCTTAACTTTGCGTTGTATACCTCGTTGTTTTCCGAATTTGTTATTGTCACATACGATTTATCAAAGTCCAAATTATCCGTAACCCAATCGGCAACTTTTGTATTTGACAATTCAAAATTAATTCTGACATCAGTCATATCGCCGTTTCTTCTTATGTGCTTGTCATCACCCACTCCTGTGGCTTTAATAACATCTCCGTTACTGTCCTTTATTGAAATAAATTCAAGATTATATACATTATCAAGTACAGGTGCGGTCATAACATTAAAGTCGCCCTCCGCTTGATAGGTCACTTCTTCTTCGGAATTTGACGGCTTTATACTTGCACCGCTTACAGGTGTCAAATCTGCAAACGCACTTTCAAATTTTACGTTTACTGTGCCGTAAAAGTTTTTAAGTTCATTCACTCCGTCCGCCGTAAGAGCGGTTACTCCGTCAAAACCGGTTTTATCCTCGTTGTATGTAACCGCATACCATGTGCCGTCAAAATCAAATATGTTTTTACTGTCGGCACTGTCATATACGCTTGCGTAAGTCTTGTCACCCATTGTAAGTGTTACACGCGTGGTGGCATTAGCTTTATTGTCGGGATTGTCAGGTGCCGAAATTTGCACATCAGGCTTTGTATGTATCTGTGACAAATCGCTTACAACCGTATATTTTGCCTTTGCCTTTGTCAAGTCGGCATACACCTCATAACGTGAAACATTCGACTTGTTACCTTTAAAGTCTGTCGCATACACAAGCAATTCTTTTTCATATTTTTGTGCCGCGTCAAATTTAGTTTCAAAGTCAAAAACTCCGTCATTAAGCAAGCCCTCCGACCAATCACTGTCGGTCGGTTCAACACCTTTGTCTACAAGCTGATATTTAACATTCAAGCCGTCCGTGTTAAAATCGGTTACACGTACCTTTGCCAATATCTTTGCGGTATCGTTTTCATACTCGGTATTCATCGACATAAGCGCAACATTCGGTGCTGCACGGTCAATATTTATATCCGTATCAACAGACTGTTCACCTACATTTCCTGCCCAGTCCTCTGTTCTGAAATAAAGTTTTGTGTTTTTGATTTCGGAATTATCGGTTTTAATATGTAAGTAATAATCTTTTACAGGCAAATCGAATTTATTCCACGCAAGGTTATTTTCATTGTTAAGTACCGATTCTTTATACTCACTCGGTGTATCGGCGGAAGTCGTCACAGCATACTTAAACGGAATTTGCTTATCTTGGTCATAGCACCACGCAAAACTTGCCGTCAATCCATCAAAATCAGATACCGTGCCTTTTCCGTCGCTGAAATTCAGCGGTATGCAAAATTCACCGCTGTTTACATCACCCGTTATTTCACCGACCTTTACAGTCGGTGCGATATTGTCAAAATAAATCTGCTGTTTCGGATTTTTTTATATTTTCTGCGTTGCCAACTCATTATTATACAAATCGACTACGTTTGCCGTGTTTATTTTTTCAATTCTTATAGGCTCGCTATTATCACAAGTCATATCGGCGGTTATCGTAATCGGTTTAAACGTAATCTTCGTTGCCGTCCGCTTGTTTACACCGTCATACATATCTTCAAATTTCTCGGTTTCAAGCACTGCTTTACTTCCGTTTTGTGATATATTAAGTTCTGCAGTCATTGAACTTTTTTCGCTCGTTTTAATTTTTTCCGTTGTCATTGCAGAAAAGGTTAATGTATCGCCGACACCTGCAAACACACTACTCTTGTCAATATCTTCAGGCCAATCGCTCGGCTGTGAATATGACGTTGAATCTGCCGCTATCATATTCCCCGCAATTTCAACGCTGTCAATTTCAGGTGCTTTTTTATCGACTAAAAGTGAGTAACTCGTCAAATCCTTTGTATGAATGTCAAGGCTGTTGCCGGCATAGTCCGTAATCGGAGATGTGGCGGTAAAGTATTCCGGAATTAATCCCGGTGCGTTGTCTATAACCTTAAATCGCGGTTCTTCGTTTCTCGCCAAATATTTGTCAGCATAAGCTATACCGTACATTTGACCGGTGTACTCTTTTTTGTCATACTCTACGCTCTTAATCTTCGTAATTTGATATTCCTTAACATTTTTAGGTGCGTGTACATAGAAAAATATTTCATTTCCGTTTATACCGCCGGAAGTCGCAGTAAGTTCCATATTTTGAACACCGCTTTCAACGTTTGTCGCATAAAGCGTCAACGTAATCTTTCCGTTTTCAATCTTTCTCAGCTTTTCACCCATATCAAGATACAGTACAGTGCCGTTCATGCTTGCCGATTTAACAGTTGGCTTTGTTATATCGGCAAAGAACACATATGGTTTTTTTACTTTTGCATCAAACACACCTTGCATTTTAAACTTATTGTTTAACGTATCACCGCTTTGAAGTTTAAACCAACCGCTGTCCTTTTTCCCCTCACCCTGAATCATAGTATTCTTAAAGGACATTTTTGCGTGATTACCTATCAAATTAGCGCCGAACCTCATCATAAGCTGACCTGTCGCTTCCAATTCGGGAAATACGGAATTGTTTGCAACGCTGTCTTTAAGCTTAAAACTCGTTGACCAAAATCCGCTATCGTGTCCTCTGAATGTCGAAACGTAAGCCATACCCATAGTTTCAACCGCCTCATTGATTGAACCCCAGTATTGATAATACGCATTATCCACATCACATCTCTTGAACAACATTCCCGCCGTCAATGTCAAATCGGTTGCCCACCAATCCGACATATCGCGTGTGTACTTATTCATAAGTTTTTTGTTGTTGTACGTTTGCTCATTCAATATAGGTACTTTTACTTGATTTGCGACACTCATAACATCGCTGTCTGCCTTTGCAATTTGTGCGGGCATAAGTGCCGCAACAAATACAATACACAGTAATGTGCTTATAAATTTTTTCATCTTCTTTCCCTCCATATAGTTTTTTAATTCATTTTAAGTTCTATCATTTCGGTTGTTATACTGTTGTTATATATATCGGTAAGCTCATAACAAATATTCGTGTCATACTCGCCGACATACTCATAACCTACAGTAATATCGCCGTTTACAACGATTTTATCACCATATGAGTACACTCCGTCATATTCACCGTCATATGTATAGTAATCGCATAAAAATTCCAACGTATCGCCATTTTTAAGTTGCTTAAAGCCTTTTTGCGGAACTGATATATTTTCTTCTTCGCTGTACGGTCTGTAACCTGCCAAATAACCGTCGGGGTGCTTTTCGTCCCAATAAATCATTATTTTAATCTGCTCGTTGCCGTTAAGCACCGCAGGGACATAGCCGTATGTGTATCCGTCCTTTACGTTCTCCGGCGTTTCGTATTCAAAGTAAAACGGAACAACCTGACCGTTTAATGCAACCCAATAATAATCGAAATCAACCATTAAATCACCGTCATCGTCAAATTCATACACATTGTCCGAACCCAAGTCAACGTAACCATCGCCGTCATCAACATACACCCATACATTAATTCCGTTTATTTTATCCCATTCCTCGTCCGAAAGCGACAATGCGAAATAATCGCCCTTGTCCTTTACTTCCAACTCATCTGATACATTATAGGTATCGTAATTTGTATTGTCATACCAAGAATAATCACTGTAATCATTCTCACTCGAATAATTCATCTGTCCTGTACCCATAATGCTCAAAAATCTATCGAAAAAGCTGTTGTAGCCGTTATAACCGAACTTATCTGTTTCTGTTTTTATTTCCGCATAATAGTCGGGATAGTCATACGGGAAATACATTGCAAGTCCGTTCGAATTGTAAGACGAACTGCCCGAATACTTAACCGCACTTCTAAGCACCTTGCCCAGTTCCGTATCACTCTTGCCGCATTCTTCAAGATATGACTTTATATCAATCTGTTCATACTCACCGTCACCGAATGATTTTGCATTGTATCTTGCCTGTGATATTACGGAATATCTACTGTCCAAAACTCCTTCTTCCTGCTGCATTATTTCGCATAGCTTTGAATATGTATAAGGAATTTCTCTCAAATCTACGATTGAAAGCGTATTTGAATCAAAAAAACTCGAATCAGGACCGTTTATATAGTCCTCCACAATCTTCTTACCTATTTCGACAGTCGACATTGACGTATTGTCAGACAAATTTTTAAGCCATTCACTGTAATACCAACCCGTTCCCGGCTCATATTCCTCCGACGCAACAAGATAATCCGCATACGGTTCAAGCATATATGCCGTTTCAATCGTACCCATAAGGCACGCGTCAAAGCCTACAATATCAAACTTAATTCCGCTGTCTGACAGAGCATTTCCTATCTGTGACAGCGACAGCATATCATCAGGATACATTTCGTCATATCCGAAACCAAGTGCCGTACCGCCGCCGTGATTCCAAAGCACAAGTTCATATCTGTCGGCAGGATAATTTGAGGCAGACCATTTTATAAAATCAGTCAGCGTATTAGGGGACGTCATTTGTGTTTCACCCAAGTTCTCCACGTTCTGCAATTCACCGTTTTTAATTATATGACGTTCCGTTTTTCCGTCACTTATGCTTGCATTTTCCCACGCGGCCGCTCCGCCTGTCTGTAATGTAATATTAATATTATCCGCATTTGCCGCCGCCATTTCGGCAATATCTTCACTCGCCGCTCCGCCGTCACTTTCAAGGTCAGAACCTACCATATACACCATAAGTGTAACTTTATCCTCTCCGTTGCCCTTTATGTGAGTATAATAATCACGCATATTCGGAATATCGTAATTAATCGTTTCATACTCCTCCGACGGCATAATCAAAACCATACAAAACAACACAAATATCAAGCCTATAAATATTAATAATGCAATTCCTATTTTAAATAAACACCCTTTTTTCTTTGCCATAATCTCTCTCTTTCAAAAAACATCCCCAATTACTCCAAAAGCGACAGCTAATGCTGCCGCTTTTCAATTTTTGCAGTACTGATAAAATGCACTTATATTTTATATGGAGTCCAATAAAATATCGGATTTTTTAGGGGACTGTTTTAAATTTCTAAATCAATTATTCTGCGTCAACACCTGCAACGGCAGCCAAACCATCAGCCATTTTTGACATAGAATCTACCAACTGTAGTGCCTCGTCTTCATCTGTGAAATCAGTCTGTTCAATATCGCCAATTTCTTTGATTACGTCGGCAGCTTGATTTAGAAGATCAACTGTTTCTGCATCTGCCTCGATTGTACCGTCATTTACAGCGTCTGCAACTGTTGTATGCAGTTTAACAAGGTTTGAATAGATGTCTTGAAGCTGTGCGAATGTTTCATCATCGATAACAGTATCAGATGATGTTGTATCGTCAGAAGTTGTTGTTACGTTTGATGTTGTTGTGTCTGATGATGTATCTGCATCACTTCCGCAACCTGCTAAAGCTGTTACTGACATAGCGGCAATCATTGCCATAATTAAAATTTTCTTTTTCATAATATATATTTGTCCTTTCATTTTAAAAAAATTATTTTTATTATTCTGCATACTCTGAGCCGTCTTTTGGCTTAAGTTTTCCTGTTGCTATCATAATTAAGTCGATAAGCCACCAAATTCCGAATCCCCCACAGGTTATTAATTTTAAAATACCTGTACCTATGTAGCCAAGATAAAATCTATCAATTCCAAGTTCCCCCAAAAAGATAGAGAGAATTAATGCTACTACCTTTGATTTCATTCCATTTCCTCCTTTTAACGTACTTCTTAATTAATATGCATCGATTAAGAAATTTATTCCTCTTTTTTATATTTTTTAAGCCAAGCCCCTTTTTTCCAAAAGAACTTTAAGCTTTTCCCCTACTTCTCTGGTTGCTCTGTTTAGGTCAATATTTTCTTCATTGACTATATCATACATTCCGTTTGTAAAAGCATCACCGATTATCTCTTTCGCCAAACCGCCTGCACCGCTGTATATTTTTGAAATTGTAATCGTTTTTGAAGTTATAGCAATTTGGATTTTATATTTATCCACAGCAGGAAATTGAATACATCTCATTAATCCCGAACCCGTAATCTCAGGTTTGCCGACAGAATATGTTTCGTCTTTCATAATCTCATAAAGTTCATCATATGTAATCTTATCCTTCAGCTTAACTTTATCATACCCCTTAAAGACATCTTTTGCTCCGGACTTAAATGAATCAAAAAATCCCATCTCATATCTCCTTATATTCTGCTGTATCTCATTGCTTTCTGATAAAATTATAATATACCGAAAATCAAAATTCAATAGATTTTGCATCAAACGCATTCTGCAAGTTTTAAAAGCAATTTTCCGCACCGAAACTCAAGTTTATTAACTGAAACTCAATTTTATATGTTGAATTATTATTTTTACAATGATATAATATAATCAGAGTATATCGGCAAAATGTTGACAGCTCTTAAATCCATAAGGCGGTGAACACGATGAATATTGCAGTTGTTGATGACTTAGCCGTCGGCAGAGAAACGCTTGTAAATTACCTTAACGAATATTTCTCCGAAAGAAATATGAACGTTACAATATCCGACTTTTCCGATGCCGAAAGTTTTGTCACGCAATTTGAAAACAACAAATATAATATAATTTTCTTTGACATATATATGCCGGGTATGAGCGGAATTGAAGCTGCAAGCACTGTACGCAAAACAGACAGTTCGGTTGAAATCATCTTCCTTTCCACAAGCAATAACTTCGCTTGTGAAAGTTACAGTGTAAATGCTTTTTGTTATCTTGTAAAACCGATAACAAAAGATGCAGTTGAGTCACTTATGCAGAGATATTTTGAAAAATACGAAGAACCTTCAAAAGCATTATCGGTTCTGTACAAAACAAAACCCGAAATAAAACTTAAAATAGCATATGATTCGATAATGTACATAGATGTTACAAACAGAAAAGTCCGGCTTCATTTGAAGGACAAGACGATTGAAATTCAAAACACATTTTCACAGTGTGCGTCAATTTTGACAGAAGACAGCCGTTTTTCAAACTGCTGTAAAGATTTATCGTAAATTTTGATTACGTCAACACTGTTTCGGGCAATGATTTTTTAATGCAAAACGGAGATTATGTTCCGATTAAAAAACGTGAAAATCAACAGGTAAAGAAACAGTATTTAACTTATGAATTAAAAGATATTATAAGAGAATAAAGGTCACTATGATTACTATGTAAAATAAGCAACGCGTTAAGACTATTGCGGTAATTTTTATTATCGCAATAGTTCTTATCTCTTTGACTACAGAATTTTTATATATTTTCAATAACAAATATACATACAGCAAGCTCCAGCCCGAAAAAGGCGTATTGACGCTTTCGCAAGAGGAAATTGACAACAATTCGTTTCACTTTCTTATAAAGGATTGGGAATTTTACGAAAACGCACTTCTCACTCCGACATATTTTAAAAATCAAACTTCACTTCCGAATATGAAATATATTTCAATCGGTGATACTGAATCAGCGTACACAAGCCAAACAAAAAACAATATCTTTATCGGAACATACAGAATAAAAATAAACTTCCCCGAAAAAGAAGGATTTTACGCACTGGAAATGCCTCAGGTTTACTCGGCATATGAGTTGTACATCAATAACAAATTGTATTTAAAGGTCGGCGATACACATAATTACAAAGCACAAATACAAAACCGCTGCACATTTTTCAATGCCTCCGGCGAAACATATATAACAATCGCCGTCAAGGACGCATCCGGCATTAGAGCAGGAATTACGTCACCGCCGACACTCGGTAAACCGTATTCAATTAATATCACCAGAGCATTTAAATTTCTGATAAACAACTTTATCATGACATTGATATTCTTCGGTGCACTGTTCTCGCTTATTCTCGCACTTAGCGGCAAAAGCAATTATTCGTATATATTCTTCTTTATGTGCCTTACATATGCCGTTTACCTAAATTATCCGCTGATCAATTTGTGTTTCTCCATGGGCGGTAATTTTTCATATGTATTTGAGTATTTTTGCACGCACTTTGTGTATTTGATGGTTATAATGCTCCAAAACAGGCTCTGCAATTTAAATAAAAACGTAAGCAGTATTTCCGAAATATGCGGTTCGGTATTCTGTGCAATCGCATTTGTATACGGTGTATTTACACCTTATTTAAGTGCACCGTTATGTACTTTCCTTTCAACCCTATGCAATGTGTTTGAGTGGTTAGCCGCAATTTATCTTGTCGCAATAGGCACTTATGCGGTCTTTAACGATATAAAATACGGCAGAATTTTTCTGTTCGGCAATGTTTGCTTTGCTGTATCGTTATTACTTTACATTATTCAACCGCTTTATGACTCGATTTACACCGACCAGTCGGTTGAAATAGGTATACTTACGATTTTGGGCTGTCTGTACTTTGTATACTGGGCAAGTATTATAGATAATTACAGACGAAATATTGTTCTCGATGACGAACGACGACTTATGGAACGTCAGATAAATCTTTACAAGGAAAACTATGTCCACATAACCGAACAAATCGAAGAAACACGAAAGCTCCGCCACGATATGCGTCAGCATTTCAGAGTAATAAGCGACTTTGCAAATAATCGTCAATTTGATAAAATCGCAGAATACCTCGAAGAATATTCAAGCGAAACAAATGACACAGTACCGCTGTTTTTCTGCGAAAATCTTACGCTTAACGCTCTGCTCCACTTCTATGTTTCTTCATCGGCTAAAAATTCAATAGACTTTAAAACTTCGGTATCAGTTCCGAACGGACTGCCTATGAGTGATATTGATTTAAGTATTTTGGTCGGCAATCTTGTTGAAAATGCTATGGAGGCTTGTTCAAAAGCACCGCTTAAAAACAGGCGAATTGTGCTGAACTGCACCGCTGATGAAAACAAATTGATTTTAGATTTAAAAAATACGTTTGACGGCAGCGTTAAGAAGATCGGTTCTAAATTAATATCATCCAAAAAAGGTATGCACGGTTTGGGACTTGAATCAGTTAACGCCGTTGTTGACAAGTATCACGGTGTTATGAACGTTTCAAATTCAGACGATATGTTCACCGTCTCGCTTGTTATATTCTTCTAAACAAAAAGCCCGCAAACGAAACGTCAACAGCTCCAAAAATCAAATCAACAAAAAATCCGACGCAATCAATACGTCGGATTTTTTAATTTCTATTCTCGCCACATCATTATCCGTTATCCCCTCGCCGATATTCGGCACAAATGCCGAATACGCCATATCCGCGACAAACAGGACTACAAGTACGACACATATAATCTTCTTAATTTTCATAGGAATTTTGCAAAACAGATGGTCAAGTGACGGTGCTATAAGGTACACCGCCGCACAACCGCCGAGTGCAAACACAACCAATCCCTCAAGGCAAATTCTGCCTTGAAAATTCATAAAATATCCGCTGTAATCCCACCAACGCATACCCTGAACTTTTTCAAGTATAAGCGATGTAAAATACTCTATTACACCGCACAGCACCATTGACAAAAGGAATGTCAGCCACGGTTTGTTTCTGAATTTTTTTAACACAATCAGTACAACCGTACCGCCTACGCCGTAAATCGGCAGCCACGGTCCGTGTGAAGTACCTCTGTTGATAAATTCACCTCTTGTAAACAGGAACAATAACACTTCCCACAACCAACCTATCATTGCAAATGTGAAAAATATCAGTATCAATGACGATAATCCGTAATCACGTTCATAATCTTCCTGAATCCACTTCTTGCCCTTAGGCACTGTTATGAAGTATTCATTAATAGGATATATTCCGCTTGTCACTTCACTTTCAAGCAATTTATCGCACAGCTTGTCCGCATTTTCAATATCTCTTTCCTTTGCTTTTTCACGCAACGTCATATAAAGTTCAACTGTCGTCATACGTTTATACGGTTCAAGGAAAAATACGCCCAAAATCTGAAGTGTAAGTATATTCAATATATCCCAACCGATAAATGACAAATCAATCAAAAATGCTCTCCACTTATACCCTTTCATCATATCTTCAGAAAGTTTTATAGCCTCTTTTGCACTCAATTCGGGATTTTCCGCAATAATCATCGGTACAAGTTTATATGAATAAATCTTAATAAATCCGCCGACTATCGTTAAGCACCATAAAAGTGAATACACACTTCTTACAAACATCACCCATGCAATATGCAGTGCCTTTTTTATAGACCACGGAAACAATATTCGTGAAATTCTCGTACCTGTGTAGACTCGAATTTCAAGCAAATACCGATACAGTCCAATAAGCAAAACCTTCGTAAAAAGAATGGCTATAAGCAAATAAATCAACGAGCCGATTGCAATAGTAACACCGGCACTCACTCGGTCGTTAAACACAATTTGATTTATCGAATTTAAAACACCGTAAACAAAGTTACCTGCACCCTCGGTATTCTTCGCAAACACCGAAAGAACGCCCCTCGTCCAATGCTGTGCTCTTTCACTTTCCTCACCGCTCTTGCCTAAAAAGTTATCGACAACTTCCGTATTCGACATATCGGAATTGTGATTTTCCGCAAAAAGCACCGTTCCGTTAAGCTGGTCGAAATAAGTGTCTTTTATTGTCCTCACTTCTTTTAGCGGGTTAGTAAAGCTGCCCATAACAACGGCCGCGATAAAGCACGTTATAACAATGCCGATATAATTCCGCTTAAAAGTTCCCCTTGCCTTTTTCTTTAAATCCCTTATCTTCCACATATTTATATACCCCCGTTTTTCGTCTTATATATTTCTTGCAGTATCCGCCACGCATTTTATGTGTGACAAATCAATATCATTTGACAACGTACAATCCGCCCCCAGTATTGTATCTTTTTTCCGACCGTATTTATAAGTTTTATTGTTTCCGATTTGATTTCATCAAGCGTACCGCTGTATAAAACGCCGTTTTTTCTGTTGTCAAAGCCACCAAGCACGCAATTTGTGTTAAAGAAATCTCTACCCACATTTAAGTCCATATCTTCCACATAAACCGCCCAATTTACTGCCGCTGCTTTATAATTTTTCCATACTTCAACTCTGTTTTTGTCACCGCTCCAACCGCAGCAATGAAGTATATTATATTTACTGATACTGTTGGCATAATCAAGCACCTTTAAATCATACGGCTCTACAAATTTATGATATCCTCCGAAGTAAATCTAAAAGTTTCCGCGTTTTGCACGCAGTAATAAATACCGTCACAGCCTGCCTCCTGTATAAGGGCTTTCACAAGAGTTATTGCATCTTCAGCAATCACTTCACACGCATATTCAACCGCTAACTAATCTTATATATAATTATATCTCACAAAATATTACCTGTCAAACTTAAATAAATAAAAACAAATTCCAACCGCATCCGCGATAAACCAACCGATCGGAATCGACCACCAAATACCGACTACACCGATAACACGCGACAAAACATACGCAAGCACTACTCTTATTCCCAAAGAAATAACCGTAAGCACAACCGACATACTCGGTTTATTTATAGCTCTGTAATATCCGTAAAGCATAAACAAAATACCTATGCCGATATAGCAAGCACCCTCTATACGCAAATACTGTACGCCGATGTTTATAATCTCCGTGCTTTCGGCATTTACAAATATCATCATAAGCGGTTTTGCGAAAATAAACACAATCGCACTGATAAAAATACAGAACAGTACAACACTTTTGAGTGCTTTTTTAATTCCGTCTTTTATTCTGTCATACTTGCCCGCACCGAAATTTTGTGCGATAAAAGTCGAAAACGCATTTCCGAAATCCTGTACAGGCATATATGCAATGGTGTCGATTTTCACAGAAACGGCAAACGCCGCCATAATTTTTGTACCGAAACTGTTTACAATCCCCTGTACCATAAGTATGCCGAAATTCATTACAGACTGTTGCAGACACGTCATTCCCGACAGTATTGCTATGTCGTATGCCGTACGTTTTACAAACTTTGTATCTTCATATTTTAATCGAAGTTCGGGATAACGAATGTACACATATATCATAAGTCCGATACCCGAAATATACTGCGATATTACAGTTGCAATCGCCGCACCGCGTATGCCTTGCTTTAATACCAAAACAAAGTACAAATCAAGACCGATATTAAGTATCACAGATACGCACAAAAACACAAGCGGAATTACAGAATTGCCTATTCCTCGCAGAAGATTAGAAAAATAGTTGTATAGGAATGTCGCGAAAATGCCTAAAAATATCCACTTCAAATATTCGCTCATTATACCTTGAATGTCATACGGCACTTGAAGTATTTTCATAATCCGGCCGCAAAGGTAAAATGACGCAAATGTCAGTATGAGTGAAAATATTCCTATCATAACAAACGAAATAAATATTCCGTTTTTCAGTCGTTTTATATTTTTTTCGCCGAATGTTATTGAAAAAAATGCACTGCTTCCAAGACACAATCCCAAAATCACCGATGTTAAAAATGTCATCAGCGAATATGACGAACCGACCGCCGCCAAGGCATTGTCACCTATGTATTTTCCTACTACCCATGTATCGACTAAGTTGTAAAACTGCTGCATTACGTTACCGAGCATAAGCGGTATCGCAAATTCCCAAAGTTTTTTATTTATGTTTCCTACCGTCAAATCTTGTTTTGATTTCACAATTCAAAACTCCTTCTAAAATTGTAAAAGGCTGTACACAAATACAGCCTTTACACATTATGCGTTTTTGTCATATAAAAATTCAATTTTCTTGCCTTGTTTGCGTTGTTCCACGCAGTCGTCAACAGCCGTTCACCCGATGAACCTCACGCACCGATAGCGTCCGATAAACCTTGCATAACGTTATTTAAAGTTTTATTTCCTCCTGTATTTCTCCTTAATACTTTATAAACAGCCAATAATACTATTATAAGTAATGTTAAATATTTTGTCAAGAAAAATAAGATTGTTGGTGATGGTTTAATCTCATAAATTACACCGATTTTTCATATATATGCTATACAGAAAGGTCGGTGGGAGAATGAAAGATTATATCGAAAAACGGGCTGTCGAATTGGCACAGTATATTGTAGAAAATAACGCCACAGTCCGCAAAACTGCCAAAATTTTTAATATCAGTAAATCTACCGTGCACACCGTAGTATCTATCCGTGTCGGTTATGTTGGGTGATGGATTATTTGACAGATTAACAAAAGAGGCGGATTGATATGCCAAAGCATTATGAAGTGAACCCCAAAATTTAGACAAAATTAAATATTAACTTGCTTGTGAATGAGTTCGGTATTGTACCGGACTCATTCCTTTTAGTTTTAAAGAAATTCTTTCATTGTTGTAATAATCAATATATCTTTTTAATTCATCTATGAAAGCTTTGACACTTTCAAATTTTTCACCATAAAACATTTCAACTTTTAATCTTCCGAAGAAGTTTTCCATCGCACCGTTGTCCATACAGTTTCCTTTTCTAGACATACTTTGTACAATATTGTGTTCTGATAGTAAACGTTGATATTCCGAATGTTGGTATTGCCAACCTTGGTCAGAATGGAATAATGTTTTCGCATTAGCGGGCAACTTTTTGAATAAACCATCAAGCATTTCTCTAATTTGCTGCAAATTTGGACTTAATGAAATTGAGTATAAACGGAACCTGATGATGGCTTTCTGCCTTCGCCTGATTGGTCAATATTATTACCTACCATTGCACCATTGACATAAATATCACATCTCGCTTTG
Organism: Firmicutes bacterium AM55-24TS; assembly: GCA_003460745.1. Classification (GTDB taxonomy): domain Bacteria; phylum Bacillota; class Clostridia; order UBA1381; family UBA1381; genus Hominilimicola; species Hominilimicola fabiformis. Next base: position 41,777 of record QTVU01000014.1, read on the forward strand.
CCGTTTTTCTTAAAAGTGATGTTATAGAGTCCTTCTTCAAATTCACCTAATGTTATGCCGTTATTGACATTCTGTACATTTTCATATCTGTAAACAGGTACAATCTCCACCTTATCTGCACCGATTGTTTCTGTATAAACTTTTTCACTGCAAGGCACACGATTTTTTCTCAATAATTTTCCGCCTTTTGAAAGTGTAATTTCATATTCGGATACATTGCCGCCTGAAGGCAATGTACTTGTATCTATTGCTGCCATATTGCCTGACACATCAGCAACAATATTTTTTCCCGTACCTGTTCTTATAGAATTTTTTGATGCACTTATACGAGTTGCAACCTCACTTGTGATATATGACGCAATTTTTTCACCTAATGCCTGCTTGTAATGATTATGGTCAGGATACCAACTCTGCACAAGCTCTAAAACATTTTTAAATCGTGCCGCTTCCGCATCTGCTTGAGTCAATGAATTAAAGTAATTATCACACCACGCACCAACCTCAATAACCTCTAAGTTAAGTTCTGATGCAACTGCACGTAAATCGCTGTTATGCGCATCGTCATATAACGAATTATCATATTTATATGACCTGTCACAATGGAATACACCGTTTGAATACGCTTTGGAATATTCTCTGCCGTCAGCAGTATCAACCGGGCCTCGAGCTGTTGCAGTAAGTATTATTGGAATACCGCCTCGTTCAATAATGCCTTTACAAAAATAATCTTTTATGAGTGTTTTATATGCTCCCGACTCATTTGACACTTTGTTCTTATTGATACCCATATTAACCGTTACATAATCGCCCGGACAAATATTTAAAAGTACCCTGTCAAGATAGCCATCGTTATAATATTTTGCCGAGTCTGTACCTGCGTATCCGCAATTTACAAAACTGCCTATATTATCAGGCAAGGTTACATATTTGGCATCTATGCATTTACCCCAAGTGTATGAGTTATTTTCGTCAGTATTTACTGTTGAATCTCCTATGGCATAAAGTGCAGGCTGTGCGTTTGCCGCTTTTGCTTCTGCTTTTTCAACCGTCAATCCGCTTATTGACGCACCGCCCGGAATCGTTATATCCAAAACGCCGTCGCATACAACAGCGGTAAATGTTTTTTCGTTTGTTGTCCTTTTTACATCTGCCGAAATATTCGGTACTTTTTCGTATGAAATTTTATCTGCTGTGGTATCTATTGTAACATTATAATTGCCGTTTTCAACAAGCACATTAAAAGTATAATCACTTGCTGATGAAATGCTATTATCGCTTATGCTTAATCCGCTGCCATCAGTAAAACCATATTTTGCAGTTTCACTGTATTGACCACCTTTAACTGAAATACTACCCTCCACATTTCCACTGCCAAAACTGAATACAGCTTTGCCGTTTTCAAATATATTCTCTCTCGGCGGGTCGGTAGTGTCAGGTTCATCTGTCGGAGCTGTCGTTGGGGACTCTGCTGTTTCTGTATATTTCACAGAAGCTACCGTTGCTGATTTTGCTTTTGTGAAAATATAATATGTAGTTCCTGCTGTACAGTCCATTGATACAGTAGATGAAGAAGTACTTGTTGTGCTACTGGCCGCAACAAAAGTTCCTACATTAAGAAATGTGGAAATACCCCAACGTCCACCTGTTGCATTTAATTTTCCTGTTGCAGACAGCGTTCCATTCTTTGTTGGTGTATATGAAATATAACGTGTGGTGCTTTCACCGCTTGACGTGCCGCCTCGCCAATATACACCGCCTGTTGAAATGCTATCATCACCGTTATCTGCAATAGCAATAGTAAGACCGTCATATTTTTCAGTAAAGCCTGTTTTAGTTGTCGTTATCTTGTCTGTATACTTTGAAAAATCCCACAAATATGTTTCTGAATTTTCAGTGTTCTCCGCTTGAGCATCGATATGAAGTCCGCTTATAATATTTATAAAAATACTAAACATTACAATCATCGATACAATTTTTTTGTTCTTCATAATTGATTGTCCTTTCTGTAATTATTTTTATATTTATATTCTACATCCTGTTGTTTCTTATTTCAATACAGCAAAAGGCATTGTTCAAAATAAACGTGTAAAAGTTCATAATAAATCGTTAGCTTTCTTGACATTTTTTTGGTGTATGATAAAATATTAAGCGGAGGTATTAAAATTTTTCATATCGTCTGTCAGTGTAAAGGTTTTTCTGTACCAACCTGTACCTCCATCAAGAAATCCAGTCGTCTGTCCTGCTCTCGAATTTGTATTAAAATTAAGTCCTATTGACCAATCGTGCGGAAGATTCAGCGTTTTCCACGAGGAATCATTATAATTCTTGCTCTCCGCACTGTTTACATCACTTTGTATAAATTTCCACGAATCATTAAAATCAATGCTTCTTTCTTTGTTATCCGCCGCGCTTACCGCAAAGCTACATAATAGAGAAATCAACATAATTATGATAGCTGTTTTTATTTTTAAAAATTTTTTCCACATTATTATATCTCCTTTACTTTAATCTCACATATATCTTGTTTTAATCCGCTTGATTGTGTAGTTATTTTGATAAATCCTTTGTCTGTTACCTTAACCAAAAGCTGACATAAGCCATTAAATGCACGTCTTACAGGGATTTTATCACTTTCATGGCTGCCCGGATTTCCGTTACCGCATCCCAAGAATTGTCCGCCCTCAACAGTAAAGAATATTTGATTATCCGCTGTCGGAACAGTTATACCGTTTTTATCGGCTATCCTTACATTTATAATTGCGGTTTCTCCAACTGCGATATTGTCCTTGTATGGCATAAGCTCGATTTTATACGGTGCATCAGTTGTCTTAATCGTCTGTGTCATAACTTCTTTTCCATCTTTATATCCCTTTGCAGTTACTCCACCTGTTTCATAAACAACATTTTCCCAAGTCAGATACCAATTACGCTCCATTTGCTTTTTACCATAGCTTTTGCCGTTTACAAACAATTCAATCTCATCAAGATTACTGTAACAATATACATTTATCTTTTCGCCGTTTTCAAAATTCCAATGCGGGAATATGTGCAGTGTCGGCTCATCTGTCCACCAGCTTTTATAATAATAAAAATTATCCTTTGGAAAACCGCAGTAATCGAATATTCCGAATTGTGTTGATATTGCAGGATACACAAGCGGTGTAGGCTCTCCGCGATAGTCCATTCCCGTCCAAAGAAAAATTCCCGCAAGGTAATCACGCTCGGCAAAATATTTCCATTCACTTTCACCAATATCTTTCCTCTGTGCTTTTTGTGAGTTCTTGCACTTTATCCCATTGTCATCGTCAAGAATATAATACTGTCCGATTGTTTCATTTGTACTGTAACAGCCGCGTGTACCACTATTTGAGCTTGCCTCGGTTATGATAATCGGTTGATTTGGCATATGCTTATGATAATCGTCCCATGCCGTCTTACAGTAGTTAAAGCCCATAACATCAAGATTTTTTGTAACGTCTACATATTGTTCTGCGTTGTCAAAGCGTTCTTTCCCATTCCAACATACAACCGCTGATGTTATGTTTCTTGACGGGTCAAGCTTTCTGATTTCTGTTTTCATAGTAACAGTTGTTCTTGCTGTTTCTTTTCTGTGCTGTGAAAATATTTCCTCATTCCCTATACCGTACAAAAATACGGACGGATGATTTCTTGCGTGTTTTACCATTGTTCTAAGACATTCCAAGTCCTGCGGTGCACTCGACATTCTACGTGTTTCATCAAACACGAACATACCAATCCTGTCACATATATCTAATAACTCATCTGTCGGCATATGATGTGCACTTCTATATGCATTTGCACCCATACTTTTCATTTGTGCTATTCTATATTCAAACACATTCTTATTCTGTGCAATACCTAAGCCCGCATGGTCATGGTGACAACACAAGCCTTTTATTTTTACATTTTTTCCATTTAGGAAAAAGCCTTTATTTGCATCAAAATAAATATCTCGTACTCCAAAATTTGTTGTAACTGTATATGTTAATTTTCCGTTAGCATAAATATTAGTTTTAAGGCTGTACAAATACGGATTTTCTATATCCCATAGCGTAACATTATTAAGTACAATGTTTTGTTTGCAAAAAGTATTATCCCAAGCATATGACAACACTGTATTTTCGGTTTGGACGATTTTCTTTTTATCTGCATTATATATAATCTGTTCAACTGTGACATCACAGTCATTCAGCTGCTTGTTTTCAATTTCGGTTTGTACATTCAAAACTGCCGATTTTTCTTCTAAAGCAACATCTGAATATATAAATACACCGTTATATGCAGCTGATATATTCTCTTTTATTTCAAGCCATACATTTCGATAAATACCGCCGCCTTCATACCACCAGCCTTCACGACCTGTCGCATCAACCCTAACCGCAAGCAGATTTTCACCGCCGATATTTACAAAGTCGGTAATGTCATAATAGAAACTCGTATATCCGCTTTCATATTTTCCTATATAATATTCATTGAGATATATTGTACAGTTGCGGTACACTCCGTCAAAATGTATATATATTCGCTTATTCTCGCAATCCTGTGGAATATCAAAGTGTTTTCTGTACCATGCAGTACCGCCCTCCAACGAACCGCCGGCAAAATGACGGCTGTCCATGCTCTCCATTTCGGGGATTTTTTGCATATCAGAACCCTGCACTTTCTTTTGTGTATAGTCACCTTCCACCACAAAATCATGTGGAATATCCACACTTCTCCACATACTGTCATCAAATGTTTCTGACACCGCTCCAAAGCTGTATGCTCTCGCTTTTGCCCCACCCCAACCGTCTGTGCTGTTTTTAGGGAATACGTCACCCAAAAAGAATTTCCAATCATTATCCATGTTTATACGCATAATCTATCAGCCTTTCAGAAATATTTTCAATAAGCGGCATAGCCGCGTCATTCAACATTTTCAGTGAGAGATTATACTCTCGCTGAAAAAAATCAAGCAGAACTCACCACCTATAGAGGCGAGGAACATCTTAATTTAGTTATATTTTAATTATACTATTCTTTTATTTATATACAATTAACTATTCTAATCTTTTCACGATTTTTATTGATGTAAACTAAACAATTTATTGATTTTTTAGCCAAAAGTATATATAATATCTTTGGGGGTATTATCATGAACACAAAAAAGAGATTTATATTTGACGATTTTAGAATATCGCAAGAAAGCATAAACTACGGTTGGACTATGCCATATTCGCATTGCCATGTAGCATATGAAATATACATATTAAAAAGTGGAGAAAGAACGGTTACAATAGAAGATATGGAATATACTGCAAAAGCTATGGACGCAACACTGTTTTCTTCTAATACTTCTCATAAAAGCAGAGGAGATACTCCGTTTTCAGGAATTTGTATCCATTTTTCAGAGAGGTATATTGATTTGTATTTCACCACCGCAGCGAAAAAACAGCTTATGAAATGTTTTAAGCACAAAGTAATAAGTTTAAGTGATACTGATTTTGAAACAATACAAAGAATTTCCGACAACTTTAAAGAAAACGCATCAAACAATTTCTTAATTCTTGCGTTTATTTTGGATATTCTAAACCGTTCCGTTAATTCAGTGGATTTAGGAGTATCTGCAGGCAGTGAAAAAAAGATTAAAAAGTCGCAGAGAGTAATTGAGTATGTCAATGAAAATTATGTTTATATAAAAAAAATAAGTGACATTACAGATATTTTTAATCTATCTGAAAACTATGTTTTTCAGATATTCCGCAAAAACTATTCTATGACACCGAAACAGTATATAAATAAACTTAGGATTAATAATGCTTGCCATAGATTAAAATATGAAAAGAAAAGTATTAAATCAATAGCCTTAGATTGTGGCTTTGATAGTTATGAGCATTTTATAAATGTATTCAAAAAAGCAGTTGCTGTACGCCAAGCGAATATAAAAAAATGTTTTAATGGAGGGTGTGAGATTACTTCTATAAATTAAACTTGTCTGCGGTAAAATATTCCATCCCAGAAGGGTGAGAAAAATTATAACAAGCGCATGAATAAAATCATTTCTTTATATCAGGATTAAAAAAATCATTTGAATCGGACTTTTCATAAAATCTAATACTCGCATAATCACTCACATTAATGCCCATATTCTTTTTATAAATTTCCCACTGATTATACTCGCCCATACCAAGGTGTTTTAATATATCATCAATATTTTCCCTTGTTTTCGGAACAACGCAATCACTTATATACAGCCTTACGCGGCCATCCTCCACAACGTCGGATATTTTCAAAATTCCAAACAGACCTCTCGGATTAGGATTTTCCCTATCCTTTAAATATGCTTGAAATTTATCTGTTTTCGTATTATATTCCAAATATCCCGTAACGTCTTTATTCCGCCACACTATCTCGTAAATCTCTAACATATTCAATCCTCCACATTACAAAGTCTATAACTTTTTCCCACCAAATATCTTTTAGCTCAATATTATTTATATCCGCATAAACCAATTCGCTGTATGTTTTCTTTACTGCCATAATCCTATCTGCAACTTGGCTTCTTTCAATATTCAGATTAATTGTCGGCGCATATATTTTAGACATCTTCTGAAAAATTCTTTCCGCCGCATTAAATCTTTCCTCATACAACGGTGCATTACAAAGACAGTATTTATATGCCGATTTAAAATCATTTAACATTCCTTTTATATCATCATAAAGCAAAGAATACCCATTATCATATATAGGCGATAATTTAAGCTCACCGTTATCCGACATAAGAAATCCTATATTACTGTTATGTCTGTCCTCATTCATTATAATCAAATCAAATGCCAACAGATTTATTAAATTATTTCCGCAACCGGTATTTCTGCAAAGCTTTTCAAAGTCAATATTACTTTCATCTTCCGCATATAAGCTTGCCAAATATATTAACGTTTTTCCGTTTCTGAAGTCGGGAGAACTGCAAACCAACGTTCTGAAATTCTTACCGTATCTAATTCCCTCCATACCAATAAGACTTTGCTCCGCTACATTTAATCCCATTAGCTTGCCTATTTCATAACATAGCACCTCAATAACAGGTTCAATTCCCCACTTCTCAGGAAAATCACGAACCTGTAAACGTCCCGATTTAACAAAATACACTATTCCGTCTTTCTGATATTCAGTTTTAGTAAATTACCCTTTAAATTACTGTGTATTGAAAAATTGTTTCTTGTAATGCTACTCATTATAATATCCTCCGATATTGATATTATATCAAACTATATAGTGTAAATGGCGAAATAAAATTCTACCGCAAACAAACTAAATATACAACTAATATATCACAATGAAAGATGAATTGCAAATGAAATTGGTTTGACTAATAAATACGTTCAAACGCATAGACGAAGAATTTGCTATTCTAATCTCAAAAATAACGAAATTAAACGGTAAATTATAAACAAGCCGAATTTATCAAATCAAATCGACAAATTCGGCTTATTTTATATGAATGTAGCTTATAAACTAATTACTCACTGATTACAGGTCTCATATTTTCGAACGAATACCAATATGTAATAAGCGAATTTTTACTGCGTTCTGCCTTTTGTGCCTCCGACACCTTTGCAGGTGTGGTTGTTAAATTGACAAGTGTGCCGTTATCGTCATATTCCGCTTCTATTTTAACGCAAGGTCTGTTTGTACTTTCTGTCAGCACTCTTACAAGCTCTGACACAATACCCGGTGCAGTTCCATAGCCGTTAAGTATTAAATCGCCCGCAAGCTGTGATCGTCCCCCGTTGCCGTAATGGTTATGGTCGCCGAAGCAATCCATAATTGCCTTTGCCGCCGCATCCTCGTTTTCATAACCGTTCTTTGCATAATCCGCTACATATTCGTTAAATGCATTGTCAGCGTTAAGTCCTATATCAATAAATCCTAAAATATCAGGATCATCCTTTCTTTCCTCGTAGATAACTCTTATGCCTAAAGAATCATACGCATCCTCTCGACAGCCGTGGAATGTATGTGTTGTTTTATCATATACATATTCGTAGCCTTCAACGCAGCCGTGCGGGGTATAGCTTGTAAGTATTACTTTTGCACCCATTGCAAGACACGCATCAACATAATAGTCAAGCGGAGCCTTAAACTGCGTACCGGACATTCCGCCCGGATTTGTCCCCATATTTCCAATGGTGACAATATCGCCCGGTCTTATGTTTATCAGAATATTATCAAGCCAGCCCTGTGTATAATATGTTTTAAGATTTCTTGAACCCTTACCGTTATTATGATAATCGGCAAGTGCGGTAAACTCGGGATAATTGGCTTGATCACGTGCTAAATTATATGCGTATGAGCCGCTGTTGCCGATAGTTGAATCGCCGACAGACCAAATGTTAGGTTTTTCGGCGGCAGTCTTTTCAACCTTTTCTATTGATATATACGCAACCCTTGCACCTGAGAATTTTAAATCCATTACATCATCCACAACCGGAATATCATATACTTGTTCGGTTATTTCTTCTGTTTTTACAGTATATCCCGTATGTGTTGTCCCCTCTGCGGCAAGAGTTCTTTCATGACCTGACAGTGCTTCACTTACATATTCGGACACCAAATCACCACTAAAAGCAATCTTTACTCTGTAATGTTTTCCTTTTGTAACCTTAGCTTTAAAAGTGAAATCACCCGACAAATAATCAGATTCTGCATTATCAATACTTGGTGTGCCTTCTGCTTTTGCACTTCCCTCTATTCCATAACCGCGTGATACGGTATAAGTTGTTAAAGGATTAATATCCGTATAACCCTCTGTAACACTTTCATCCGCACCACTTCCGAAGTCAAATGATAAACCGTGAACTGTGACCTTAACACTTCTTGATAATATTTTGCCGTCACTGCTTTCTCCTGTGGCTCTTACGGTAAACACACAAGGAACAGCTGCCGATGTAACGCTTATTGTACCCGCTGATGCGTCAAACGATATACCGTCGGGAAGATTATATTTATTGACATTATTTTTGTCATATATTCCAAGCGATACATTTCTGTTCAAATCCATACCATCACCGTTGATTACCGCCGCACTGTATTTAGCAGTATTTACTGATTTTTCATCAAGCGGTATTGCAAGGCTTCCTTGTGATGATGTAAACTTTATACTTTCAGCCGAGTCGGTAATATTGAGCTTTATGGTTTTGGTATAGCCGCCGATATTCACCTGAACAGTTGCCTCACCGGCTGATGCACCCTCACCCAGAGTTATTGTTGCTTTGTGAGAATCTACTACATCGGGAGTTATTATAATGTCTTGCATATCATCTTCTAAGATTGACCATTCTGCCGCACCTGTTATATTATATCCTTCTTTGCTTTTTACCGATGCAGATAATGTTGCAGTATCTTTGTTTGGAATTGACAAAGTTTCCTGTGAAATATTGAGTGTATAGGTTGAAATATCCGCAGCCGGATAATATGCTCTATATGCATCAAAATCAACCGTTCCTGTCTGCTTATTTGCAAAACCGATTGAGTAATATGTCGGCTCCGAGTTTTCAGTCCACGCTATGCTATCGGTTTCACCGACAAACTGACCGTTTAAGTCATACACCTTTACAAAACAACTTTCGGTAGTCTTGTCAGCCGACAGTACAATTTTATACCATTTGCCCTTGTTGACTGTAACATCAATATCATTATTTTTTATAGCTATGCCATTTAGCTTTATTGTTGTTCCGTCAAATTCAAGCGTTACAGGCGTTGTATAGCCTTCCTTATCCGTCCAATACGGCTGTTTTGATGTAAGTGTAATACATCCATTGCCATTAAAGCGTATATTCTGCTCAAATATAATTTGTTTTTGCGGTGTATCTATTGAATTTGTGAACATATGTGATTTACTCGATGTTGGGCAATTAATTCTAAGGAATTTGTTATTCTCCTCTTTCATAATAACCGCATCACCGCTATCTGAACCGGACATACCCCAGCCGCCGACCATAATATCGTTACCGCCGTAAGTGTCCTTTAATGTAGTATATCCAACAAGACTGTCGGGATATTCGTCAAAGTCGGATGGGTAGCCTGCTTCAGGCAAGATTTGGTTATCTGCCATGCTCTTATCACCTGTTGCGGCAACATACATTGACGCTTCGATTGTTTCGCCGTTATATGTCACTGTGGCATTTAGCTTACCATAAAAATTAAAATCGCATTGTCTGAGCATAAACAAAACCTCTGTCGCAGTGTTCGTATGCTCGGCAAACTCGCCATAGCTATCGCAATATTTATCAGTATCGTTTACAGTTTTAAAACCGTCTATATCCCACTCAATGTTAAAATCGTCTATTCGGCTGTCTATCGTATCGGCTGTAATAATCGTTCCGTTCTGACCTGTAAGCGTAAGTGTATATTTGTTTTCCGCCGCAATGTCGGGACTATCGCCAAAGGTCATTATTTGATTACCTTTTATTTCAGCAGAAATTATTGGCTCAATATATTCCGTATCTTTTTCATAAATTGCCGTAAATTTTGTATCGGCTGTAATTTTATATTCCTTTAAATCATCAATCAGATTTTCAGTGTCATCATTTACTTGCCACCCCTTAAATATATATCCATAGTTTGTTAAGTCCGGAATATTTAACGGACTTGTATTTTCCTTTACAGTTTCCTCAGATTTTTCTCCCTTTACATCATACGTTACTTTATAGTATGTGTTTCCGGCATCAAGCGAGCTGTCATATGAGCGGACTAAAATATTATCAATACCGAATGTCACAGTATTCTTTCTCGCCTCACAAATCAGTAATTTTCCGATTTTTAAGTCTGTCGTACCCATAGGGACCTTGTTATCAAAATATACCGTTTCACCGTCATGACTTGACAATGTGATTGTCACATTATGCTCTGTAAAATCCATAATCGCCTTTGCGTGTGTCCAGCCTGATTTATTCGTCCAATCTGTTGTTGTATATGTTTCCTTAGAACCATCTAAATTATTTATGATGAGTTTATCGCTATTCTTAGGTTGTGTAAATGAAAAGATATAATTATTTCCGCTGTAATTTGCATTGCCTTTAGGGTTGCCTGCTGCAGAATCAAGTAATACAAGCTGATTTATATTTTCATTTCCTGTATTCGTCATATAGAAGTCAAATTCGATAACTGCTTTACCATTTTCCGTTGTCTGAGCGTCAGAATCGAAGGTATAGTATGCATTTCGTGTTCCACTTCCGTTTGTATTTGCAAATTTGAAATACTTATTGATACTGTTGTCTTCATCTGTTGCTATTGACATATCGCCCGGAGCATTTGCAGACGTCCAGCCCATTGTATCCGTTGCACTTTCAAAATCAAGCGAAAAATATTCCGTCGCATTTGAGGTTATAACAAACGATATTTGCAGTAGAAGCGATATTGCTGTTATCACTCCTAAAATTCTTTTAAGTTTATTTTTCATCACTTTGCCTCCTTAATTGTTATTGAATTATATAACGGCTTCATTCCGTCCTCCCACAAGAACAGCTTGATATATGAGTCAGTATCTGCACTTAAGCTGTCCGTCTTTATCGTGGAAGTGCTGTATGCAGCGATTGTTTCTTTTCTTTGCTTTACAGATTTTAATTTTCCATAGTTATCATACAAAGCCATATACAATGTTAATTCCTTTCTGTCTGCATTGTCGTTTGTATATACTGCCTCGGCATATACCTCTGCGCCGTTAAGCTTATTTACTGCGTTGCCCTGCATATCTTTCAGTGTAATTGAATCTTCAATATGCTCATCCGGAACATTAGTATTTAACCTACCCTCGATAACCGTACCGTCATAATTTCTTGTTAAATACATATCGTCTATCCTTACATAACAGTTTGCCGGTGAGTCTGAGTACAAGCCAATCTCACATTCTCCGTTTTCAATAATAATATCCTTTACAACGACATCTGTCCAATTACTCATTTTTGATTTTAGAGAAGCTGTGTAGTTCTTATTGTTTGTATTTGCATACAATACACATTCATTTTGTCCGCCGCTTGACATAACGCTTGCTCGAAGTGTATATATACCGTTTGGCAAATCTTTAATTGTTTGTTTAATTCTTGCGGTATAATCTGTGTCTGCACTTTGCTTTGCGGCATAGTTGCCGTAAAAACGTCTTGCTTTTACATTCCCGTTTACCGAACCGCCTGTACTGTCACTGCATTCCCAACCTGTCAATGATTTAACATCAACTCTGTCGGCATCAAATTCATTGTTTGCAATATAATTATTTCCGTCGCCGATTGTCCACTCGCCTGTTTCTGAGTTTAATTTCCATTGACTTAAATCGTTGAAATGAGGAGTATATCCGTCCATTGTCAGTGGAACCCACTGATTATATCCTATACCATGTGTTCCGAAATCACACCAACGGTCACCACAATAAATAACCGTGTCCTGCTTGCTTCCGTGAAGCGTATAGTAAAATCCGGTTTGTGAATTGTGTGCATAGCTATACTTTGCACCCGGCATAATGTACGGAAGATTTGAACTTGATTTTGAAGTATCAATATAATCCGGCTTTAATTTGTAATCGCCGAGTATATCTTTTGATTCAAACACATACACTCTTGAACCACGCCAGCCGTATAAATCTGAACCGGTAAAATAATAATGGTCTTTGTATTTAAACATACAGTCACCCTCTATACCGCCTTTATCTTTTTGTTTTATTGTACCATCTTCATCAAAATATGAACCGGTAGAACCGTTCAGCTCTTTTATATTATCAAAATCAAAGTCGCAGTAATCTTTTGCCGCGTCCATAGGCGCAATATAAAGGTGTCCTCTGCCGTTCGCGCTTGAACATATCATATAACCTTTGCTGTCTTCATCATAGAACATTGTTAAATCACCTGTATCACCATTTGCGATAACAGGAAGTGACGTTCCACCCCAAAAATATCCCTTTTCTGTTTTAAATGGGCCTTTCGGATTATCCGCACTTGCGATAATCGTTCCGTTAAACTGTGATACAAGAACATATTTATTTGCCTTTTCGTTATATACCACACCGCATCTGCCTGCCCAACCACACCATGATTGACCCAGAGTTTCAAGCGTTGCGACATCGCCTTCATATTTCCAATTTACCAAATCATCTGATGTGTAGCAAGTGTATGCTTCAAAAGCAGGATGCTCAACCGTTTTACCTAAAAGAGGGTCAGTCGCATACGTTACAGCCTCTTTATAGCGAACGCCGTACCAATAATATTTATCATCATTAGGGAATTTGAATATACCACCACCTTGCGAATATAGGATATTTCCGTCTGTATCGGTATAGAAACGGTCGTTTGTTATAAGCTGCTTATCTTCTGTTACTGTTACAGTACATTTCGCTGTTTTGCCATTTGATGTAGTGGCTGTTATTTCCGCTGTGCCGACTTCGCCTGCGACAATAACGCCATCATAAACCTTTGCAATTTTTTCATCACTTGAAGTCCAAGTAATTCTGTCATCCGCGTTTGACGGCTGAATATTTGCATTTACTACGGTTGTTGCACCGAGCTTTGGTAAAGATACATTTTCTTTATCAAGTGAAATGCTTTGAGGTTCAGCCATTTCCGCTACCGTTACATTGCATGAAGCCGTAAGCTTTTCGTTGTCAGCCGCCGCTGCGGTAATTATTGTTTCACCAACGCTTATAGGAGTCACAATACCGTTTGATGAAACAGTTGCTACATTCTCATCTGAGGACGTCCATTTTATTTGTCGTTTAACTGCTGTTTCGGGCAGCAATTTGGCTGTAAGTTCGCCGTTTTTACCGCCCGATAGCAGTGAGAGAGAGGCTTTGTCAATAGTTATATCCTGAGCCGCCTGCAATACAGTAACGGCGCAGTCGGCTTTGAAACTGCTGTCAGCCGTTTTTATAGACACCACTGTTCTGCCTGCCTTTTTCGGTGTGACAAGACCTGTGTCGTCAACGGTGGCTATATCCTCATTTTCGCTTATCCATACAAGGTCACCATCATTTATTCCCTCTCCGAAAATAGAGTAGGTAAGTCTTTGAGCTCGCCGGAGGTAGATAGAATAAGCTCGTTTTTATCAAGTGCAACGCCGCCGTCATACATTGTAAGTGCGAGCGTTGCGGTTTTCGGGTCTATGTCAAGCGTCTGTGACGAGTTTGAAAACGCGAATTGTACTTTGCTTTCCACATCTGCTTTTACCTTGCCTTTTACATATTCACGAATTGTTTCGGTTGATATTTGGTCCGTGCGCGTTTCGCCCTGTTTAACCCCCTCCGCCTGATACATACTTTTGTCAAGTGAAATCGCCTTTATTTCGGAAGCCGTTGTATCGGCGTTTATTGTGATGTCGGCTGGATATATATCATATGTTCTGCCACCGCTTCTTGACGAGCCGTTATGTACGCTTACGGTAAGTGTGGCGGATTTTATGCGTTTCGCTTCTGCCGCAGGAACGGTAAATTCAAGAACGCCCACTCCGCCCCAAGAATTTGATTTGGTATTCCAGTTAATATTTGAAATATCCTCCTTGCCCGCATAGTTCACTATCGTCTGCGTAACATTTCCGTCACCGTCCGTCAAGTATGACGCGCTTTGCGTACAGGCAATCGGTGTCATTTCCTCGTCAGCGCTGACAACTGCTGTGGTAAATGACGATACGATAATAGCAAATACGCTCATTACACTTATCAATTTTTTCAATATCATTTTCCTACCTCCGTTAAAATATTATTTTTATTATAGTATTTTATCATATAATAATATATAGGTAAAAATATATATTTGCCGTAAAATAATCAATTTTTGCTCTTTAATCTTGACCGAGAGTATATGAAATGATATACTTTTAACAGGTGATTTTTATGATGTACGAAAAAGAATGGGAAAACCCGAATTACAAATTTCTTTCATATGATGTGGATAATCTGAATTGGAATATACATTACCACGAGTCTTTTGAGATTTGCTTTATTATTGACGGCGAAATAAATATTACAATAGATACCGTATTATATAATTTAAAACAGAATGACAGCGTAATAATATTTCCACGTCAGCTTCATAGCTATGAAACGGAAAAAAGCTCAAAAATGCGTGTAATCACTTTTATGCCTGATTTAATCCCCGAATTTACAAACCGCTATCAAAATATGCTTCCCGAAAAAAATGATATTAAGGAGATTTCGAATTTCAAAAAATATTTTGACGCGAAAAATATTTTTGAGCAAAAGGGCTTGTTATATTCTATATTCGGAATTTTAGTGGAGAGTACGAATTTTAAAGAAGCCGCAAATAATGAGGAGTCACAGTTGCTCATTAAAATTTTACGATATATTGAAAAGAACTTTAAAACTCCCTGCCTTTTGCAGACAGCCGCCGAAGAATTGTCTTATGGGTATTCGTATCTATCGAGAACCTTTAAAAAACGTATGGGAATAAGTTATACGGAGTATTTGAATAAATACAGAATAAACCGAGCATTGTATATGCTCAGCAATCAAAATCATGTGCAGATACAGCAGATTGCGGAGGAGTGCGGCTATGACAGCCTATGCAGCTTCAACCGCAATTTTAAGCATTTTACGGGTCGTACACCGCGTGAGATGATAAAGTGTAATGACAACCAAAAATAGCATTCAGACATCATAACAGAAATATATCGGAACGGTTGTATTTGCCACAAAAATATTAATCTCCTATGGTTATCCTGAACCAAAGCTTTAACAACAGCAGTTATAGTTTTTCAGAATATGTTAAAGTGTTGGAATATAGGTGAGTTTGTTAATACACTATATTCCAAAGGAACATCTGATAACATACTTCAATCTAAAATTTATATTGATTTGAAAATATGAAACAAATATGATATAATATTTGTAAATAGCTTATAGAAAGGCAGGTATGCTAAATGGAATACAAACCACCATTTTCAATTAATGACGATATAATAAATTTACTTGCCAAAACCAGTGAACTTGTCGGACAAGTAAGTATATTGCATAAAAGCAGCAGTCTAAAGCTAAGACGTGAAAACAGAATAAAAACAATTCACTCATCTCTGGCTATTGAACACAATTCATTATCATTAGAACAAGTTACAGCGGTTATAAATGGTAAGCGAATTTTGGGTGCACCTCAAGAAATCAAAGAAGTACAAAACGCATATGAAGCATATGATATAATGCTTACACTCAATCCTCTTAGTATTGAAGATTTGTTAAAAGCACATAAGCTAATGATGAATGATTTAGTTAAAGAAAATGGTCGTTTTAGAAATGGCGGTGTCGGTATTTTTGACGGAAATAAATTAATTCATACCGCTCCTCCTGCAAATTATGTACCTCAATTAATCAGTGACCTATTTGAATGGTACAAACAATCTCCATTGCATATTTTAATTAAAAGTTGCATTTTTCACTATGAGTTTGAATTTATTCATCCGTTTGCAGATGGCAACGGACGAATCGGTAGAATGTGGCACACACTATTACTTAGTCAATGGAATAAATTATTCTCTTGGTTACCTATTGAAGAACTTATAAAAGAGCGACAACAAGAATATTATGACGCTCTCGCTATCTCAGATAACAAAGCTGACTGTACTGTATTTGTAGAAATGATGATGCAAATAATATTCGATGCCCTAAATGATTTAGACACCACCGACCAAGTTAGCGACCAAGTTAGCGACCAAGTTGAAATACTGTTAAATTGTATGGGAAATGAAGTGCTATCTGCTACTCAGCTTATGCAACGATTAGGACTTTCACATAGACCTACTTTCAGAAAAAATTATCTCAATCCGGCACTGAAAAACGGACTCATAGAAATGACTATTCCCGATAAACCAAACAGTAAAAATCAAAAATATCGTAAAAAATAAAGTCTATTATGTAAAAAAATAAAGCAGAGAATAACAAAACGTATTCTCTGCTCTATAATTTTTATGTATCCGTATCCTCACCGCAAACTTCTTTAATAACCGTGCGGGCAAGGCTTTTTGCTATTGCGGTTGCAAGAACGTCCCGTATGTGTTCTTTTATCCGCTCGTCTACTTCATCTATTGTTATAACTTTTTGTGACTTGTCCAATGTACCTCCCCCTTTCCGTGATATGTTATAATATGCAATGCAGATTAAAATAATAACAAAATTATCATATATACTGTGCCACATGTGACATGATGCCACACTGTAATATGCCTATAAACCGCATAAATACTATATTTGACACACCTGTCACACTTGGCACACTTAAAATTTATTTATT
This sequence comes from Firmicutes bacterium AM55-24TS, assembly GCA_003460745.1. Lineage (GTDB taxonomy): Bacteria > Bacillota > Clostridia > UBA1381 > UBA1381 > Hominilimicola > Hominilimicola fabiformis. The sequence goes on from QTVU01000014.1 coordinate 59,059, forward strand.
ATTTTCAAACTTTTCGCGGTCGAATCTCATTAATCCGCTTCTTGAACCGTTAATAGTTTTTTTGACTTTATGACGCCCGTCTTTAGCAGGTATTAAATACCCTTTTTTAATTAATTTTGTTTCAAGTTCTCTTTTGGGCAAAGAAAATCCATCATCTGCTTTCCGCAAAAATTCATTTGCTTTTGCATATGCCGCTTCCCAGATAAGATAAATATAAATTCCATCATAATAACCAATACAATTATTAGAACAAGATGCTATATTCTTCTTACCCTCTTGTATTTCTGAAAGTGAAACCTTATTTGAGGCTCTCATTACATTAATAGTGTCAACAAAAAGTTTTGCTTCATCTTTTGAATGAAGTTCTTCTTTTTGAAGGTTGATTGATTTTTCAATGGCAGAATTAAAAATTTTTCTGTATTTTTTAAGACGCTTAAGGGATACCTTATACTTATCGTAAATAAATTCTAAAAACATTTCAAACCCCGCCTGCATCCATGCAACATTTTCAGGTATTCGATTATGAATCTGACCAAGTTTAATATTTTGTTTTCGGAAATTTTTAAATTTCCATTCGAGTGATTTCATATAAGACCATTTTTCAGAACATATCCAACCTAAATAGTCTGTAACAAACCTCACAAGGCAATGTTTTTGTTTCTGAACTTTGGACAAGTTTTTTTTATCAATCTCACCAAATTCCAGTTTATACAGAAATGCACGCGCTATATCCGAACTATCGGTTAATGGCTGAAATTCAGCAGTAATTGCTGACAAACAACACGGTTTACTATTTTTAACCGAATCACCTTGCATAACGTTTCTACCTGTATCATCGCCGACAGCTCGTGTAATGCTTTCGCATTTTTTCACAACTTCATCATTTCCGTATTTAGATGGTGCACCGTCATCAAGCAAGCATAAAAAAACTGCGATATATTACTTTTATCAGTAATTATATCGCAGTTTTTTATTATAGTGTCTTAGATTATGTTGAAAAATTCTCTGATTTTGTTTGAGATAGTTGAATCAATAAAACCTTTCTGTGCCATGTCATCAAGTATATCACATGTTTTTTCATGCGATAATCCTTTCTTATATGGTCTGTCCTCGGTAAGCGCTTGATAAATATCAATGCAAGCCATGATACGTTCCGGCTCATTTAATTCATCAGCAGTTTTTCCAAAAGGATATCCTTTTCCATTTAACTTTTCATGGTGAAAAGCCGCCCAATCTCGTATTTCCTCAAAATCATCAACATCTGATAATATACGATACGTATACCCAGCATGATTTTTCATTTTAGAAAATTCATCATCCGTGAGTTTATCTGGTTTTTCCAAAATCTCATTGCCTATTGCCATTTTACCGATATCATGCAAAGCGCCAGCCAAATACATTTTTTGTGTATTTATTGTGTTAAATCCCGTATAGTTAGCAAGCAGAGATGCTTTTTCAGCTACTCCAACAGAATGCCTGCTGGTAAAAGAAGATTTATAATCTATAATATTTGCAAAAAAGTCTGCAACGTTTTTACATGTTTCCCAGTCAAAAACTTGTTTTTTTCTTGGAATAATCCCCCATAGATTTGTTTCAAAAGAATCATCACTTAAACACATAAAGGATTCTTTTGTGAATGCATGACGAAAAGCGTTCACACATTCGGAGTCAAATAAACGATCCTTATTTTTTGAAAGATACTGACATATAAAATTCCATCTCTGCCCATTAAAGTCCTTACTGTTTCCGATAATATCAATCATATCAGCCAAATGAATTATCCTTGCAAACAATGGAATTTCCCGCCATGTCTTTTGAAATGGACCGGTTCCATCCGCATGCTCATGGTGATATAATATAGCGTTTGAAACATCTGTTTTAAACGGAAGTTTTGAGATATTTTTTTCACCATAAATACAATGAAGATGTTTTTTCTCCTCTGATAAATTATTTTTGATATAAACATCGGAATGATTTTGTAGTTCTTCCGAAATATATTGGGTTAGGGCATTATCATGCAACAAAGCACACATGGCTAAATCTTGTAACGCATCACTTTTGATTGACCAATATTCAGCCATACGTACACTTATATAAGCCACTCTTTTTCCATGTTTATTTTTTACATTTACAAGTTCTGCTTCGATGCAGTCCAATGCATAAGAACAAGCTCCTACCAATCCAACAATATCTATACTAAGTGGCTCTACTTTCATATATATATCCTTTATAATCAAATTAAGCTTCTGAAAACTGATCTTTTCCTACAAAACATAACGGACATTCAAAATCCTCCGGAATATCCTCCCATTTTGTACCGGGTGCAATACCACCTTCCGGGTAGCCCTTCTCCTCATCGTATTCCCATCCGCAAACATCACATATGTATTTCATTCGTTGTTCCTCCTTATAAATATATTAATGCACAGCCTATATTGCTGTTATATTTGTGTTATTATGTAATCTTAATATGCATATTCCATTTTATTCTATCTGCAAAAGTTTATAGTTCAATTTTTTCTATAATTTTTTTCAAAGCATCAGCTGATTCCTTAAGCTTTAATGCTTCCTCGCCATTCAAATTGATAGGTACGTCTGACTCAACACCATTTGCACCTACAATAGCCGGCATACTCAATGAAACTCCGTCAATGTCATATATACCATGAATCATGTGAGATATCGGGAGTATTGATTTCTCGTCTCTCATAATCACTTCACAGATTCTTTTTACAGACATCGCAATTCCATAATATGTAGCATGCTTTTTATTTATAATTTCATAAGCACTATTCTTGACCGCTGTCGCTATTTCTTCCGTATTTTCCTTATGCTTGTAATGCCCACGCATTTCACACATTTCACTTAACGGAACACCAGATACATTGGCTGATGACCATGCTACAACTTCACTGTCACCATGTTCTCCTAAGATAAATGCATGAACACTCCTGCTATCCACCGATAAATGCTCACCAAGCTTATATCTTAATCGTGCACTATCTAACACTGTACCCGAACCAATAACTCTGTTTTCCGGAAGTCCTGATAACTTTATGGCTACCTGAGTAAGAATATCTACCGGATTAGCGACTACCAACATGATACCTGCAAAATTCCTCTTTGCTATTTCAGGAATAATTGACTTAAATATTGCTACATTTTTATTTACAAGATCAAGTCTTGTTTCTCCCGGTTTTTGTCCTGCTCCGGCAGATATGATAACGATTGCAGCATCAACAACATCATCATAATCACCGGCATATATTTTCATTGGACTGGCAAATGGTATTCCATGACTAGTATCCATCGCTTCACCATCTGCTTTATCCTTATCTGCATCAATAAGAACAATCTCTGTAAATAATCCACTTTGCATAAGAGCAAATACAGATGCGGAACCGACAAAGCCACAGCCTATCATTACTGCTTTTTTTGAATTAATCGTTTGTTTCTTCGTAATAATCTCCCCCTTAATAATTTTCTTCATGCACTTCAAAATAGCTCTGTGGATGATTACATACCGGACATACCTCCGGAGCCTTTGTTCCTACCACAATATGTCCGCAGTTACGGCATTCCCATACCTTAACTTCACTTTTTTCAAATACCTGTGCAGTTTCGATATTCTTAAGAAGAGCACGATATCTCTCTTCGTGGTGCTTTTCAATCTCTCCTACAGCTCTGAATTTTGCTGCAAGCTCATGGAAACCTTCTTCCTCCGCCGTTTTTGCAAAGCTCTCATACATATCTGTCCACTCATAATTTTCGCCTTCCGCAGCTGCCGCTAAATTTTCTTTTGTATTACTAATCCCTGCCAATTCCTTGAACCACATCTTTGCATGTTCTTTTTCATTATCTGCTGTTTTTAAAAATAAAGCTGACATCTGCTCATAGCCTTCCTTTTTCGCTACAGATGCAAAATAAGTATACTTATTTCTTGCCTGTGATTCTCCTGCAAATGCCTCCTGTAAATTTTTCTCTGTCTGTGTTCCTGCGTACTTGTTTGCTGCCATTACTTTTACCTCCGTTTTCTTTACTACTTTTTCAAAATCTGATGCCGGGTGCTTACATAAAGGACATATAAAATCATCCGGTAGTTCTTCACCTACATATTCATATCCACAAATTCTGCAACGCCATATTGTCTTACCGTCCTCTGTTTTTCCAACGTTCTCTGGCTTAATATTATTCTGGTAATAATCATATGTGACAGAAGGTATATTACTTAAAACTTCCATATCGGTTATCTCACCGATAAACATTGTATGTGAACCCAAATCCTCTGTTTTAATAACTTTTACAGAAATATATGCATTTGTACCTTCCGTAATATAATAAATATCATTTATACCCCTGTCACACTTTTTAAATGTTTCAAATTTATTGGTATTTCTTCCTGATTGAAAGCCAAAATGTTTAAATAATTCAAACTGTGCATTCTGACTCAGAACTGATACTGTAAATTTTCCGTTTCTTTCAATCATATCATGCGTGTAATTTGTCTTATTGACGCATATACTTAATTGGTTTGGTTCCGAAGCTGCCTGAATCGCTGTGTTAATAATGCATCCATTATCTTTTTCAGCTTCCCTTGCAGTCAATACAAACAGTCCGTAACTCAGCCTATACATTGCTTTTCTATCCATGTTATTCCTCCTTTGCCTCCCCCCTGCATTTTTGGCAAATGCCTTTAAATGAAATATCGTAATCCAAAAATTCAATTCCGTGAGTATCATGAATTTTTTTCATCAAATCCGGTATTTCATCCATATCCACATCTGATACCTCACCGCATTTTACACACCTGACATGGTAGTGATTTTTCAATGTAAAATCGAATCGGTTTGGTCCCTCCGAGACTTCAACTTTCCTCAAAGCACCTTCCTCTACCAATATATCAAGATTTCTATATACAGTTCCTTTTCCGATTGTAGGATATGATTCTTTTATAAATTCATACACTTCATTTGCTGTAACATGTCTTTTCATCTCATATACAGCATTTCGTACTAAGTCTTTCTGAATGGTGTTTCTTCTACTCGTCATTCGTCCTCCTTGTTAGGATTTATTATTAATTAAGATTATATATCATTTTTCTTTTATTGTCAAGGAAAATATCAACAATTACTACTATTAAATATATATTTAAATCGACTTTTATCTCTGCACTCACTTCACCATCTCCGATTATACATCACCTG
>QTVU01000140.1 GCA_003460745.1 Firmicutes bacterium AM55-24TS
ATTACATTCTAAATTATTACTAATCGGAACTAAGTTGTTTAGACTTCCAAAACATATACATCAGCCCTTGATATCGTTGTATATCCATTTATCGAATCAGAATGGGTTAATTTGCTATTACATGCAATGTCAATATCGCCATTATGAATCTTAATAATATTGCCATTTTTATCTCGATATACAATTATTACAATACCTTTTATATCTTCGGCTGATAAATTCGTAATAGCCACTTCCAACATATATGACACATCCTTTTTTGTACTTTTCATAACTGTACTATTACAAACTATTGATTTAATAGGTTTTGAAGAATTTAATGTTATAAATGATTTGATTTCCCCTTTATATTCTTTTCCATTTACTATTGCATAACATTGCCAATAGTATTTTGTGTTACTGTCTAAATATAATCCTGCTTCATCATTCAAATCATACCACATGTCAAATGGATTTTTATTATGATTAATAACATCATTTGCGACTTTTGACATACCATTTTCCGAAGTACCAAAATAAATCCCAACTTCACTTGGCTTTTGCCCACTATAAGCCACCGTACCTCGAACTGTTGCATTAGATTCCGTAATGCTGTCCGCCACAGTTGTATTCACCGTCACCGGATTTACGTCGATATATTCACCATACCAATAATTCATATCAACATTTGTATTTATACCGTTTACATATCCTGAACTTGTATACTGCCACATCGTATAATTTCCCGAATATGTACAGCTTGAATTATATTGAGCTACCCACTTATACCATAATGAATTATTAAATGCGGAGTCAGTCAAATAATTAGTCCACCAATTTTTATTGGCATATATCCCTACTTTGTATCCTTCATTTTGAATTATGTTGCAAAATACAGATGCTATATTCCCTCTTTCCGAATCAGACAATACAGCCTGTACCTTATCTTCCATATCCAAATAAATAGGAAAACTAAGGTATATCCTTGTATAAGCCTTAACACATGCTGTGCCTCGCTTACAGCCTTATCTGTAGTATCAGCATAAGAATAAATATATACTCCAAACGGTATTCCTAATCTTGTGCAAGCATTAGCATTATTATACCATTGACTGTCATCTTGAGTTATATCATCATTACCATATCCACATCGAATAATCGCATAATCAATATTTCCATATACCGAATCCCAATTAATAACTCCTTGATGCTTGCTTACATCAATTCCTTTCATTGTAGGCGTTGCAAATGAATACAATTCATTACTATCACTTTCTTCAGTTTGTATTGGTATTCCATTCTTATATCTCCAACTGTTTTCTTTTAATTCTTCTGCATTAGCAGTAATGATCAATAACGAAAAAGTAATACCAAATAGGCATAAAAATTTTAATATATATTTCAAAATCATTACTTCTT
>QTVU01000141.1 GCA_003460745.1 Firmicutes bacterium AM55-24TS
GATCAAAGAGGAAATTTATTTCTTTTTGATGTAGGTACTTATCATGAGATAAATTATGATAAAAATAAACCGATTTTGGTCATTACATTGGATAAAAATATACAAATAGGAAAAGTGCGTCAATTATTAAAAAAGCAAAAACCGATTATGGAAAACTATAGAGCAAATATAAGTGCATATAAAAGGCAACATCGTGCTATACGTTCATTACATGATGATAATTATTCTTCTAAAAACTTGAAGGATATTTTACTTAATTTGGATGAACCAACGTATACCCCCTATTTACAAAATATAAAATTTAGTACAAATAAATTGAATTCTTCTCAAAAAGAAGCAATAAAAAAAGCACTTTATTCTGATAGTATTAGTTTAATACAAGGTCCTCCAGGGACAGGAAAAACAACAGTAATAAAAGAAATTATACAACAAATCTTAATGCAGATTGATAAGCTAGATGATACATCTAGAATTCTTATTGTATCCCAATCCCATACTGCTGTAGACAATATTATAGAAGGTTTAATAGAAATGAATAGCGGGCAGTGGAATATTATCCGTATTGGTCGTACGGAGAACATATCTGCAAAGGTGGAAGAAAAATGTACTATAGGTGCCATTAGAAAGAATTTATTTACAGATATTAAAGAAAAATCTAATGCATACATAGAACAAAAAAATTTAATGTATAAAGATATTTTAGACAAAAAAATGGTAGAAAGATGGTCAAGAATAAAAGATATACAAGCTGATTGGATTAATAGATGCAGTAATTTAGAAACTTTGGATTATCAAGTTATAAAAAGTGCAACTATTATTGCAGGAACATGTGTTGGTTTTTTGTCTAATGATTTTGTAAAGGACTTAGATTTTGATTATGTGATAATCGATGAAGCGGCGAAAGCAACAACACCAGAATTATTAGTATCAATAATTAAATCTAAGAAAATTGTATTAGTAGGAGATCAAAATCAGTTACCAGCTTATGCAGACCAAGAATTATCTCCTATAATATCTCAATTAACCAAAGATCCTAAATATAGATTGTTTGATTTGTTGTTTAATGTGTTGCCAGATACGCATAAACAAATATTAACTGTTCAATATAGAATGAAACGTAATATTGGTAATTTAATTAGTCAAGTTTTTTATGATGGTAAAATAGCAACTGAAGTTGATGATAAAAATAGAACACATCCAATAAAAAAATTTGAAGGAAAGTCAATTGTATGGATTGATACATCAATGATGAATGGAAAAGATGAAGATAGACTTAAAGGCGGATCATTTTGCAATTATATTGAAAATACTATAATAAAAAAACTGCTAGAGTGTTTTAAAATGAGA
>QTVU01000142.1 GCA_003460745.1 Firmicutes bacterium AM55-24TS
TTTTTATCTATCGTCAAGAAATTTTAAAAGACATCAGTCTTTTCACTTCACAACCAAAAGCTAAATTTTACGATGAACTATTCATTAATTTAGATTTAAGCTGTATTCCGGCTCAAAACTCAAAATTCGGTCGTGCAAGTTATAGCAATCATTCTATGATTTGTGCCTTTATCGTTATGAAATGCGAAGGTTTCTCTCAAATTTCGGACTTACACGATTATCTGTCAAACAACTTAATTATTGCCCATTACTGTGGCTTTGACATTTCTCATGAATTACCTTCTTATGCAAAATTCACACGATTTATCCGTGAATTTGATAACGATATACTTCAAACTGTTATGCAATCACAGGTCTTGAAAGCTGCCGATTTATCTTTGATTGATTCATCTTTTATCGCTTTGGATGCTACTCCTGTTAAGGCTAATGTTTCAAACAACAATCCCAAGTCCTTTAAAAAGAATAAGTTCTCCAAAGCCTCTCATCCAAAGTCTGATAAAGATTGCAGGCTTGGTGTTCAAACTGCTTCAAATCAGCACAACGAAAAGAATTATGAATTCTATTGGGGTTACAAAAATCATATTCTTGTCGACTGCATATCGGGCTTACCCGTTTGTGAATTAACAACCGGTGCCAATGTTTCCGACAGTTCTGTAACACTCGAAATACTCAAAAGAGCAAATTCTTATCTTCCTATGTCTGAATGCTCATTTTTAGCTGATAAAGCCTATGATGTTAAGGCTATTTACAACACTGTGCATGACACATACAATGGCGATTGCTTTATTGCCTTAAACAAACGAAATACCAAAAGCCCTAAAAAGTTACCGTCAGGGAATATCATTTGCGAAGCAGGACTCGCAATGCATAAAGACGGCAAGTTTTCAGATAGCGGTCGAACACGTCAGAAATACTGCTGTCCGTTGAAACGCTCTAAAAATGGCAACTGCCCTTGTAATCACAAATGTTGGAATAATGGCAAGAAAAATCGCGGTTGTACTAAATACATAACTCTTCCCGATGATTACAGGCTTTCTATCGATAGAAGCTCAATAGCCTTTAAATCCGTTTATGCTCTCAGAACCGAAGCCGAAAGATACAATTCACGATTTAAGCAAGCAGGCTGTGAAAGAGTTTTTGTTCGTAATGGCAATTCTGTAAAAAATCTTAATACAATTGCTCATATATCACTTTTATCGATTGCAATTGCCGCCGTTATTACTAAGAAAGACGTTTCTTATCGCAGCGTAAAAACTTTAAAACGACTTACCTGACAATGTTTAAAACCAAATATTTTTGTTCCTTGCCGTTAGGTTTGTTTGCTATGCACTTTTTT
>QTVU01000143.1 GCA_003460745.1 Firmicutes bacterium AM55-24TS
AATTAAATATGTTCTGCTAAAAATTTAACTGTGTTATATAGCTAAAAATTTAACTGTGTTATATAGACCAATGCATAATAATATTTTTTGATCATCCATGTCTGATATAATATCTGGAGGCAATATATTGTATTTAGAGCACCAATCTATAGCATCTTTTGCTTTTTCAGAAACATCTGTACTATGGGGGCTATTTTTATCCGAAATATATTTTAAATTGAATCCAGTTGCAATTCCTTTTGCAACTGCAGTAGCAAGCTTATTTTTGTTTTTTTGATATATTTCAATATCATTGCTGTTATCTATGAAACATACCTCGAGCAATGCTGAACAAACTCCCTGAGATTTTATTTTTGAAATAACACGGAAATCTTTTCTTTTGACACCTCTGTTGTGATATTTAACGCAATTACATAAGTTTTTTAGAATTTCGTCTTCAACGGTTATTCCACTTTCAGCTGTGGTAACAAATATTTCACTTCCAGAGCCACCTCCTGAATTAAAATGAATTTCCAAAACGTAGTTATATTTTGAAAAATCATAATTATTAGAACCTAAGAATTCAAACCAATTACGATTAGTATCTGCCAATGTTACATTGCAAAAAGATTTTAAATTTTCTTTTAGCAATACAGCAAATTCTCTGGTCAACTCAGCTTCTTCATAACCATTGCCGACAGCACCGCTGTCACCATTTCCGTGACCTGCAATTAATAAAACGTTCATCCTCAATTCTCCTTTTTATATGTTAGGTTCATCATATGTCATAGCTTTTTTGCTGTCACTTATACCTTTTGTTGTAGGATCAATTAAAAAATTATAAATACTTATAACCATAATAAAAATTATATATGGGTTTGAAAAAGCTTGACGAATAATCTCAAATAGTTTATACCATGACGTTATTTCAGAGGCTGTTATTCCCATATAGGCAAAAATAGATGAGATTATTGAAACTATTAGCTGAATATAGAACACAGGATTTTTAAATCTTATTTTCCAATTAATCATATTTTTCACACTCCAATCTTTGGATTCGTTGTTCATTGGATTTTTCTTCTTGTTCAACAATTGTCATTCGTTCAACAAGATTATTGTGAGCTTCAACTTTTTTTTCTAATTGTTCAATTCTGTATAGTGTTTTGTCATTTGATTTCATAACACCTATCATAGAACCAATGATTGTTCCAGCCATTGAAATTAAAGCTACAATAATTGTACTGTCTATAATTTTCATATTTACTCCTCTCGCATATAATATTTTTATAATCCTAAAAAATATCTTATTATCTATATAAGAT
>QTVU01000144.1 GCA_003460745.1 Firmicutes bacterium AM55-24TS
TGGTTTAACCCTCCAAGTAAATATATTGAATATAAAAAAATATAGATGCAGAATTTTTATATTCCACTATAGATGCAGAATTTTTATATTCCACATCTATATTTAGTATTTTATCTCTTTAACTATATATATTATACCACAAATTTGATGTTTTGTCAAGACTATTTTTACGGATTGCAATTTCCACATGGAGAATATCCTTGTGAAATAATATCATTTCTGTTTTCGGATACTGTCTGTTTATTTTTTTCAGACATACGACTTACAGAACTACAGGTTGGATAGTGGAATTTCTTTGTGTTAGTATTCAACACGTATGTTTGTACATTATTTGAAATATCTGTAGTTCCATTGCTATCAGTTGATGAATTAACTACAGGAACTGATTCTGAATCATTTTTCGATTCGTTTATGGCTTGACTTTCTGAACTATCACCGGTAGCATAGTCAATAGTTATACTCGGTTGAACATTATAACAAAATACATTGAATAATATTCCGTCACCATTATCTTCAACTGATTTAGCTTCCATCAGGACTCCGTTTGCTAACAAATTAGAACCTTCAAAAATTGGAGTCACTCTATATAAAACGTGGTTGTTTGTTTCTTTAACATAGTCAGCAACCATATTTTCAAAAGGCAGCATACCATCAACATTCATATAACGAGTACCTGTTATTAGATTCTTTTCGTTCGCATTTTCACCGGATAATTGATACCCAATTAGATGACACCTATTATATAAATATTTACCGTCAACATTATCATATTTTACAGTATGCCATCCCGTAGGTTTTACTTGACCGATTTTACCTCGTTCTTCAGTTGGCATAATTTCTTTACATATGTTAGCATATGCAACCCCACAACGACCTAAATTGTCAAGTGAACTATAATTTTCAAAAGCAGTAGTTGTTAAATCAGATGATGTAAAATAGGGGATATTATTATTTACATCCACATAAGGTGTACCGGAATATGGTGGAATAGAACTAATATCAAAAACAGTATTAACTTGTTCTGTTAATTGATTAACTATCGGTGTCGGTACTATGGTTGATTCAACTGTAACAAGTGGTGTAGTTTCAATTATGTTATCGGTCTTATTCTCTTGTGCATCATTACCACAGCCTGTTAAAGAAAATGATAAAGTAATAGCAATTAAACCGGATAATAATTTGTTAATAATCATTTCTTATATACCTCCTTAGTAATTCTCTCATGTGAATTGCCTTTAAACTCTGTTACTTGTGTTAAATTCCAAGTAGATAAGTTTATATCAAAATAAAAATCAGTCG
>QTVU01000145.1 GCA_003460745.1 Firmicutes bacterium AM55-24TS
AATATTAATTGAAATACAAGATTTATAAAAATTTTAATTTATACTCTTGACAAAAACAATAGTTTTGAGATATACTGCGTAGTATAACAATAGTAGGGACGATAGAATATATCAGATGTACACTCAAAAAGGAGTGTGTGTTATGATAGAAAACTATTTAGAAAAAATTAAACAAAGATTGAAAGTTGTAGTTCTTCATGCGGTTATATATACTCGATATTCTTCGGATAATCAGAGAAGTGAGTCTATTGACGCACAAATAAGATTGATAAGAAAATGGGCTCAAGAGCATAATATTATTATTGATAAAGTTTATGCCGATGAGGCACAAAGTGCAAAAAGAGATGATAGACAACAATTTCAACAAATGATAGCTGATTCCAAAAAGCAAAAAGATTGGCAACTTGTCTTAGTACATAAATTAGATAGGTTTGCCAGAAATAGAATGGATAGTGCAGCATATCGTGTGGAATTGAGAAAAAACAAAAAATATCTGATTAGCACTACCGAACAATTTGATGATACTCCTGAAAGCTGTATGTTAGAAGGTATCATTGAATCAATGGCAGAGTTTTATTCAAAGAATTTAGCTCGTGAAACAATGAAAGGCTTAACAGAGAATGCTTTGAAAGCCAAACATTGCGGAGGAACTCCACCGTTGGGCTATGACTTAGATGAAAATAAAAATTACAAGATAAATGAGTTTGAAGCACAGGCAGTAAAACTTATATTTTCTTTATTTCTTGATGGAAATTCATATAAAACAATAATATATGCATTAAATGAACAAGGCTTTAGGACAAAGAAAAATGCATTGTTTACTCAGAATAGCTTATATGAGATATTGAGGAATGAAAAATATACAGGGACTTTTGTTTTCAATAAAACGCAAAGTAGAGATGAAGTTACTGGTAAGCGTAGCCGTCATCAGCATAAAAGTGCAGAGGAAATTATAAAAGTAGAAAATGCTATACCACAGATTGTAACTCATGAAGAATTTAAGAGAGTTCAAGAAAAATTAAATAGTAGACGTAATGCTTATATAAACAACACCAAAGAATTATATCTTTTATCAGGGAAAATTCAATGCGGTATTTGCGGTGGTAAGTTTGTAGGTTCAAGAAGATTTAATAATCGTGGAGTAAAATATGTAAGATATATTTGTAATATAAACCATCGAAGTAAAGAACAAAGGTGTAATAATCATAGTATTAAACGTGATGGATAGAAACATTTGTATTAAATAAAGTAGATGAGTATATAGGACAACTCACTTATAAAAAAAAGCAG
>QTVU01000146.1 GCA_003460745.1 Firmicutes bacterium AM55-24TS
ACATATTTTTACTTTTACAAACATATTTTTACTTTTACAATAGTCATTTTTAATTTTATCATGTTTTTGTATATATGTTAGTCTATTTATATTTTGTCCATGAGTATATTTTGACGGGAATATAGGCATATAATGATGTTCGCCATCATATTCTATAACAATATTATACTTGGGAATATAAAAATCAAACGGCAAAGTATTAGTGTCCTTACAGTCGGGAAAGCGTTTTTGCATAACATATTCATATCCCCATTTATCTAAAATATTCGAAATAATATTTTCGTTGTGATAAGATGCACATTTTGGACATCCAGTATATGTGCGTAATATTTTGTTAGGGGCAACATACCACTTATAATTATGAATTGAACATTTACATAATATTTTCTCATGATCAGTTTTATAATCTTCCAAGGGGATAATATTTGGATTTATCTTTTTTAGTTGTTCTATAAATTCATCATTTGATTTTCTACGGTGTAAACCCATTAATTTGTTTGCACAAATAGGGCAGCCACATTGACCGTTTAAAAGAGAATCAGGACTAGTAGCCCATTCATTTTCGTCAATTTTGCACTTACACAAAATTTGTGATTTCATAGAAACAAAAGGTGTTAAAGCTTGGATATTGGGATGAAGCATTTTCATCTTATCATCAAACCACTTTTGCGTATGCTTATTTGGTGGAATATAATTTTCTCTGGCACATTGAGGACAAGATGCTCCATTTAATAAATTTCTAAATATACCATTCCAAGTATTCCCGCATACTTTGCAACGACATTTGATGTGGTCTTCAACTTTAGTAAATTCACCGAGAATTTCAATGTTTGGATTTATAGTAAATAATTCATTTTTGAAATCATCGGTCGTCCTTTTTCGATGTAAACAATAAGGGCATTTCCCTTTACTGTTTCTCATAGTATAAACAGACGTAAGTTGTTTCCCTTTATCTAAATGTTTTTTACACCTGTATCCAATATATCTAGTTCCATCTATCAATTCTGAATTAACAAATTCAAACCCTGCATTTTCAGTTATCTTTTTTAGTTCATCATCAGGGACTTTTCTTTTCTCTGCATTGTGCTCCATAGAACAATAATGGCAACATAAACCTCTATTTAAATTCCTAAGTTTTACCTTTTGGACTCCCTTATCTCTATGTTTGTTACATATAAATTCATATTCACCATTCCAACCTAAATAAATACTAGTAACAAGTTCACAGTTAAATTTATCAAATCTTGATCTTACATCATCAATAGTTATTTTTATACTCATTTT
>QTVU01000147.1 GCA_003460745.1 Firmicutes bacterium AM55-24TS
AAAGAACTATTACCTGATTGACACCAAGTCAATTATATCATAGGTTTACCAAACCGATTGATATTTTGAATATAAAAATATATCTATAAAGATATTATACGAGGAGGAAATGTTATGAAAAAGAAAGTGTTGTGGTTTTCACGTCACGAGATGATATGAAAGTATGCTTATCCACCGCCGATAAGATATTTCAAGAACCCAGATTCAAAGGACGAATCAAAATAGGGAGAAGGGTGTTGATTTCTAAAACAAAACTAGATGAATATTTAAAAATCCGAAATCAAAAAGTATCATGGCTTGAATAATAGTAGAAATAGCAGAAAAAGTAAATTAACTGCTTGAATTATTATTAACTATGATATATAATGAAATTGCGGATAATTTACTTTTTTTCTGCTATATGTGTACTTAAACAGACGTGGCACACCGTTTGAAACTCAACACATAGACAGCAAGTTCAGATATTTGAAAACCTGCGTTAGTCAGTATTATCCTGATGATGACTTTTCGGATATAACACCACATTGTCTGCGACATACATTTGCTACACAAGGATTGAAAGCCGGTGTTTCTATAAAGGAGATCCAAGAGCTGTTAGGACACGCTTCTGCAACAACAACGTTACAGATATATACTCACGTTGATTATGTTGATTATATAGAAAAGCAACGCTCAATCAGTTTGATAGAAAGCAATACAAATGCTCCGATTAAACGAGAGGCAGATTCAAATGATAAGCAATTGAAAGAAAAATGGTTTAATACAACAAGGTACGGTTCAAAGAAGAATTCAAAAATGTTGAACAATGCGTAAACTTACATAGTGAAAATTCATAAGTGGTCAATAAGTGGTCAAATTAACACATTCGTCAAAATGCACAATGTCAGAAACCGCATAGGTAAGCCGTTTGTAGGGGGTAAAATTCAAAATATCAATCTAAGTAAGATAAATGACGCTTTATTATACTTGGACGAGTATTTTCAAAATTACCTCTCATCAACGGCTTACCTATGCGGTTTCTGCGTTTATTGAAAATGACAAAAACTCCATTTTGACCACTTATGATATTTTTCACAATGTTGTCAGCCTCCTTTAATGAACTTATTTTAATGAAGATTTCTACCTTTTCATAAGCAAATGGCGGTAATTTACTTTGAAAAATATTTTTAAGATAAAAAAGCAGTGCCTAATGCTATAAAATTCAATAAAGTATTGACAAATCCGTAGAATTATGGTATTATATAAATAAAGTAAAATAGTATTTAACAAATAAACATA
>QTVU01000148.1 GCA_003460745.1 Firmicutes bacterium AM55-24TS
TACAAAAGAATTTATAGAAAGGTAAATTTAATTATGAATGTAGTGTTATGTGATGATGATATTATTTTCTTGGAAAGTTTAAAGAAAAAATTATCTCAATATAATTGTAACATATTTGCTTTTAGTTCAGCAGAAGAGTTACTGTCTTCTTCAATATGTTTTTGATATTATTTTCTTGGAAAGTTTAAAGAAAAAATTATCTCAATATAATTGTAACATATTTGCTTTTAGTTCAGCAGAAGAGTTACTGTCTTCTTCAATATGTTTTGATGGAAAGTTTAAAGAAAAAATTATCTCAATATAATTGTAACATATTTGCTTTTAGTTCAGCAGAAGAGTTACTGTCTTCTTCAATATGTTTTGATATAGCTTTTTTGGACATTGAACTTGACAATAACATAAGTGGTTTTCAAATCGTCAAAGCTTTGAGAAATAATAACAAAAAAATGTATTATTTCTTTTTTTTACTAACTATAATAAATATGCTATCAAAGGATATGAATATCAACCTTTTCGTTATATTTTAAAAACTGAGCCAGAAAAGCTCATTATCCGACGAATAAAAGAAGTTTTTATTGAATACAAAAAAAGTCATAAAATAATATCAGGAACATATAATGGATATGCCTTTAGAACCTCTTTAGAAGACATTTATTATATCAGCATTTCTAATCATGTTGCCACTTTACATACGAAAAACGGAAATTTTGAATATTACCGACAAATGAAAGATTTGTGTGATGAATTAAGTGATTGTGGATTCCTACGCTGTCATCGTAGTTACATGGTTAATTTACACCATGTACATGTTATGAGAAGCGATGGTGTTTTTGTATTAGATAATCAAGAACATACGGTCATTCCTATTGGCATCCGTTATAAAAAAATAGCAGAAGATTTTTATTTAAAAGAAGTTTTAGTAGGTGAATGAAAATTATGAGTGTCCTTATAGAAATAGCAAATGCCATATTTGAGGTTTTTATCGTATTATTCTTTTTCAAACAAACCTTATCCGCAAAGCCGCAGAAAAGTTTTACAAAATATACCACTATTATAATAATTTCCACAATACATGTAGTACGTTCATTTGCTCATATTCCTACATATATAAATTTCGGCATAACATTTGCTCTTTGGTGCATTTTTCTTATATTATTATTTGATGGATCACTTACAACCTTACCGTCATAACTCATAATTCTGAAGTTAAATACTGTATCATTTTCTGATTAAGTGCAAGATTTTCAAATACATAACCGTGTGAGTTGTCACTTAC
>QTVU01000149.1 GCA_003460745.1 Firmicutes bacterium AM55-24TS
CTTCTCTTGCCCCATTCGTCAACAGATTCAAGTTCACCGTTCTGTTCGATAAGTGTTGTAAACTTATCCTTTAGAGCAGTAACCGTTTCCTCATCAAGTGTTGCGTCAAATTTTTGTTTAAAAAAAGCAATTTTTTTCTTTTCTAATGAAGAAAAATTTGCAGGAGTCATGTGTATTTATTTATCCATACTTACATTATTTTTTTCAATTTATGGAGGGTATAAATACTATATTTCGCAAAAGCAGGATTTTTGTCCGAATTGTCATTATGAGTATAAGACGAATGAAAAATTTGACTATTGCCCTGAATGCAATGCAAAATTAACCAATAAGTGTGATAATTATAATAAATATTTACCTGATAGTGCAACTGACACTTGTCCGTATTACGGTGAAAGTCTAAAGACAAAGGTTGGAGAAATACCAGAATCTAAAAAATCTTCAGATGAAAAACAACAATACTCAAAATGCCCTAATTGTGAAAAAAGTCTAAAGGATATGAAAGATATTGATAATTGTCCATACTGTGGTTTTGAACTTACTCATATAACAAATAAACTCACCGAATGTCAATATTGTCACCGTAGTTTAGATGGAATGGAGCATATAGGCGATAAGTGTCCGTATTGTGGTAAAAAAATTAACTAAGGAGGAAATGAAGATGAATGAATTAACATTTTTTTTAATTGTTTTTATATTATGTATCGTAGGAACAGGTGTCGGTATAATTTTATTAATTAATGGTGAGGAATTAGGCTTATATCTCTTGTTTTTTGCTATAGTTTTGGGAAGTCTTTCTGGAATAGAGTATTTCCACAATAATAAAGTTGAATACTGTCCTACCTGTCATTATGAATATAAGGTAATTGATGACTATGATTATTGCCCTCAGTGTAATACAAAATTAACCAATAAGTGCGATAGTTGTAATAAATATTTACCGGATAGTGCAACTGACACTTGTCCGTATTGTGGTAAGGAAATAGAAACTAAAGTTGGTGAAATCCAGAACGAAAGTAACTAAGGAGAGACAAAAAATGAATTTGTATTTTTGGTCATTTACACTGTGTTGTATAACAGCTTTTATATTATTACTGATCCTGTTGTATCAATCTGTTGTATCCTTTATTTCTTGGTTGAAAGAAAAAAATTATATATATGCAATAAAAATTTTAGGGGTGGTATATATATGCAATAAAAATTTTAGGGGTGGTACTTATAATAGTGGCAATTA